>CAITOF010000099.1 GCA_903893945.1 uncultured Oxalobacteraceae bacterium | reverse complement strand
TGACATCAATATGGGCTGCCCGGCGAAAAAAGTCTGCGACAGCTGGTGCGGTTCAGCTTTACTGCAGAACGAAAAACTGGTGGGCCGGATTCTGGATGCGGTGGTTTCTGCGGTCGACGTCCCGGTCACACTTAAATTTCGTACCGGCTGGAGCCCGGAGAATAAAAATGCACTGGTTATAGCGAAAATGGCAGAATCTGCCGGGATCGCGATGCTGACGCTGCACGGTCGCACCCGCACTGATGGCTACCGGGGTGAGGCCGAATATGCAACGATTGCAGCCGTCAAAGCGGCGGTCGGCCTGCCCGTCGTTGCCAACGGTGACATCACCTCACCGGAAAAAGCGGCTTATGTCCTGAAAGTGACGGGTGCCGACGCGGTCATGATAGGTCGGGCTGCCCAGGGCAGACCCTGGATTTTCCGGGAAATTGCCCATTATCTGGCTACCGGATCTCACCTGCCCAATCCTCTGGTTGCCGAAGTTCGCCAGTTAATGGAAGAACACCTGTTGGCCCATTACGCTTTTTACGGTGAATTTACCGGCGTACGGACCGCGCGCAAACACATAGGCTGGTATGTGCATAATCTGGTTGGCGGTGAACTGTTTCGCCAGCAGATGAACAAGATGGAGTCCTGTGAACAGCAATTGCAGGCCGTTCATGATTTTTTTGATTCACAGCAGACAGAACGATTGCAGTACTGTCCGGATATTCATTCAGGGGAGGAATGGGAGACACCACAATTTACGACCGATAAAATAGCCGCATGAACTGAGGCAACAACGTACCGAACAGAATTACAACAACGAAGCAACCAGGGAAAATTGACCGGAACAGGTCTGATCAGGACAAATTTTTAAAACAAAAAAAATATGAGCAAAGACAATATTCAAGAAGCAGTCGCAAAAAATCTGGAAAAATATTTCCGCGATCTGGGTGAGCAGGAAGCATCCAATATTTATGAAATGGTTGTTCAGGCAGTGGAAAAGCCGATGCTGGAAATGGTGATGACACGCGCTGACAGCAATCAGTCGCACGCAGCAGACATGCTCGGGATCAATCGCAATACATTACGAAAGAAATTGCAGCAACATGGTTTGCTGTAATCGCTAGTCGATCGTATTAACCCGAACCACCCATTCTTCATCCAATTTTTTACTCCATCATGATTAAACAAGCATTAATTTCTGTTTCCGACAAAACTGGCGTGGTTGAATTTGCGCGCACACTGGTCGGCATGGGCGTGCAACTGCTGTCCACCGGCGGAACCGCCAAACTGCTGGCGGACGAGGGCCTGCCGGTGATCGAAGTAGGAAATTACACCGGGTTTCCGGAAATGCTGGACGGTCGGGTTAAGACCCTGCATCCCAAGGTACACGGCGGCATTCTGGCGCGCCGCGACCACCCGGCCCACATGGCGGCGCTGCAACAGCACGCCATACCGACCATCGATATGGTGGTGGTGAACCTGTATCCGTTCCAGGCGACCGTCGCAAAAGACAACTGCACGCTGGAAGACGCGATTGAAAATATCGACATCGGCGGACCGACCATGCTGCGCTCGTCGGCCAAGAACCATAAAGACGTGGTCGTGATCTGTGACCCGGTGGACTACCAGGTCGTGCTGGACGAGATGAAAGCGCATCAGGGCAGTGTCAGCTATGACACCCGTTTTACGCTGGCCAAAAAAGTTTTTGCGCATACCGCACAATACGACGGCGCCATTACCAATTACCTGACCAGTCTGGGTACAGACAGGGCACACGCCACCCGTAGCGATTATCCGCAGACGCTGAATTTCTCGTTTGAGAAAGTACAGGAAATGCGCTACGGTGAAAATCCGCACCAGACCGCCTCGTTTTACCGCGATCTGCATCCGGCCGAAGGGGCCCTGGCCAACTATGTTCAACTGCAGGGCAAAGAACTGTCCTACAATAATATCGCCGACGCCGACGCCGCGTGGGAATGCGTCAAATCGTTCAACGCGCAGGTGCCGACCTGCGTTATTGTGAAACATGCCAACCCGTGTGGTGTCGCCATTGGTGAGACGCCGCTGGCGGCGTACAGCAAGGCCTGGCAGACCGATCCAACCTCGGCGTTCGGGGGCATTATCGCGTTTAACTGCGAACTGGATGGCGCAGCGGCCGACATGGTTGCCCGACAATTTGTGGAAGTCCTGATTGCGCCATCCTTTACCGCTGAAGCGCTGGCCGTGTTTGCCGCCAAACAGAATGTCCGTGTACTGCGGATATCGCCGGGCAACACGACGGACGCGGTGAACCGGTACGATTACAAACGGGTCGGCGGTGGCCTGCTGGTTCAGGCACCGGATGCAAAAAATGTCCAGGCGGCAGAATTCAGGGTGGTCAGCAAACGTCAACCCACTGCCACCGAACTGACCGACATGCAGTTTGCCTGGCGCGTTGCCAAATACGTAAAATCGAACGCCATCGTTTTCTGCGGCAACGGCATGACACTGGGTGTCGGCGCAGGCCAGATGAGCCGGGTTGATTCGGCCCGGATCGCGTCCATCAAGGCGCAGAATGCCGGTCTTTCCCTGGCAGATTCGGTCGTTGCATCGGATGCTTTTTTTCCGTTCCGCGACGGTATTGACGTCATCATCGATGCCGGTGCGCGCTGCATCATTCAGCCGGGCGGATCAATGCGCGACGATGAGGTCATCAACGCGGCCGATGAACGCAACGTGGTCATGATCTTCACCGGTGTTCGTCATTTCCGTCATTAAACGCTGTTCTGACCCGGGCCAATAATGATTATTCTCGGCATTGACCCCGGGTTGCGTACCACCGGTTTTGGCCTGATTGAAAAACACGGTCAGAAGATTGCGTATCTGGCGTCGGGCACGATCAAGACCGCCGATGCGTCGTTGCCGGACCGGCTCAAGACCATTTTTTCCGGGGTGGAGGAAATTATCACCACCTACCACCCGGATTGTGCAGCGGTTGAAAAAGTATTTGTCAACGTGAATCCGCAATCTACCTTGCTGTTGGGTCAGGCGCGCGGTGCGGCCATCTGCGCCCTGGTCAATGCCAATCTGTTCGTGGCCGAATATACCGCACTGCAGGTCAAGCAGGGCGTGGTGGGGCACGGCAAAGCGAAAAAGGAACAGGTGCAGGAAATGGTGCAACGGTTACTGAAACTGCCGAGTCTGCCGGGTCCCGATGCAGCGGACGCGTTAGGTGTGGCCATCTGTCATGCACACAGCGGTGAAGCGCTGACCGCGTTAAGCAATCTGGCGCCTGGATTGGCCAAACGCGGACTGCGAGTGCGCGGCGGGCGATTAATCGGATAAAAAGGACAATTTCCATGACAATCCAATCTGAAGAACACAGCAGCAGCGAAGGATCAGGTCATCGACGCCGCTTTCTCAAAATGTGTGCCGGCACCGGACTTGCCATGAGCAGCCTGCACGCCGGAGCCGAGGCAAACCCGACTGCTGCGCTAAAGCCATCCACCCAGACATCGACCCGGCCGGTCACTGCACGCCGACCCGGCAGAATAATCATTGATGCGCTCGGCGATATCACCAATGAAAACCTGTCTGAGGCTGAGCAGGACGGACCGGAACAGGGCATCGATGCACGCGCACTGGCCGACGCCAGAGCATCCGGCCTGACTGCATTCAATCACACGCTGGGCTATGTCTTTGGTGATCAGGAGCCTTACGAATTTACGATCCGGCAGATCGCCATGTGGGACAACCTGATACGGCGCCATCCAGATGCGCTCTGCAAAGTTTACTCGGTCAGCGATATCCGGCAGGCACATGCCCAGGGTAAAACCGGGGTCATCTATGGTTTCCAGAATGCCGCGATGATGGGCAGCGATGCCAAACGGGTTGAAACGTTTGCCAACCTCGGCGTGCGCGTAATTCAACTCACCTACAACGGGCGCAATCAGCTTGGCGATGGCTCCATGGTGGCGGACAATAAAGGGTTGACCGACTTTGGTCGGGAAGTGGTGCACGAACTGAACAAGCATCGCGTGCTGGTCGATTTAAGCCACAGCGGCGAAACAACCTGTCTGGATGCCATTTCGGCTTCCTCAGAACCGATAGTCATTTCGCACACCGGTTGCCGCGCCGTCACCGATTTGCCGCGCAATAAGACCGACCATGAATTGAGGCAGGTCGCCGACAAAGGCGGCTTTGTCGGCATTTACTTCATGCCGTTTCTCGCGATTGGCCGACAACCGATGGCGGCCGACCTGATTGCGCACCTGGAGCATGCAATCCAGATTTGTGGCGAAGATCATGTTGGCATCGGTACCGACGGTTCAGTTCCACAGATCGATGATATGGCGACCTATCTGGACAATCTGAAAAAAGAGGTTGAAATGCGCCGCGCCACGGGCATAGGTGCTGCCGGTGAGCGGGGCGATATCGTCAAGTTTCTGCCGGATCTGGTCGGGGTTAACAAGTTCCACCATCTTGCTGAGCTGCTTGCCCGGCGCGGGCATTCCGGCCGCCGGATTGATAAAATCCTTGGCCTGAATTTTCTGCGGACCGCTGAACAGATCTGGTAATTCTCCGGAGACGTATTCCCATGACAAAACGATTGATCGCAACCTGCTGCATTATCTTTTCCGGACTGACTATGGCACAAACTCCCCCCACCATCGAGTATCTCAATTCAGGCAAAATCGTCCCAAAAACACTGCCGTTTACTGAAGTGGTCAAAGTGAATGACACGCTGTATTTGTCCGGCCAGCTGGGCAATGTGCCGGGCACCATGAAACTGGTGACGGGCGGCATTGACGGAGAGAGCCGACAGACCATGGAAAATATCAAGGCAGTACTGGAAGCGCACGGCTACACCCTGGACAATCTGGTCAAGTGTACCGTGATGCTGGCGGACATATCCGAATGGACCCGGTTTAACGAGATCTACCGAAGTTACTTTACTGCCCACTACCCGGCACGCAGCGCGTTTGGCGTCAGCGGACTCGCTCTGGGTGCGCGCGTTGAGGTCGATTGCATTGCGGTCACAGGCAACTGATCGACATCATCCCTTTTTGCCATTTTGTCACCTGCCGGCCCACTCACAGTGGGCGGCCAGATGTTGATTTTCATCAATAACTAAGTAGTTACACGGACAGGTCCTGCGTTATTGGCATGGTTTTCAATTGACATCAGTCGTTCTATGCATAAACTGGGTTGCGTGCACGCTGACACCGCCTTCCGATAGCAATTTATCAAATGCTGATCCCGTCTGCTGCTCATTGACCAATAAGACCCCTCGCAAAGAGAATTCACATGGACTTGATCAGTAATATCACCATCAAAACACGGTTAATTTTCGTCATCGCGTTCCTGTCATTCCTGCTGATCATCGGTGGCCTGATCGGGATCATCAGCCTCAGCTTTGCCAATGACACCCTAAAGACCAATTATGAAAACCGGCTGGTGCCGATGGAACATCTGGACAAAATCATGCGTATCATGAGCAAAAGCCAGTTGGCGGTGACGCTGTCGCTGACCGCCGAAACCGGCAGCATGGCTCATGATCTGGAGGCTGTCGATAACCAGCTCAGCGAGGTTAATACCGAATGGGACAATTTTTCGACCTATGTGCAAAGTGCCGATGAAAAAAGCCTCGCTGACCAATTCAACGACTCACGCCAGCAGTTTGTCGCTAACGGACTCAAGCCGGCCCTGGCTGCGCTTCGCGCCGGCAATTCGGCCGAAGCGGCCCGTCTGGTGCGTCTGGTCATTCCACCTCTGGCCTCGGCGGTACAGGATGCGGCGAGCGCCCTGAACCAATTGAAACTGGGGACGGCAAAAAAGGAATTTGAAGATTCGCAATTCATCTACCGCATGGTCAGAAACAGCTGCATCACCGGCATCATTCTGGGCATCATTTTTTCTGCCGTAATCGGCATCTGGCTGATCCGTTCCATCTCCATTCCACTGGAAATTGCGGTACGTACCGCCAAGAGCGTCGCCGCAGGCAACCTGACTGACCAGATTCAGATCGGGGCGCAGGATGAAACCGGACAACTGATGACCGCGCTCAAGGAAATGACCGAAAGTCTGGTCAACATTGTCGGCAAAGTTCGCGCCAGTACCGCCACGATCGCCGAGGCGTCCAATGGCATTGCCAGCGGCAATAACGATTTATCGCATCGTACCGAACAACAGGCCCATTCACTGCAGGAAACGGCCTCGTCGATGGAAAAATTGACCGCGACCGTAAAAGAAAACGCGGACAGTGCGCAAAACGCCAATCAGCTGGCCAAGTCAGCGTCCGAATTTGCCGTAAAAGGCGGCCTGGTGGTGGAAGAAGTGGTGCACACCATGACCTCCATTAACGAATCATCAAAAAAAATTGTCGATATCATCAGCGTCATAGACGGCATCGCCTTTCAGACCAATATTCTGGCGCTGAATGCCGCCGTTGAAGCCGCAAGGGCCGGTGAACAGGGGCGCGGCTTTGCCGTCGTGGCCACCGAAGTCCGGCATCTTGCGCAGCGTTCTGCCGCGGCGGCCCAGGAAATCAAAAGTCTGATCGACGATTCCGTGCAGCGGGTTCACGCGGGCGCTGAACTGGTAGACCAGGCGGGTCTGACAATGAAAGATATTGTCAGCAGTGTCAAGCGCGTGACTGACATCATGAGTGAAATTACCACAGCCAGCAACGAGCAGGCCGACGGCATTGGCAAGGTCAATCAGGCCATCAGCCACATGGATGAAAATACCCAGCAGAATGCGGCACTGGTGGAACAGGCATCGGCCTCGGCGGAATCACTCAAGGACCAGGCGTTTGAACTGGCACATGTGGTGAGTGTTTTCAAACTGGCCTAGGTTCTGGCAAAGTCCGGTATCGGCCACGCAGGTCAATGCCTGCCTGACATGCGCCGCGCAGGCATCATGGACAGCATTTCACACGGGTTGGGGCTAGTCATCAGGCGATGTCCGGTTTAAATGATACCGCCGGAAGAGTGCTTCGACTGATTTCGCGTACGCGTCGCGGCGTTGCGGTATTTCACTGTGATAGGCGCCAACCGCGGTCCATGTATTGCCGTATTTGACGACCATTTTCTTGTAATGGCGGGCACCCACATAAATATTCGTGCATGGGTCCAGCAAACCCTCTTTGGTAATGCCGTATTTCAGCAATTCTGGCAGGTGAACGGAATTTACCTGCATGCATCCCATATCGCTAGAGCCGTTTCTGTTTCGAACCACAGTTGCGTCGCAGCGGCGATTTTCCTGCAGCGAAATGGCACGCAGCACACCGGCGTGCACACCCTGCCAGGCGGCGGCATCGTCGAAACAGTCGGCGTAAGTCTGCGGACACGACACCGCAAAGCCGCCAAGAAACAGCAGAAATCGAATCATGATCGATTCGACTCTCCACCTTGAAATAAGTTTTATTTCATGAAAAATTTCAGTCGCGCCCGAGCTCGTCCAACCGCATGAGGGACCCGCGGCGCCACGCTGAAAACGCAATAATTCAGGCAAAACTTCCGGAATATACATCAAAAATCAAAAATCACCAAAGAAAAACCCCCCTTGTTTTTATCAGTGCCGATCGCCGAGAATGTGCGCTAACTTAGCCGCTTAACTATCGCATATCCACCTTGAAAGGTACGCCATGCAAGCAAAAAATCGGACCCGCTCCGGCAACAGCAAACCACCTTACGGGCCATGGGATCGGGTGCTCGGTGCCTGCACCCATTTGCTGTTTGTGCTGTCAATCCTGTCACCTGATCTGGCGCTGGCCCAACAGACCTCAGGCGATCCATTCGGCGGAATCACGGATTTTTTGAAAAACATCACCAACCTGCTGATTTTCGAATGGGGCTACTACGTCGGCATCATGACGCTGGCAATTCAGGGCTATCGCTGGAAAACCGGGCGAATTGATCTGATGCAGTTAGGGGGCTGGGGGCTGGGTATCGGCCTGGTGTTTTTTGCGCCCAACATTGTCGCCGATTTGCGCAGCCACTCACAGGGTCATCTCTGATGGACGACGACGCCTATTACGATGAGGGCGAGTTGCTGGTGGTTGCCATGACCCGGCCCGCGATGCTGGGCGGATTGACCCTCAGCAGTATTGGCATGAGCTTTTTCATGCCTGGCATGGCTGCCATGGTCACAAAATCCATCTACTTTTTTTCACTGATTCCGGTCTGCCTGTTCATTTCGTATCTTGTCTGTTTAAAGGATGTCTATCTGTTCAGCATTGTTGAGTCTTATACGCGATTAAAAGTGTGTGTCAATAAACGCCTGTGGGGATGTCGCAGCTATGCGCCTCGGTGAGCTACTCCGGAAAAGGTTCGACATGTCGGTCATTACTCCCTTGCCCGCGGGCGCAAAAGAAGAGGCGGATGAAATGGCGGCGTCAGACATGATTCCGTACACCGTTCATTACGACGATAATACGATCATGACCAAAGACGATGGACTGGTTCAGGTGATCCGGCTGGACGGACTGTATTTCGATTCGCTTTCAGCCCAGCAGATCAAGCGGTTTGAGCGCCACCGCAACACGATATTGCGCTCCATAGCCAACAGCAATCGTGGCATTTATGTACATTTAATCCGGCGCAAACAACACAGTTATCCGGCCGGAGAAGGGCAGACCTGGTTTTCACGAATTTTTAATGAGGCCTGGCGTCAGAAATATCAGCGGAAAAGTTTTTATACAAATGAAATTTATATTTCAATAGTGCGCAACCGGTTCCGGGATGGAACGCCTGGCTGGATAGACCGTATTGTGAACACCGTAGCTGGACAACGGATACGGCGCGAGGACACGGATTCCTTTAATGCACAGGCAAAAGACATTTATGAAGCATCCGATTTCCTGCTCGCCACTCTATCCGATTACGGCGCAAGGCGCTTGACCATCCAGAGGTTGCCGCATTTTATGCCCCACGAACAGGTTCCGGCTGAAGCGGCCAGGAAAATCATTGCACGCTTTCAACTCGGCTGGGATGAATTCCGGTCGCTGCACGGCCAGCTTGAATCTTATCCGGGCGAAGTCCTTCTTGACTATCTGGGCGAAGACTATACCGAATTAGGCGAATTTTTTCATTACCTGATCAACCTGGAGCAGGAACGTGTTCCGGTCACTCAGGTGGCGCTGGACAAAACACTGGCTGTTTCGCGGCTTAATTTCAAGGCGGTCAGCAATATCATGGAAGTTCAGGGGTTGGCGACGCGACGTGCTGCAGCGGTCGTCAGTATGGCGGAGTGGCCGGCACGCACGCCATCCCACATGATGGATGAGTTTTTGAAACTGCCGGTCGAATTCATTGTTACCCAGTCATTCTTTTTCAGTGACCGGATTCACGCTGAAGCTGACATGAAACTGGAAAAGCGGCGCATTACGGTCAACGACAGCGAAGGGTTGGCCGATGAGGATGCGGAAGAACTGAAAAAGGGACTGCAAGACCTGACGCGGGGTCGCTCAGTCAATGGCTTTCATCATTTAACCATGCTGGCACATGTCCCTGTGGAGCAGCACATTGACAACGAGCTGAGCAGACAGCATTCGCTGGCTGCGCTTGATGAGGCGGTGGGGCTGTTAAAAAAGGCCTTTGTTGGACTGGGCGTGAAAGCCGTGCGCGAGCAATTTGGTGTGGAAACCTTTTATTGGTCACAATTACCTGGCCAGTCACTGAAATTTATCGGACGACGCGGCAAGATCAAATCAGCCAACTTTGCCGGATTCGCCTCGTTACATAATTTTGCCGCCGGAAAAATTGATGGCAACTTGTGGGGCCCGGCCATCATGCCCTTCGAAACAGAAAGCCTGACCGCATACAATTTCAACTTCCATCGTGAAATGGAAGGGATGGTGTCAGGCCACCTTGGCATGACCGCCGATACCGGGTCGGGCAAAACCACCCTGCTCGCCGCCCTGATCACGATGGCCGACAAGGCCAACCCAAGGGTGTTCTGGTTTGATAACCGGCATGGCGCCAAAGTGTTTATGGCCGCCATGGGTGGCCAGCACACCACACTGTCTGTTCTGGGCACAAGCGGGTGGAATCCGTTTCATTTACCGGACACCCCGGAAAACCGGCTCTATCTGGTCGAATTGCTCAGTCTGATGCGCACCTGCTACGGTGGCAAACTGGTCCCTGACGATATCGAGCGCTTCAGGAAGGCGGTCGACGAGAACTACAGCTTTGACCATCTCAAAGATCGGCGCCTGCGGAATATTTCGTGGTGTTTTGGTGTCGGTAGCGAACTGGATAAAGACATGGCAATCTGGCATGGCGCCAATGGCGTACCGGGTACGAACTGGGGCGTGTTCGATAACACCGAAGACAATATCGATTTTACAGCCTGCCGGCATTACTGCTTTGAAATGCAGCAACTGCAGAAAGACGGAAAAGCTCGTCCTGAACTGCCGGTCATCCTGAGTTATCCGTTTCACCGGATTGAACAGGCCATGAACGGCCATCCCTTCATTCTGGTACTGGAAGAAGGACAGAATCTGGTCAGGCATGCGTACTGGCGCGATAAAATTGATGAGTACATCATGCAGATCCGTCGCAAGAACGGCATCCTGATATTTGTCACGCCGGATGCGAAATACCTGTATAGCGAAACACGCTCGATCCAGAAACAGACCGTCACCAAAATCTATTTGCCCAACGACAAATACAGCCGGCAGGACATGGTGGACGAGCTTCAGAACACCGAAGCCGAATTCCAGTTCTTGCTGGATAACGTTAAAACCCGGAAGTTCATTATCAAACGGGGCAATGAATCCGTCAAAGCCATTTTCGATCTGGGCGACATGAAGGAATTTATTCCTGTGCTTTCCTCCAACGACAAAGGTGTCGCGCTGATGGAAAAGGTGATGAGTGAGCTCAGCTCGACGGATCCCGAACGGTGGGTACCTGTTTTTATGCAGCGTTCCCTTTCTGAAAACACGCACAACTTATAAGGAACTCTGTCATGCCAGGTACATTGCGCAACAAAGCCACTCTGGTCACGCTCATCCTGTCCGTGTCCCTTGCACACGCCCAGATGCCGGTGACGGTGACCTCCGACCTGCCGGCCATTGCACATCACCTCGAAACGATGGCGCATTGGGCCAACCAGCTCGACATGATGCACAAACAGTTCGAAGCGATGAAACAGCAATACGAATCCATAACCGGTTCTTATCACCGTGGCGAAATTGGTCTGGGCGAATCACTCAAGTCCCTGGCGGCAATCCCGGGTACCTGGCAGGATGTTGTGGCAAAGCAGAACTCAGGGGAGTACGGTGCCAGCAAGAGCAACACCGAGGCAGTCATCAAAACTATGCCACAGGATCTGTTTCGGAGTCCCGGCGGACAGGATGCTGCCACCTATAAACTCAGTACGGATGCGGTGCGTGCCGCCATGACAGGTGGCGACGTCCTGTATGCGCAGGTGCAGATCAATCTCAAAAACCTGTCAGTCATGGCGCAACTGGTCGACACCACGACCAACACCAAAGATGCAGCGGATCTGCAGAACCGCATCGCCACTGAAAATGCGATATTGAATTCGACCATGGCCAAGCTCAGCATCATGAACATGAATCTGCAGGCCAATCTGCTGAATCAGCAGAATCAGGCCACGGCAGCGAGCCAGACACGCTATAAGAGGGCCCAATAATATGGCTGCCCCTGCTGGCATCAAGGCCGTAGGCATGGCCAAACGCCTGTCATTTGTGGCGTTGTTGCTCGGTACCGGACTGGTTGCCGGTTGTGCCAGTAATTCGGCCAGATTGAAGCTGTCGCCCTGCGCCGGGTGTGACTTTGAACCGGTGAACCGCTGGCCGGTCGCCGAATGCCGCAACCCAGCGGCACTGCTGTACAGACAGGGGTGAGCACCGATGCAGCCTCTTTCCATGACCGATTTTGTGAATTCGTCCGAGGGTGTCACAGAACCTTTTCTGACACAGATTTACCCTGAGATCGCCGACGCAATCTCACCGGCGCTCAATTTGGCCGCGATATTGTATTGGGCGTTGCTGGGTTACAAGATCTATGCCGGTTATTCGGCGCTTGACGTACGCGACCTGTTAGCCAAAACCGCCATGACAGTTGCTGTATTCGGTACATTGCACTGGGCCGGATTCGCCAGGCAGATTTACCACCTGTTTCTGTCCTTGATGGAGTGGACCGCAACAACGATCACTGTGGGCGATGCCCCGCTCAAACTGCTGGACGCCCTGTTCAGACATGCCGAGCAGATTTCCCAAACACTCATGAACAACAATCTGTACCAGATTAATGCGATCATCGAAGGCACCCTGATTCTGGTCATAAACTGCCTGTTGTTCACCATAACGCTGGTGTACCTGTCGATAGCCAGATTTGGATTGGCTGTCACCATGCTGCTGCTCCCCATTTTTGTCGGATTCGCCCTGTTCAGGGAAACACGTCCATGGTTCAGGAACTGGGTCAGCAACATGCTGAACTTTTCATTCATTTACATTCTGGTCCATGCCATTCTCAAACTGACCATTACCGCACTGCGCCAGTATGTCGATGATATTGGCGAGGCCGCGAGCCATTTTGACGCCAACCTGATCAGCGGTGACATGGTTGCGCAACTGGTGATTGTGGAACTGGTTCTGATCGGTTTCATTTCCCAGGCGAGGGGATGGGCAGCGAGTCTGGCCGTTAGCGCAACAACACAGGGAAGCTCGGCTTTCCTGATGCTGGCAACGACGACCCGGTCAGCGGCAGTCAGGGAGAAATAGTCATGTCAGGTAAAAGCACATTTAAAAATGATGCCGAACTGCGACGTCAGCTCACCGGCGGCGCAACCAAAGTCAGGCAGGAACGCGATCGCGCTTATCTATTCAGTGTATTTCTGATGGTGCTTCTGGCCCTGTCGATATTCAGCAATCTGGCGTTATCCAGAATTCACACCGTGATCCCGGTTGTCACCAGTATTGACGCCAACGGCCATGTGGTGAAACAGCAGGTGGTGACAAAAGAATCGATTTCTTCGATTGCCAGTTTCGTGGAAAATCAGGTTCACGATTTCATCTTTGCGTGTAACACGTTCGACCCATCGTGGCGGCAATACTACGCCGACCTGTGTCGCCTGCACGCCACTGAAGCGGTGGCCAGACAATATGACCAGGAAACCGCCACAGACAATCCGAACAACCCGTATTATCTGATTGGCCCCGGAGGTCGGCGCTACCCGAAGATCACCGCGATTAATCCGATTGACGACAATGCGTATCAGGTGGAATTTCAGAGTATTACCGTTAAATCGGGCTCAGAACCAAAAACAGAGTACTACACCGCCTTGGTACGCAACACGTTTACCTATCAGCCCATGGCTCTGGCAGATCGCTGGGAGAATCCGCTTGGTTTCGCCGCGACATCGTACAGTAAAAATCTTAAACTGAGCAGTAAATGAAGTGAATTTGAGCGGAGTGAGATGCATGTTCAGAACAAAACCGTTTGCAGTCTGGCTGGTAGTCCTGGCCAGTTTTATTGTTACCCACGTTCAGGCAGCGATGGAACCGCGACCGCTGGGCACGGATAGTCGCATCAAGCAGGTCATGTACAATCCCAACCAGATCTATGAAATTGTCGGTACCTATGGATATGAAACGACTATTGAATTTGCCGCCGATGAATATGTGATTGGCGAAACATTTGGTGATTCAATCGCATGGCAGACCCTGAAGAAATTCAATCATCTTTACCTTAAACCGGTGGAACCTGATGCGATTGGCAACATGACTGTGGTCACCAACAAACACACCTATTTTTTCAATCTGAACAGCAGCAGTGACGACATGACGCTGGTGGTCCGGTTTAAATATCCGGCCGCCCTGGCAGACCCGGCGCCCGGTCCCGAGTCGCACAGGCATGAGGGCAAAAAGACCCCTGACCCGGCCATGATCAATCTGAATTATGCATCGGCGGGTCATAAATCAGCCATCCAGCTGACGCGTGTCTTTGATGACGGCGAATTCACGTATTTCCAGTTTGATCCAAAGACTGAAATACCCTCCTTCTATCTGCTGGGCGAGGATGGAACCGAGTCTGTCGTCAACGTTCACCGGGAAGGCGTTTACATGGTGGTGGAGCGAACCGGGCGCCGCTTTACGTTACGCAATGGTGATGCACACCTGTGTGTTGAGAACGTTAGCTGGCAGTAGGGAGACACCGGATGGTCACAACACCTGCTTCTGGCGACCATGATCGTCATGAAATCAGAAAAGACGCGGACAAGGAAATTTCCGGCTCCATTATCGCCGACAACCCGAAAAACAGACTCAACGGTCTCATGATCGTTGTCATCGCTGTGGCAGCGACGGCGGTCATGATTTTCACCAGAGACCCGGCAAAATCCACGTCAGCTCCGGCTGACCGCAATCTGGTGACTGCAGAGCGCAAGGAAGTGGAACCCTTAAAGCAGGACCATAGGGATGAGGACCCAATGCCGGTCAACATCGTGCCTCCTGCAGTGCCAACTGTCGACCCACTGCAGGTACAGCGCGACCAGATTGAACTGATGCGCGCAGAAAAGGCCCGGCAGCTTCTGGATGCCCGGCGCAAATCGGCGCTTGATCCCGGCGGTGCCAGTGCCAAACCGCACAGCGCAGATCTGGTTGATTCCATGGCGACCGGACTGGCCGCGCCAGATTCGGCTGGACTCCAGGGCAAACAGGATGCCAATTCAAAATTTTTGGCCACGAGCACCGGGGTTCGTGTGCCGACAAGCAGGGTGGACCCGGTCAACGATGTGGAATACAAGATCCTGCAGGGGAAAATCATTGAAGGGATTACGGTGCCGCGCGCCATATCCGATCTGCCTGGCACAATCTGTGCGCTGGTCCAGCGCGATGTCTTTGCTGAACGCGGAAGGATTAAACTCATTCCCTGGGGTTCACGCCTATGCGGCGTGTATAGCGCCGAACTGCGCAAAGGCCAGGAGCGCCTGTTTACCGTCTGGAACACGCTGCGCGTGGCAAATGCCGATGGTTCCATTTCGGAGGTCGCTTTGGACAGTGTCGGCTCGGACCAGTTGGGAACCGCCGGCATGGGTGGCCAGGTGGACAGTCATTTTGCGGAGATTTTCGGCACATCAGCCCTGTTATCCATTATTGGCGCCGGTTCGGCAATGATCGGCGTCTCCTCTGGCGATCAAAATAATTCGGCAGCCCAATACCGGGAATCGGTGCAGTTGGCGGCGGCGCAGACAGCGCAGTCGGTACTGGCACCTTATATCAATATACCGCCGACAGTCACTGTGCCGCCGGGTGCGCGGGTGCGTATATTTGTGAATCGGGACCTGGATTTCTCATCACTGTATCGCATAAAGGGGGATTCGCGGACCGCACAGGAAGACAGCCGTTCTTTCTGAGCGGCTGTCATTCGCGATGGCAGACCCGTTTTAACTGACCGTACAGAAAAGTTACCATGTCACAGATAGCCTCGTTTCGAACCAAGCTCGCCTCAATCCGCCCTTATCTGGATGATTCCAGTGTGACGGAAGTTGTGGTCAACAAACCGTACGAGTTATTTATCGCACGTCGTGGTCAGCCATACATGCAGCGCATACCGGTGCCAGACCTGTCGGTGGCATTACTCGAATCGCTGGCCGATGTCACTGCTGCGTTTACCAGCCAGGGCCTGGACCGGCGCCGTCCTCTGCTGTCGGCGACCATGCCCGTCGATTTACGTGACCACATTGAAGAAACGCAACGTGGCGGCTACCGTGTACAGGTGGTTCGTGCGCCGGCGGTCGCGGAGCAAACCGTTGCACTCTGCATACGCAAACCATCGTTACTGGATCTTTCCATGAAGGATTATCAATCACAGGGCACCTTTTGCCAGGTCAATCAGGTTGATCAGGGCGAATATTCCGAAAATCGGCTTAAGGAACTTTATGATGCGCGAGAGTGGGTCCATTTTATTCAGCATGCCGTAAAAATGCATAAAAACATCATGATTTCGGCTGGAACCAATACCGGCAAAACGACTTTTGTGAATGCCCTGCTCAAAATTATTCCAGCCGAGGAGCGCATCATTACGATAGAGGACGCCCGGGAGTTGCTGCCCACCCAGCCGAATTGCCTGCATTTGCTTTACTCACGGGGCGGGCAGGGAGAATCGACGGTGACGGCCACCGATTTGCTGGAGGCGTCACTCCGATTGACCGGTGACCGTATCATCATGGGCGAATTGCGCGGTGCCGAAGCCTATCCGTATCTGGAAATGATCAACACCGGAACCGGAGGATCCATCTCAACCATTCACGCCAATAGTCCTGCCATGATGTACGAACGTCTTTCGATGATGGTATTGCGCGCCGGTATAGGGCTGAACCAGAAGCAGATCATTGACTATGCCAGATCGCTGATCCAGGTGGTTGTGCAATTCAGGTTTGACCAGAAAACGGGACAACGCTTCGTGTCGGAGATAATGTATGAAGGGCGCTGACAGGGTGGCATTGTTTTGCATCCTGGTCAGCGCCGGCGCCGGTGAATGCGCTACGCCGGTCGCTCCGGCACCGGGCATGCCGCTTGCAGGGCTGCCGAACTGGTGTGCGCCCGACATTCATCCGGCCACCTTGGCAGGTCTGATCGCGACCGAATCGATGTTCAATCCCTATGCCATTGGAGTCGTCGGAGGCAAAAGCAGCCGGGCTGCCAAAACCCTGAAAGAAGCGGTTGCCACGGCAAAATTGCTGGAACGGCAAGGCGCCAATTTTTCAGTTGGCCTGACCCAGATCAACCGCTTCAATCTGGCCATGGTGGGTGAAACCTACGAAACAATTTTTGAACCCTGTCGCAATATCAGAGCAGGCGGATTCATACTTAAAGATTGCTATAGACGTGCAATAGACAGGTTCAGCAATGAACAACAGGCATTACGCGCCGCATTTTCGTGTTACTACAGCGGCAATTTTACGCGTGGCTTCCGACCTGACAGCCAAGGCAAGCGCAGCTATGTTCAGAAAGTCGTCGCCAACGCCATGAACCGGCGAACTGAAAAATGGGCTGTCCCTGCTGTCACCGAACTGCCGCCGGATAACGACGCACAGGCACCGTCTGCCCGTGTCCACTCCGCTGCCTCAGACACGCCATCGCGCCAGCAAAAACCTGCCTGGGGAAAATATTCCGATACCCGGTTCAATGCGGATGAACGCCAACCGGTCAACGCAGTGCTCCGGCATACAACCTACCCTGACCAACCTGATGACTGGTGAGCCGCAGGCAAATTGTCGCCCCACTGGGACGCCCTGTCGCGTCATCCAGTTCTGCCTGCTGCCGGGTGCTGTCGCTGCATTCGGTCATTTAAGCATATAAAAAACACAATAGGCCTGGCCGGATCGCCTGAGCCACTATCTCACAGGCAAAAACGGGTGATTTGCGAACAATTCACACAAAAAAAACTTGTCGCTTCAGCTCGCGGTAACCTAAACTGACTGAATGGTCGGTGATGCTACGGGAAATACCCCGGATGACCCGGGCAAACTCGCCCCTGTCGGCTTCGACTGGTTTTTTACACTTTTTAGCCGATGCCGCATAGTGCATTGCTTTTGGAGAATTCCATAGTGGCAACGTTAACAAAAATACTTTACGTTGAGGATGACCCGGATATTCAATCTGTCGCCAAGATAGCGCTTGAAATAGTGGGCGGGTTTACCTTGCGCAGTTGCAGTTCTGGCAAAGAAGCCATCAGTGAAGACACAACGGCATTTATGCCGGACCTGATGCTGCTCGATGTCATGATGCCCGAAATGGATGGTCCCAGTACACTCAAGAAACTGCGTGACATGCCCGGACTTGCAGACACGCCGGTTATATTCATGACAGCCAAGGTACAGTCAAGTGAAGTCGCCTATTACAAGTCGCTGGGTGCGATAGCGGTGATTGCCAAGCCCTTCGACCCGATGCAGCTGGCCACGCAGATCCGGCAACACTGGAGCGACTATACCCATCATGACTGACGACGAAAAAGCACAGGAACTGGCCGACGCCATACGCGCCCTCGGCGACGTATTCGTAGGCCGGCTGCCGGCAACAATGAGCAGCATCGATGACGAACTGGCGCTCATCAGCCAGGACCATCAGGTGTTGACCCCGTGGCAGAACTTGCACCGCCAACTGCATAGCATGGCAGGGTCGGCCGGGACCTTCGGCTATCCGGAGCTCGGCGATAAAGCGCGCGCGCTGGAGTTGCGTGCTGGCGACATTTTTCGGTCTGAAACAATGACAACCGAGGAAAACCGCGCCAATTTTGTGGCGGATCTGCGCACCTACATGGCCTGGGTCAGTCAGAATTTTATCAAATAGCCGTATCCATTTCCCAGATGGCATCATCACTCTGACGCGCCGCCCAGCAGGCCAATGCCTATTCCTCTACAATAGTCGCTGCACCGCCTGCGCACCACGGCAGGCAGACCACCCCGTCACACTCAACAACTTATCCGACTATGAAAACAGTATTAATTACAGGTGCCGCCGTTCGCATTGGTCGCACCATCGCGCTGACCATGGCACGCCAGGGCTGGGACATTGCAGTCCATTTCAATCGCTCGGAGCAGCAGGCCCTTGAGCTTGCGGACGAGATCCATGCCCTGGGTCGACGGGCGCTCACCCTGCAGTGTGACCTGTCTGACCAGAAAAGCGTCAGGACTCTGGTGGCGCGGGCGGTTGCCGGTTTAGGCTCGCTTACCTGCATCGTCAACAATGCATCGGTGTTTGAAATGGATACCGTCTCCAATTTTGGTCAGGCACTACTTGACCGGCACATGCACATCAATGTCGGCGCGCCGGTGCTGTTGGCCCAGTCGCTTTACGAGGCAACACCCGACGGTCGGCAGGCGAGCGTCATCAATCTACTGGACCAGAAACTGTTTAACCTGAATCCGGACTTTCTGTCTTACACGCTCTCAAAAGCGGCCCTGCAATGTGCCACAACCACGCTGGCACAGGCGCTGGCGCCCAAAGTACGAGTGGTAGGCATTGCGCCCGGCACAACCGCCAAATCAATCCATCAGGACCAGCATAATTTCGACCAAACCCACCAATTTGCCCCTTTAGGGCATTCCAGCACCCCGCAAGATATCGCGAATGCTGTACACTATTTGTCCAGTGCCGGTTCGGTAACAGGTACCGTTTTAATCGTCGATGGTGGACAGCATCTGATTCCATCAGCACGCGATGTGATGTACGTTGTCAAACCCCAATAATTAATTGAGCAAACCTATGAATTCCGACCTGGCTCTTCCACAACTGCACGATTGTCGACGACTGTTTTTACGCAATTACGAAATTTACATCAATATTGGTGTCCACGATTACGAAAAGAGAAGCGAGCAGCGCGTCTTTATCAACATCGATTTATACATTCCATTAACCCTGTGCATGCCCGTCAATGATTTACTGGAAGAAGTGGTCGACTATGATTTCATGCGTACTTCGGTGGCAAACCGAATATCCAAGGGGCATATCCATCTGCAGGAAACGTTGTGCGATGATTTGACCAGGGACATGCTGTCCCATCCCAAAGTGCGTGCAGTACGCATTTCAACCATGAAACCGGATGTCTATCCGGACTGCGAAGGGGTTGGGGTGGAGATTTTCAAAATAAAAGATGTGACACAGGACACGCCAGTGGCATAAGCAGCCGCGCCATCACGCCCCCCCGGTTTCGATCACCGCCACCGACAGGCTAGCGCTTTTTTTCCTTGCCGGGCGGGTTGGACAGTTTGTATCGCCGCCGGAGTTCAGCCAGACTGCCTGTTGCCTCCAGTTTTTCTATGGCGGCATTCAGTGTTTCTGTGAACCTGATGCTGCGCGGGTCGTCCCGATTCAGTCCCAGCGTCAATGGTTCGTAATAAGCCAGACAGCCCGCCAGCCGGATTTGCGAGGGAGCATCGGCGCCTGCCAGCAGGATCGGCATGACCGCCTCATCTTCGACTATGACGGTCACACGACCCGCCGCCAGTTTGCGGATATTGCTGATGCCGCCAAAATCGCCGCGCGCTTCATCAATAAGCTGTCGATTCGCCCGGTTTTTTCTTATGTAGGCGAACAGGTCGCCGTTATCATAGTTGTAGTTCTGGATCACGCCAAGCGTCTGATGGGCCAGAGCGTCAATCCCGGTGTAGGTCCAGCTACTCGACGCGCGCGTATAAAAACAGGGATGGGCATAGCCGAGTGGCTCACTGATCAGCAGCCTGGCATCCTGCGGCGGTGTCAGAACACCCTGAATCGTGCCACTTTCAGCTTCATCCAGTGCACGTCGAAATGGCATCAGCACCAGTTCAATCTGGTAGGCGTCAGGTTTAATGGCCAGTCGCAGCACGTCCACCAGGTAGCCGTCGCTGAGCTTGCCATTGCGGGCGCAGACATAAGGACACCAGTCATCCGACGCGACCAGAAACGTACCAGCGCCCGGCGGCTGGGCCAGAACGTCCGGCACCACCAGTGCCAGCACCACCAGACAGCTGCAGCAAATAACAATGAACTCGTCCTTTGTCATCGATGTCTGCGCTGTTACGTCAGGAAGTCGCCATGATGATCTCAGAACTCCGTGGTTGCTTCGTTTTGAACCGGACCGGCGATCTTCTCAATGCTGACTTTGCCCAGACTGATGGCGTGCTCCAGATTACCCTGCAATAATTCATCCAGCTCTTCCTGATTCACCTGATTTATCTGAATTCCGATCGCCTGATTTCGGCCGCGCGTTTTTGCCATGTAAAGTGCTGAATCGGCCAGATTCAGCATTTTTTCCCAGTTCAGATCAACTTCACTGCCCACACCCAGCGGTAATGAAATATACCCCGCCGAAATGGTTGACGGTATTGAGTGGTGTTCAAATACAACGGGTCTGCCACCGACACTGATAAGAATGCGCTCCACCACTTCCGGCAGCTTTTTAGTCGGAATATGATTCAGAAAAATCAGAAATTCTTCACCACCCCATCGCATCAGCATGTCTTTGTCACGCATTACGTGGGTAAGCCGCTTGCTGATTTCAATCAGTACCGCATCGCCTGACGCATGCCCGAAGGTGTCGTTGATCCGTTTAAAGTGATCAATATCGAGCATCACCAGCGCATGCGGCGGGTTTATGTTGTCGCTGACACGCCGGTCCGTCATCTGGGTACGGAACTTCATGGCATCATGAAATGCGCGCCGGTTGAACAGTCCGGTGAGCGGGTCACGGGTAGACTGGTGTGCCAGCTTGATGTTGGCTTCTTCCAGATTGCGGTTTGCCAGCCTCGCTTTTCGATACAGATAAAGTATGCTGATCGCCACCGCAATCGCAATCAGGGTGGCCAGTATCGCAATGATGCGCTGCAGACTTCGGTTCTGCAGCTCGACATTCTGGATCTGGTTGCGCTGCTCCAGTACTTCGATCTGCTTTTCCTGCTCGCTCGCGTCATACTTTGCTTTCATCTCGGCGACAGCACGGTCGCGATCCGATTTATACAATTCAATCGATAGCGCCAGCTGATCTGCAACCGCTTTGTAGGCCTCCTTGTACATGCCCTGTTTTTCAAAGGCGCTGGCCAATTGACCCAGTACCGGTTCAATCTGGGACCTGGAGTTCTCCTTGCGGAGTCGTTCGATGCCGCCGTTGACATCCTTGGCTCCCTCGATCACCTCACCCAATCCCATCCGGCATAAACCGATATTGATGATTGCACTGGACTGAAGTTCTTCATTCTCAATTTTCTCTGACAATGACAGGGTCTTCCTGGCAAAATGCAGACACTGGTCAAATTTCCCCAGACGAAAATAGGAATCAGACAGATTATTGGTGGCGATCGTTTCAAGTCGCCGGTCTGCAATCAGCTGGGCAATCCGTTGTGTTTCCAGATTGGCTTTAATGGCTTCCTGGTGCCTTTCAAGATCCGTATAGGCATTGCCCATGTTTAACGTCAGCATTGCCAGCATACGTTGCGCATCGAGCTCTTCCGCAAGTTTGATGCCCTTGTGAAAGTAGTCGAGTGCCAGTTTGGGGTCTTTAAGATCCAGATAAATGGTGCCCAGACTGTTAAGTGCATCGATACGGGCCATATCGTCGTGACGGTCTTCGCCGTCCATGGCTTCCATTGCCGCGATCTGAAACTGCAGCGACGCATTATAGTCACCCAGATTGCCATAGACTATCGATGCCGTTTTATTGACGACCTGATTCAATTTTTTATCGTTGACTGATTTTGCCACCACCAGAGCCTGATCGACACTCTTCTTTGCCTCGTTCAATCTGGCTTCATCGGTATAGATGTTTGCCTGGAAATTCAGCACCAGCGATTTTGAATAATTATCTTTGTACTGGATTGCCAGGTCATTCAGTTCACCGTTGAGTTTGCGGGCCAGTTCGCGCTGATCGTCTTTGAGGTAGGTACTGATCAGCGCCGCCAGCACGAGCCGTTTATCGTCCAGCCGGGCGCCCGGGGCTAACTGGTTTTTCAGTTGATTTAACTGTTTCAGCGATTCTTCGCGCTGGGTTTCCGCGAGGTTTCTGAGCTGATACACCTGATCCATCAATCCGGGCGTGGCCGGTTCGACGGCGTGAGCGCCGGACAGCGCACACAGCAAAGCAAACCCGGCAAACCCGTATCGGCGAAAAAATAAGCAATCTGTTTTTGCTTGCATAGGTGGCTATGTCCCAATGACCCGATTCAGGCAGTGCGGCAAACGGCGCGTGCGAATGTCAGTTGTCCAAGGCGTTTCCGTCACCGGAATTGACGTTGAAACAGGCGGGCCATTTCCCCTGCCCGATCCGACAACCTCCGTCGTTTGTCTGGCAAAACAATGTTATATTTGAAACAGTCTTCACTTTACATTGAATATTAATAACACGACACATATATTATCGGGTGAGGCTTGAGCTTAGCTCTGCCCTGTTTAGTTGTCTTTTGTGAATTCTAGCTAACTTATGAAGTTTATCAAGGTAAATTCCCTGGAGCGACGCTGCAACCCAAGGTCGCTGTCGCGATAATAGTTATTAATTTATTCAGTATCGACCTGACCTTGCCTGCCACGCACTTTTTACGCATGGCGTATATTTACGGTGGGTACGCAGAAAAAGTGTTGCAGCTTAAGGAAACATGTGGATTCAGAAAATTTTCTCCCGCCTTTATTGACACTGGAACTGGTCCAGGATGGTGCCGTACTGCAGGCAACCTTTGTTCCGGAACCGGATGCCATTGCACTGGATTTACCCTATCTGAATGAAGCGCTGACTGCGCAGGGTTATGCCAGCTATCATTTCTTTGACCAATCGCTGGAACAGTTCATTGAATCGTGCCAGTTGGCACAGGAACCGGTCACGATGGCGCTCGGAGAGCGTCGTGATGGAACATTTGCCCTCGAGATTTCGGACGACCTGATGTCAGCCTGGCTGACCTTGACACCGCCACAGGGTGGCAGACCGGTCAGCGTTGAAGTCAGTGACGAACTGCGCGACCAGGGTATCAACTTCGGCATCCGGCATGCGGTTCTCGACAACGCCCTGGCAACCGGCTCCTGTGAACGCCTGCTTATCGCGCAGGGGGCTCCTCCACAGAATGGCACTCCCGGCTATTTCGATGTGCTGTTCGGACTGACGGAAAAAATAATTTCAAAAGTCGATGAAAAAGCGAAAATCAAATTTCGTGACCTGAGCAATCTTTTGCTGGTGCATGCCAATGATCCGTTGATGCGCCTTTATCCCAGCACGCAAGGAAAAAGCGGCACCGACATCAAAGGCCAGGTGGTGCTTGCCACACCGGTTCCCGATGTCAGTTACGGTGAGGATCTGACCGGCTCGAAAACCGACCAGACCGATCCCCACCTGCTGGTGGCGGCCCATCCGGGACAGCCGGTCGCGGTCAATAATGGCGTGATCGTGAACCCGGTGATTACGGTGCCGAATGTGGATCTGACGACCGGTAAAATCAGTTTCGAAGGCACGATTCATGTAGAGGGCGACATCAAAGCCGGTATGAGCGTCAATGTCACGGGTGACGTGATCGTGAATGGCATGATCGAATCGGCTGAGGTGATTGCCGGCGGCAACGTGGCCGTCAAAGGCGGGGTAATTGGTCGTGCCGAGAAAAAGCCCGGATCGCAGAATCTGGCGGATACGGCGGCGGTTATCCGGTGCTCGGGGTCAGTTCAGGCGCTGTTTATGGAAAACGTCCATGTCGAGGCCGGCAACAACATTACCATCATTCAGAATGTGCGCAACTGCGAACTGATTGCGCGCAATGAAATTGTGGTTGGCAAATCCGGCGCAAATGACGGGCAGATACTCGGGGGTCGCGCGCAGGCCAGTATGCTCATACAGGCTGACGTGCTTGGATCCACCGTGGCGACCAAGACACGGATCCAGGTCGGCGTTGATCCTTATCTTGAGGAACAGATCCGCAACCGGCAGGCCGTTATTCAGCGCAAGGTGGACGAGCTGGATCAAGTCCTGAAGTTGCTGGTATTTTTTGAGAAGAACCCCAAAAAGAACGTTGGCGGTGTGGCAGAAAAAGTCGAGGCCAAGCGGGTGCAGCAGCTTGCCGAGATTGATGAATTAACGAGAGAGCTGACCACGATGGAAGCACAACTGGAGATGGTCGATAAAGCCTGCGTCAGAATAAGCCAGACCGTTTACGATGGCGTCGAAATCCAGATCGGCAGGCAAACCTGGAAAGTCAGGGAAAATACCGGCGGTGGCACCTATCGCTTACATGAGAATATTATCATTCTGACGTGATTGGGCGGGTCTGTTAATCGCGCTTGTTCACGCCGCTCCAGAAATCATCGTTTTTCTGGACCGTCGGATGCGTGTAAGTGTAATAGCTGTCCAGTGTGAAGATTTCAGTGTAAATGTCATGCGGAAAGCCGGCACGATTTTCCCTGTTGGTGGTCAGCAGTTCATCAAAATACTTGGCGCTGGAGGGTGGATCTTCCCAGAGCAGGAAAATCTTGTCGAAAATATGCGGATATTGCTCCAGCAGACTCGTCGGAAAAAGTTCTTCCTTTCCCAGTCCTCTCAGCAACTTTCTAAATGCATCAGCATGCGCAGCGCGGTTGGGGGTCGAGTTCATGTCAGGTCTCCTAAAATTGCACGCCATAAGTAAAACCGAATATGCTAACCGGATGATTCAGCCAACACCTGCCGAATCCGGATAAATTTAGCACTAAAATGGAAATTGTGCAATTTGGCAACTTTTGCAGTGTGGCGTTTACCCTCCCAACAAACGTACCGGCAGAAATAACAGGGCTTTGGTCAGGGCAAATGCAGCGTCAACAGAAATCCCGATCAGCCGCAATGGCAGCGACAGCAACCAGAAAAGCGGCAGGCAGATCATAACGACCAAGGCCACAGGCCAGCACAGCACCAACAAGATACACCAGGCAACAAGAAGTACCATGGAATGCTCCCGACAACATTTGATGGTGCATAGCATACTGAAACCCGGCACGCTTGAATATGCCCTAAACAGGGCATTTTTCGGCTAACCTGCCGTTATTCGCGATCAAAATTTACTTGATAAGCGTACAATCTTTACCAATTCCATAAAGACCGAGCAACCATGGCCGAAATGAACGATCTCCTGTCGCATGCCGCACAACAATCCTACCCTGCTTCGTGTCTGTATGTCGTTGCCACACCCATAGGCAATGTGGCCGATATGACCTATCGCGCCCACCACGTCCTGTCCAGGGTGGATTGCATTGCCTGCGAAGATACCCGCAATACCGCGCACCTGTTACAGCAACTCGGCGTGGTTAAACCCCTGATTGCCGCCCACCAGCATAACGAAAATGAAGTGGCGCAAAAAATAATACAGCGACTGATGCAGGGCGAAAGCGTGGCACTGGTGTCCGATGCCGGGACGCCGGCGATTTCTGATCCGGGCGCACGGATTGTGGATGCGGTGCGACATGCCGGGTTTACGGTTGTGCCGGTACCCGGTGCCTCTGCTGTCATCACGGCGCTTTCCGCCAGTGGATTGCTGAACGACCAGTTCCATTTTGCCGGCTTTTTACCGGCCCGGGCCGGACCACGTGACACGGTCCTGAAAACACTCAGCCGGTTGACAGCGACGCTGGTCTTTTACGAGGCACCGCACCGGATCACTGACACTGTCGAGGCGCTCAATACGCTGTTCCCTTCGTCGAGAAAAATGGTCCTTGCACGTGAGCTGACCAAACTGTTTGAAGAAGTCCATCGTTGTGAACTGGGGGAAGCCACGGCCTGGCTGTCGGATAATGCGCACCGCCAGAAAGGGGAATATGTTATTTTACTGGAAGGGGCGACAGCCAATCAGGACGCCGATTTACTGGAAGCGAAACGGGTACTCGCGATTCTGCTGGAAAGCTGTTCGGTGAAACAGGCCGCCAGTCTGGCGGCGCAGCTGACTGGCCAGAAGAAGAATGCGTTATATCAGCTCGCTCTGGAAATGCACAACGGGGATGAAGTTAACCCCTGACGCGGCTTCTTTGGAAATAATCAATCAACAGGTCAATCATGCTTGAACAAACGCCCTTAATTGCTACCATCGTCGGCTGTATCGTCATGGCATTCATTTTTGGGGCTTTGGCGAACCGGTTGAACATGCCGCCCCTGATCGGCTACCTGATTGCCGGCATCGTACTGGGCCCGTATACCCCGGGGTATGTGGCAGACGGCCATCTGGCGCAGGAGCTGGCCGAGATCGGCGTCATATTGCTGATGTTCGGTGTTGGCCTGCATTTTTCATTAAAAGATCTGATCGCCGTGAAATCGATTGCCATTCCGGGCGCCGTGCTCCAGATCATCGTCGCCACCCTGCTGGGGCTGGGACTGACCTGGCTGATGGGGTGGCCGGTTGGCCAGGGGATTATCTTTGGGTTGGCACTGTCCTGCGCGAGTACGGTAGTCTTGCTCACGGCCTTGCAGGAACGGCATTTGATCGATACCCACCGCGGTCAGATCGCCATCGGCTGGCTGATTGTTGAAGATATTATCATGGTGCTGGCTCTGGTGTTGATACCCGCCCTGTCCAGCGTCATGGGCGGTGCCGGTGAGGTCCTCAGTACAGCGCAGATTGTAAAACTGATTGTGATTACCCTGTGCAAGGTGGTCGGCTTTGTCGCCTTCATGCTTATTTTTGGCAAGCGTGCCATTCCCTGGATACTGGAACGGATAGCGGCAACCGGCTCGCGCGAACTATTCGGCTTGAGTGTGCTGGCCATTGCATTGGGCTTTGCCTTGGGCTCGACGTTTCTGTTTGGTGTTTCGTTCGCGCTCGGGGCGTTTTTTGCCGGTATGGTATTGGCCGAGTCCGAATTAAGTCACCGCGCGGCCGAAGAATCCCTGCCGCTGCGCGACGTGTTTTCTGTATTGTTCTTTGTGTCGGTGGGCATGCTGTTTGATCCGTCAGTTCTGGTACGGGAGCCGTTACAGGTTGCTGCCACGCTGCTGATTATCGTGGTCGGAAAATCGGTGGTGTCGCTGTTACTGGTGATTGCGTTCGGCCGGCCCATGAGCACGGCGCTTACGATTTCCGCGAGCCTGGCTCAAATCGGCGAATTTTCATTTATTCTCGCCACGTTGGGACTGGCGCTCGGCATACTCCCTGTGATCGGGCGCGACCTGATTCTGGCAGGTGCCATTTTTTCAATCATCCTTAACCCGTTTCTGTTCAAATGTCTGGACTATCTGAAGCCCTGGCTGGATAAGCGCGAAGGCGTGGCGAAAGAACCGGACACAGACAACGCGGTAAAGTGCGCGCAGCAACAGGGCCATACGATATTGATAGGCTACGGTGAACTGGGGAAGTGGGTCGCCGAAGAACTGAAGGCCCGGCATCAGCCGTTCCTGCTGGTCGAAGACCACCCCGACATTCTGCATGCCATACCGCAAACCGGCATACCGGTTGTGTATGGTCATGCGTCAGCGCACGGCGTGCTGGAACAGGCAAACATCAAAGGGGCGCGCTGCATTATCCTTGCCATTCCCGATGCGATAGTTGCGGCTCAGCTCATCGCTCATGCCCGGCGCCTGAATCCGGCGATTACGACCATTGTCCGCGCCAATTCGGAAATGGAAGCACAACATCTGGCACACCATGGTGCAACCCATGTCATTCACAGCAAACGCGACATCGCCAAAACTCTCGTGAACCTGTCCCTTCAGAGTCTGGCCACCTGAAGCGAGACGCGCTTTGTGCCTCCAAGCAGCCATTGCGTACCCACTTCCCTAAACCCCCATTTGTCATGAAATGCTTTTGAAACCGGATTGGGCGGTTCCACATTGTACTCACAGACTATATGTTCAACGCCGTTGTTCAGCGCCGTCTGAAACAGATCGGCATAGAGCGCATTGCCTATTTTTCGCCCGGCAAAATCAGTACTGACCACAATGCGATCCACATACAGGAAATTTGTCATGCGGGTCGCAAACCAGTTGAAATTATCGTTGATATAGTGCGCATCATCAGACATCGCGAGCAGGAACGCGACCAGCCTGCCATCCACCACAGCGGCCTTGTGATAGGACGATAAGTCGACGAGCTGTTGCAGGCGCGCCCGGTTCATTTCACTGGTCTGCCGCACCTCCACGTCGTTCAGCTGAACGACGGTATCAAAATCGGATTCCAGCATGTCGCGACAGATCATGTTTACCATGCCGGTCACCTCTGCACGATCAACGGCCTGGGGACACCCACACTCATTGCCAGCTGAACCGCATCCGCGGCCTCATCCCGGCTCGCAAAGGGGCCGCTGAATAACCGGTACAGGGTGCCCTGCTGCACAATTTCAAATGCGGGCAATTGCGCCAGCTGCGACTGCAGTCGGGTAAAAGTGGCTTCGGCATTGGACCGCAATCCAAACGCACCGAACTGCAGATAGAAGCCGCTGGTGGGGTTGGGCGCATTAATGACGGGCGGTAGGTTCGCCGCTGCAACGGGTGCCACGGCAGGTAGGGCTGACGCCGCGGCCGGATCCGGGACGGGGGCTGCGATGGGCGCGGGGACTGGCGCAGGGACTGGCGCAGGCATTGGTGCCGTCACGGGTTCCGATGCGACAGCGTGTGTCTCGTTGGCCGCTTCTGTCTTTGTTGCTATCAGCGCTTCAAACCCGACCGAATCCACCGCTTTTGCAGCACCCAGAACCGGGGACACCACGGGCGCGGCCTGGACTATGGCCACGGGGGTCGCGACGGAAACCGGTGGCGGCACCGGGACAGGGAAACTGGCCACCCCATCGGGTTTGTTGTTCTTCTTGTTTTCCGCCATCTTTTCGATGTCTGCAGGTAGCAGGCGTTCCAGTAATAATTCGCTGCTGCCCTTACCGAGATAATCCAGTTTCAGTGCCGCCGTATACGACAGATCGACAATCCGGTTGGTATGGAACGGGCCACGATCGTTAATTTTTACAATGACCTGTTTGCCGTTACTGATATTGGTGATGCGTGCATACGACGGTATCGGCAAGGTGGGGTGTGCCGCGGTCATCTTGTACATGTCATACAGTTCACCGGACGAGGTTTTTTGACCATGAAATTTCTTGCCGTACCAGCTGCCGGTGCCGCGCTGCGAAAATGGCCGGTCATCCAGCATCGGTGTATAGGTTTTTCCAAAAACAACGTAAGGTTTGTTGCCTGAGCTTGAATAAGGTTCGACTTTCGGTTCGGCATCCAGGGTCAGTTCGAGTCCGGCAGGCGGATTTTCTCCGGGACCATCATCTTTATAGTAAGCACCGCGGCCCGATCCTGCTTTGGGCAGGTTGGGCGCAGGCTGGCCTGCCGCAGTCGCGGACGCGGACCCGGTTGCCGGCGCCGCGGTCGATGTCGCCGGCTTCGATACCGGGCCTGACGGTTTTTGCGATGCGGTTCCACAGGCGGTCAGCCATAGCGGCACCAGCAGCGGCAGCAGGTAAATCAGGCATGTCCTGATCGGTCGGCACCATTCACACGTCACGATATTCTCCTGTCACCTTGTTTTTCGGGGTGCCATGCTAACTCTGTACCAGTTTGCGATGCCGCTGTATGCTCATCAGGATGCCCGCACCAAAACCGAGTGTCACCAGCGCAGTTCCACCGTAACTCATCATCGGTAGCGGCACGCCGACCACCGGCAGGATGCCACTGACCATTCCCATGTTGACGAACGCATAGGTAAAAAAGATGGTGGTAATGGCGCCAGCCAGCAGGCGCGTGAAAAAGGTCGGGGCATTCGCAGCAATCATCAAACCGCGCACAAAGAACAATAAGTAAAGTGTCAGTAAAATGCAGCAGCCTATCAGTCCGAATTCTTCCGAGAACACGGCAAAAATGAAATCGGTGGTGCGCTCAGGGATGAACTCCAGATGCGCCTGGGTACCTTTTAACCATCCCTTGCCGGTAATGCCCCCGGACCCCACGGCTATGGTCGACTGTATGATATGGAAGCCTTTACCGAGCGGATCCGTGGTCGGATCAATCAGGGTGAGAATACGCTCGCGCTGGTAGTCATGCATGTGATTCCAGACGACGGGCATACTGGCCAGACCGGCAATAACCGTGCCGATAATGACACGCCACGACAGGCCGGCAAGAAAGATGACCGACAATCCCGCGACCAGCACCAGCATGGCTGTGCCCAAATCGGGCTGCTTGATAATAAATCCGATCGGAAGTATCAGGAGTAGTGCAGCGACGATGAATTCACGCCAGCCTATGGTACCTTCGCGTTTCTGGAAATACCACGCCAGCATCAGTGGCATGGCTATCTTCATGATTTCGGACGGTTGCACGACCACACCGACGTTAATCCAGCGGCGCGCCCCTTTTTTTACAATGCCAAAAATGGCCACCGCAATCAGCAGACTGACGCCGACCGTATACAGCGGAACGGCAAACCGCATCAGGGTTTGCGGTGGTACGTTGGCTGCAATCCACATGACCACAAACGCCACCAGTATATTGCGCAGCTGGTCCTCGACCCTCCCCGGAAAGTCGATACCCGCCGAATACAGGGTGACAATACCGACTGACATGATTAAAAAAATGAGTATGGCCAGCGGACCGTCGAACACCATGATGTGGGGTTTTAGCACGTGCCAGGGGGAGTAATGTCTGCGCATAATAAATTACTCTTTCGTTGCGGGAGTCACATCGCCATTGGCGGGGCCGCCTTCAGATTCTGCTTCAGCTTTCACTTCCGCTTCTGATTGCATCAAAATCGAATCAACCCGGTCGAGCGGGGTGGTTTCCATACTCTTCAGTAATTCCTTTGATTTATCATCAGGCCGTTTGCCCAATAAAAAATAATCGAGCGCCAGTTTGGCAATCGGTGCCGCGCCGACGGCACCAAATCCGCCATTTTCAACGATCATGCCAATGGCAATCCGGGGTTTATCGACCGGCGCAAAGGCTGTGTATAAAGCGTGATCGCGAAACCGGAGGGCAACGGTGTTGGCATTATACTTTTCGCCTTTTTTAATGCCGATCACCTGCGCCGTTCCGGTTTTACCGGCCGATTCATACCCGGCATTTATAAACACCGGTGCCGACGTGCCTTCCCGGGGCACACCGGCCATGGCATGTTTGATGAAATCGATGTTTTCCTGCTTTAACGGTATCCGGTAACTTTCTGAAGGCACCGTCAGGGTATGTTTATGTGTCTGGGGGTCCTCAATCATTTTCACCAGATGCGGTTTCATCACGATGCCATTATTGGCCAGCGTCGCCACCGCGTGGGCAATCTGCAGTGGCGTAAAGCTGTTGTAGCCCTGTCCAATGCCCAGCGAGATGGTTTCACCTGCATACCATTTCTGCTGCGCTGCTTTCTTGTAATAGCTTCGCTTCCATTCGGTGGACGGCAGTATGCCCTGACGTTCATGTTCAAGATCTATGCCGGTCACAGAGCCGAAACCAAAGGGTTTCATAAAATCATGGATCGCATCCACACCCAGATCATTGGCCAGCATAAAATAATAGGTGTCGCAGGACGCAACGATAGAGCGGTACATGTCGACCATGCCGTGCCCACCTTCCTTGTCATCCTTGAACTTGTGGCCCCCCAGCGTAAACGAGCCGGGATCGGCCAGCGTATAGCTGGTGGTACGCTTTCCCAGCTCGAGCGCAGCCAGCGCCATGAACGGCTTATACGTGGAGCCCGGCGGATAGGTACTGGTGAGTGCGCGATTAATCAGGGGCTTGTCGATTGAATTATTCAGGCTTTCCCAGTTGCCCTGGTCAATACCTTCCACAAACAGGTTGGGATCGTAAGTGGGTTTCGAGACGAACGCCAGCACATCACCTGTTTCAGGATCGATGGCGACAAACGCGCCGCGCTTGTCGCCGAACGCTTCTTCCACTATTTTCTGCAATTCAATGTCGATCGACAGAATCAGGTTGCTGCCTGAAGTCGCGGGTGAATGCGACAGGGTACGCACCGCCCGCCCGCCCGCCGACACTTCCACTTCCTCGCTGCCTGTCGTACCATGCAGGACACGTTCATAGCTTTTCTCGAGTCCTTCCTTGCCGATATAATCGGTACCGTTGTAGTTGTCAAAATCCTGCTCGGATTCATCCAGAATTTTGGCGTCTGAGGTACTGATCCGGCCGATGTATCCAATCACATGCGATGCAATTTCACCCAGAGGGTATTGCCGGAACAGTCGGGCCTGAATCTCCACGCCTGGAAAACGGAACCGCTGCACGGTAAATCGTGCCACTTCTTCATCGGTCAGGCGTGTCCGGATCGGCAGACTCTCAAAGCTCTTGGAATCTTCCATGAGTTTTTTGAAGCGTTTGCGATGTTTGGCCTGGATATCCACCAGCTTGGCCAGCTCATCAATCACGACGTCCAGATCCTGATTGATTTTGGAAGGGGTGATTTCCAGTGTATACGCCGAAAAGTTGCGCGCCAGGACCACGCCATTCCGGTCCAGTATCAATCCCCGGTTGGGCACCACCGGAACGATGGAGATACGGTTATCTTCGGCCTGCGTGGCGTAAATTTCGTGTTTGATGATCTGCAACCAGACAAAGCGGCCAAACAGCAGCGCAAAGCACAGGAATATAAGTCCGGCAATGGCGAATAACCGTAATCGGAAAAAATACAGTTCGCGTTCCGTGTTTTTAAATTCTGTCATGCTTTAATGGCCGGGCAAATAGTCATCAGATCGGGCGCGTGTCGTCGCGGTCCACAGCACGCCGCTGCGGCGCCAGCAATATCCACGACGCGAGCGGCCATAACGCCGCTGTAAAAATACTTTCGGCAAAAAACAGCCAGCCTGGAAATTTTCGGTTGACGGTGAACTGGATCACCGCGCGAATGATCTGGGAAAACAGAAACAGGGGAAATACGTGGAGTGCCTGGGTCATCGGGGTGAACCACAGTACCCGGCGATGTATGGTGATTGCGAAATAGGTCAGCAGTGTGTAAGCCAGCGCATTTTCGCCTAGCAGCGTTGCGGTATGTACATCCATCAGCAGGCCCATCGCAAAGGCAACACCTATGCCCACTTTGCGTGGCTGGTGTATGCTCCAGAAAACCAGGGTCAGTGCAACAAAATCGGGAATGCCACCGGTCGATCCCCAGGGCAGAAAATTCAGCAGGAAGGTCACCAGCAGGCTGACCACAATAAAAAATGGATTGACCGGCAGCAAGATGTAATGGGGCTGGTTCATGGTCGGGAGCCTTTCGCTTTTGCTCTGGTCGTGTCCTTCGTCGGATCATTGGCCACCTCTCTGGGTGCCTCGCCGTCCGCGGACACATCCCTGTCATCCCGGTTCTTCAGCGTTTCAGTCGATTCAGCGCTGTCACGCGTGACCCGTCGGATGATTTTTTTGGGTTTGCCTTCGTCGTCATCCGGCCGCGCTTCAATATGGGTGTCGACCATCAGAACCAGAACTTCCCTGTGACGGTCCAGTCCGGCGAACGGCAGACAGGCGATGCGTTCAAACATGGTGGTCGCGTTATTGTCGACCACGTTCGCGCGCGCCACCAGCAAACCGGGCGGGTAAATGCCGTCTATGCCTGACGTTACCAGAATATCGCCGGCCTTGATATCGGCATTGCTTGGGACACGCAACTCCAGATTGCCAACCTGACCCTTGCCATACACAACACTGCGCAATCCATTGCGCTGCACCTGCACCGGTATGGCCTGATCTTTGTCGGTCAGCAGCGTGACTTCCGAGGTCAGGGGGAACGCCCGGGTTATCTGACCGACGACGCCCTGGTCGTCAATGACCGGCTGCCCGAGCGCAATACCGTGTTTCAGACCGCGGTTTAAAATGACACGGCGGGTAAAACTGTCGCGCGCGTCATAAAGTATATCGGCCAGCAGCGATTTGACCGGTACGGTTTCACTGGTGGTCAGCAACCGGCGCAACTGGTTATTTTCGAGTTTCAGCTGCTCGTCCTGCTGGACGCTGAGCGATTGCAGCAGCTGGGTGCGTTTGAGCGTGGCATTTTCTTTTTCCAGCGTGGCAAGCCGGGTGAAATAATCACCCATATCGTGTGCCACATCACGCGGCACAAGCGCCAGCATCTGGAGGGGATAAAGCGCTGAACTCACGACCTGCCTGACGAAATAAAGCGTTTGAAGTCGTGCATCAATCACCAACAGCATAATGGCGACCAGAGAAAAGAAGGCCACCTTGACCCGCGCCGACGCGCCTTGCTTGAACAGTGGTGGTGGGCTGTATTCCATCGTGATTGATTTACATTACAAAATAATGACGGGCACTGAACTATCCCTTACCCGCCAGGGTATAAAAAAACAGCAATACGACGCCCGCGCCGGCACTTTATTGCTGTTTTTTTAAAGAACTGCAGCGGGTCGACCCTACTCGTACGAGAACATGGACCCCAATTTTTCGATCCGGTCGAGCGCCATACCGGAACCACGCACCACACAGGTAAGCGGATCCTCAGCGACAATGACCGGCAGACCGGTTTCTTCCATTAACAGCCGGTCCAGATCGCGCAGCAAGGCGCCACCACCGGTCAGCATCATGCCTTTTTCTGCAATGTCGGCCCCCAGTTCGGGCGGTGTCTGTTCCAGCGCGTTCTTCACGGCAGAGACGATGTTGTTCAGTGGATCAGTCAGCGCTTCCAGGATTTCATTACTGGAGATGGTGAACGAGCGCGGAATACCTTCCGACAGATTGCGTCCTTTGACTTCCATTTCACGAACTTCAGACCCGGGGAACGCCGAACCTATCGTTTTCTTGATGGCTTCTGCGGTCTGCTCACCGATTAACATGCCGTAATTACGCCGGATGTAATTGACGATCGCTTCGTCAAATTTGTCACCGCCCACGCGGATGGAACCCTTGAATACCATGCCACCCAGGGAGATGATACCGACCTCGGTGGTGCCACCGCCAATATCCACCACCATGGAACCGGTGGCTTCCGAGACGGGCAGCCCGGCGCCGATGGCCGCTGCCATGGGTTCTTCAATCAGATAGACCTGTGAAGCGCCCGCACCCAGCGCGGATTCACGGATCGCACGGCGTTCCACCTGGGTTGATCCGCAGGGGACGCAGATGATGATGCGCGGTGACGGTTTGAAAAATTTGGTGTCATGCACCATGCGGATAAACTGCTTCAGCATCTGCTCGGTAACGGTAAAGTCGGCAATCACACCGTCTTTCATCGGACGTATCGCCTCGATGTTGCCCGGTACCTTGCCCAGCATCTGCTTGGCTTCCTTGCCTACCGCCTGAATGGTTTTTTTACCATTGGGACCACCTTCCTGGCGGATCGCGACCACCGAAGGTTCATCCAGAACTATCCCCTGACCACGGACATAAATCAGCGTGTTCGCTGTTCCCAGATCAATGGCAAGGTCATTTGAAAAATAACTGCGAAAAAAACCAAACATGTTCATCCTGTGCGCTCAGGTGCGCTTTTAAAAAGAAAAGGGGTTAAAACGGGTTATTGCTGCCATTCAGGGCGGCTGTTTCAAGCGGACAACTGCTGATCAATGCCGATAATCAAGTGACAACTTATTGTAACTTTAATCACCTTCCGTGCTGAATAAAATCAAGTTCAACACATCGCAGACAATAACCCCGCATTCTACCTTATAATTTGCATAAATTTTGAACCGTTATATGCATTAAGTTGTGTCCTTTGTTACATCCCGCTGCCGGATACATGACGACCCGCATTTTCAGTATCAAATCACTAATTTGTCTTTTTAACCACTAAATCCAATTTCATTACCACGCTGCACATCGACAGCATGATGAATTTTGCGAAATAATTACGGCGCAAACACTATGTCCCTCACCCAGTCTGACGTTACCCGTATCGCCCATCTGGCGCATCTCGAATTATCGCCTGAGCAAGCCGGCAAAACGCTGGAGCAGCTCAATGGCATTTTCTCGCTTGTTGAAAAAATGCAGGCGATCGACACCGCGGGGATCGAACCGCTCAGTCATCCGTTTGCGCTGGTCACTGATCATCTGGCGCTGCGCCTGCGCGACGATGTCGTGACCGAAACCGATCACCGCGATGCCTACCAGCAGTGCGCACCGGCCACCCAGGACGGGCTGTATCTGGTTCCCAAGGTCATCGAATAAGTGGCTTCATCGCCTTCCTGTTTTCTAGTGCAATTTACCGTTCCCCCCATTTGAATTTATGCATACCAAGACTATCACTGCGCTCTCTGAACTGCTGCACAGCAGACAGCTTTCAGCGACCGAACTGGCCACCCATTTTCTGTCGCGGATCGCGGCGTCCGATCTGAATGCGTACACCCATGTTGATCCAGCCCTGACCCTGGCCCAGGCCGCCGAGGCAGACAGGCTGCTGGCGGGTGCCAATCCGCATAAACTGGCCGGCATACCGGTTGCGCATAAAGATATCTTTGTGACGCGTGGCTGGCGCTCGACGGCGGGATCAAGAATGCTGGCCAATTACACCAGTCCCTTTGATGCCACTGTGGTGGAACGCTTCCGGCAGGCCGGCATGGTGACTCTGGGGAAATTGAATTGCGATGAATTCGCAATGGGTTCAGCCAATGAGAACTCCTTTTTTGGTCCGGTTAAAAACCCGTGGGACACGACGGCCGTCCCGGGCGGTTCCTCGGGCGGCTCTGCGGCCGCCATTGCCGCGCGGCTGAGCCCTGCGGCAACGGCCACCGATACCGGCGGCTCGATCCGCCAGCCAGCTTCGTTCTGTGGCGTCACTGGCATCAAACCGACCTATGGACGCGTGTCGCGCTTCGGCATGATTGCGTTCGCGTCATCGCTGGATCAGGGCGGCCCGATCGCGCAGACCGCTGAAGATTGTGCGCTGCTGCTGAACAGCATGGCCGGATTTGATCCGCGCGACTCGACCAGCCTGGCCCATCCGGCCGAAGATTTTCAGCGTGATCTGAACACCCCGGTCAAGGGCCTGCGCATCGGTGTGCCACGTGAATTTTTCAGCACCGGTATTGCCAGCGATGTCGAACACGCTGTTCGTGCCGCACTTGCCAAATACGAAGAACTGGGCGCGATCCTGGTGGATATTACGCTGCCGAAAACCGAACTGTCGATTCCGGTTTACTACGTCATCGCGCCCGCCGAGGCGTCCTCCAATCTGAGCCGGTTTGACGGTGTGCGCTACGGTCACCGCGCGGCGCACTACGACGGGTTAACCGACATGTACAAAAAATCCCGGACCGAAGGTTTTGGGCCTGAAGTCAAACGCCGCATCCTGGTGGGCAGCTATGTCCTGTCACACGGCTATTACGATGCCTATTATCTGCAGGCGCAGAAAATTCGCCGGTTAATTGCCGATGATTTTCAGTCGGCTTTCAAGCAGTGTGACGTCATCATGGGCCCGGTTGCGCCCACCGTTGCCTGGGATCTGGGCGACAAGGCGGACGATCCGGTTGCGAATTATCTGGCCGATATTTTTACCCTTTCAACAAGTCTGGCCGGCCTGCCGGGCATGTCGATTCCCTGCGGTTTTGGCCAGGGCGAAAAAAATGCCCATCGCCCTGTCGGCTTGCAGTTGATCGGCAATTATTTCAGTGAAGCCCGGTTACTTGGCGTGGCACACCAGTATCAGTCAGCCACCACGTGGCACAAACAATTACCTACCGGTTAATTCAGGTTAAAGAGGGCTATTTCTATGCAATGGGAAGTCGTGATCGGTTTTGAAACGCATGTGCAGTTATTAACCCAATCAAAAATTTTCAGCGGCTCGTCAGTCCGGTTTGGTGCTGAACCGAATACGCAGGCAAGCCCGGTCGATCTGGCACTGCCCGGCGTGTTACCCGTGCTCAACCGGGGTGCCGTCGAAAAAGCAATCCAGTTCGGACTCGCCGTCAACGCGACGATCGCACCCCGGTCCGTGTTCGCGCGCAAAAACTATTTTTACCCTGATTTGCCCAAGGGCTATCAGATCAGCCAGTTTGAGCTGCCGGTGGTGCAGGGAGGCCAGGTCAGTTTTGCGCTCGAACGCGATGGCAAATCAGAAATTCGCTCGGTACAGCTGACCCGTGCCCATCTTGAAGAAGATGCCGGAAAATCGCTGCACGAGGATTACCAGGGTATGAGCGGTATCGATCTGAATCGTGCCGGCACCCCCCTGCTGGAAATTGTGACCGAACCCGTCATGAGCAGCGCCATAGAAGCCGTGGCGTACGCCAAGGCGCTGCATTCGCTGGTCACGTGGCTGGGGATATGCGATGGCAACATGCAGGAAGGCTCGTTCCGCTGCGACGCCAACGTCTCAGTCCGCCCGGCCGGCCAGAAAGAATTTGGCACGCGCTGCGAAATAAAGAACCTGAACTCGTTCCGTTTCCTGGAAGAGGCGATCAACATCGAAATTCGCCGCCAGATTGAATTGATCGAGGACGGTGGCACGGTGGTACAGGAAACGCGCCTGTATGATCCGGACCGAAAGCAGACGCGCTCCATGCGCAGCAAGGAAGACTCGCAGGATTATCGTTATTTTCCCGACCCTGACCTGCTGCCGCTGGTCATCAGCGACGAGTGGATCCGGCGCGTGCAATCCGCGCTGCCGGAACTGCCTGCCGCCATGCGCGCGCGCTTTATCGACCAGTTTGGCCTGTCCGAATACGATGCCATGGTCCTGACCCAGTCCAAAGCGACAGCCACCTATTTTGAATCGGTCGTCCAGCATGCCGGTATCAACCAGGCCAAACCTGCCGCCAACTGGATGATGGGTGATGTGGCTTCGACGCTGAATCGTGAAGCAACCGATATCAGCGCCATACCGGTACCGGCAGCACAACTGGCCTTGCTGTTAAAACGGATTGACGACGGCACGATTTCCAATAAAATCGCCAAGGAAGTGTTTGCCGCGATGTGGCAGTCGCCCTCAGGCGAGGCCAATCTGGCCGACGCGATCATTGAAGCGAAAGGGTTAAAGCAGATTTCCGACCCGGGCGCACTGGAAAAAATCATCGACGAGGTTCTGGCCGCCAATCCAAAGTCCGTCGAGGAATTCCGTGCCGGTAAAGAAAAAGCCTTCAATGCCCTTGTCGGACAGGCCATGAAGGCCACCAGGGGAAAAGGTAATCCGGCCCAGGTGAATGCCCTGTTGCTGGCCAGGTTGAAATCCTGAACAGGCAGCCGCGTCGCTGTTATTATTTAATCAAAATCCTCTGCGGTATATTGTCTGTTTGCCCATTTTTTCATGAGAAACAGACAATTCCAGCCCCATCGCCGGCGCTTGCCGAATAATTGGATCGGCTGTCACAAAACCGTCATAAAGAGTCTGTAGATTAGCCCTGTTATGGTATTGCCATTGCGGCATACCCTCTTTTCGGAGTTATTTCATATGGATTCAAGCGAATCATTTGCGGCGGGTTTATCCGCCGCAGTCCCCTTATCCCACCCCGTTTCCCACTCTTTCAGCAATCACAAGACCAGTCCCAAGACGGTGGCGCTGTTTTTCGTGCTGCTGGCAGTCGGCCTGCTGTACACCATCCTCAGTCTGGCAGTCGATGTGACTTCAGCGGGCAACGTTTCGACGGAATGGGTGACGTATTTTTTATTGGGTGTCGCGCTGCTGATTGCGCTCGGTTTTGAATTCGTGAATGGCTTCCACGATACCGCCAACGCCGTGGCGACAGTCATTTACACGCATTCCTTGCCCCCCAATTTTGCCGTGATGTGGTCCGGCTTCTTCAATTTTCTCGGTGTGCTGCTGTCCAGCGGCACGGTGGCCTTCGGGATTATTTCACTGCTGCCGGTGGAACTGATCCTGCAGGTGGGCACTGGATCGGGCTTTGCGATGGTATTTGCCCTGCTGATTGCGGCGATTCTATGGAACATAGGCACCTGGTGGCTGGGTCTGCCCGCCTCATCGTCACACACCATGATCGGTTCGATTCTGGGTGTCGGTATTGCGAATGCCCTGATGCGCGGGCGTGATGGCACCAGTGGCGTCGATTGGGGACAGGCAACCAAAGTGGGTTACTCGCTGCTGCTGTCACCCCTGGTGGGTTTTGTCTGTGCCGCGTTGCTGTTATTGGCCATGCGCGCATTTATCCGGAACCAGAAGCTTTACGATGCCCCCAAAGGCACCACGCCACCCCCATGGTGGATTCGCGGCCTGCTGATTCTGACCTGCACGGGCGTCTCCTTTGCACATGGCTCCAATGACGGACAGAAAGGCATGGGATTGATCATGCTGATACTGGTCGGTACCGTTCCGATTGCCTATGCATTGAATCGCGCCATGCCCGCCGATCATGTGACCCAATTTGTGGCGGTCGCCAAAGTGACACAGCAGTCGCTGGAAAATTACACCAATAAGGTCACGCTGCCGTTGCCAAGAGCGCGTGACACGCTGGTCACCTACATAAGAACCAAGGAAAATACACCCAGTGTCATACCGGCCCTGACCACCCTGGTCGGGTCCATCGGGGAACGCGTCAGCGATTCCGGATCACTTGCCAAAGTGTCGGCAGATAATGTCACCAACGTTCGCAATGACATGTATCTGGCCGCCGAGGCGATCCGTTTCATCAGCAAAAACCCGCCATACCATCTTGATATGGAGACGACGGCCAATTTAACGGCGTTCAAAAAACAGATCGATGATGCCACCAAGTTTATTCCGATCTGGGTGAAGGTGGCAGTGGCCATCGCGCTGGGTCTGGGTACCATGGTGGGCTGGAAACGCATTGTGGTAACAGTTGGCGAGAAAATCGGCAAGACACACCTGACTTACGCACAGGGTGCGTCTGCCGAACTGGTGGCAATGCTAACCATTGGTGCCGCCGACATTTACGGGTTGCCGGTGTCGACCACGCATGTATTATCCTCGGGCGTTGCGGGTACGATGGCCGCCAACCGCTCCGGCTTGCAGATGTCCACCTTGCGCAACTTATTGATGGCCTGGGTCCTGACCTTGCCTGCGGCGATTCTGCTTTCGGGTTCGTTATACTGGTTATTTTCCCATTTGTTCTGATCATGAAACTATCCAATCAGGAATTAATCAAGCGCATGCGCGGTGATCTCTCCGACAGTTATGACGAAGAGATTGAACTGGAGCTGGTTGAAGACAGACCGCTGGAAGCCTATACCGAGGGCGGCGCACCGGAATACACGGCGCAAGACCGGGAAAACCGCCGCACCTATTTCCGCGAACTGTTCCGTCTGCAGGCAGAACTGGTGAAACTGCAGGACTGGGTGGTGCATACCGGTCATAAGGTGGTGATTTTGTTTGAAGGCCGCGACGCAGCAGGCAAAGGTGGCGTGATCAAACGGATTACGCAGCGCCTCAACCCCCGTGTCTGCCGGGTGGCGGCATTACCGGCTCCCAATGATCGCGAACGGACCCAATGGTATTTTCAGCGCTATGTGTCCCACCTTCCCGCCGCCGGCGAAATCGTGCTGTTTGACCGCAGCTGGTACAATCGCGCCGGTGTCGAGCGCGTGATGAATTTCTGCACGGATGACCAGTACGAGGAATTTTTCCGCACCGTGCCTGAATTTGAACGCATGCTGGTACGTTCGGGAATTCAGGTCATCAAGTACTGGTTTTCGATTTCGGATGAAGAACAGGAAGTGCGCTTTCTGGGACGAATTTACGATCCGCTAAAACAGTGGAAGCTGAGTCCCATGGATCTGGAGTCGCGCCGGCGCTGGGAAGAATACACCAAGGCCAAGGAAATCATGCTGGAGCGCACCCATATCCAGGAAGCGCCGTGGTGGCTGGTGCAGGCCGATGACAAGAAAAGGGCAAGGCTGAACTGCATACATCACCTGCTGAACCAGATGCCTTATGAAGAGATTGTCCATCCGACCATCACGCTGCCTGAACGCCAGCGCAGTGACGACTATGCACGCAACCCCATTCCTGAAAGCATGTTCGTGCCCGAATTTTATTAGTCCGGCGTCCCTGTTATATTGTCATTAAATTAATTTCCGCCTTACTCCACGTTATAGTCACTGTCAAGACTGGCGCAAATACCTAAAGCAGGTATGATCTGCGCTTGTCTTTTTTTTGAATCGTTTGCATGTTACCCACCATTGAACAACGTTTGGCGCTCGAGTTAGCCGCCGCACCCCAGCAGATTTTCGCCGCAATTGCCCTGCTTGACGAAGGTGCCACCGTACCTTTCATTTCCCGCTACCGTAAAGAAGCGACTGGCGGCCTCGATGATACCCAGCTGCGCCTGCTCGAACAGCGCCTTTCCTATCTGCGCGAACTGGAAGAGCGACGCACATCGATCGTCAGTTCAATTACCGAGCAGGGCAAAATGACGCCGGTATTGCTGGAAGCGATCCTGCACGCGGAAGACAAAACCGGCCTGGAGGATTTGTACCTGCCGTACAAAATCAAACGCCGCACCAAGGCACAGATCGCACTGGAAGCCGGGCTGTTGCCGCTGGCTGACAGCCTGCTTGCCGATCCTACCCTGGTTCCGGATGAAGTCGCTGCGGCCTATGTCAGGCCTGCATTTAAAACCGCGGCCGGTGACAACCCGGGTGTTCCCGATGTCAAAGCCGCGCTCGACGGTGCACGCCAGATCCTGATGGAACGATTCTCCGAAGACGCGACGCTGCTGCAGCAATGCCGCACCTACCTGCAGGAGCATGGTGTGGTTGAATCAACCGTCATTGAAGGCAAACTGGATGAAGGGGCGAAATATGCCGATTATTTCGCCTACGCGGAAACCCTGATGACGATCCCGTCGCACCGCGCGCTGGCCCTGTTACGCGGACGCCGGGAAGAAATACTGAATGTCGTGCTGCGTCTCGATACAGAGGAAGAAAAGCCGAAATGGGACGCACCACTCAATCCCTGCGAAAGCCGTATAGCCCATTTTTTTCACATCAGCAACCAGGGCCGTGCCGCCGATAAATGGCTGGTTGATACTGTGCGCTGGTGCTGGCGTGTCAAAGTTTTCATGCATCTGGAAAGCGAATTGATGGGTCAGTTACGTGAACGCGCCGAACTGGAAGCCATTCATGTATTTGCGCTGAATCTGAAGGCGCTGCTGCTGGCCGCACCTGCCGGACAGCACGCGACCATGGGATTGGACCCGGGACTGCGCACCGGCGTCAAGGTCGCCATAGTCGATGCGACCGGCAAGGTGCTTGAGTACAGTACCATTTATCCGCATGCACCGCGCAACGATTGGGAAGGTTCATTACATATCCTCGGGCAACTGGCCGCCCGCCACAAAGTGTCGCTGATTTCCATCGGCAATGGCACGGCGTCACGCGAAACAGATAAGCTGGCGCAGGATCTGATCAAACAGCACCCCGACTTAAAGCTGCGCAAAATTGTCGTTTCCGAAGCCGGTGCCTCGGTCTATTCCGCGTCCGAATTTGCATCCCGCGAACTGCCGGATCTGGATGTATCGATTCGCGGCGCCGTATCGATTGCACGGCGCTTGCAGGACCCGCTGGCCGAACTGGTAAAAATCGATCCGAAATCGATAGGTGTCGGCCAGTACCAGCATGATGTCAGCCAGAGCCAGCTGGCCAGATCACTCGACGCGGTCGTCGAGGATTGCGTGAATGCGGTGGGTGTGGATGTCAATACCGCGTCGGTGCCCCTGCTGGCGCGAGTCTCCGGGTTATCCTCCAGTGTCGCGCAGAGCATCGTACATTATCGCGACACCCAGGGACGGTTTTCGTCACGCGCGGCGTTACGCAAGGTGCCGCGTCTGGGTGACAAGACCTTTGAGCAGGCGGCGGGCTTTTTGCGCATCATGGACGGCGAGTCACCGCTGGACGCGTCGGCTGTGCATCCGGAGTCATACCCTCTGGTCGAGAAAATTCTGGCTGATCTGAACAGGGATGGCACGACACATGACGTTAAACAGGTGATCGGCGACACAAAATTGTTACGCGCGATTAATCCGGCCAAATTCATAGACGCGCAATTCGGCCTGCCAACCATTACCGACATCTTGAAAGAGCTGGAAAAGCCGGGGCGCGACCCACGGCCGGAATTTACCACCGCGACCTTCAAGGACGGCGTTGAAGAAATCCGTGACTTGCGCCCTGACATGATTCTGGAAGGTGTCATTACCAACGTGGCCGCATTCGGTGCGTTTGTCGATATCGGTGTGCATCAGGATGGTCTGGTCCATATTTCTGCGCTGGCCGACACCTTTGTCAAAGATCCGCATTCGGTGGTCAAAGCCGGCCAGGTCGTCAAGGTGAAAGTGCTGGAAGTCGATGAAAAACGCAAACGCATTGCCCTCACCCTGCGGTTAGCTGACAGTGCACCGGCACCTGGCACCAAACCGCAACAGCGTGCGGATCGGGATGATTCCAGGCGCTTGTCACAGCACCAGAAACAGACCACTCCCGCACCGGCCAGCAGTGCCATGGCCGCCGCATTTGCCAAACTGCGTTCGTAAATAATTGTAAAAATAATATTAATTCATGATTTTTCTTTTCTCTATATAATGACTCATTTATTCAAGCTACCAAAAGGCCACTTATGAGCGACGTACACACCTGGATACAGGACACCGTGACCAAAAACCGCATTGTGCTGTTTATGAAGGGCACGGCCCAATTTCCCCAATGCGGTTTTTCCGGTCGGGCTGTGCAGATTTTAAAAGCGTGCGGCGCAGAGAATCTGGTCACCGTGAATGTGCTGGAGGATGCTGAAGTCCGGCAAGGCATCAAGGATTTTTCCAACTGGCCCACCATTCCGCAACTGTATATTGGCGGTGAATTCATTGGTGGCTCGGACATCATGGGCGAAATGTTTGAGTCCGGCGAATTAAAATCCCTGGTTCAGTCCTGAACACCAGACAACGTGACATCCAGTCCGCCCAAATCACGCCTGATTGTCGCCATCACCGGCGCGACAGGTGTGGTGTATGCGGTGCGTCTGCTGGAAGTACTGCGTGCCACTACCCACATTGAAACACACCTGATCATCTCTGAAGCAGGCATCATGAGCCTGCAGCAGGAAGTCAACCTGAAAAAGAAGCAGGTCGACGCACTGGCCGACGTGGTGTACAACGTCAAAGACGTGGGCGCGGCCATCGCCAGCGGTTCGTTTCAGACCATGGGCATGATTGTCGCACCCTGCTCCATGAAAACGCTCGCGTCTGTTGCGCATGGCCTGTCCGAAAACCTGATCAGCCGCTCAGCGGACGTCACCCTGAAAGAACGCCGCCGTTTGGTGCTGATGGTGCGTGAAACGCCGTTCAATCTGGCGCATTTGCGTAACATGACCGCCGTTACCGAGATGGGCGGCATTATTTTCCCTCCCCTGCCGAGCTTTTACCAGCATCCCGCCAGTATCGCTGAAATGGTGGACCACAGCATTGGGCGGGTCCTGGATCTGTTCCATATCGCGCACCAGTTGACGCCCGAATGGCGTGGCTTGTCGACTCCGTAAGCCGCCTTACGCTTCATTTTTGTAAAATGTGCTGGTCGATAGCGTCGTTTCCGTTCAGCCAGGACGCTACATCGCCGGCGATTTTATCGAATTGAAAATTTTCTGAAAGCCGGGCGACTGCTTTTTAATATGGTCCACCATGCTCGACGAGACGATAGCCGTGCAGCTCAGCAGCGAGCCGAAACCGCCCGTTCGGTTCATCCAGTCTGTGTAATTCGCAGCATCACCAAACACCGCCGGGTCGAGTTCGTAGGCCTTTTTCATCAGCGCGGTTGCGTAATATCTCAGGGCGAGAGGCGAGTTGGTCTCCTCGCCAAAAACATAACTTGACGACAGCTTTGCAAACACGGTAGCAAGACTTAACAGATATTGTGCCTGCTCGAGCGATGTCGCCTGTTCAATGGAAAAACTTCGCAGTATGGCGCCATAGTGGTTTGCCGCCAGTGTGGGTAGGTTGGCGATGTCGGCCATGGGTTGCTCAGCACAGCCCTCCATTAACGGCGAAAAGATGTTCATGAGTGCTTCCTGATCACCCAGTTCGCACAGTTTTGTATCGCTTCGAGCTGACTGCCATGCGTCTTTAAAGATTTTCTTATAATCCCTGTTTATCATGTCGGGATCGGCATCGTTATTCAGACCAGGTTGATTTAACCGGAATGTTTCCAGCAGGTTAAAAAATTTGGACTGATTGACTGAAGTCAGATAAGCATTTTTGAACATGGTGAACTGTTCATACAATTGGTCCAGATTAATCTTGGCGGAACATTCCCTGTCGCCAACGTAGTAAACAAATTTACTCCAGTCATGATCGCCATCCACTGCGAACATGGCATGCGCCGAGTCCCGCGACAGCATAAGGGTATTCACCGTGCCGTCTGCCGCCGCGGTGACGAAAGCGAACACGTAGTCATCCCTGTCTATCCTGTCGATCAGCGAGAACGAGGGGCCTTTCCCGTCATTCAGCGGCACGACAAAACCACCAATCTTAAGGTAGTCGAATGCCGCTGCAAGTTCCGCGAAGCCGACATAGTCGGTGTACAGGGCACGCGCTGCTGATCTGATTGCTGCGTTGTCATGCATGAGGCTCCACATCATCAACTGTACAAAAAAACCGTTACGGGTCAACATGAATTCTTCTTTCAGCTTGCCCTGCTTATTTTGCACGATATCCAGTAGCAGGCGCAGTTCAAATTCACTGCTGATAGACAGTTGGCCCTGAGTACCTTCGGTGATCTGGCGAATCAGGATCGTTGTTTGAATGTAATCCAGAATTTCTTTGTCGTTATAATAGATCGGATTGTAGCTCCAGATATCCATCAGGGCAGGGTGAATTTCCGGATCGTTGTGACGGGATAAAACATCTTTCAGCAGTGTATGCATGAGACTCAGCTTGAGAATACTACCGTCGGCGCCCCGGTAGTCGTCTCCGATTGAGTTGATTGCAGTTAACACGCTTCGCCCATTTTGATTGGTGTGATGCAGATGATTCAGATGCACATTCAAAACGTTTGCATTAATATTCGAAAACATGCCCTCGAATGACGCACCTGCAAGAATGGCGTCAGTAAAATCGACATTGCGCACATTGACACTATTTATTCTCGCTGCAGAAAAATCTGCAGCGGTCAACGTGGCGAAATCCAACCGCGTCCCCTGTAATTCAGCACCGACCAGACTGGCGCCGGTCAAATCAGCGTCTGAAAAGAATGTTCCGTCCAAATTGGCGCGATTCAAAATGATGCCGTGCGCGACGGCATCAAACAACATTGCCTTCTTTAAATCGGATCCGGTAAAATCGGCTCCACTACAATCGGCTTCGCTGAGGTTGGCTTTAACCAGTGTTGTGTTCGTCAATGTGGCACGCCTCAGATTTGCCTTTGGAAACTTGGCCGCGGCGCAGTTTGCATTGTGCAGATTGGCGCCCATCAGGTTGGCCCCCTCCAAATCGGTGTCCGCCATTTGCGTTTTTGTCAGTTTTGCATTGCGCAATTCAGTGGATTTCATGCTGACACCGACCAGCTGTGCCTCCGTCAAATCGGCGCCGGTACCATTGGCTGCATCGACTATGACATTTGTCAGATGCGCTCGACACAGTTGCGTCCCGTTCAGTATTGCGCCCCGCATGCACGATTCTTGCACGACGGCGTCGTCTAAACACGCGTTGGTAAAATCGGCCTCTGTACAATCAGCGCCAATAATTTTCGCGCCCGACAGATTGGCGTTTGCCAGATTGACCCCGTGCAAATCACACTGGATCAACACTCTGCGACTCAGATCCAAACCCGACAACGACAAGCGGCGACTCATGACCACAGTATCCACGTCTATCTGAAGCTCCACATTTGACGAGTGTTCCGATTTCTTTAACCTGAATTTCGTATTGCTCATGCCATTGATAACATCGCCCAATTTAAAAAATGCGTCGAGGGTCTGCTGGGGTTTTTCATTGGGACTTTTTGCGAATTCTGAAAACAGACGCTGGGCAGTCATTCGTTCGGAGCCAAAGTTTTCATTAAATAGCTGTATATTCCTGATCATCATCGCAAAAACATAAAGGCGCCTCAGAAGATCTGTCACCCACGGGTTGTCGCCGGCAAATTTCTTGACCTCGGGTGTCTGGAAACAGTCTCCATAAACAGAGACGGCCAGTTGGCTGATGCGCGGGTCTCGATGCTCGAGACTCTGGTGCATGAGCTGTTCAAAAAATTGCAGATTGTCGTGTATGAAGTCCAATCTGTTTTTTGATAACCGGGCTTGTATGCTGCTTAAAATCAGGAGTAACTCCTCATCCGTATCGATCGTCAATTCACCCCGATTGGCCATTTTTATTTTGGGGTCAACCATCTTTTGCTGAATCTGGTCTGAAATGATTTTATTGTTCCGGATAAACGCATGTTTGTTATAGCCAGCCGCTAAACTGGCGAATCGCTGCGTGTCATTCAGCCAGCGCGGCGAACCATAAAGCTGGACGATCAAACGCGCTCTCAACTGACCGAAGCTGTCGTCTATCGATGCGATCGAGCTTACGATACCGTCTGCAATGATGGTGGACAGGGCGTCATCCGTTCCCATATCGACGTTGCCTGCCAACAGATCCATGTGCACGCCGTCCAGACCGGCCACTGTAAAACTGGCTTTACTGATATCAACGCCTGTCAATCTGGCCCCGCTCAGATCCGCGCGATTAAACGAGGCTCCATCCAGCTTTGTCCATAAAAAGTTTGCCTGTGTCAGTGTCGCCCATTGAAAATCAGCGCCGGTCACCGTGCAATCTGTAAAATTGGCCCGGCTCAGATGGGCGCCGGACAGGTTGGCCTTGACCATACTCACCCGTTTCAGGTGGGCATCTTCCAGATGGGTCCCGACCAGTCTGGCTCCATTCAAAATTACCCCGCCAAGGTTAGTACCGGCCAGATTCGCGCCGCTCAGGTCGGCGTTAGTCAGGTCAACGTCCCTGAAATCAACCTCCGTCAAGTCCAGTCCTTTCAGGTCCGCGCCGCTTAACGTTATTTCCTGACACAGCGTGTCGTCACCCATCCGGATTTCCAGACGGTACGGCTTAGCTAAAAGAGGTAATCTTGTGTCCAGGCAGGAATTGAAATTGCTTCGGTAAGGTCGATCGACCAGTGCTTTAAGTTCCAGGTGCGCCTTAAATTTATCAGCATCATGCTCTGCATGAAAGAAAAGGTACAAGGCGGCTTTGGCAGCTTCTTTATTGGTGCCGCAGAACCAGTCGGCCATGCGTCCCCAGAAACTGGCGACTTCATCCATCGACCTCCTGGAGCGGATCGTTTGAATATCGCCAGCATCGAGCGAGCGCTCTAAGGCAAATATCCGGCGGGTCGACGCTATTTTCATGACGAACTGGAAATGAGTAGAATGCGGGAGCTTGAATTATGCAGTTCTGTCCGGGCGGCGCCTAGCTCGTACTATTACGGTGCGTGTCTGTACCACGTGCCCCCCCTGCCGCCTTTCATCTTGACCGACCACATGGCGCTGTGCGCTTGTGCAGCGCTCGCCTATGCTGGCTTCCGGTATGGCGTGACCACCTGCCGCAACACGGCAAGTACGCGTACGATGGTTGCGCCAGACAGTCAAGCGGGTCCGTGTCACAGGTCTCAAGAATTGTGTTTTTTATATTTTATGCCCTGTATGCCGGGCTGGATTTCCTGGAAGTAAATCCACAGGTTAGTAAAGTATGGTTTTAATAACACTTGCGCCGAACCTGATGAAAATTAAGCATTTTTTTTCACGAAAAAATAAATTATTCAGAAAAATGCTTGGCTTGCGGCACGTTTTACTTTATATTGAACGAACGTATCATAAGCATTGCAGCACACCGCGATGATGCGACACGGTGAATTCAATCCCAAAACAGACTTCCATGGATACCCTATGAAACAAGATCAATACGATGCCGTCGTTGTTGGCGCCGGACATAACGGGCTAGTCGCTGCATGTTATTTGCAAAGAGCGGGGCTTAAAGTACTGGTGGTGGAACGCAACGGCCATATAGGTGGCGCAACCACGAGTATTTCGCGCTATCCCGGCTTTACCTATTCGAACTGCTCCTACGTTTACAGCCTTTTCAGACAAGAAATCGCGCGCTCGCTTGAGCTCTACAAATACGGCCTGCAGGTTATTCCGTACGAAGGCGGAATCCAGATCATGGAGCAGAAAGACGGCAGTTTCGACTCGATCACCGGTCATTGGCACCATGATGTCATGCGTCGCGATCTTGAACGTTTATCCAAACACGACGCCAACGCGTATGAACGCCTGAGTGCGGATATCGTCAAACAATGTAAATTCATTAAACCGCTGTTAATGCGTACCCCGCCTGATCCGACCTCGATGAAACCACGCGACATCATGGAACTGATTTACCTGGGCAAACGCCTGTACGGCCTGGGTGAGGAACAGATTCTGGACACCATCCGTTTTTACACCATGAGTGTCGGCGATTATCTGAACGAATATCTGGAAAACGACAATCTGAAAGCCTATCTGGCCGGCAGCGCCACGGTCGGTACGGCACTGGGTGTTTATTCGCCGGGTACTGCCTATGTGTTGCTGCACCATGCGATGGGCGATATTGACGGTACCGTGGGTGCATGGGGATTTGCACGTGGCGGTATGGGTTCGGTGTCCAAAGCGCTGAACGATTCGTTTATCGCTTCCGGCGGTACCGTGCAGGTCAACGCCGGCGTCGAGAAATTCATCGTCGAAAACGGCAAGATCAAGGGTATGCATCTGGAAAATGGTGACACCATTTCCGCCAAACTGGTTGTCTCCGGCATGGATGTGCGCCGCACATTCAATGCGGTCGATTCCAACGAATTGCCGGCATGGGTGGTCGAACGTGTGAAAAACTTCCGCTTCCGCGGCTCCTCCGGCAAAGTCAATATTGCGCTGAGTGGTGTCCCGACCTTCCACGGCGTACCCAAAAACTCACCGGCGGTCAGCGGCGGCATTTATATCTCGCAAAGTCTGAACGAACTTGAAAAATCGTACGACGACTGGAAAGAAGGCCGCTGGTCCGACAAACCCTGGCTGGATATGCTGATACCATCGATTATTGATCCGACCATGACACCGGAAGGCAAACACTGGATGTCGGTCTTCGTTCAGTACTGCCCTTACAAACTGGCCGCCGGCGAATGGAACGAAGAGCGCAAACAGGCGTTTGGTAACCACATTGTCGACCGCATCTCGCATTTCAGCCCCGATTTCAAACAGAAATTCCTGCATATGGAAATTCGCACACCGAAAGACATTGAACTTGAAACGGGACTGACCGAAGGTAATATTTTCCAGGGCGAATTAACCATGGATCAGCTGATGTTCAACCGCCCGATTCCGGGTTACTCACAATATCGCGCACCTGTGCGTGGTCTGTATATGTGCGGTTCGTCGACTCACCCGGGGGGTGGCGTGATGGGCGCACCGGGCGCGAATGCGGCTCGTGAAGTATTGTACGATTTAGGTAAAGGGGATCTGATATGACATCACGTTATCAACACATAGTCATTGGTGGTGGGCATAACGGTTTAGTCTGTGCTGCTTATCTGGCGCGCGCCGGAAAATCGGTACTGGTGCTGGAAGCAGCCAACGACATCGGTGGTGCAGCCCGCACTCGCGAACTGGCGCCCGGTGCGTCGGTATCCAGCGGCGCGCATTTGCTGTATGCCATGCCCGCTGATTTAATTCGTGACCTGAAACTGACCAGTCATGGTTTGACGTTTTCTGCAAAGCAGATCAAAACCCTGTCCATCAGTGAATCGGGCAACACCATCACGTTTGACGGCAATACGATCGCTGGAGTTTCGTTATCCGAGGAAGATAAAGTCGCCTTTGGCCGTTTTTCCACTGACATGCAGCGCTTTGCGACTGTATTGCGTCCGATCCTGAATAAAATCCCGCCACGGATTTCAATCGAAACCTGGTCGGAACGGATCGAGTTGGCGGGGTTGGGCTGGAGTCTGCGCAAACTGGGTCGATTCTACATGCGCGAATTTTTACGCATCATCGGCATGAATTTTTATGATCTGCTGGACGAATATTTCACCAACGAGCAGTTAAAAGCCGCTATTGCCATGGACGCCCTGTTGGGTAGTGAATGGGCTGCACGTTCCATGGGCAGCGTCCTGACCTACCTGTGTCGTCAGGCCGGTTACTCGCATAATGGCGCTACCGGATTGTCGCTGCCACAAGGTGGCATGGGTGCGTTAAGCAGATCGATTGCTTCAGCCGCCAAAGCAGCCGGTGCAGAAATCCGCACCGGTGCCAAGGTCAAAAGGATTCTGGTCGAGAATCTGAATGCGGTCGGTGTTGAACTGGACAACGGTGAACAGATCCTGGCCGACAACGTGATATCCAATGCCGATCCAAAACAGACGTTCCTGAAACTGGTTGAGGTTGAACATCTGGATACCGGGTTTGTGCGCCGGATCCGCAACATCCGTTCAAGCGGCAAAGCCGGCAAGTTGCATCTGGTGCTGAAAGGTGCGCCCAAATTCAACGGCGTTGATGCATCCCAGCTGGGCAGCCGCTTCCTGGTAGCACCTTCACTGGACGACATTGAGCTGGCCTTCAATCCGAGCAAATACAAAGAATATCCCAAAGCACCGGTACTGGAAATTACGGTCCCGTCGGTATCGGATCAGAGTCTGGTGAAAGACGGACAACACGTGTTGTCGGCCGTTGTTCAGTATTTGCCCTACGATGACAGCGAACAGGAAGATGCCAACCGCGCCGCCTGTCTGGACAACATCCTGAATCAGCTCGAACGTCATGCGCCAGGCATCAAGGCGCTGGTCGTGAAAGCGGAATTGCTGACACCACGCGATATCGAACGTGAATTCGGTATGACGGGCGGTCACTGGCATCATGTTGAAATGGTCTTTGAGTCGTTCCTGTTTAACCGTCCCGTGGCTGCCTTGTCGCGCTATGCCGGACCTGTCGGCAATCTGTATCTGTGCGGCGCCGGCAGTCACCCGGGTGGAAATGTCATGGGACTGGCCGGACGCAATGCAGCAAAACAGGTACTTGAGTCTACAAAGGGAGGAAACTAAGATGATTGCCAATACCGCGAACAACCAGCGCCCTTCGTTTGAGCGTCCCATTCTGGAAACGCATTTTTATAATTCGTACAAACATCTGATTCAGAATGATGCCTACGAAGAATGGGGTGGCTACACCACCCTGACCAATTTCGGCAGCTCTGCGTCGGAATATTTTGTGGTGCGTAATTCCTGCGGCGTGTTTGACCTGTGCCCGATGATCAAGTATCAGATCACCGGCCCAGATGCCGAACGCTACATGGACAGACTGGTGACACGTAACATCAGGAAGATGTTGCCCAAACGCGTGGTCTACACTGTGTGGTGCAATGACAATGGTCATGTGGTGGAAGACGGCACTGTATTCCGCCTGTCAGCAACTGAATTCCGTTTATGCTGTGCCGAGCGCCAGACCGAATGGCTGGAAGATTCTGCCTTTGGTTACGATGTAACGATTACCGAAATCACCGAACAGGTGGCTGCGCTCGCTGTTCAGGGTCCGGTGTCCTGCAATATCCTGAAAAAAATGGGCTTTGCCGGTGTGGAAAATCTGAAACCGTTCCAGCTCGATGTGTTCACCCTGAATGGCTATGAAGTCATCATCTCGCGTACCGGCTTTACCGGTGATCTGGGTTATGAACTCTGGATCGATGCACAGCACGCCGACAACCTGTGGCAGACACTGTTTGCCACCGGTGCGCCACTGGGCATACGCATGATAGGCTCGGAAGCCTTGAACATGGTGCGCATTGAAGCCGGCCTGATACTGGTGAATGTTGAATTCATGTCGTGTTTTCAGACGACACGTCCTAAGCGTAACCGCACTCCGTTTGAGCTCGGTCTGGACTGGGTGGTTGACATGACGAAACCGAACTTTACCGGCAAACGGGCCTTGGTCAGGGAACAGAAGAAGGGGCTCAGCTATAAACTGGTCGGGCTTGATATTGACTGGAACAAGCAGGCCGATGGCGCACTGATTTACAGCGACAAGGAAAGCATGAACCAGATTGGTGAAATTACTTCGGCGCTCTGGTCACCGATCCTTAAACAGAATATCGCGCTGGCATTTCTGGAAGCGCCTTATTTTGACGGCAAACACGAGATGTGGGCTGAAGTTTACCTGCATCGTGAATGCCGCTGGGAACGTAAAATGTTTCAATGTCACATCACCGAGAAACCGTTTTATGTCCCCGAGCGCAAGAAACTGACGCCACCGAAAGACATGTAAGCACCACTCCGGTTAATCAGAGCCATGTTAGCGTCAAAATCAGAATCCACCTGGCTGGGAGAGCAGGTCCGCAATTTGCGCAAGTTACGCGGACTGTCTCTTGAAGCGCTGGCGGATTCGATTGATCGCTCGGTGGGCTTTGTGTCGCAGCTGGAACGCGGCAAATCAGAACCCACCATCACGGATCTGATTAATCTATCGGTTGCACTGAGCGTTCCGGAGCATATTTTCTTTAGCCCAAGCACACCTGCCGACCGCGGCGTGGTTGTACGTGCCAACCAGCGGCCGATGCTGCGCTATGCCGGTGGCATTACCGATTTTCTGCTGTCACCGAATCTGGCCGGCAATTTCCAGATGCAGATGACCTTGATGGATCCGGATTCGGAAAGCAGCCATGAGCTGATCCAGTCCGGCTGCATTGAAGCGGCCTATGTGCTGGAAGGTGAAATGGAACTCTGGCTGGGTGAACAGTATTTTCACGTCAAAGCCGGAGACAGTCTGGCTTACCCCAGCGGCACGTATTATCGCTACCGCAATTCAGGTGACAGTATTTCCAAAGTGCTCTGGATATACAGCCACGCCAAACTTTAACACTTGCCAACCCTTCGTCACATCAATCATAGAGGACCTTATGTCACATCTTCATATTCTGAACAAAGCCAATGCCCGCGCCGAACTTGACAGTCCGTGGCCCGGAACCCCGCTCAAGGGCAATCCCCAGACCGTCACCATCAACGCCTATTCATCGGCTGACGGAAAATTACTGAGCGGCACATGGGAATCGTCACCGGGTCTGTGGGCCATTGACTACCAGGATTGGGAATACTGTCATCTGCTTGAAGGTCGCTGCATCATTACCCCGGAGGGCGGTCAGCCGGTGGAAATTACCAAGGGCGACGTGTTCGTTATTGAACCCGGTTTGAAGGGCACCTGGGAAGTGATTGAGCGGGTCCGCAAGTATTACGTATTTTCGCTGTCCTGATACGACCCTGACCCGGTCGCACCGGCGGACGGGTTCCTGATAACCCGTCCACTTGTGGCGCGCCGGATTTGACAGTATCAATCGGGTAGGTTTCACAGATGCCATTCCATGCTTTCCAGGATCGTCAGGTTGCTCGGATTATGCCAGTTGCTCCGAATTGTTGCATAATTACTTCCCCAATTCCATGTGGAGTATTGAAAAATGAACAATCAATTTGTCTGGGTGGATATTCCCGTTGCCGATCTCGATAGGGCCATCGGCTTTTATTCCAGCGTGCTGGGTGCGGCGATCAGCAAAGAAGGTGGTCCCGGATTTTCTTTTGGCCTGCTGCCGCACGCCACAACCAATGTGTCGGGTTGCCTTTTCGTGCCTGACGCAAGCAATGCGCCGTCCAGCACCGGTCCACTGGTGTACCTGAATGCGAGCGGGCGACTGAAGGACGCGGTGCAGGCGGTGCGTGCCTCGGGCGGTACGGTACTGGAAGACATCCACCCGATTGGTCCACACGGTTTTCGCGCCATTTTTCTGGACACGGAAGGTAACCGGATTGCGCTGCATGCACCCACCCACTGAGTGGTCCGTACCCTGCGGCGCGAAAACATGTCTTGCAACCGATTTGACTTAACGTGATAATTATCGCCAATAACAGGGGGCGATATGGCTGAAAAAGAAAGCGGAGTGATCCAAGGTATCCTGGACAACGGAGAACCCGAGGAACGAAACGCTCAGGCAATCAATTCACGTGCTGATGATGTTGCCGCGACCATCATGATGGACGCGGCCCGGTTTGATCCCGCATTGAGCCACGAGGCCAAAGAATATCTGCGGGATCAACGCGCCCTGGTCCGGCTTCAGGTGCACCACTTTGAGGAAGAGCGTGTTCTTGGCATCGAAGCGCTAAAACGCAAGCGCTATTTCGACCACATGCGCATGAGTTTTCAGGTTTTTATGGCCCTCGTGGCCACTGCCATCGGACTGGCCGCCATCCTCATGGTCTGGGATGCGGTTCACTCGCGCAGCGTCGTCATTGACGAGTTCGAGGTATCAGCGAATGCGGTCGGTCAGGTACCAAATGGCCGGATAATTTCATCAGGACTGCTTGACGTACTGACCCGCATACAGGTCGCCACCCGCACCAGTGCCGAACGGCGCTCACTGTCAAATGCCTGGACAAATGACATTGCGATTGAAGTACCGGAAACCGGCATATCCATCGGCCAGATCGAAAACGTTCTGAAGACACGCTTCGGTCATGATCAGCACATCAGCGGCGATGTGGTCATTACCGAAGAGGGTAACCTGGCTCTGACCGTGCGCGGACCAGGCATTCTGGCCAAGACCTTCCTGGACAACAGACGCAATATCGACAAGCTTCTGACCCAGGCCGGCGAGTATATTTACGGACAGTCACAACCTGGTCTCTGGGCCAATTACCTGGCCAGCAATGACCGGGACGATGATGCCATCCAGTTTGCCCAGCATGCCTACCCGACCCTGTCTGCCAGCGAAAAACCCTATGTTCTGAACGACTGGGCGATTGCCATTGTGGATAAAGGTGATCCCGGCGCAAGCGAGAAAGGTCTCATGCTGTACCGGGAAACCCTGCGCCTGAAACCGGATTTCTGGACCGGCTACAACAACGTCATGACGACGCTGACCGCGATGGGTGACGAAGAAGGTACGGTCCGGACCGGCGAACAACTGATGAGGGTGGCCGGCGGGCGACCGGGACGCGCACCGGAGATTGAGTACCAGAATTACGACCAGCAGGTATGGGACCTGACGGCATGGATTGCCAGCAATATCGCCGACATGGAGTCGCATGGCGGCATCGGCACCAACGCCAGCGCGACAGGGGTGGTCAATCTGAATATTGCACAATACGAGGCATGGCGGCACGACGTCGATACAGCCGCGGTGCGGATTAAGACGACTGTGGTCAACAGCCGGAGTGCGCCCGATATATCCTCATCGGCCATGTCCAAAGCGGTGCTCGCAGAAGAAATCGGCGACCTGAAAGCGGCTGCGGCGGAATGGGACAACTATGCCGCCGCCTACAAAAATCCAACCGTGTCCATCCTGAATCCGATGTACATGTGTTATGCGGCACCCACCTATGAAAAAACCGGGCAATCCGCCAAAGCCGACGCGGCGCTGGATGCGCCGATCAAGGCGACCGGCTATTCGACCTTTGTCGACTGCTACCGGTTTAAAGGTGATGTGCTGGAACTGCGTGGCGACTGGACCGGTGCGCAGGCCTGGTATGCCAAAGCGATCAAACTCGCGCCCAGCATCCCGAGCGGTTATTACTCATACGGTATGGCGTTATTCAAACATAATGACCTGACAGGCGCGCTGGAACAATTCCGGCTGGCGAACCAGAAGGGTCCTCACTGGGCCGATCCCTTGAAAGCCTGGGGCGACGTGCTGGCCAAACAGGGACACCGGGCCGAGGCACTGGACCGGTACAATGAGGCGCTGAAATATGCACCCAACTGGACACAGTTGAAACAGGCCCGTGCCCTGGCAGAGAAAGCAGACAGTTAGCCGGGCAGGCCGGACCGGCTAAGCGTTCCTGTTTACCCGGGCGATGATTTCGCCAACAATGCCACGCCTGAACATCAGCACGCAGCCGATGAAAATAACGCCAGTGACCAGTGACACGGATTCGCCCAGCGTTGAAAACCATTCGACATGGGTCGTCATGCTCAGCCAGTTACCCAGATCCCCCAGCTTGTTTTCCAAAAACAGCACCAGAATGGCGCCCACAATCGGGCCTTCCATCGTTTCGATACCGCCGACCAGTGTCATTAAAATCACCAGACCCGACAGGCTCCAGTGCACGTCCGACAGGGTCGCAAAACCGAGCACCACCGTTTTGGCGGCACCGGCCAAACCGGCCAGCGACGCTGACAGGACAAACGCGAGCAGCTTGTATCTGTTCACATCGTAGCCGAGTGAGATCGCGCGTGGTTCGTTGTCTTTAATCGCCTTCAAAACCTGGCCATAAGGCGAGTGCACGATGCGAACTATAAGGAAAAAGCCCGCAACGGTAATGGCTAACACCACGTAGTACAGACTGATATCCCTTGATAAATCAATGAGACCGAGAAATGTGCCGCGCGCGACACCCTGCAACCCGTCTTCACCGCCAGTCTGTGGCAGGCGCAGACAGACGAAATACCACATCTGGGCCAACGCCAGCGTGATCATCGAAAAATATATCCCCTGTCGGCGGATCGCGAGCACGCCCATCACCAGGCCAAGCAAGCCCCCCACCAGCATGCCCAGTAACAGGGCAATTTCAGTCGATAAGCCCAGAGTCTGAATCGCATACCCGGTGGTGTAAGCGGCCGCGCCAAAAAATGCGGCGTGGCCAAACGAGAGCAAACCGGTATAACCGATCAGCAGATTAAACGCACAGGCAAACAGGGCAAAGCACAGTACCTTCATCGCCAGCACAGGATAAACAGCGTAGGGCAAAAGCAGCAGGACCAGCACGCACACAGCGACAAGGAGTCTGTTTCTCATGGTTATTGCTCCTTACCAAACAACCCCGCAGGGCGAAATATCAGCACGACCACCATCACCACAAACACCACGGTGGACGATCCTTCCGGATAAAAAACCCGGGTCAGGCCTTCCAGCACACCCAGTCCCAGCCCGGTCAGAATCGATCCCAGTATCGAACCCATTCCACCGATGACCACCACGGCAAATACGACAATGATGAGATTGGATCCCATCAGTGATGAGATCTGGATAACCGGTGCGGCCAGCACGCCGGCAAAGGCCGCCAGTGCGACCCCAAACCCATAGGTGAATGTCACCATCAGGGGCACATTGACGCCGAAGGCTTCGACCATTTTCGGATTCTCGGTACCGGCGCGCAGATACGAACCCAGCTTTGTTTTTTCGATGACAAACCAGGTCATAAAACACACGGACAAAGACGCAATAACCACCCAGGCGCGGTAATTCGGCAAAATCATGAAACCCAGATTGGTGGCACCGGACAACAGCTCCGGCACAGCATAGGGCTGACCAGACACGCCAAAGAACGAGCGGAACAACCCTTCAATGACTAATGAAATGCCGAACGTGAGCAGCAATCCGTACAACTGATCGAGCTTGTACAGGCGCGACAACATGGTTCGTTCAATCAGCATACCTGCTGCGCCCATAATGAGCGGCGCCAGCAGCAGCATGACCCAATAGTTCAGCTCAAAATAGGTCAGTCCCATCCAGGCCAGAAAAGCGCCACACATATACAGCGCACCGTGGGAAAAATTGATGATATTGAGCAGTCCAAAGATCACTGCCAGTCCCAGCGACAAAATCGCGTAGAACGAGCCATTGACCAGACCCAGCAGCAACTGGCTCAAAAATGCCTGGAGAGGTATCCCGAAAATATCCATGTCAGCTCAGCATCACTTCCACAACGTGCACTTGCTTTCTGCCTTGGCCGTATAAGCCTGGTCGCCGGGGATGGTCTGGACGACTTTCATATAATCCCAGGCGTATTTGGATTCGGCCGGCGTCTTGACCTGCATGACATACATGTCATGGACCATGCGTCCATCAGGCCGGACCACGCCGTTTTTGGCATAAAAATCATTGACCGGGTTGGCCCTCAGATAAGCCATGATTTTGTCGGGATCATCCGTGCCGCTCGCTTTCACAGCCTTCAGATAAGTGGTCGCCGCCGAATAATCTGCAGCCTGCAGGTCGGAAGGTTCACTTTTCATTTTGTCAAAATAGCGCTTGGACCAGGCGCGTGTGTCGGGGCTCAGGTCCCAGTACCAGCTCGTGGTCAGATACATGCCCTGCGTTGTCTGCAAGCCCAGCGAATGAATGTCATTGATGAACACCAGTAACCCGGCCAGTTTCATGGTCTTTGTTATGCCAAATTCGTTGGCGGCCTTGATGGCGTTGTCGGTATCCGCGCCGGCGTTGGCCAGTCCGAGCACGTGCGCTTTGGATGATTGTGCCTGTAACAGAAAGGACGAGAAATCAGAGGCCGACAGAGGGTGCTTGACCGAACCCAGCACCGAGCCGCCATTCGCTTTGACGATTTCCGTTGCATCTTTCTCGAGTGAGGCGCCGAACGCGTAATCTGCCGTCAGAAAGTACCAGGACTTGTTGCCCTGTTTGACCAGTGTGCCCGCTGTGCCACGCGCCAGTGCGACGGTGTCATAGGCATAATGTATCGTGTAAGGCGCGCAATCCTCGTTGGTTAACCGCGACGAACCTGCCCCGATCACGATGAACGGGCGATGTTTTTCCGCCGCTATTTTGGCGATCGCCAGGCTGGCGCCGGAATTGGTGCCGCCGATAATCATGTCCACGCCCTGCTGGTCGATCCATTCGCGTGCCTTGTTGGCCGCGATGTCCGCTTTATTAAGATGGTCGGCAGTGACCAGTTCAATTTTTTTGCCATTGATCATGCCGCCCATATCGTCAATCGCCATTTTGATCGCCTCAGCACCGCCCTTGCCATCGACATCGGCATACAGGCCGGACATATCGGTAATAAAACCGATTTTGATGACATCACCCGAGATTTGCGCAAAGGCGGAACCGGTACATAACAGAGATAAGGCCAGTACGGATAATTTGGTATTCAGTTTCATTGTCGTCCCCATTGATAAAATGAATTACACACCCAACAGTGCAGTCAAGACCGGCATTTTTTTTGCCAACTCACCGGCTGCAAACGCCTCAACTACCTGTCCATGCTCTACTACATAAAAATAATCGGTCAGTGGTGCGGCAAAACGGAAATTCTGCTCCACCAACAGTATCGTATACCCCTTCTCTTTCAGGGTTCGGATGGTTTTTGCCAGCGTCTGAACAATCACGGGCGCCAGACCTTCAGATATTTCGTCCAGCAGCAAAAATTTCGCGCCGGTGCGCAGAATGCGCGCGAGCGACAGCATCTGCTGCTCACCGCCTGACAGGCGCGTACCCTGACTGGCTTCGCGCTCCTTCAGATTGGGGAACATGGCATAGATTTCCTCGACCGACATGCCTGATTCTGTTTTTGACACGACCGGCGGCAGTAACAGATTTTCCCTGGTGGACAGTGACGAAAATATGGCTCGCTCTTCAGGACAGTAACCCACACCCAGGTGCGCAATCCGGTAGGTTGGCATCCGGATGGCTTCGATACCGCGAATCAGGATCGATCCTTTGCGCTTTTCCAGCAACCCCATGATGGATCGCAAAATGGTGGTACGTCCCGCGCCGTTTCTTCCCAGCAGCGTGACCACCTGCCCCTGTGGTACTGACAAATCCAGATTATGCAGGATGTGCGATTCGCCGTACCAGCTGTTCAATTGATGAATTTCTAACATGTTCATGCGTGCATCTCTGTTTCATCCGTTCCCATATACGCTTCAATCACTGCCGTGTTGCGCGACACGTCAGCATAGCTGCCCTCGGCCAATACCCGACCCCGTTGCAGTACGGTGATTTGATCGCACAGGCCCGACACAACGCTCATATTATGTTCCACCATCAGTATGGTACGGCCCACGGCGACCTTCCGGATTAACTCGATGATGCGGCTGACGTCTTCATGTCCCATTCCCTGCGTGGGTTCATCCAGTAGCATCAATTCAGGATTCATCGCCAGCGTCGTGGCAATTTCCAGGGCGCGTTTCCGGCCGTACGGCAGGTTTCTGGTCTGCATAGATGCCAAGCCAGCCAGATCAACCTGTTCCAGCAGGGCCATTGCCTGTTCGTTCAGACTGTTCAGGCTCGAGACACTTTTCCAGAAATGAAATGAGGTACCTAGCTTGCTCTGCAGTCCGATCCGGACGTTGTCAAGTACCGTCATGTGGGGGAAAACCGCAGAAATCTGAAACGAGCGGATCACCCCCCGGTTGGCAATGGTTGCCGGTGAATCGGCCGTAATGTCAGCGCCATTGAACATGATCTGTCCCGAGGTCGGTGGCAGAAATTTGGTGAGCAAATTGAAGCAGGTTGTTTTTCCGGCGCCATTGGGCCCGATCAGCGCATGGATATGTCCGCGCTGAATGGTTAAATCTACATCACTGAGCGCTGCAAATCCCCTGAATTCCCTGCACAGTCTTTTTGTCTCAAGAATGACGTCTTGCATCATTTTTCCTTGTTATTAAACGGGTTTGTTATTGCCGGTTCAGGACACCATTAAAGCCCACTTTTAAATTTGGTAAAGGCCCTGGAATGCAGACGCATCAGTTCCATCGTACCGGGTTGTATGGGAGTCGCACTGTTCATGTCCTCTTCACTCAGAAAGAGTGTTCTGTCATCCAGCAGTTCCTTCAGTATGAACGGCCGACTGGCCAGATTCGGCGACGCCGTTGACACCTTGTTTGATATGCCGGCGGCGACTTCCGGGCGCAGAATGTAATTCATCCACAACAGCGCATTCTGGTAATGCGGCGCATCCACCGGTATGGCCATGGCATCGAACACAAAAACCATGCCTTTCCTGGGAATTAACGTCACTATGTCATTGCCATTCTTTGCCGCCCTGGCACGTCGCCTGGCTATACTGAAGTCACCTGACCAGCCGACAGCAAGACACACCCCGCCATTGGCCAGCTCATTCAGATAACTGTCCGCGCTGAACAGGGTTACATACGGTCGGATTTTCCGGGTCATGCTGTCGACCAGTTCATAATCGGCGGGACGGGTTGAATAGGGATCCTTACCGACATACGCCAGCTCGATCATCAGCATGTCGCCCGGCGAATCCAGAATGGACACGCCGCAGGAGGCCAGTTTCGAGATGTATTTCTGGTCAAACACCAGATCCCACGGATTGGCCGGCATTGGCATCGGCCCGAGTGCTTTCCTGACTTTCGCCGCGTTGATGGCAACCGTCGTAAAACTGTACGACCAGGGTACAAGGTAATCCTCACCCGGATCCACTTTCTGTATCTGGACGCCGACTTTCGGGTCAAGATTGACCCGATTGGGCAGTTTGCTTTTATCGATTTTGCGCAGCAGTTTCGCATTGATTTCGATAGCCGCATAAGTGGCCGAAGGCATGACAATATCGTAACCCGATTTTCCGGCTTTCAGTTTTGCCATCAAAATTTCATTGCTGTCAAAGATGTCGTAATTAACCTTGATACCGGTTTCTTTTTCAAAATTCTTCACCGTGTCTTCACCAATATAGTCAGACCAGTTATACACATTGAGAATTTTTTCATCCGATCGGTCCGGCGGCGGCGTGGCGGCGCTGGAAATGGCGGGGTAAAGGACGGTCAGCAACAGAACCAGTGCCATCCTGAGCGAGTCTGTCATTTTCCGATTGCGATTCACCGTGTTCACCCTTTTACGACTGGAATTATTAGCTATAAAATAACAAATCAATTTATTCCCGGCTTGCAGCAATAGCACCTTCGGCAAAGTTGATGGCCAGATCAGGTCGGCCGACGACTTGCGTTCCAGTGGCAGATTATGCCTACTAACCCGCGTCCCGTAAATGATAAACATCATTAGTTCGTTGACGGAACAACGGGTAAATGCAAAAATCGGTTTGAACCTCACTCACCGGAAAATTTCATGACCCGCATGCAAGGAAAAGTCGCCCTGATTACCGGTGCCGGCAGTGCTGAAGGCATAGGCATGGCCTGTGCCCGACTGCTGGCGTTAAGCGGCGCCGAAGTGGCCATCAGTTCGACGACCGGACGCATACACGAGCGACTGAAAGAACTCGAGGAATTGCGAGAAGTCGGCGAACTCGGCGAACTCGGCAATGAAGCGCATTTTTCGTTTGTTGCCGATCTCACCGACGAGGCACAGGCGCAGCAACTGGTCAATGCGGTCATCGCCCGCTATGGTCGCATTGACATTCTGATCAATAATGCGGGCATGGTGCAAACCGGTAAAGACACCAGTACTGACGGCCCGCTATTCCAGGACAGCACATTTGAACAATGGCAGCGGGACATGGATCTTAACCTCCATACCTGCTTCCATGTGACCCGCGCCGTGTTACCTTTTATGCTGAAGCAGCATTATGGCCGCATCGTCAATATTTCGTCGGTCACCGGACCGCTGGTCACGGTACCCGGCTCGTCCGGCTACAGCGCCGCCAAGTCCGCCATGGTCGGGCTGACCCGGGCCCTGGCCCATGAAGTCGCTTCGCATAATGTCATGGTAAATGCGGTCGCGCCGGGCTGGATCGCGACCGAATCGAGCTTTGCCGAAGAAATCGCGGCGGGCCAGCATACGCCGGTGGGTCGCCCGGGCCGGCCGGATGAAATCGCTGAAGTGGTCGGCTTTTTATCCAGCGCCGCGTGCAGTTATCTGACCGGCCAGATGATCGTCGTCGACGGAGGTAACGCTTTGCAGGAATACAAAGGCCCCAGGGAACTGTACTATTGAACAAACCGTCATGGCCCTGCTGCTGGTGCTCAGACAGAGCGCATCATGATAATGTCGCGCTGCGGATCCGAACCCACCATGAATATGTGTTCACTGACTTCGGCAAAACCGTACTTGCGGTAGAAGCTGGTGGCGCGCAGATTATTCTCCCACACGCCCAGCCAGATCTGGTCCGACCCGAGCTGCTTTGCCAGGGTAAGAATAAAATCCATGACATCCTGCGCAATTCCCTGACCATGCCAGGGCCTATCGACATACAGGCGATAGATCTCGAGCGGCTTAGTCCGCGTGGCAATTCCTGGCACCTCTTTCCAGCGCAATTGCGTAAATGCGATGAGCGCACCGCCCTGTTCGCACACCAGCGTAATCATGTCACTATGGCGAATTTCCGCTTCCTGTATCGCAGCACTGTAACTGACGGCACAGTGCTGCGTCATATCCTCAGCGTTATTGGCTGCTTCAAAGGTGTCGCGAAACGTACGCTCCTGTAACAGCGCGAGTTGTCCGGCATCGCTGACATTGGCAGTTCGTATTTTGTACGTTTTCATTTAGCTAAAGCACATTTCCAGAGTCAATTTCCCGGCTATGGTCGCCTACCTGATATTATTTTGCAACGCCCATCGCGATTACCGCCCCCCTGACGGGTAGCGAATTATGGGATAATCCCTGCTCCCGTATAATATTGGTGGCTCTCGCCCATGAATACCCATACCTGGTGGCTGTTTGCTACCGCCACCTTCTTCATTTCGGCCACACCTGGCCCGAATATGCTGCTGGTCTTGAGCCAGAGCGTACGGTTTAACGTTCACTCTGCGGTATGGAGTGCACTGGGCTGCCTGACTGCGTTGCTTATTATGCAGACTGCGTCCGCTGCCGGGCTGGGCGTCCTGCTGCACAATGCACCCACGCTCTTCGACATTTTGCGCTGGGGCGGCGCACTTTATCTTACCTATCTCGGTTTTCGCCTTATTCGGGCGCCCGTCGAGGTTCAGCAGGACGCGGTGGTGACTGAACCGGTCAGCCAGCCCGGTGGGAGCGCCTTGTTCAGAACCGGTTTCATGACGGCAGCCAGCAATCCGAAAGCGATACTTTTTGCTGCGGCGTTTTTTCCGCAGTTTCTGAACCCGTCGCTACCGCAACTGCCGCAATTCGGCATTTTGCTGTGCACGTTTGTGATCATTGAAACCAGCTGGTATCTGGTTTATGCGATTGGCGGCCAGACTCTGGCGGTTTACCTGAAACAGGCCAGCGTTCTTGTCATGTTCAACCGGATAACCGGCACTGTATTCATGGTTTTTGCGCTGATCATGGCATCGATGAAGGCCTGACCCAATGCTGACAGGGCATCCGGACCGGATCACAACTGATAGGTCGATTGCATGATCAGTTCAAACCATTCCGGTGGCAGCCAGCGTTTGAGCAGAATACCAAATCGCTGTTCGAACTTGCCCACCGAATAGCGCACACGGACTTTTCCGGCGCGCACAATTGTCACCACCAGTCGGGCAACCTGCGCGGGGTCCGCGCCGTTGAGTTCGTCCCGCTCATAGATTTTTACCGTCCGCTCCATTTTGCCTGCATAAAAACTTCCCGCCGCTTTTTCTGCAACGCGGCGCGCGGCGGTAAACCCGGTTCTGAAATCGCCCGGGCAGATAATCGTTGCATCAATACCCGTTCCGGTCAGTTCCAGGCGCAGTGCCTCATTAAGTCCTTCCAGGGCAAATTTGCTCGCGCTGTAAAAGGCCTGATAGGGTAATGCGGCGTGACCGGCCAGCGAACCTATGGTAACAATTCGGCCGCTGCGCTGATTTCTCATGATCGGCAGTATGCCCTGTATCAGACGCACTGCGCCCCAGAAATTGGTATCCAGCTGTGCCTGCGCCTCGGCGAGCGACGTGTCTTCAATGGCACCACAGATTCCCATACCGGCATTATTGACCAACACGTCGATTCGGCCAGCTTCAGCCATCACCAGGGCTATGCAGGCAGCCACCGAGGCGTCGTCGGTGACATCGAGCCGGACCATTCTGACGCCATCCGCATCCGGCTTGTGGTTCCGACTGGTACCAAATACGCGATGACCTGCCAGTGCCAGTGCCTTGGCAATCTGCTCCCCGAAACCGGACGAGGCGCCGGTCACCACGATGATTTTTGCATGCGCTGTCTGTTCCGTCATTGGCAATTCCTCGTGGCTTATCACCGGCATCGCGCCGGCCGGTTAGTAGGTGCATCAGTTTGGAACATACCAGTATTCTTTTCTGGCGATGGGCGTTTCCTCGGGCAACAGGGGATTATGCAGTTCGATAATGGTCCTGCCGCTCAGCATCGAATTTAACGACGCGATATTGTGGTACTCTTTAAAAAGGCTGTCAAACGACCCATCCTTGAGCGCTCTTTCCAGTCCTGTCCGGACATTCTCAGCGAGTTCCCTGTTCTTCTTGTTCACGAAAAAATAGCTGGCCGCCGGATAGTGAAATGCAATATGTTTTTCTATCACCACACCTTCTGATTTGTGCAGAAGCATTTCCGCACTGATTTCCAGTATTGAACGGGGAAAGTACTGAAAACGGTTATTTTCAAGCATTTTGAAGGTCGAGTCATAGTACGAGGTGCCAACCACTTTCAGTTTGTTATACTGGAATATTTCAAAGTCCGGCCAATAGACTTCCTGACCTGCCTCATAAGGGTCAAGATCAGCGATGGTTTTCACCTGCCTGAACAGGTCCGCGTTGTTTTTCATGACCAGCGATATGCGCCAGCCGAGCAGCCCTTTATCAATCGGAATTCGAATTGGCAGCAACTTGGCCTCGCGTTCGATTGTCGTCATCGACCACATTATCTGCAAATCGGGACTTTCAGCTTCCAGTTCCGCCAGCGCGCGCTTTTGCTGCATCACCGTTTTGCCCGGCACCAGCAAATAATTGCCGTTTGACTTTTTTAACACCAGTTCGAGCAGTTTAAGCGGATACACAAAGCGCACATCCGTGTCGCTTTCCGGAAGCGGATAATGTACGATTTCCGCAGCACAGACCGATGACGCACCCGCCACCAGTAGTGCTGATACAAAAATCCTGAACCGTTGACCGTAGTTTTTCATTTTTCGTTATGACCGCAAAAATATCGCACTGATGCGTTATCTGTAAATAAACCTGTGTGCAGGATAACCTAACCCAGCGGCAGATGATGGGGTTGAACCAACATATGCCAATCCTGATGTTCATCCAGTATTAATGCCACAGAGGCGAGCACACTGGCGCGCAGCACATCAATATTTTCCATCGTGGTCTGCTCAGCCACAATCTGCCGGATCGGGGTCGTCAGGCGCTGCAATTCCGACAGTATCCGTGCCGATGTGGCTTCGAGCCGGTAGGCTTCAGTCTGAGCCAGCGCACCGTGCAGCGACGCACCCAGCGCCGGGAAGAACGTGGTGACCAGCGTCAGCACCCGGGAATGCACGGCCAGATGCGCCAGCGCTGCCACTGCCGTCAGACCAAACAGCCAGCTGTTAATGGCGTGCACCCGGTGCAGCAGGGCGTGCTGGTGGTGTACCACATTGCGATGGTAATGGCACTGACCGTCCAGAATTGCAATGGCCCAGCGCGCATAACCGGCTACAAATTGAGGGTCAGACCAGACCGTCTTCATTGCCGCGCTGGTCAGCGGTGTCAGGCTGCGGCACAGTTCGTCAACTTCGGGTCCGCCCTGCGCCTGTTGTTGCGGGTCAAACAGACGGTTGTACCAGTTCGTCAGGGTACTGGGTGTATCGAAGTCCACCAGCGGTGCGATCAGGGGAAGATACCAGGCAAATTCGGCGGTGGTACGCGCCTTGAGCCATTGCCCTTGCCAGTCCTGCTGGTGTCCGCGCCAGTAGATGAAGCCTATGCCCAGTATGACCAGCACCTCGGCCAGTACCCAGACGATGGAATAATGATTCATGTCATGATTGTCATTATCCCAGCCCAGCGCCAGCGGCAGGCCGGCGCAAAGTACCGCCACCGCACTGAGCAGGTATATGGCCCAGAAGGCGCTGCGGTAACGGTGGCCGTAGTCCATTGCGCGCGCATTGAACGCCTGATGAAACGGCGTAATCGCGGTAATCAGCACCACCAGCTCAACCGGCTGAACCGGTCTGGCAGGCAGTGGCGCCTCGGGTAGCGCGATCCCGGTCAGCAACAACTTCTGGATGGTTCTGTGAAATGCCATATCAGTCAGGTTCCATGATGTCGTATATCTGGTCAAATATCGCATCAGCGACGATACCCAGACTACCGTCACCGTAATCGATCAGCCAGTCACCGGCCTGGCCGTTCAGACGCGCAACACCATCACTTTGCAGCACCGCAAACGTCTGGTCAATTTTCAGCGCCGCCACTTCAATCGGCAGCGCAAGGTAGGTGCCATCGTCTCCTTGCTGCAATCCGTCGGTGGCGCGGTATTTTTCGGCAAACCGGGCACCGGGCACCGGCCACTCTTCACCATGGGCGCCGGTAATGATGGCGTCGCCTGCTGAAGCGGGTACATTGCCTTCCAGCGTCTGCACCAGCAGAGCGGTTCTGGCAAAAATTACCTGGACCGCGGCCTTGCGTTTCCTGGCGCGGACCCGGTGCGGGTGATTGTGTAACACGGACGGTTGTCCGGGACGAAGTCCGGCCCTGAACAGGAGGACATCCGTGTTATCGCTCATGCCGCACGCGGCGCAGTCCTGGCGCGGGTATTCAGGCGCAGTTCATCATTGATGCGCCCACGCCACAATTGCACGTCACGATATTGCTGCATCGGCGCCGGCAAATGGGCGAGGACTGCCAACGCTTCATGCAACTCTGCCGTGCCTGCATTGGGCTCGGTCAGCGCAGTCGCAAACAGGGCTTCGGCCAGTTCCAGTTGTAAAAACTGGTCGTCGCTGCCCGCAGCGATTCTGGCGCGCTGGTCTGCCCTGACTGTTTTGAGCAACTCCTTTGCTTCTGGCAGACGGTGCAGCCGCGCCAATGCCAGCGCCAGATTGATTTCCTGGTCTCTGGACTGGAATTTTTCCACTTTGTCATCGAGCTGAATTGACGCGCGCGCACTGGCCTCGGCCTGTGCAAAATCGCCATTCGCATACGCCAACTTGGACCGGATATTGAGTAGCTGGACGTTAGAAGTCCTGCTGGTCGTGACGGCCAGTTTATTCCTGGCCTTAGGCTGAAACTGGGCACAGCGCTGACCCAGCTTATCCAGGAAAGCAAGCGTCAGCGAGGGGTCGTTGAGCAGGTAGCGAATTTCGGCGTCGTCAACCGCAATTTCCTCCGAATAGGCCTCAGCCAGTTCCGGGTCAGCAGTTCTGACAACATGATTTCCGTTCTCCATCATGTGGGCGCGCATTTCATCCAGTCGCCTGCCGGCGCCCTGCTGGGCAAGCAGCTTCGACATCAGCATACCCGCATAATACAGGTTCCTCGCCTGAAATGCGTCCGGTTTTACGCGCTTGTACAATTCCCACACCTTTTCATTAGCCTGCAAACTTTCGGTCAAACGGCCCAGTAAACCAAGCGCTATACTCTTCTGGTCGTAGCTGATGGCCAACCCGCTTACCGTGTTTTCATTATCCGGGTCAATCAGCCTGGACTGATTTTCCTTTTCAATCATCTCATCATAAATGCCAAGAGCTTTGCCGGGTTGCCGGTTCATCACCGCGTTGTATCCACGCATAAAATTGGTGCTACTCTCAATCTGGGTAGCAGGCCAGTGCGTGGGCCGCTGGTGTAGCACCTCTCTGGCACCGGCAATAACATTTAACGCCAGTTGTTCAGCGGCATCGACATCCTGCACGGCCCCTCGCACATAGGTTTCGACCATCCACTGCCCCGCTTTCAGGTACGCGATATTCAGCGGTATATTGGCCTTGCGTTCTCCTGCATCAGGAAACAGATTGCGCACCGCCACAAAATCGGCGCGTGCAGCATCAGTATCAAAGGCGCGCAGCTTGACATACCCGACGCGCGTCAGGGCACCCGCGTAAGTCAACCTGGCAGCGGCACTGGAATTCTCCTTCAGCGCCAGCGGTCCGGACAAAGCGGTGGAACGCAGATACCTGGCATTGGCCCCATCAAGATCCCCGTTCGCGTACAGAATTTCTCCGTCAAAATACAGCGCATTGGCCAGCGTCAGGGTATCAGACATCGTGGCTGATCCGTCTCTCTGGGCAGGCTCAAGTATCGCCTCGACCTGATTGAGTTTTTTTAATGCCTCCTCGATACGGCCTTCCTGCTGCTCGACCCGTCCCAGTCGCAACAGTGCACGAGCGCGATTTCTTTCGGTTTCGACCGTGCGCATTTCAACAGGGAGGTTGTCGTAATAGCTGACGGTGCGCTTGGCCAGTTCTCCGACGGTATCGAGCCGGCCTATCGGCTCCAGTTCAACATAAAAGTCGTCCAGCAGGTAGCCCACCAGCTTTTCCGCGCCACCGCGCGATGCCTCAGCCAGGACGCGAGTTTCTTCGGCCTGCTTCATCTTGAAATAGCCGAATATGCCGCTGACGACCGAAACAATCGTCAGTACCAGACAGCCGGCAGCAATCTGGCGCGCCCGAATCAATGACCTGCGGGTCGATTTTTCCCGCTCGCGCTGTTCAACCAGCTTGCGTTCGGTGACGGCCCGCTCCTCGCGTTCCTGACGTAACGCGCGGCTGGCTTTCACAACACTGCACAGCACGTCATGGGTCAGCTCGACCCGGCGAATATCCAGCCGGTCCTCAATCCGCAGCAAACGCCGATTTACCAGCAGCGCCAGTACACTGCGTGAATCCGGTTCGGCACCGGCATGGGTCAGCGCGCTGAGCACCCGCTCTTCAGCGACATTTTCACGGTACCCGGAATCAGTCAGCAACACATCCTCAATCACGCTCCTGACTGCCTGCGGCTGGTCTGCCAGCGATCGTTCATAAAAATCGGACAGAATGCTGTCGTAGGATCCGACCAGCAGATCGAGCGAAATTTCATTGCGTCCCGCAGCCAGGCGCTTGTCATTCAATTCACGACAGATCAGGCTCAGCAGTGATGGTTCAACCTGCGCATTGGCCAGCTCAGCGCCGCCGGCGACAAAGCGCACTATCGCTTCGGCAACTTCCTCGGTCACCAGCTTGCCTCCAGGACCGGTGACCGCAGCGAGTGCCTGCCGCCCGGTCATCGGTGCCAGTCGCATGCGGTTCTGGGTAATGCTGGGCATGTCGGTCTTTAACGATTCCAGATGCGCCAGATAATCCTCGCGCAGAGTGATCAGGACCCGATAATCGCTACGCGCAAAATCAAACCGGTCTGCCGCGCTGTCGTCAATATCGAGCCGTGCCTCCAGTGCTTTTGAAGGGCGATTCTCTACCAGCTCGGCCAAGCCATCCAGAAATTCACTGGCGCGCTTTTTGCCATCGGCATCGCCCTGCGCCAGCGTAAAGATCTCTTCAAACTGGTCAAAAATCAACAAGGGGATAAGGGGCTTGCCGTTAGCGTCTTCCAGAATGTCGTCGCGATGATGCAGGAACTCCCACAAGGCTTCATCCGGCAAAGCAACGCCGCTGCGGGTCCAGTTGCCTGACTGGGCGGTTTCGCGCAGGATAGCCTGCTTGATCTGCTGCTGGGCAGTGGGCGCCTCCGGTCCGTAATCAATCCGCACATACACCGGACAGTAGCCCTCTTTGCGCAAACGCGGCACGATGCCGGCGCGCAGAATCGATGTCTTGCCCAGCCCCGACTGGCCGAACAGTACTGTGAGTAACTTGCGCTGTACACGACGCGCCAGTTCCGCCACTTCTTCCTCGCGTCCGTAAAAATAATTACGCGTATCTTCGCTGAACGACGCCAGACCCAGCCAGGGATGCAACTGGTCGACCTGCACCGTAGCATCGGTGCTGCCTATTATTGCTGTCATTGATCACTCCGGTGATTCATGCATTCGAACAGGCGTTGACCAAATTCAGCGCTCACTTCACCGTTGATAAGCTGCGTGAAATGCAGGGACTTGAATTTGTCTGGTACCATTGCCTGCGCGGCGCTGGTCGCGTCGATGGTGACCGGCAGTATAAACAATGCGCCGTCGGCCATATTGCGGGAGCGGTCAATCGCGTAGTTCCATTCACGCCGGAAATAACCTTCATGACGCGACTCAGTGGCACCGGATACCACAGCGATAAAATAGGAACAGCGCGCAATATTGCGCTGGATTTTACGGTCGTAATCGTCACCGACTTCAAGCCTGTCCATGTCGAACCAGGTCGTTACGCCGAGCGCTTCCAGTCCGGCCTTGATACGCTGCACAGCGGGCAGGTCGTCACGCGCATAACTGATGAAGACTGCGTTATCCGGCATTTCCCGCGCCGGCGGCAAGAAACGCTGTGGTGCATTCAGCCCCGTGACTGGTTTGCCGGCCAGTCTCTGCTGGCGGGAAATCCAGCGTGCATGCAGTTCATCAACAAATTTTTCGGCGCCGCTATAGACCCTTGTACGCACACTGACCTGCTGCAGAAAATCCATCAGCCGTTCATCTTCGCCACTGTGATCATCGGCCAGTATTTCACCGACATCGCGCGGATCTGAAAGGCGATGCCGTTTGGCCATTCTCAAGAACAGGCGCGCCAGCCAGTTGGAAAAATTACTGCCTATGAATAACAGGTGATTATGTTCCAGCTCATGAAACAGCTTCTCGGGTGCCAGATGATCACTTTGCAGGGCACAGATAAATTCGAGGGTGTCTTCGTCAGAGATCACATAGGTCGGTGATGCGGCCACTTTGCCAAACAGGTGGTACACCACAGGGCGGGCCAGGGTTTCGCGTTCCGACGGCAGATCGGTGACCCGGTTTGGCGCATAGGCGATTACTTCCGTGGCTTCATTGGCGAGCGCGCCACTGAATCGGGCGCCATTGATCGCTTCCTCCAGCAGTGAATCAAATGTGGTTGTGACAAACAGGTCAAAGTCGGTAATTGCCGCCAACCGTTGCAGCGCGCGCGGTGGTGCGAACGCCGCTTCTCGCAAGATTGCGCGCAATCGCACATAGGCTTCCTCGCGACGACCGCGCATCGACAGAAACCAGCACACCACATCATTCAGCGTGTAGGGTTGGGGCAATCGGGACGTATCGACACTGAGTTTGACTGCCAGCTTCTCCGCCAGCCAGTCATAAAGCAGTCGCGGACCGGAATCGGTCTGCACTTCCAGCAGCTCGGGGCCAATGATCGGAATGACACGCTTGTCTTCGATGTAGCTGAGCAGATCATCCCAGGCGTCATCGTCCAGGGTGGAGAGCGGCAAGCGCAGTGGATGGTTCAATTTGCATTCCAACGCAGCAGTTGCAGTAACAACTTCGAATCTTTCATATTTCCCCCGTGCAGACGGTTTAAACAGATACAGATTGGCTGGCAGCGAATAAATCAAAGGGCTAGTTTAAATTAATTTCTTTGATCCAACAGAAGTTTTTTGAAGGAAAAGTTGCTGCATGGAATTTAATTGGCAGTGAAGCAGTCGCTTTTGCGCAAAAGGCAAATATTTTTGATCGGGCCACGGGGTCACGCCGGGTCGACTAGGTGAGCAATTTTCGATTTCCAGTGGAAGATCGATGTGGTTCCGGATTACTGTGTAAGGTGGAGCCACGTTTCCCCAACTGGAATACGTTGACCGTCGCCATCAGGTTCTGTGACTGCTCTTGCAGGGAACTGGCCGCCGCAGACGCTTCTTCGACCAGCGCGGCGTTTTGCTGGGTCACGTTTTCCATTTCAATTATCGCCTGGTTAACCTGGTCGATACCCTGAGACTGTTCCTGACTTGAGGTGGTAATTTCACCTATCATGACCGTGACCTGCTTGATACTGTGAACCACGTTATCCATGGTAATACCGGCATCATTAACCTGTTTGCTGCCGGTCTCGACTTTCTGTACTGACGTGTCAATCAGCGTTTTAATCTCTTTGGCGGCGACGGCGGAACGTTGCGCCAGATTTCTGACTTCGGAAGCCACCACCGCAAACCCGCGTCCCTGCTCACCGGCTCGGGCCGCTTCCACGGCGGCATTCAGCGCCAGAATATTGGTCTGAAAAGCTATGCCATCGATGACGCTGATAATCTCAACAATTTTCTTCGATGACTCCCTGATTTCATCCATCGTGCCGATAATCTGCGCAACAGCCTGCCCACCCTGAACCGCCACCTCTGAAGACTGGTTAGCCAGCAGATTGGCCTGATGGGCATTATCGGCGTTCTGCTTTACCGTACTGGTTAACTGCTCCATGGAAGCAGCCGTCTGTTCCAGTGTACCGGCCTGGGATTCAGTGCGGCCCGACAGATCCAGATTGCCCTGGGCAATTTCAACTGACGCCGTGGAAATGATCTCGGTCCCGGTCCGTACCTCGTCAACAATTTTATACAGACTGTCATTCATGTCCTGCAGGGCATTGATCAGCTGGGACGTCTCGTCGGTATTCCGGGTTGAAAACCTCGTCGTCAAATCGCCTGCGGCAATGGTTTTCGCAATGTTCACTGCCTGACTGATCGGTCTGGTAATGGAGCGCGTAATCCACAGCGCCGCTGCCATGCCCATTAGCAATGCAATCACCGAAATGGCGACTATTTCAATTCTCACTGTCTGATAATTCTGTTCGGTTTTTTCTGTCGTTTCAGCAAACACTTTTTCCTGATAACCGGATAAATCGCGCAGATTGGCAACCAGTGCCAGCAGCGCTTTGTAGGTTTCGCCATACGCCAGAAGCGATGCCTCTTCCCGTTTATCCTGCGAAATCAGGGTCAGCACTTTGCCATAGGAGGTCACATACACATCGCGGGAGGTTTTGATTCTGGCATAAATTTCCCTGGATGCATCTGTGACCAGCATCGGCTCCAGTTTGCCCAGTGCTTCATCAAAATTTCTGGTCGTGGCGATCAACCGATCTTTGGCAGAATTGGCATCCTTGTCATTGGTGGCCGCGACTATACCGGACACGCGCGCCATGCTGGCCCGTGCATTGTCCAGAACGACATATGCGAGCCGCATTTTCACAAAATCAGAACTGACCAGCGTTTTGGTTTCTTTGTTCATCGACGCCATCGTGACAATACCCACCAGCGATATCACAATGAGTGAAACAAAGACGAGAGAAAAAGTGATTCCGAGTCGCGTACCGATTTTCAGTTTGGCAATGTCCATATTCATTTTCTTGATCTGGCCGGCATGCGTATAGCATAGTCCAAATTCACAAAAACACAATGCCGCGCGTCCGCAACCATTATTCACCCAGGATCGCCATTAGGCAAATTTAGATGATGTTTTAGTAATTGAGCTGCCCCTCACAAAAACCCCACTAAAAGCAAGGTCAAGCCAGGATTACACGCCGACGCCGACGCCGACCCCGGCCTGGCTCACCAGGACAGGGCATTAAGCCAGCCCGCTTGTGATTGGCTGGCTTGATTGGCTGGCTTGATTGGCTGACTTCATTCGCTGGCTGATACATACCAATTTGTTGTGGCCAGGCGAAAATTAAAAAACTTTGAATTCTATACCAAAAATAAAAAAAATCCTAAAAAAAAACCCCATTGTTTTTCCGGTTCCGATCATTGAATATGGCGGCAAGATTTTTTGCAGGAACGTATGGATAACGCCGTCGGAATATGAGTTGCACCAAACAATCATTTTCTATTCAGAAAACATTTTTATGTCCTCAATCCCTCTATGGAAACAACGCAGTGCCAAGACTATCCATGCCGGACCGGCCGGATCCTGCCGCAGGTAACCGCCCGATGAAAACGCCCAGGCTGCTCCTTTGCGCAATGTTGATGATCAGCGGTTGCCAATTCACGCCGGGCCCGTTGGAGCCTTGGTCAGCGCTTAACGAACCGGGCCCGGTCGGCGCAGGCCGCCGCGACCCCACATCAGTGCACGGCGAAAAATCGTTGTCCAGAACTGTGTCTGCCCAAGCCGACAAGCTGCCCGGCGATCCCGGCCAGAGTCGCCTTAACTCAACCGGGCCTATGTCGCTGCCGCTCGAAAAAGCAATCTACCAGTACATCCCTGGCAATTACCACATTGAGATTGATCCGGATGTGGATATCCAGTCTGTCATCGCTGTCGATGGTGCAGGAAACTGGCTGGAAGCGCTGGGTCAGGGCATGTACGACGCCGACATCGAATTCATTACGAATCTGTATCGCAAATCTGTCCATATCAAACGCAGCAAAACGACCCTGGAACAGGCGATCGACCAGTTAATCCCCAATGACTACACCGTTTTTACCCATGCAGACATCGATCTGACTACGCTGATCCATTTTGACAGACGTCAATTCTGGGTTGAGGCACTCAGTAACGGCGTTGGCGAGATCGGTGTTGATCTGACGATCCATTTTACGGATAAATCGATCTACCTGAAACCGGCCCGGCGTCACACCAGCAACACGGTTTCCACCGCTACGCAACCATGAAGTGAATCGACAATGCATCCCTATCAACGACTACTGGCGGTACTGTTCATCTTTTTCGTCCAATCCGGGTGTCCGGCGACTTTGTGCCTGCAAAACAGGGAAACGCAAACCTATGAGGCACTCAACAAAACCCATGACTGTGCCTTGCCGGACGCATTCAACCCGTCTCAGCCACTGTCAACGAACCACGAAAAACTGACCGCAGTGCGCGACCCGGATGACGCCGCACAGAACCTGCAGGACATCAGGAACGCATTGACGCCCGCCGAAGCCCACTGGGAACTGCGTGCTCCTGACAGCACGGTTTACGCTGCATTGAAACGATGGTCTGCGCTGGCGGGCTGGCAGGTCAGCTGGGAAATCCCGGTAGATTTTCCGGTTGAAATTCACGATGACTACTACGGAAAATTCGAAGAATCGGTCCGGCGGGTACTGACTGCGCTCAAAGTGGCTGATTATCCTCCGTACCCCTGCTTTCATGAAAACAATGTGGTCCGGATCGTGCGTCGCATACAGGGTAACGGTGATGAATGCCAACAATAGGATTCAGATGAAAACATCAATTGGAATAGTCTTCCTGCTGCTGGCGGGGTGCGAATCGACCTTAACAAAAACAACGACAGATGCCTATATCAAAAACCTGGCTGAGGTCGAGCAATTCAAAAACAGGCCTGCCGGCAACACAACACAGGACGGCCATATTCCGACCATCTATCTTGGTTCAAAATCCGTGCCGCTCAAAACAACCGTGGTGTTACCCGAGGTATTCTATCAGGCACGACGCTACCAGTATCCGGGGCAGAAATTCAGTCTGGATCGTGCTGCCAGCATGATCTCTGCTGAAACAGGCGTCCTGATTCGGGTTTCCGAAGACGCTTACAGTGGACCGTTAAAGTCAGCATCAGCGCTGTCCAGAACCGATGCAAACACGGTACGTCCACCGTTGCCACCGGTGCCCACTCTAAGTCTGAGCAACAGCGCTGACGGTCTTGTCCTCAACGCAGAAAAATCGCTGATCGACATACTGGATTCAATCTGCAGCCAGCTGGGACTGAACTGGGAATATCGAAATGGTGTGGTGGTCATACAGCGCCTGACGACCCGAAGTTTCCAGCTGAAAGTTCAGGCCGGAACCCGCCAGTTTGATACCTCAAATGCGAAATCAGGCTCCACTGAGGCCACTACCGGTGGTGGCATCTCTGGCGGAATTACCACCGGGATCAGCTCAAGCGCCACGGTCACTACCTCAAGTGGCAAAGTCACTCCGATCGACACCGTGCTGGATGCGATTCGCGCGGTGCTGTCACCGGCTGGCAAAGCCGTGGCTAATCCGGCTACCGGCACCATTATGGTTATTGACACCATAGACGGCGTGGAACGGGCGGAAAAAATTGTGAACCGGGAAAACGAATTGTTGAACCGCTATACCAAAATCCGTATCGCGATCTATACCTTTGACCAGAACAACAGTGATGAAAGCGGAATTGACTGGAATGTCGCCTTCCAGAACATGAGTAAATTCGGTGGCCTCATCACGTCACCGACCACCTTAACCAACGCACTTGGTGGCACCATCAAATTGAATGTCCTGAAAACGGATCTTGTCGGTAAATGGGATGGCACCTCGTCGTTCTTGCGCCTGTTAAATGAAAATGGCAAAGCGCAGACAGTGTACGATCAGGTCATCGAAGCCCGCAACCGGGTTGCCACAGCCGCCTCGGCCACGACCCAGGAAGTGTACCTTGCACAGACCACACCGGCTCCCGCGTCTGCCACCGGCGCAACGGGTGGCGTGGTTGGCTTAACCCCCGGGACGATCACAACCGGATTTGACCTGCAGTTGCAACCCAATATCTACGACAGCGGCCAGATGTCACTGCTGTTTTCATTAGGCTTGCTGGATTTGATCAATCTTAAAACCATTGCCAGTGGTGTCGGTGACAATCAGACCTCCATACAGGGGCCCGAAACCAAGGGCTATAACTTTCAGCAGGATGTGCCACTACGCGTTGGTGAAACCACATTCATTACCGGTTACGAAACCACACTGAATAGTTACACGCGCCGCGCACTGGATAAGGATGCGCCGCTGCTGGCAGGCGGTTCATTCAGGGGAAATGGTAAAACACAGAAGCTGTTTATCTTCATTACACCCGTCTCTATTGGCACCACTTACTGAGCGGAGCGCACATGACCGAGTTCGTTCCGATCAATGGCAAGATACTCGCGTATGGCTTAACGTGGGTAACGCTGTCCCATCCCAACAGAAACTCTCCGGAAAACACCGCCTTGTTCCGTGCTCAACAGACACAGTACTTTGCCACCTGTCCGGGCAGCACACTGAAAGTCGGCCTGGCAACACGTGTCATTGACACCGCGCAGGTGCCCCCAAAAGGTCATCTGCTGTCGGCAGCGCTGTTATTCGTGAACCACACCGTGCCGGTTTCAGCATCCGATAACAGCCTGCTCATCCACCAGATCGATGACAAAAAAGTCGCCCTTATAGCGCTATTGAAAGGTGTGCCCTATCTGGATGTGATCATCAGTCCCGGCGCACTTGATGCGCAACTGGCGTCGCTTTATCAGGAAGGCCACACTCCGTTTGTGGTGTATGGAAATATACCGGCCCATGCGACAGTACCGTTGGCGATCGACGACCTGCTGTCAGCGGATACGGGTCTGGCCACCCTGGTACGATTTACCGACCCCATGAAACTGATGCGGCGCATAGGTAGCATCGCAGCGGTCTGCCTGATTTCAGGCGGAGTGGCTGTCTGGAAAATGCATAAGACCCACCAGGAGGCAGCGCAGGCTGCCAGAAAAATGATGGATCCTGTACAGGCCTATCAGGAAAGTACCCAACACCTGCTGAGCTTGGGCCGTTTTAACGGCAGCGCTGCCTACGGAGCGATCTGGTCCGTCATCAGCAAACGCGAGATCGAATTATCGGGTTGGTCACTCAAACAACTGCAATGCAAGCCGGCAGAATGTACTGAAACATGGAAACAGGGCTATGGCACGCTGGCGCAGCTGACGCGCCGACTTCAACCCGGACAGACCGTGCAACTGCAACCTGACGGGGAAACGGCCGCCATAAAATATTCCGTCACAAGCCATGCGTCTGCGTCAGACCCGCACAGCCTGCCTGGAAAGGACCGACTGTGGATGGAACTGGTGGCACAGCAACAGCGGCTGAAACGGATAGGGATCAACGTCGTATTTACTCCCAAACCCCCTGAAGTTCGCGGTCTGACACCCGGCCTCACGCTCGGCAGCATTCCTCCCGACATGCTGCTTTATGCAGGCGACATGACTGTGACTGCGCCACTCGGCCTGGCCGAGGATATTCTGCAACATCACCTGCCCGACATAACCATCAATGACATCACATTGACAAACCTGGACGAGGTACGCCATGCCTCGCTGCAGATTAAAGGAACCTATTATGCGCGTAACTAACCGAATACTCGGCGGCCTGTATCTGGCCTGTTCGATTCACGCATATGCCGTCACGATTGAAGACCTGGCAGAGAAAAACAATAAGCTGATTGAACTGGATCAGGAGATAGCGCTTGCGGAAAAAAGCCGAAAATTAATGGAGCTTAAAAACGGCTTCGTAGCGGCCGAAACCATTGCACTACCCAAAATTGCAGCACCGAAGCCCGAGGAATCAATTCAGGTACTGTCGGTACATGGTGTGCCCGGCAATCCGATCGTGGACGTGCAATACGGCGATCTGTTTCTGCAGAAAAAAATCGGTGAATCCCTGCCGGACGGATGGGAAATCACCGCCGTAGCCAGAGCCACTGTGACTTTTACCCGGAAAATTACCGGGAAAAATGACATGACAAGAACCGTAGGCATCGGTCATAACTCGGTGCCACGAACCCAGATCGATGCCGGCGCCAGACTTGTACCGGCGATTCCATCACGCACAACCATGGACAAATAGTATGGAGTCACTCAACACACGGGGAAAGGTCCTGCGCAAATCAAGCGAGGTCAGCACTGCGCACTCCGCGCCGGTGTCGGCCGACCCGGAGAGAAACCCGGTCCACCCGGCTCTGACGACCGGCCTCAACGTCTGCAACAGTCCGCTCGACCTGAATTACGACAGCGTAATCAGTGGTTCTTTCAAAAGTGCCAAGGTTCGACTGACGACCAGTCAGGCTATGTCCATTGTCGTTATCGCCAAGGCGAAATCAGTCACCATGGTCGCCAGCACCGCGCTCTATAACACCCCGGAAGCACCGTTCCTGTTCGCACTGATCCGCCAACAGCTGACCTCTTACGATTACGACATGCCGACAGTACTCTGGGCGGTTCCCTCGCTGGTGGCCGATCTGAATGACCTGCGCTCCAACGGGCTTCCGACCATCGCCGATACGGAACGCATGAATGCCAAGAATACGGCTCACTGGAAGCGGTTTATCGAATGGGTCAAATACGGAATTCAGGTTGGCGCATCCGATATTCATGTTGAGGTCGACGGCGCTCATGCGCGCATTCGTTTCCGTGTCGACGGCATTATGGTACCGATGCAGAATGGTTCGAATGGTGATGTGCTGGCCCAACCTGCCAGGGAAAGTATCGCACTGGCCTTTAACTCCATCAGTGACCGGGGAACCGCCACCGGTTCCAATTTCAACAGCAGTGAATTTCTGGAAAATATCGTTTCAGTGGACATCGATACGCATTCCGTAAAGTTGCGCTGTGATTCGATCCCCACCCAAGACGGCTTTCATTTCATTGCCCGTTTTTCGCGCGCCAGTCAAAGCTATACGTATGCCTCATACGGGTACCTGCCCTGGCACCAGCAAACCATTAAACGCGCCATTGCATCGCGACGCGGCATGATAGTGCTGGCGGGCATTCCGGGATCCGGCAAAACCTCGGCGGTCCAGTTAATGCTTGAAGATCTGGCCAGAAACGACCAATTAAAAATTGCCACGATTGATACGCCTGTCGAGAAAAAGCTGGCCGGCATCGGACAGACGCTGCTTCCGATGGACGAAAGTGATCCGGACCAGAGTGCACTGCTTTTCAACAAGGCCATACAGCACTGGCTGCGGGGTAACCCGGACGTCATGTCATTGGGTGAAATCCGCAGTACGGCGTCCGGCAAAGCCGCGGTGATGCTGGCTGAAATTGGCTGTCTGCTGTTTGGAACCGTACATGCGCATAATTGCCTCGGAATCATCCAGCGGCTTATATCGATTGGTGTGGATCTGTATGCACTGACCGCGCCCGGCATCATGAATCTGCTGATACACCAGACACTGGTGCCGATGCTCTGCCCGGCATGCAAAATACCCCTGTCCATGATGCCGGAAACTGAGCAGAACGCGATGCGCACCATGGGGCGCCGCCTCGATGTGTGTCTGGAGAATTTGCACTATCAGGCCCATAACAGGGCGTGTCCGACATGCATGGGGAAAGGAATCCAGGGACGTACCGTGGTATGTGAAATGATTACCCACGACGAACAGCTGATCGGGTTTATTCTAAAGCGTGATTTATATGGCGCCAGTCAATATTGGCAGAACAAGGCCGACGGCCGCTATGACACGCTCAATTTTATCGGCAAATCCAGCTTTTATCATGCATTTGTATTGGCTCAGCGTGGCATCATTTCCATTGAAGAAGTCGGCAAATTCGGTTTTCCCGAGGACTATCCCGAGCCGCGATCCAGAGCAGATGTTCACCTCACCCGGTCGCACGCCCGATGACTTTGCAACAGCGACTTCAGTTTATTATCGCGCGCTCGGTGTTTAATGACAAACGCGACGAGTTCTACGTCGATTTGAGCGAAGCAATCCGGGATAAGGAAACTTTGCATACGTTTTTGAGCAACGGCTATGAGTTCAGCAAAAAATATCGCCGGCGGGATTACGCCCTGATTTACGCCATCATGCTGCGCCGGTTCCAGGATGAAGAAGGGCGGTTGACCCACATGCTGGCCACCATTGTGCCAGAAGGCGATCTGCTGGCCATTGCTGCCATCGATGGTCTAGTCGGCAATAACGAGCGCGCCGACGGATTTTTGCGTTTGTCCCAACAGATCGAACGGCAAAAAAAAATGAAAGGTGCGCTGCTCAGATCCACGCTTACCTCGATCGTCCTGCTTCCAGTGATTCTGGTGTTTTCTTTCCTGAATACCCGGAAAATTCCCGCTTACGAACGCATGGTGCCAGACCGGACCCGATGGCCCGAAATCGGCCAGGCACTGGGTGCCGTGTCAGACATCATGCAAAATTACGGTACTGAACTGGCTGTCGTCGTTGTCATGTCCCTCGTCCTGTTCATTTTATCATTCAAACACTGGGTGGGCGCCCTGCGGGCGCGATTCGATTCAATTCTCCCTTACAGCCTGTACCGCGATGCCGGCAGCACGGATTTTCTGATGAACATGGCGGGATTGCTTCGTTCCGGCAAGCAGCTGGTTGAAGCACTGAACCTGTTGAGTGTGCACGCCTCCCCATGGTTGCGCTACCACATTGTCACCATCCTCACGCGGCTGAACGCGGTCCCTGACGATTATGCGCATGCATTTGACACGGGCCTCTTTTCAGCCGACGTGCATTTTCGATTACTCACCTACGGGCGTCGCGACAGGAATTTTTCGGCAGCCTTTATCCGTCTTGGCACTTCTGGCGTGGACTATGTGCACAGACAGACCATTAAGACCGGTAAGGTCCTGTCGGCTGTCACGCTCGCGGTCTCGATTTTTCTGCTGGCGTTTTTTTATTTTGGCGACTACATCACCAGCGACGCGATCGGAAAAATCATGAAAGCTGAAATGAGTCAGCAGCAAAATTAACATTGATTGAAGCAAACCCGTCAACCTGTATCGAAAGGATCATTATGCGCAGCACTATCAGACAACAAAATTTTCAGCGTGGATTCAATCTCATTGAGCTTGGACTGGTGCTGTTAATCATCTCATTTTCCGGTTACTTTGCCTATTCGAAATTTACCGAATACAGTGAAAGTGTCCTGTCAGCAGAAGAAGCTGACAATATCACCCAATACGCCTCAAAAACCAAAACCGCTTACGCGATGGACAGTGACTTCTCCCATGTCAACACGGCTGGACTGCGAACAACCGGCATTTTTCCGAATTCAATGGTGCAGGGCACCAACGTCCTGAACAGGTATCAGGGGGTTGTGACTGTCGTCCCCAATGCCATCACTTCGTCCAATGATTCGGTCCTGTTTACCAGCACCAATTATACCGAGGCCGGTTGTCGAGCCGTGGTTCCACGGATGGCATTTATAGCCCGTACCGTTTTTGTCAACGGCAAGCTGGTTAAACCACTTGATCTTCCCCTGGTCCGCGACACACTCGGCGAGGCCTGCACGGTGGCAGCCAACACGATCAGCTTCACCGTGTCCAAATAACAGGATGGCCGTGGCGCAACGTCTCTCGACTGGCACACTTGCAGGCTGGCCGCTCCGCCAGTGCGGATTCATACTGGAATCGCTAGGCCTGGCCCTGCTGATTCTCAGCATTCTCGCGTTCATGGAATTGAACCGCAAATTTGAAAGCGATCTGGACAACGAGGCGATCCGGCGTGGACAGGCGCTCACGACGGTGCGCAACATCGCTAACGATTATCTGGTTTCGTACTCAACGCAACTGCTTGCGCTGGATGCAATGACGGATCCCATGACAGTGGAGACTGGCCCCGACACGACGGTTACGGTCGCACAGGGAGGTTTTCCGCGTATTGATGAACTGGTCATTCTCGGCATGACCCCGCCCAATCTTTCAGACCTTGCCAGTGGCGGTGGTCACTATGCCATACGGATAAAAAAATACCCGGAGGGTTGCCTGAGCCCGAATTGCAATCTGGAGGGACTGGTGACGATAGACCGGCCTTATCTCAATGGCGGCAAGGTAGACTATGCCCGGTTGGGTATCGCAGCCGCCGCGATAGGCCCCGACAGCGCATTTTCCCGTGACTATGATCCCACCGTCCTGTCAGGTTACGGTGGCAAATGGTCCACTGACAACCCGGCATCCGGTCCGTCCGGACAACCGGCCGGCATTTTGGCGGCCCGTTTTGGCTATGGCTCATCAGTCCTTGCCGGCTTTTACAGAAGGGATGGCAGCTTACCGCTGACAGGGACCATGAATGCCAACAATCACGCCATCAATAACGTGACCACCCTGACAGCAACCGGGAAGATTGCCGCTAAAAACATGATCACCGACTTGCATGAGGTCGGGCAGGCATGTGATGCGGATGAGGAAAACGCTTTTGGCAGTGGTGCGGCAGGCGCGCTGGTGGTGTGTTCGGCAGGCCAATGGCGGAGCGCACAGAACAACCCGGTGGCGCAAGGCAGTCGTTGTGTGCCTGACGGCGCCACCGGCACATCAATCTCAACGGGTGAGGCCCTGATGTGCAGGGGCGGGAATTACATTCGACTGAACAGCCTGGTTGCAAAAAACGTCCAGATCGGCCGTATCGATGTGCGCGACGGCAGTGTCGTTGCGATCCCGTCGTGTGAGCCGGGCGGCACGCCGGACAATTCAATTCTGCTCAAATCGACTGCCATCGATATGGTATTCAACCCGCCCATGGAAGCCATGGACGTCACGGTCAGCCAGATTGGCGCGAACTGGGTGGTGGGCATTCAGTTGATTGATCCCTCGCACGGTCGACATTCAGGCAATGCCTATGATTTGGCGGCGATCCTGAATCTGGAATGCCGATATTAGGTCAACGGTGCCAGGCAGGATGACATTCAGAATGCACGGCGTGTCCATACCCCGAGTCCTGACAGAAATCGGTCATCGGGCATGGCGCGACGCCGGGGAACCGGCTCTCCATGCAGTCCGTTACCAGTTGTCCTGGACTGATCGCCTCTAGCGCACTTCGCAGTCAACACTGCCCGGCTTGCTGGTCTTGGCACCACTGCCACTGCCACCGCCGCCACCGCCGACACCACCCACCCCATCGCTGTTTCCGCCCCCTCCTCCGGCACCGGCATCACCAACGCCAATCAAAATGGAACCATCCGGAAGCGTCCAGCCCTGATCTTGCGCAATGATGATGGGCACAGTATGTTCATCGGCGACATAACCAAATTGCCCCACCTGATAGTCCTGGCTGCCCGCCTGGTTCGAGGCGTTTATCACTCCCTGTTTTACATCGAGGTACAGGCCATTCCTGAGTGGCGTGCTGCCATTGGTTTGCAGATTGGTGCAGTCGTCTTTGCAGAACAACGCACCAAAATCCGTGCCACGTATGCCGATGGTGGCGGCCGCCGTATGTAACTGGTATTTTTCCTTATTGCGCTTGCCCAGCAGACCCGTAATGGAACGCAACCCGCCTTTAATCAGGCTGAATACCGAGCTGTCGTCGGCTGGCCTGGCCTCGTCAAAGGAAAATGACTCGATTTTGAATTGCGTGCCCGGCTTCAGGACAATTTCGCTGTTATCAATAAACCTGATACGCGCATAGGTCTTCTTTTCGCTTTCCAGCACATCGCCGGCATCCACCGCTGATTTTTGCGACAGCGCCAGCACCGTGCCATCTGCTTTTCGCGCGACTAGCGGTCCACTGACATCGGTCACGGTGCCTACAGGTGCCGCCATCGTACTGACCGCCTGCAGCATACCTGCCAGCAGCAGCAAGGCTGAAAGAAACCAGGCCGTGTGCAGCCTAATTGCAATAAAGATTCGAGGTGACATTTTTAGTTCCGCCTGTAGGGTTGGTCGTGCCTGATGAGCCGGATGCACCGTGATCGGATTCCTTGTTTCCAGGCTGGATATCAATAAGTGTGGTGTTGAGGCCAGCGATGTAACTGGCCGAAGGCAATGTCACCAGATCCTGCAGCAGTGCAACCGGCGCCATGATATTGGCGGTCACGCCAAGTGGCTGGTTGAGGGTGTAATTGCCGGCTGCCGCACCGGACAGCGTGTCGGCAAATACGACAGGGATACTGTTGCCGGGCCCGGCATTCGCAAAGTTGCCTGCCAGATTCAGGCTCACCGAATTCGCGTCCGAGGGCAGAACACCGACCAGTGTGCCGCCCTTCACCGTGGCAGTGGTGGTGCCATCGTAATTCTTGTCCGCCGCGGTTTCGCCGGTTACCGTCAGCGCCAGAGGATTAATGGTTCCTTTGACTGCCGGTTGGACCAGCAGGTAATTGCCCGCATCGGTGCCCGTCAGGGCATCGGGTGAACTGAGCGTCACTGCTATGTTATGCCCGGCGTTCCGGGTTGCATACTGCCCGGTCGCCGGCGCCACCAGCGACACCGGGTCGCCGGCCACCACGCCGCTCAGGGTGCCTCCGGAAATCAGCGCGTTGGTGGTTCCATCGTAAATCTTGGTCGCCGTCTGGCCGACCACGGTCAGTTGTGCCGCGACGATACTACCGGTCAGTCCGGTCGGTTCAACGAGTATAAAGTCACCCGCTAAAGCGGCCGAAAGAGTCAATGTGTCGGTGGCAGTAACAGGTATGGCGTTGCCCACATCCTTGCTGGAGAACGTGCCACTCTGGGTAAATGTCACGTCCGCCAGGTCGCCGGCCGGTATCCCGACCAAAGTTCCGCCGGTTAAGGTGGCAACCGTTTTGCCGTCATAGGTTTTGGTTGTCACTGTCGTTCCTGTGACAGTGACATCGATCGGGGCTGATGACGGGTGGTAGGTTGGCGGCACATAAAAATTGGGCGTGCCACTGGTCAGGAAATCATTATACGAATTTGCCCAGAAATCAATGGATGTCGCCTGAAAGAAACCTGATTGTGTCAGGGATGACGTGGTCAGGTTGGCCACCGGCGCAGATCCCGGCGTTTCGGTAAAGCCCGCGTACAGGGCAATGGCCCCACCGACATTGTAATTATTGTTGGCCAGCACCATGTTTCCGCCTGACACAAGCGTGAGCGATGACGCGCTTACGCCCAGTTCGGAATAGGTGACATCCAATCCGCCCGCGGTACTGATATTTACCACGCCGCCGGCTGACAACCCGTTGAGATTCAGTATGCTGGTACCGGTATTCTGAACAAACACGTCGTTGCCTGATGATATGCTCACCGACCCGACATTGGTTACCAGTGCATTACTGGCGCCACTGGCACCCACATAAGACCCGGTAAGATACAGATTTCCTGTTGTCGTGATCGATCCGCCCGCAGCCTGCACTACACCATAGGCCTGGGTCGCATTGATGGTGATATTATTTGAACCGGCATTCACCGCTGCGCCAATCAGGATAGGCCCTGACGATGCGTAAAGACCTATCGACCCGCTACTCGCGCTAACCCCGGTTGTGGTACCCATGGGACTGAACGGCGCACCGATTCCACCGATCGAACCGACGGTAAAGCCGGGCCCGTTGGTAAAGGCAAAACCAGTACCGCCGTCGCTCGCACCGCCTGCACTGCCGGCAATACTGCCAACCGCATTACCGGCGTTCATCAATGATACATAACCACCCGACGACACCACCGCAAGATTACCCGCGGTGATGGTCGGCGTACATGTGCAACTGGTCGATTCATAGATATTACCGGTCGCCTGCAAGGCAGCGGTGGCGGCGGCATTGATGGGTGCCGCAATGGCGATGTTCCCACCGGTGCTGGTCAGGCCAATGTTACCGTTGCCTCCGCTGAGCGCACCGGCAGTGATCCCACTGCTGACATTGATATTGCCAGCACTGTAGATTCCGATGTTACCGTTAGGAGCGCTTACCGGACCGCCAATGTTGATGGTATTGGTATTGGTCAGGATGATGTTGCCGGTGACACCTGTGGTATTCAGTTGGGCTATGCCATTCACGACCAGGGTTCCGGTGGCATTGTTTGAGACGACAATGTCACCGATGCCGCCAGACTGTCCATCCCCGACGCAGGTACTGCAGCCGTTGCTGAGCGTCAGCGAATTGGTTGCCGTGTTGAGCGCGGCACCTTGCGCGCCAATGCCTGAGTAGGCGCTGAGTGATACCGTCGGTGCCGTAATGGCACCCGAACCGGATGAAAAAATGCTGCCACCGGTTGACGTCAGTGTCACCGAGGTTGCTGATGAAATGCCCGATTGGGCAGCAAACTGGTTACCGACGCCAAAGGACGAGTTACTCAGGAAAGAAAAAGCACCGCTGCTGGCACCGGCGACGGTACCGCTTACACTGTTATAGGCGGTACCCAGCGCAACATAACCCGCCGGTGCGTAGGCGGCGAGATTCCCTGCCGTGACGGTGCCGGAACTGGTCTGGGTTATATTTCCGGTCGTCGATGTCAGATAAACGGTCTGTGGGCTGGACACCGGCTGACTGATCGTCATGGTACCGGTTGATTGCAGATTAACGCTACCCACCGTTGCTGCTATGCCATTGATCGTCTGAAAGGTGCCATTGGTATAGCCGCCCACCGAACCAATGGTAACGGGTCCCGAATTGACAAATACAAATCCATTCCCCCCCCCGGCCGACCCGGCTATTGTCGCCACTGAATTCAACGGATTCGACAGATTTACATAACCGGCATTGGCCACTGCCGCCAGGTTCAGCACGGATATCGGCGAAGATTGGGTAATATTTCCGGAAATGGAGTTCAATGACAAGGTTCCCGCATTGCCGGTGATCGCCGCACCGACCGTAATGTCGGATGTGGCAACCAGCGACAAGGTAGTTGCTGCGGTCCATGTCACCGGTGAGGCAACGGTAATGGTGCCGGCCGTGGCACCGGTTTCAATTAGCACATTGGATTGACTGAGTTGATAATTAAGACCTGTCGGGCCTGTCGTCAGCACATACGATGCGATGGGTGAAATGTAGATGGCTGGCGGGCCGGCAGTGGGTGTGATTTCCGGTACCAGAGTATTATCGCTGGTAATCACGATCGCATACGGATCAAGCAACAACGTGCCCCTGGTTCCGTAGGGGGCCTTTAAATCCACCGTCCCGTCAAATTCAAGATTGTATTTACCCGACGTTTCAACATACCCGCCGTTACCACCCTGGGCGCCGCCCAATGCCGAAATGTTCCCAAAAAACAGGGTGGAATTATCTGACCACACCGCGACCTTGCCACCGTCACCACTTTGCAATGCGTCCGCCTTGATCATGGAATCAGCGCCAATGAACACGGTGGTCGAATCGGGAATGGCCTTGTCTGCACCATGGAAATCGCCACCCACCATGACCTTACCGCCACCGGTATTGCCGCTGGCGTCAAGCAGTGCATTATCGACGATCTCGACATTCGGTCCGAGCACTTCTATCGTGCCACCCTTGCCGCTGCCGGTTGCGCTGGTAACACTGTTCTGTCCCAGCAGGGTGGACTGGCTCGATTTGAACACCACCTCACCGTCTTCATCGACGACAGCGCTGTCCACCTTGACCGTTCCGGTCTGATTAACAAACGCACCATAGATGCCAACCTTGCCGCCCTGCGCCACCACCTGGCCGAGATTGGTGACCTTGTCTGCCGCTGAACTGATAACCACCTGAATATTCGGGTCTGCACCATCCACCAGTTGCACGCTGTGCCCGGCAGCCAGCAGTATTTCGCCCTGGGGCGACGTGAGTACGCCGGAATTCTGCACCTGGGGTGCAATCAGATATATATTGCCGCCGTTCGGTGTGGTGATGGCGCCCTGGTTAACCACCGAACCGGGCGCTGCAACCGAACTGAATAAATTGTTTTTTCCTGCAATGAAATCGGTATTGCTGATGTCAAGAGTGGACGCAACCAGACCACCCACGTTGGTCTGCGAACCCGGTTCAAACAGGATACCGTTGGGGTTGATCAAAAAAACCTTCCCGTTCGATTCAAGCATGCCAAAAATCTGTGACGGATTCTGCCCGACGATACGGTTCAGTACCGCGCTGCTCGAGCTCTGCTGGAGGAACTGCGTGATCTGACCCGGATTGATCGAAAAGGACAACCAGTTGATGATGGTGCCCGGTGTATTGGTGATGGTCAGCGTATTGCCGCTGGAGGTGATGGTGGCCTGGCCATTGACCACCTGCCCACCGGTCGGGTTGGCGTACACCGGGCCGCAGGCGAAACAGCTCGCCACCAGGGCCGGCAGTAACCGGCGCCGGAACTGGCTGCACGTTTGGCCGGTGCCGGCATCGGCCTTCCGGTATCGTTCATCGTTCTTCATAAAACGCCTCCAGTCGCTGGCTTTTGAAGAGTAAAGCTGATTCCACGTCCTGACTAATCGCAGGCCACAGGATCAGAATGTGTACACCACTTTAAAATCGATCCGGTTACTGCCTTTTTCTGCATTGACCGGTGTCTCGACAACATGAGCCACATCCACCTGCGTCTGCAGATAATTGGACAGCGTATACCGGAGACCTGCCCCAACACTGCCAATTGATTCATGCTGCAGCTCACCCGGCAACGGATCATTGCGTGCCACGTGACCGCTGTCATAAAAACCGAGTATCCGGCATTGCGAATCGCCTTTGCATAGATTGGGTGTGTACGCTTCCAGATTGGTGCTGTAGCCTTTGTCGTTCGCATATTCCCGTTCAGTAAAACCACGCACGGATGAAGCGCCGCCCATGCCGAATTGTTCACCCGGTACCAGCGCATCGGACGTCACCTGGCCGACCAGATTAAAGCGTACCTGCCAGTCGGACGGTAACGCCTTCAGGTAGGTGCCGCCCAGCCTGAGCAGCGTGAAATCCGGGGTTGCATCGGTTCGTGCACTCGTAAAGTCAGCTTCACTGCTGTTGTTGCCGCCGGGGATATTGCGTATCAGCGACAGCCAGAAATTGGCCGACGTTCCGGTGACGGCCCAGTTACCCGCATAAGTCAGTGTGGCCGGGTGCACAACAACATGGCCACCCACCGGCAGGCCGGCTATGGCCACATCATTGTTAAATATCTTGTAGTCGATACCGAAAGACAGTGTTGAATCGTAATTGCCGACTTTTAACATGTTATGGTTGTATCTGGTACCGGCAACCGTCCCGCTGCCACTGACGGCCAGGTCAAAAAAGCCTGCGGTCACGGTCCCCGAATTCACATTTGAATAGCTGCCATAAAAGTCGAGCGAATCCGTCAGTGCATACAGGGGAATGTGATAACCGATACCGTAAATGCTGACGTCATTTGGATGAGCAGCACTGGTAATGTACTGCATACTCAGAATGTGGTCCCATCCACCGATATTGGTGTTCTGGTACAGAAAATTCAGACGATTCCGGCCGGTGACGTTGTCGCCGGTGTCGTCCACACCGAGCGCGGCAGACCAGGATTTCTGGTCCACCACCTGCAGGATCGCATCGGCAACACCATCTTGGTCGGCGGTACGCAATTGCACCGTGGTTTTCTTTGAAGGATTCTCGTTAGCCAGTTTCAGATTGGCGGACACATCGGCCATGAGGGGTGTTTCGCCTTCTTTCAGTGCAGGCAGGCTGGCCCTGATATTTGCGGCGCTGAAAAATTTGTTTCCGGTGACACTGATCTTGCCGATTCGGGTTTCGTAAACCTGCAGCGTGACAATACCGTGATTGAGTTTCTGCTCCAGCAGGACCACCCGAACCAGATCAAAACCTTTTGCCCGATAGGCAGCTTCCAGCGTTTCCAGTGCCATTTCAACCGACGCAAAATCCTTATCCTTGCCAGTAAAGGGCAGTAACAGCCGGTCAATGTCGTTGGGGTCGAGCAGGGTGTTGCCTTGTGCTATGTAACGGGTCACTTCAAAATGACCGATCACATCCGCTTCATCAGCGTAACCCGGCTGGACGCAGAATCCCAGAACCAATCCGATTAATCCTGCGGCAACAGGCGAGATTTTATTGTTCATCGAATGACTTCTTCCACGTAATGACTAACGTAGTTATCGGGAAGGTTCTGCCACCTCCAGCGCGATTGCCACTAATGCAATTGCCACTGAAACACCCAGCATGCCACCATCAGACCAGTGCAGAACGCAACTGTTATACAAACTATTTCATCTATGCAACAAACAACATTCATTCGGGTCAGCTCACTGACGAATCAAGAACCAGTATAGAAATCTTTTAAAATTTTGCAGCAAGTTTTGATTGATTCAATGATCTTTTTTACCCTGTTCTTGCCAATTTTGTCACGACTGTGCAACTGCACGTATTACTTTGGCCTCACTGCCAGCACTTTCCGTCCAAAATGACAACTTTGAATATTGCTCAAACAGATCCGGCGGCAAAATTGTACGGCGCGTTTCAAACCGGACCCGCGGGCGCACACGATGCAGACCCGACAGACCCAGTGCCTCATCGAACGAAGGGGCATCGTATTCAACATGATCAAAATCATGGGGAAACCACGCTTCACCGATAAAGTCATATACCAGCCGCAGTACTTTTTCAGGTGCCTGTACCAGCAGATCATAGTCGACCACCAGCAGTGATTTGGCCTGCTCACCGTAATACGCCTCTTTCAATGCGGCCCAAGGGAAACCGACCAGCCGGTTGCGCTGCGCCAGTGTGTCAACACGGCTATAGACCGTATTTCGTTCGTTGTCATCGAAGAACAGCTTGGTATTTTCATATGGATTGGCGCGATACAGGCGTTCAATGCTATCCATCACCCACGCCACATTACGTACGCAGGCTATGATTTTTGCCTCGGGATACAGATCCAGTACGGCCGGCAACTTTGAACACCACAGGCGATTGGTATCGATGATCACCTCTTTATGCGCCTGATCGGCGTAATAACTGTTGAACAGGCCGGCCAGCAGATTGCGGCGCTGCACCTGGGAAATCACCGGACCAAATTCACTGCCAGCACTCACTTGCGCCAGCATGCCCGTAAACAGTGTGCCTACCGGACTGGTCATGCCAGTATGAAAACGCGGATTCTGTAACAGCAGGGCCGCCAGTAACGTTGAGCCGGAACGCGGCAAACCGGAAATAAAGTGAAATTTTTGAGCGGCCAAAGCAATATCTCCCTGTCAAAAAGGTGAATGTCTTACACTAATCATCGGAATCCGGAATGGGTACATGATGATAATCACTTCTTAAAAAACGCAGACCGCGCTTTACGGTGAATTCAACCGAGCGCAGGTTGGCAATATCCCGGGTCGGATCGGCTTTGACAAACACCAGATTGGCGTACTTGCCCACCGCAATTGTGCCCATGTCATGTTCCTTACCCAGCACTTTAGCGGCATTTCCGGTTGCGGCCAATATGGCTTCACGCGCCGACAGGCCCGCATACCTGACCAGATACTCCAGTTCCTGATTCAACTGCGGAAACGGATCGTCGGGCGCCGCTATTTCGTCGGTACCGGCAATCTGGGGTATGCCGGCGAGTACCATTTTGCGCGTGATGGCGCCGGCCAGTTGCAGCGTGCAATGTGATTTTGGATCGGCGGCGGGTTCCGCACCAGCCCGGGTCGCATACACACTCAAGGTCGCGTCCATGCTGGTTCCGGATTGACTCAGAGCAGCGATGTATCGTTGAATTTCAGGATGATCAGCCGTAATACCCTCATAGTTGGTTCTGGTGGTGTAACCATAGCGATCCTTTTCTGGCTGTGCGGCCCAGCGCGCTATCATGCAGACGTGTGAGACCGAATCGGCGCCCAGAGCGTCATACGGCGTTGCCGGAAACACCTGCAGATGGGTCCAGACCGGAAAATGCTGACGCCTGGCTTCCGCAATCAGGTCCCGTACCAGCTTCCCGCTCAGATTCGCATATATTTTCAGCCCTGTTGCGCCGGTTCCACGGGCTTGTGCCACCGCCAGGGATAAGTCGGTCTGATCGGTAACCGCATACATCCAGGGAGCCGCCCCGGCCTGCATACCGAGTGCTGAAGTGACGGTACGCGGGTCCTTGAAAAAATCGGG
>CAITOF010000098.1 GCA_903893945.1 uncultured Oxalobacteraceae bacterium | reverse complement strand
CTCTGCAAGGCCATTCGACAAGTTATGCGAGGGCAAGCAGATGATCTGGGCGGCGGCGTTTACAAGAAGCGGTTGAGCGACAACATGTACCGGTCGATAGTTCTCGCAAAGGCTGGACGATACTGGATATATGCATATCTATATGCCAAAAATGACCGGGAAAACATTGCGCCGGATGAACTTGACGGCTTTAAAAAGCTGGCGAAATACTACGCAACTTCAACTGAAAAAGAAATTGCGTTCGAATTGAAGAACGAAGATTTACTGGAGATTTGTCATGACTGTTAAAGCCAAATACAAAAGTGACGCATTTGAAGCGATTCACAGCGCTGCTCAAGGTCTTTATCGCGCTGGTACCATCAATAAAGCGACCATGCGTGAATTTGACGAATCTTGCCTGGATAAGATTCCCGCATTCGATGCAAAAGACATTAAGCGCATTCGAGAGCACGCCCACGTCAGTCAAACCATTTTTGCCCGATACCTCAATACTAGCGAATCGACTGTGCAAAAATGGGAAACTGGTCAGAAGCGGCCTAGCGGAATGGCACTTAAATTGTTGCGTGTTGTTCAGAAACATGGCCTCGAAGTCCTGACTTGAGAGTAGAGATCGTATCAAAGCAAAGACGACAATGCGCGGTTTACGAGTCAGACTTTAGGTTTTCGTGACACACGCTTACGGCACTTAGCGGAAGAATTGACTTGTGACCAATGTCCACAAGTGTGTTTCAAAAAGGGTGGTCAAAAATCCATGCAAATAGCTCGAATCCAGAAAATGTCCTTTTTTGATGTTGCCAAGCCCATGGACCGTTCCCAACAAACACTTTTCAGCTTGGATATTGATGGGGTAACGGTTTTCTCGAAGTCGATATTCGGCTATCCGTCGTTAAAAGCAGTGCAGAATACTGTTGGCGCATTCAAAACTCAAAGCAACGATTCGATAATTGCATGGATTGATCCAAGTTCTGGCGCGTTTTTTCTCACAACAGACGATGGACTACTCGAACCGGTAATGATGGTTCCGGCCCTTGTGCCGTTGGCTATTGGAATTTTCGTATATATGACCGGATTATTGAGGTCGCCATTCATAGAGTTTTTTGCGATACCGGTGCTTGTGGGAGTTTGGATTGGATATGTTTTGAAGAAGCGAGCTGAAAAAAGCTAGAATTGGCGCTTCGTGACGAATTGACCAAATTGGTCTGAATGCGGCACGTTCAGGTCGTTGGATTTCTCCACCAATTTGATACATTTATCTTAACTCTCTGAAATTACGCCTTTTTTATCACTTATCGGACAGGAAAGTATTTGACACGGCATACAGAAATCTGTATTGTTGGATTATGAAAACCACTCTTGATATCAATGATTCCCTGCTTGCGACCGCTAAGTCGTTAGCGGCGCAGCAGCGCACCACCCTCACTAGACTAATCGAGGAAGGGCTGGCACTTCGCCTTCGGTCCTCGTATGCGAAAATTAACGTAAGCAAGCCAAAGATTCCTGTCTTCAAAGGACGAGGCGGATTGGTCGCTGGTTTAAATCCAAGCAGCAATAAAGACATGCTGGACGCCGCTGACGATGATGCCTGATGTCAATGTGTTAGTCGCCGCATCACGTAGCGATCATCCTCACCACAAAATTGCCTATGGGTGGCTTAATGCCGCCGTCGCGGCTTGTTCGGCTGGAACAAACTTGAGGCTTATGCCGATGGTTGTTGCCAGTTTCTTGCGACTGGTGACGAACCCGAAAATTTTTGTTCAGCCCACTCCCATAGTAGACGCAATAAAATTTTTGGACGCGCTTTTTATTGTGCCTGGTGTCGAGACTCCGTCTCTTAGTGCAGAATGGCCAATATTGCGCCAACTCTGCGTCGATAAAAAGTTAGCCGCAAACGATATTCCTGACGCCTGGCTGGCCGCCGCGGTCATTGAACTCGGTGAACACCTTGTGACTTTTGATGCCGATTTCAAGAAACTGTTAAAGCGAACCCAAGTAACTATACTTGTCGCAAAATAAGATTGTGTGTAGCGTAGCGATTCAATTTTCATTCGACCGACAAAGATCGGCGGAGACTGCGTAAAAACAATAAATTGCGTCGAAGATCTTTTAATTTAATGCTGCTCACTTGAATATGTCCGCAATGTGCGCGACAGAAGACAATGCCGTATGACGGCCTCCGTTCGGTGTCGGCACAATCCTGACAGTCTTAATTAGTCGTCATTCCCGCGTAGGCGGGAATCCAGTGGCACGGAAGTGCCTTCAGTCTTAGCTAGCTGATGTTTTTATATATTGCGCCGGAGATGAAAGAACCAGCTGTCTACATGCTTGCCAGCCAACGAAACGGAACACTTTATATCGGCGTAACGTCAGACCTTGTACACCGAACTTGGCAACACCGGAACGGAGTTGTAGACGGATTCTCCAGTCGTCATTCAGTCAAGATGCTCGTTTGGTATGAAATGCACCCAACCATGGAATCGGCAATTAGCAGGGAGAAGGCGCTGAAGAAATGGAATCGGGCATGGAAGTTGAAACTGATTGAAGAGCGAAATCCGGGTTGGATTGATCTGTGGCCTGAAATTAATGGAGAAGTGGAGTATATGAAACTATTAATTTCTCCCTTGAATCATGAAAGATAACAATGCAAAGGCGCTCGCGCGCCACTGGATTCCCGCCTACGCGGGAATGACGATTTACGAAACCGGGATTGAATGACAGCTATGCAGAGCTACGTCCGGCAACAAAGCGCAAAGCATGTTAGATGCTGTAGCTCATTGACCTATGACAGACAGATTGCGGCACATTCCCGACGGTCGCAATTAGTCGTCATTCCCGCGCAGGCGGGAATCTAGGGCGCGACAGCGCTTTCGGTCTCGAATTATTGGTTGGTTCTCATTCGAAGTTGAAGGCGCTCCTGCGCCACTGGATTCCCGCCTGCGCGGGAATGACGAATCATAGGATCGTGGATTTGAATGACTGCAAAGTAGAACGTCGACCGTCGCCTCAGGGCACGAACCGGCCATTGACGGACACTCGATCTCACTGTTTTCAGACTATTTATTGTACGATGCGGTAAATATTAATTTTTTAATTTTCAACAGGCCCGACGAGTCGGCCAAGTTCGCCTGGATCAACGATTTCAACACTCCAGCAAAAATCTTGATTAATCGCTTTTAAGATATTTCAGTCTCGAAATACGGATACCCTTTATATATTGGCATTTTCCGGTCTGGCGATCTCTTTTTTTATCACTTATATTGTTCAGCTTTTTGAAATACGCAATGAGTGGGGGGCTTGGATCCGGTGCAAAAGGCCAGAATTCAGCAGTTCGCATCGGGCGACTTGTCTCACACTCCGGTTTTAAACCGGGTAAACGTGCGCGAACCCAAACGAAGCAATAAGGGACTGACTTTACCCTGCACATCCATATTCATGATTTCGGCATCAGTGGGAAAGACAGTTCGGCTGTTGGCGATGACCGGGGTGACAAATTTTCTGCCGGGCAGATTCGGGTTGGCGTAAAAAAGCTTGTTCGTCAGCGCGGCGTGCACCTCCGGACGCAATATGTAATTCATGAATTTATGGGCATTGACCACATGGGTTGCATCTGCCGGGATTACCATGGTATCAAAAAACAGAATGCCGCCCGATCTGGGTAGCAGGGGTTCAATATGCTGTGGCACTTTCATGTTCAGGGCCTGCTGCTTCACACGATTCAGATCACCCGACCAACCCATGGCGGCACAGATGGCGCCGTTCTGCATATCGCTCATGTACCCTGTTGAACTGAACAACGTGATGTAAGGACGGACCGAATTTAGTAATTTCAATACGGCGTCATAATCGGCCTGCCTGGTGGTATTTAACGGCAATTTTAAATAATGCAGCGCCGCCGGGATGACTTCAGATGGTGAATCCAGAAAGGACACACCGCACGATGTCAGTCTGGCGACATAGTCGGGCTTAAAAAGCAGATCCCAGGCGTCGTCGGGCATGGGCATGGTGCCTAATGCTGCCTTGACCTTGTCCACATTAATGCCTATCGTGTTAAATCCCCATAACCAGGTCACCATGGTGTTATTGCCGGGATCCACCTTGGCGATCTGGGCCTGAAGCACCGGATCCAGGTTTTTAAAATTTGGCAACAGGCTTTTATTCAACGGTTGCAGCAATCCACCGTCGGCCTGCATGCGCGCCCAGCCTGACGAGGACACAACAACATCATAACCAGTGTGGCCGGCCATGAGTTTGGCATGCAGGGTCTCACTGCTGTCAAACACATCGTAATTAACCTTGATGCCGGTCTCTTTTTCAAAATTGGCGATCGTGTCGTCGGCAATATAATCGGACCAGTTATATACATTGACGACATTATCCGTTGATTGGGGCTGAGTTTTCTGCGCGTGCGCTGCCGAGGTCATGACCACTGACAAAACGGCACCGGCAATGATGTGCATTAATTTTCTGCTGCTGTTCATTGCATCTTTCTCCCGCTACCGGTTATATGTCAGGCCTGAATCATATTGCGGCTCTTTTCAGATCAGGGCGCAGATTGTGTCCGTCACTGGTCAGCAACGTACCATACAGGTCGGGCCGTCGATCCCGGAAAAATCCGAAACTCTGCCGTTCCAGCCGTATGGCCTCCAGATCAAACGAATGGATCAATATGGTTTCATCGGTTCGATTGGCTTCAGCCACTTTATCACCCGTATGATCGGCAATGAAGCTCGATCCGTAAAACGTGGCCGTCAACCCGTTTTGCTGCGGGTTACCATTGCCGATGCCGGTTTCAATACCGATGCGATTTGCTGCAACCACCGGCACCATATTGGCGGCCGCGTGACCTTGCATGACACGCTGCCATTGAGCGGCCGTGTCCATCTCGGCGCTGTGCGGTTCGGATCCGATAATGGTGGGAAAACATAATACTTCGGCGCCCATCAGCGCCAGACTGCGCGCGGTCTCCGGATACCATTGGTCCCAGCAGATGCCTATGCCGATTTTTCCGAAACGCGTATCCCAGACTTTGAAGCCGGTGTCACCCGGCGTAAAATAAAATTTTTCCGTATAACCAGGGCCGTCCGGGATATGGGTTTTACGGTACAAACCCAACACGGTGCCGTCAGCGTCAGCTACCGCGACTGAGTTATAGGCGGCGTTGCCGGCGCGCTCGAAAAAGCCGATGGGCAGCACTATACCCAGTTCGCCCGCCAGTTTCGCAAAATGTGCAATGCGTGGATTGTTCGCAAACGGTTCGGCCAATTCCAGATGCCGCACATTCTGATCGACACAGAAATACGGCATCATGAATAATTCCGGGCAGAGTACCAGGTTGGCACCCTGTGCAGCGGCCTGGCGAATTAATCGTTCAGCGCGGTCCATATTGCGTTTGAAATCCCAATCGCCTGATGCCATCTGGACAGCGGCGACCGTTATGGTTCGTTTCGTCATGATTAATCCAGATTACAGAGTTGCAGGCGATTGCCCAACATCGGGTGCTGCTGGGTTGAACAGTGGGTCGCACCGCCACCCAGGGAAATTTTGTCGATCGGCAGAAGTTCGATGATCCGGTCAGGAAATGCTTTGGCAAACGCCTGACGTGCCAGTTCATCCTGCGGCACACCAAAGGCAGTGGATATAACGGCACCATTCACCAGAATGTAGTTGGAATAAATATCGCAGAACCGGGTTGAGCCGTACGTATTGGCGTTGCGCGGCACGGGTATATCCAGAATTTCAAAATGGCGGCCGCGTGCGTCGGTGGCGGCTTCCAGCGCGCGACGATTTTCCAGCATGCCGGTATAGTATTCACCCATATCCGGGAACGGCATATTGAACAGGATTTTACCCGGTGCGATAAACGAGGCTATGCCATCCACATGGCCGTTGGTTTCCACTTCAGGCGGGTAACCCGGAATCCAGATGATTTTTTTGACGCCCAACATGCGGATTAATTCAGCTTCAATCTGGTTTCGCGTCAGGTGCGGATTGCGGTTCGGATGCAGCAGACAGCTTTCTGTCGTTAATAGGGTGCCTTGTCCGTCGACGTAAAAGGAGCCCCCTTCCAGGATCATTTCGGAACGAACCAGCGGAATCTGCGCGCGTCTGGCGAGCTCATCCGAGAGTTGCGAACAGCCGTCATACGGTTTATATTTTTCACCCCAGGCGTTGAACTCAAATGCCGCGGCAATCTGGGAGACCTTGTCCTCATTGACCAGGATAATCGGTCCGCAGTCGCGCACCCAGTTGTCTTCCACTGCCATCGCCACCACAGTGACTGTGGGGCCACATAACTGGCGTGCCTGATCCACCAGTGGCGTATGTGCGGTAACTATGCAGCGCTGATAACGGGCGATGGTTTTTGCCAACAAGGCAAATTGATGACAAACGTCCGCATAATGCTCACCCCAGAGTTCTTCGCGATTGGTATACACCGGCCAGCCTAACCATGTGGCCGCCTGGGGTTCCCATTCAGCAGGCATACGGTAACCTTCACGACTACAATCAAAATTCTTGAATCCCATTTGCGTTCCTTCGCTCCAGATTGGTGGTGCAGCCATCGTAAAGGGGTTTCACATCATCGAAAAGCGATGTTTTTTGCTTCGACCTATCAATTATTCTCATATCAGGCGCCTGCTGACCGTAATTTCCACAGATTGTTTTTTCCGGCATCAGTGCGATAGTGTGCATATTCCGTGCATTTGGATCGCAAGTCAGGTTAATGCCTTTTTACCATGTCGATTTTTTACGCTTCCATTCGTTTATTCCCGTTTTCCGCTCCTGACAGTGGCAACCGGTTGCACAGGATCGTCCATTTTCTGCCGTTTATTCTGATTTTGTCCATCTGCACGGCAATTCATGCCGTCGAATTGCCCGAAGCAAATTCGAATAACGATCCGCCTTCCGGCATTAGCAAAGCAATGCAGGACCTTTTTGATACGACGGTTGACCAGGGAATCGAAACCATAAAAAAATACCGTGAGGGACTGTCCTTCGACAGAAAATTAACACCACCCGTCTTCACAGCGTCACTGTCTGCCGTTGCACGAAAAAGACCCGACGTGATGAATGCACGTTATGTGGCCAACGATGACGAGGTTTATGATCGCGTCACCAAACTGACCTGGAAACGTTGTAGTGTGGGTCAGCGCTGGGAGGCCTCCGTGGGATGCGTGGCGTTAATTCTGACGATCAGTTTCGATCAGGCAGAAAACCGGGTCAATGAGCGCTGGCGCTTGCCGACTATTGATGAGTTGCAGTCGCTGCAGAGCCATCGCGCGGCCAATTCCACCGCGCCTGATTTTCCGGTCGATGAATCCGCGTTTCCGAACATGAATCCGGACTATCTGTGCTACTGGAGCAACCAGGCCGAAGATAATTCCTTCGCCCGGGTATTTCTGTATATAGAGGGGGGAATAACCGGCATTATTTATCGTAGTACCGAATGCGCTGTCAGGTTGGTGCGTAACGGGCCGGATTAATTGGATTTATCCGGCATTGCTGCAACTGACCAGCCAGTCAAATACCTGCACCACAATGGGTGAACGCGACTGACCTGCCACACGCGAGAGCCACCAGGATTTTCCCGGGTAGCGCGGGTACCCCGGCAGGATAACAAGCTGGCCGCTATCAATCATTTCCGACGCCAGCAATAGTGAAATGCAGGCGATGCCGTGACCGCGCAGCACGGCATCGAGCAACAGGCGCTGATCATCGTATAACGCACATTTGGTGAATGGCGCAAGGTGGTCCAGAAAAATCGGCGCGATGGCATCGTTACTCAGGCTTTCCTCAAGGCAGATCAGGCCCACGCTGCGCGCATGCTGTTCAACGGGCTGGCCGGCCAGTCCGGCCGCCAGCGCGGCATTGCCAACCACCACCCATTCGTCTTTCAGGAACGGTACTTCCAGCAAACCCGCCTGCTGCAGGGAGCGTTCGCTTACCGTAATGTCGACATCATCTTCGTCAATATAGCGTGCGGTTTCATCGACGGACAGCACCGGGCACAAGGTCGGAATCGCCTGCTGCATCTGCCCCAACCTCGGCTGCAGCCAGCCCTGCAACAACGGCGCAGGACAGACCAGTGTGACGATGCCCGGGTTCTGATAGATTTCAATCCGGCCCAGTCCGCTGCGCAGGTTATCCAGCGAACGAATGACACTGCGGTACAGCACCTCACCGGCGATGGTCAGCTCCACGCCACGCCCGGTGCGGCGAAAAAGCGGTCGACCTATCTGACTTTCCAGCTGCTGGATCTGGTGACTGACGGCCGATTGTGAAAGGTGCAGTTCGTCGGCCGCACGCGAAATGCTGCCAAGGCGGGCAGCGGTTTCAAAACCCGACAACAGGGTCAGTGAGGGAATGCGCATGGTGGGCGGAGCCAGAACGACTCGGGCTAGTCAGCTTTGACGTCCGATTCGGTGGGCTTTTCGATTTCCTTGCTGATGGCAAGCAGCATTAAAATATCCTGATAGACCGGCAATTCAAATCCGACCCGCTCGCCTTCACGATCGTCAATCAGCAATGACTCCAGGAAGGGTACGATGTAATTGGTGCCCCAGAATGCACAACATTTGGAGATGAGGTGTTCGTAATCTTCCAGGTACTTGATATTGTCCGTATCAATTTTTTCGTTGAATTCGAGTATGTGGGTATTAAACTTGTTCTTGAAGCGCAGCCGCAGCTTGTTGTAGTTGGCTTCATCGCCCACCGTACGGTACAGGTCCAGCAGGAACAGCCACATGACCGGCGTGGTCTGGTTGTCGTCGGTGCACAGGGGTTCGACAATTTCAATCGAGCGCTGCGGGTCGTTGATGGACAACCAGAATTCAGCTTCCTGCATCGCATCAGAGACTTCTTCGATCTGTATGGTCTGCCCTTCCCGGCTTGAAAACAGGTTGAAGGTACTTTCGGGCGCGCCCTTTTTTTCTTTTTTGGTCAGGGTAGTCGATGCCGCCACGTCATTGAGATCGTCTTCCGCGACATTCAGGCTGGCCAGATAACTCGATATGGCAGCCTGTTGCGCAACATCGGGTGGTTCTGCCGCGTCAGGCCTGGCACTGCTTGCAGCCACGGGGGCCACTGAATCAAGATCATCCTCACTGTCATCGTCGGCGCTGGCGGACTTCACCACCCTGTAGCCGGACTTGGACACATGTCCTTCCTGCCTGGCACCCCCGCGCATTCCCGACGGGCTTCGGTCGTCGGCATCCCACCAGGTATTCCTTTCGGTCTGGCGGGATTTTCTGAGCATCACCACCAGCACAATCACCACGATCAGCAGCAACGCCAGAACCACCACATTCAGAACGATCAGGTAGTTCGGTATGGATTGTTCTTTCTGGTTTCTAAGCTGAAACTCCAGTTTCAACTTGGCCATTTCAGATTCGAGGTCTTTTACCTTCTGCTGTTCTTTTTTCAGTTCGTCCGCTGTCGATGCGGCGCCAGGTTCCTCACTCAGCATTTTGGCAAACGCGTCACGCGCCTGATCATTTTCTGCCTGGCGTTGCTGCTCAAGATTCACGGGCGGCGGTTCGGCTTTTTTGGCGCCGGCCTTTAAATCGACCGGGGGCAGTATTTCCTCATTCGTGACTTTGAGCGCATCTTTATGCGTAGTCAGATTGGTACTGAACCGGGAGGGGCCTTTTTTGACAGGCTGTTTTTCTTCAGACCGACGCGATGACGAACTGTCGCTGCCGCCCATTGAGGCAGCGACCTTGGCAACTGCTTTTGCCGGTTTCTGCAGCACGGCCATTTCCGGCCGGTTGTCGTCCTGATTCACGTCGACCGGTACCGCTGCCGACGACGGTGCGGCCATTTCAGCGAAGTCCAGCAGCAGCGTGTACTCGCGTTGCATGGTCTGTTCGCAGATGATTTCTATTTTCAGTTTGATCGCGGGTTCGGCCATCAGCTCCCGCGTACTCAGGGTCAGCAAAAATGCACTTCGGTCTGAATTCAGTCGGGTGAAATCGATGCGTGGATTGGCCAGCAGTTCGCCATCGACGGTTTCAAGTTTTGCTTTGAAGCAACTAGGGATTGCGACATTCTGTGTGGCGCCTGAAAGCATGAATTGTGCTTTAAATGCTTCGCCGAGATTGGAGCGCAGGCGCAGTTCACCGAAATCCGTCGCCCCGGCGCTGAACGGTGACGACAACCCGATAAGTGTTGTCAATAAAATTAACAACAATGCATGTTTATTATTTTTAATAATTTGCTCCTCAGTCGTGCCGATTGGACAAATTACGCTGTGATGTTCCAGCGTTTGGTTAAGGTATTAAAAATAGCGCCCTAATTGGGTGTCAGATTCAACTGAATGTACGATAAAACAAACGGATTACGCGAATTTGATTATAAACATTAACTTAACAATATCAAGAAACTTGCTCCATGCCGTGCCAATTTGTTGCATGGGTTAATTCATTGACAATACAGTCCGCTCATTTTTCAAACACATAGTTTCCCGGTGCGTCATACAACGGCCCGTAGCCTTGGTCGGGCGCACCCGTCGAAGGCGGATTTACCCGGGTACGGGTTGAAGCTGTTGTTTGTCCCCGCGCCTGACGTTGCGGCAATTGCATTAGCCAGTCGGAATATACCGGCCACCAGGATCCGTCCTGCGCTGCCAGGCCGGTCATCCATAGTTGCGGATCATGTTGACAGGTTGATTCGTTCTCAGTATTAAACCGGAAATGCCGGTGCGGGTGATCCGGTTCGCTGACTATCCCCGCGTTGTGACCGCCGCTGGTCAGCAGGAATGTCACCGCCGCGCGCACGGCCCCTTTAATTTTATAAACGGACTGCCATGGTGCAACGTGATCTTTTTCAGTCGCCACGACAAACATGGGAACACGGATATCGCCCAATGCAATCCGCTTTCCGGCGATCTCATAGCGGCCTTCCGCCAGATCATTATTCTGAAACATCTGATGCAGATAGTCACTGTGCATGCGATAAGGCATGCGTGTGGCGTCGGCATTCCAGGCCATTAAATCTGTCATGGGGAGACGCTCGCCCAGCAGATACTGCTGGACGATGGGTGACCAGATCAAATCATTCGAGCGCAACAGCTGGAATGCGCCGGCCATCTGCTTTGTGTCCAGATAGCCTTTTTCCCACATCATGTCGTCCAGATAGCTGATCTGACTCTTGTCGATAAACAGCATCAGTTCCCCGGCCTGGGTGAAATCAACCTGGGCGGCGAGCAGGGTCACCGATTCAAGCGCGTCTTTATACGCAGCGTTTTCCTCCCGGCCCAGATACGCTGCGGCGATGGCCAGCAAGGTACCCCCCAGACAATAGCCCATCGCATTTATTTTTCTGCCCGGCACAATAGCCTGTATCGCGCTGATCGCAGCGAGGATGCCGAGCTGCAGATAATCGTCCATGCGCAGATCGCGATCCTGTTGGTTCGGGTTGTGCCAGGAAATCATGAACACGGTATGTCCCTGTTCAACCAGATAACGGACCAGCGAATTGTGCGGCGACAGATCCAGAATATAGTATTTCATGATCCAGGCCGGAACGATCAGGAGCGGTTCCGGATTCACCGTCTTGGTCATAGGCGAATACTGGATCAGTTCGATCAGTTTATTCCTGAAAATGACCTTGCCGGGTGTGATCGCCACCTGTTTTCCGGGTTCAAAATTTTCGGCGCCGACCGGCGGCTGACCTGCCCTGGAACGGGTCAGGTCTTCATTGACATTGTGCAGGCCACGCAACAAATTCATGCCGGACTGTTTCAGGGTGGCATCCAGAACCATCGGGTTGGTCATGGCGTAATTCACCGGTGACATCGTGTCCAGCATCTGCCGGGCGGCGAACGACACCACATTTTCATGGTGCGGTGAGACGCCTTCCACCCCTGTCGTTGCGTGATGCCACCATTGTTGCTGCAGCAGAAACGCCTGCGAGTAAATATTGAAAGGCCACCTGGTCCAGGCGTCTTCCTTAAACCGGTCATCCTGTGGCAGCGGCTCGATGCAGCGCGGTTCGCCCGGATGGTTCAACGAACGTGACAGATAATTCAGGAATTCTGAATTTTTCTCGGCCATCTTTTCGACCAGTCGCAAGGCCTTGCCGGGCGACGACGCCAGATGCGCCGCCCAGTCAGTGAAGGCCAGACCTAATGCAATCGGGGAGACGCCAAACGTCATCCGTGCCATGTTGGCACGCAGCAGACGGTCGACATTGCCCTGCAACGACTCGGGCTCCTGCCCGTCGTGTCCGGATGCCGGTGGTATCGATTTATCGTTCATGACAGGTTCAGCCTGGTTAGCAGTCGTTTTGAATGTTGCGCAATCATCAGGTCTTCATCGGTCGGGATCATCCAGGTGCTCACTTTGGCGTGCTGCGCAGAAAGGCAGACGGCGCGCTGCGCTGCCTGGTGCCTGTCCAGGGCCCGGTTGATCTGTGGATCTATCTCCATTCCCAGCCAGCTCGCCGAGTCCGCCACTTTCTGTCGTATGAGGGCCGCATGTTCGCCTATGCCTGCGGTAAATATGAATGCATCCAGTCCGCCCAGGGCAGCGACCAAGGAACCCAGTTCGCGCTGAATCCGGTAGACAAACAGATCGATGGCTTCAGCGGCACGAACGTCGTCACTGGCCAGCAGTGTTTTCATGTCATCGCTGAGGCCGGACACGCCCAGCAAGCCACTGCCGTTGTAAAGCAGGTGTGAAATCTGGTCGGCGCTCATCTTTTTTTCCTGCATGAGGTACAGCAGTACCCCGGGGTCGATGCTGCCGCAGCGCCGGCTCATGAGCAAACCGTCCAGCGCGGTCAGGCCCATCGTCGACGCGATGCTCTGCCCATTCCGGATCGCGCACATGCTTGCGCCGGAACCGAGGTGGGCCACCACAATTCTGCCGCAGGCCAACTGTTCGCCCAGTACATCTTTCAGGACGCTGGCAATGTATTCGTAGGACAGCCCATGAAAACCATAGCGGCGGATACCGGCCGCCGTCAATTCGCGCGGCAGGCCGAATTGGGTGGCCACTGGCAGATTGGTGTGGTGAAACGCGGTATCGAAGCAGGCAATCTGTGTCAGTGCGGGATGCAGTTTCTGCAAAGCGAGAATCGCCGCAATCTGATGCGGTTGATGCAGCGGTGCAAGCGGAATCAATCGCCGCAGATCGTCCAGCACCTGGTCGGTAATCAAAGTGGGCGCCACATAATGCTCGCCGCCATGCACGACACGATGGCCGGCAGCAATCATGGTGTCATGCGCATAATGTTCACCGACCCATTGCAGCAGATACTCCATGGCGCTGTCATGATCCTGTACCCGGGGCAAGTCCTGATCCGCCACGGCCGCCTGCTTTTTTTCTGTGGCATGGAAATGGGCCAGATGACCCAGTCGCGACAGTTCACCACTGCAGAGCAGATTGCCGGATGACGGGTCCTGGTCCGCGGCATACAGGGCAAACTTGATGCTGGACGAACCTGCATTGAGTATCAGGATAATATTCATGATGCATTTTTCGATTTGTGACGGGCCAGCAACAGGGCAATTGCGCAGGATGCCAGGCGCGACAGTGTCTTGTCGGCACGCGAAGTAAGTATGATGGGAACGCGTGCGCCAAGCACGATGCCGGCCATTTCCGCGCCGGCCAGATATTCCAGCTGTTTGGCCAGCATATTGCCCGCCACTAGATCTGGCACAACCAGAATGTCGGCTACGCCGGCAACCGGTGAAACAAGGCCCTTGAGCGCGGCGGCTTCGGGCGACACGGCATTATCAAACGCCAGTGGTCCGTCCAGTATCGCACCGGTGATCTGTCCACGGTCGGCCATTTTGCACAGTGCGGCGGCATGCAGTGTTGAAGGCAGGGAGGAGGTCACCGTTTCGACGGCAGACAATATCGCCACACGCGGCTCGGGGATGCCGAGCGCGTGCACCAGATCAATGGCGTTCTGGACAATGTCCTGTTTGTCTTCCAGCGAAGGTGAAATGTTTAACGCTGCATCGGTAATGAACAGGGCACGTGGATAAAGGGGGGTGTCAATCGCGAACACGTGACTCATGCGACGACTGGTGCGCAGACCGCTTTCCCTGGCGACCACGGCACGCATCAGCTCATCCGTGTGCAACGACCCTTTCATGATCGCTTCCGCTTTGCCTGCTCGCACCAGCGCCACGCCCAGCTGCGCGGCGGCCTCGCTGTGTTCTGTCGACAGCAGTTCGAAGGGTGACAGATCCAGACCGGCCTGCAGCGCGGTCTGGCGAATTCGAGCCTCCGGTCCAATCAGGACAGGAACGATCAACCCGGCGGCGGCGGCCTCGACAGCGCCGGTCAGGGACACCGTGTCGACCGGATGCACAACAGCGGTGCGAATTGCGCTGAGTCCCCGTGTCATTTCGATGAGGCGATGATAGCGGTGACCCTTGACGTGCAGTTGCGCTTCGGTGAGCGCAACACGTCCGCCCGCTTGTGTCGATGCTGCCTTGTCCATTTGATCCATAATTTATCCGTCGTCAAAAGTCGATTCGAAACAGGTTGCCTCAAAAGACCATCATGTCCGGGACAATTATATTCTAGGGAGTCTGGGGTTAGCGGGATTGATACCGATCAACAATGGCGATGATCGGCCCGATATTGCCGGTCAGGCAACAAAACTGCGCAGGCGACACCGGCGTCAGCCACGATCAGTCCGGCTGACAGGCCATTTCCGGCTCAGCGTACCCTGTTTCAGGCGTTGAGCAGGTCATGAACGGCTCGCTGAGCCTGATCAATCGCCGAATCCATGTAGGCCAGTCCGCCAGAGTCGGAGTTGGCGATCGCGATCGCACCAAAGCGTTGACGTCCGATCACATACGGCTCCTGTCCGGGCGCACTCGGTGGGCCAAGCAGGGGATCGTACTCGTAGGCGTAGCCGTGTGGCCAGCGGTTAACCGTTATTGCCAGAATATCCTGCCCTGAATCGAAGCCGGCACCGCCCAACATGGCGTCGAGCTGTTCGCGTATGAGGGCTTCAAATGTTTCCAGTGTTGTCGCCAGCAGCCTGGCCCGACCGGCACGGAACTGCTCAGTTCCGGGCAGGCCGGGTTCACAGGGTGTTGCGACCATATGTACAACAATCGGCTGGTCGGGTGAGCGCGGCGTGTGGTAGTTGCCGATGGCAAGCGATTCATTCAACCAGATATCGGAAAAGTAGGCATTGGCTGCATGAATATGCGCAACGCCAAGCTTTTTAAATGCCGTCCATTTTTTCAGCGCGACGCTGGCATAGACCAGGGGTGCTTTCACCAGTGATTTCAGCGCCACCTTCTGGGGCTCGGGCAGTTCCGGGCAAAGATAGGGAATAACCCCGTTCCAGCACGCCAGAATGCAATGTCTGCCATGCACGGCGTAACCACGATCGCCGGCAACATAGTCTACGCGCACCGTATCGTTGCGGTTTTTTGCGCCGACCACAATCGAATTCAGTCGAATCCGCGTGGTGTTGTCCGGTGTATCGAGTCTGGCGTAGTCTGCACGTGCGGTTACCAGATCCTCGACGGTCTGGCCGGGAATGGCCGCCGGAATTAACTGGCGCACCAGCGCCCGCGCCACTGTCGCGCCGCCGTCGGGCAAATGCACGTCCACCGAGCCACCGGTGTCTGCATAACCCGACGTTGTCGGCCCCATCCGGGCAATTGATCCTGGCGCCAGTCGTAGTCCCTGAAAGCCGGGCAGACCTAACGCCCAGCACTCCAGCGCGGATACGGCGTCAATCCCGATGCAGAATTCACCGTGCGTACGCTGCTGGTAAAATCTGACTGCATCCGGATCGGCCCGGACCCGGTTCAGCAGATAGTCGCGGTAAGAGATGGTGCTGAGGCATTCTTTTTTCTGGATCGAATTCAGACCTGGATAATAATCCACATGCTGTTCTTCAATCCGCGCAATGTCGCTCCTGGCCAGTTCACTGAGCGGTGCGTGGGCCAGCGTCTTTTTCCACGATTGGCCGTCTGCATGACGCAGCAGGGCATTGCGGCCAAATGTGGCTGCATCCAGAAAATAGCCGTGCACCATGCCGTGCTCTGCATAGAATGTCGTTTTCAGCATGCGTTTGCGCAACGCCTGCGCGTCAATGCCGACCGAGCGCAGCACACCCTCGGCCACAGCACTGTACGGCCGGGGACTTTCTATGCTTAACGTACCACCATTCATTAAGTGCATGGTACCGTCAAGATGAAACTCATTGCGTTTTGCATGACCACCAAAGTCATCATGATTGTCCAGAATGAGTATGCGGGCAGTCGGGCGCTGCTGGCGATACAGCCACGCGGCGGACAGTCCGCTGATCCCGGCACCCACAATCACCAGATCATAGTCCTCGCCGGTGTCGTCGATGCGAACCGGTTGCTGCCCGTCCCGCAATTGATGCGCCGCCTCAAACGCGCCAGGGTGGGTGCCGCGCAGCCCGGTTTTCAGCGGCGGATAGTAATCGGCACTGTTCTGGATTTCGTTCGGAATCGGCGCAGCGTCCCCGGATGACACGGTGTCTGGCGTCGGGTTTGCGATGGTCTTGCTGTCGGTAACTGCCGGCGTCTGCGCGTGACCGGGTTCTGTGCGCAGCAAGCCCGGAACCGCCAGTGCCAGCGCCAGAGACTGGATCACCTCGCGACGTGAAATGCCGTCCTTGTTGTCGTGTTGTTTCATTGCTGCCCCGGTTCGTCGATGAATGGCAAAAAACAGATCGGACCATCATACCAGTTACACTGAAAATTCGACACGCTGACCAGCGGTTATTGTTAAAATTGAATCATGGCACCCATGAAAAACACGCCCGATTATTGATACGCGTCAATGTGGCCGGCAAATTAATCGTCGACCTTACCCGGTATCGTTAAAATCAACGCTAACCCTGATTGGCATCCCTTTCGCGCCCAACGATGAAAACACGGTTTGAAATATTCCCCTGGAACGACAATTTCAAGGTCGACATTCCCATCATCGATACCCAGCATAAAAAACTGGTGTCGCTGGTGAATGATGTCGCCGAACTCATCGCACACAAGGAAGAATCCGACCAGATAGAAACCATTTTTATTGAGCTCAACGACTATGCCTCGCACCATTTCAACACCGAAGAGGAAATCTGGCAACAATACCTGTCCGGTGATGCCCTGCAGGCCAATCATCATCGGGCCCATGCCGAGTTTCTGGAACGGCTCAACCAGATCCGGTCTGAAAAAAACAGTCTGGGCCTGAGTGACCAGTACCGGAAAATACTGTCATTCCTGACGAACTGGCTGGTCTTTCATATCCTTGAATCCGACCGGCAACTGGCCCGGATCTGCCTCGCGATGCAGCACGGTGCCAGCCTGCAGGAAGCGCGTATCAGCGCTGACCAGGACAGGTCCGATTCCAGACGAATTCTGACCGACGCCCTGCTCAGCATGACACATGACCTGTCCGACCTGTCGTTTCAGTTAAGTTCAGAAATCGAACAGCGCAAGTCAGTGCAGCTATCGCTCACCCGGGCACTCAATTTCAGCAGGTCACTGATCAATTCGATGCAGGACGGATTTTTGATGCTGGACAGATTTGGTTCCATCGCTGAAGTGAATCCGGCGTTTTGCAGAATGACCGGTTATACGCCAAAAGAGCTGGTTGGCTCCTGCCCGCCATTTCCTTTCTGGGCAAAGGAGGTCGAAGAGAAAATGAAGCACGTTTTTCAACGTGCGCTGATGGAAAAAAGTACCGAATGCGAGTCTCTCATCACCCGAAAAACCGGGGACAGCATGGCCGTCCTGGTCAGCGTGTACCAGCTTGATCATGACAGCGCGACTGACGAAGAATCAATCAATGCACTGGCGTTCACGGTCAAGGATATTACAGAACGGAAAGTCATCGAGGAAAAGCAGCGTCAATTGTCATTCTATGATCCGCTCACCAATCTGGCCAATCGCCGCCTGTTTTATGACCGGCTTTCACAGGCAATGGAAGAGAGTCTGCGCACCTCGAGGTGTTTTGCGATCGTCTTCATTGATCTTGACCGTTTCAAGACTCTGAATGATACGAAAGGTCACATCATCGGTGATCTGCTCCTGAAAGAGGTGGCGAAGCGGATCCGGGAATGTGTGCGCGCCATTGACACCGTATCCCGGTTTGGTGGCGATGAATTTGTCGTGCTGCTGTCCAACCTCAACCCCGACGACTCCCAAAAATACGCCGAACAGGTTGCGCATAAACTACGGGTGAAGCTGTCCGAGCCGCATCACTTGCCCCTGGCTGAAGCCGGTGCGCCGCAGCAGACCTTTGAGTACCAGTGCACAGCCAGCATAGGCGTGACGCTTTCACGGGGTCACGAGCACGACAAGGAGGTCCTGCTCAGTCAGGCCGACAAAGCGATGTATCAGGCCAAGGAGCTGGGTCGCAACACCGTGTGCTTTTATAAAGAATGACAAACCGGAACGGGTTGTCCGGTCAGCCAATCCATGCCGACTGATGCGGCTCCGGCTGGCTGTGCCTGTCTGCGCGAGTTCACGCGTCAGGCTGACTGCCGCAGGGACCGTCAATTCACTCTGGTGCAGTTCTCAAAACCGAAGTTACCACTGCCCTTGTACGACTTCTCATAATAGAATTTATGCAGAGTGACGATTTCCCTGCCGGATTTGTCCTGGTCCATCACCACGGAGACTATGCCGACGCCGCGATCATCCGGATTTTTATTCTCGCCGGTACTTTCAAAATACAGCGCCAGATCATTGCCGCGGGCGGCTGCTATGCCGGTATACGGATAAGGAATGCCGGTGACGTGGAAATCGATATCATAGCTGGTGTATCCCCGTTCCGTTTTGCTCGCCGCGGGATTCAGCTTCAACGCCAGTGTGGCTGCAAAATAGCCATCACTGTTGTCCAGCAGCTCACATTTGTAAAAGCCGCTGAAATCAGCTGCCAGACCGGATGACGCCAGGGCCGAAAAAAAACAGCTCAACAGAATTTTTTTCATCAGAAACTCCTCCTGTAACAGTTTTAGCGCGTCACATCGACGACGCATTCAAGATCACTCCGTCACACCCAGCAGATGCAGAATAAACCCGTACTCTTCAGCCGTTTCCCTCTGGCGTGCAAATCGACCCGATTTACCGCCATGACCGGCTTCCATGTTGATTTTCAGATAGAGCGGATTCGAGTCGGTCTTGAGCGCGCGCAGCCTGGCAACCCATTTGGTGGGTTCATAATACTGAACCTGCGAATCATACAATCCGGTCGTGACCAGCATTGCGGGGTAGTTTGCAGATGCCACATTGTCGTACGGCGAATAGGACAACATGTAGTCATAGGCAGCCTTCTGTTTTGGATTGCCCCACTCCTCGAATTCATTGGTCGTCAGTGGAATCGATTCATCCAGCATGGTGGTGACAATGTCAACAAACGGAACTTGCGCAATTATGCCCCGGTACCTGTTACCACCCCTGTTGGCGATCGCTCCCATCAGCAGTCCCCCGGCACTGCCACCCGCTGCAAATACCTTATTTTTATCAGCATACTGCTGGGCCACCAGAAAATCGGTTACATCAAGAAAATCATTGAATGTATTAATCTTGTGCTGCAGCCTCCCGTCTTCATACCAGGCACGCCCCATTTCCTGTCCGCCACGTATGTGCGCGATCGCAAACACAAAGCCGCGGTCCAGCAGGGAAACGATGGTTGATCTGAATACCGGGTCCATCGAGATGCCATAGGATCCGTAGCCATACTGGTAGAGCGGCGCCGTGCCATCGCGTTTGTATCCCTTACGGTAAACCAGCGACACCGGGACCTTCACACCGTCGCGCGCCGGCACCCAAACCCGCTCGGTCTGGTAGTTGTCCGGCCTGAATCCCCCGGGTACCTCGCGCTGTTTCAGCAGTGTGCGCTTTCCTGACGCCATATTCACGCTGACCACCCGATCCGGGGTGGTCAGCGACGAATAGTTGTAGCGCAGGTCATCTGAATTCTGCTCTTCATTTACTTCAAAGTGTTCTGCATAGACCGGCTCATCGGACTGGATCGCCTGGGCCTTTTCAGGGTGTGCCCAAGGGACAATACGTATCCGCAGCAACCCGTCGGAACGTTCATTGATGGCCAGGTAACGCCTGAACGGAATAACCGATTCGGTGAATACATGCTCATCGTAAGGCAAAAGCGTCTGCCACCTGCCCAGCTCACCGATGGCATCATCAGCCACGTACATCAGCCGGTAGTTGGGCGCATTCCAGTCTGTCAGTATGATCCATCTGTGGTTGAGATGATCAGCGCTATACCTGATTTTGCTGGTGCGCACCGCCAGTGCCTGGGTCGCCGCACCCGGATGGTCGGCATCAATGACCAGAATGCCGGTGGTCTCGGTACTGCGCTGGACGATCTCGATAAAGCGCTGGTCACGCGTTTTCAGAAGTGACAGATAATAACTGTGGTCTTTTTCTTCATAGATGACCGGGTCGTTTGCCGGGTCGCTGCCGAGTACATGTTTTCTGACCCGCACCGACAATAAAGTGACCGGATCATTTTCAATATAAAACACGGTTTTATTATCGTTGGCCCACGCCAGTGACGGGCTCAATCCCGGTATCTCATCGCTCAGGTTATGCCCGGTGGCCAGATCACGGAATTTCAATGAATACTGACGCCGGCCATGGGTATCTTCCGTGTAGGCCAACAGTTTTTCATTCGGACTGACCTCGGTGTCCGCAATCTCAAAATACGATGTGCCCTGGCTCTCCCTGTTCCCGTCAAGCATCACCTGCGCGGCGCCACCGGTCACCGGTCGGCGCGTGTAGATACCGTATTCCCCGTCACGGGTAAATCGCACCGAATAAAAATAATGACCTTTTCGGTACGGCACGGTACTGTCGTCTTTTTTTATGCGGCCGACTATCTCCTGGTAAAGCTTGTCGGTGAGAGGCTGCCAGGCGCTGGATTGCGCCCTGAAATACGCATTTTCAGCGTTCAGGTAGGCCAGCATTTCAGGATTTTTGCGTTCATCATCCCGTATCCAGTAATAGGGATCACTGCGTGCACCATTCGGTGACGTCACGTCAAAAGCATGTTGGGGAGCGACCGGAGCCTGCTCCGCACAGACGGCACAACCCTGAATCAGGGCAAAGATGGCGGGAATGAGTAGTTTCATAAAAAACCCTATGGTGAGCCGGGTCAGGGACCCGCGCTATGACGTTCAAACACAACCTGATTATCTTTGATGGTTTCCAGTACCTGGATGTCCTTCAGTTTCGCGCGATTTATTTTCAGCGGGTTTTCGGAAAGAATCACAAAATCGGCTTCTTTGCCGACCTCGACCGAGCCTTTATTGTTCTCTTCAAAATACTGGTAGGCGGGCCAGAGCGTCATTGCTTTCAGCGCGGTTAACGGATCCAGCCGGTGATGCGGTCCTGCGACGTACCCGCTGCGGGTGGTCCGGTTCACTGCGCTGTCAAGTATTCTCATTGAATTCGGAAAGGTAACCGGTGCGTCGGAGTGGATGCTGAACAGAATCCCGTCCTCCAGCATCCATCCGGTTGGCGACATATTGTCGGCTCGTTCTGGTCCGACCACCGACTGGCGGTGCCAGTCGCCCCAGTAATAGGTGTGCATCGGATACAGACTGGGGAAAATATGCTGTTGCCGGAGTGGCGTTATCTGGTCTTTGCGAATGAACTGCCCATGGATCAGAACCGGTCGCCGGTCGTCACCGGGATACAGGCTGGCGGCGGCACGTTCGGTACGGATCAGCTGGTCAATTGCTGCATCACCATTGGCATGCGTATAAACCTGCCAATTATTTTTATAGGCCAGACAAAACCATTTGAGGGCGTCTGCGTCGGTAAATGCCGGATAGCCGGCATACTCGGCATTTTCACCGTCCGGCACCACAAAATAGGGTTGTGTGAACCAGGCGGTTTTGCCTTGCGGTGAACCGTCAAACGTCAGTTTGACGCCCCCTATCCGAAAATGCTGATGGTAACTGCGCGACATCAGCGGACCATGTAAAATCGCTGCGTCGCCCAGGGCCGCGATATCTGCGTAGGACACGACATCGGCTTTCAGCCTGCCCGCCGCGGCCATCCCGGACAGCGTCTGCAGCGTTGTCGCGGAGGACTTGCCATCCTGAATGGTTGTAAAGCCATTCGACAAATAGAGGGCTTGGCTGGCTTCCACCTGCTGGTACGCTTCGTCCTGCGACAGGGAGGGGAGTATTCTGGTCAGATTGTTGAAAAATGCATTTTCCTGCAAAACACCATTCGGCGTCATACCGTCCGCTTCGCGGACAATAACGCCACCGGCCGGATTTTGCGTTGCGCCGGTGATACCAAAATTGCCCAGGCCCAGCGTGTTGGCGACTGCAATATGACCTGACTGGTGAATCACATATATCGGTATTTCCGTCGAAATCGCATCCAGTTCCTGGCGGGTCGGATGCCGTTTTTCAATTAACTGGGAATCATCATAATTCATGCCGAGCAGTACATGGTGATTTTTCACCAGGGTTGAAGTTGTCATGAAAGCGCGCAGCACTTTCTGCAATTCACCGATGCTGTTCACTGCGCCGTCGGGGCGCGGCAGCAGATTGGCCGCGCTGGCCTGCAGACCCACGTCAGCGAGGTGGCTGTGGCCATCGACAAACCCGGGCAACAGGGTTTTCCCGTGCAGGTCGACCACGACTGTCTGCAACCCTTTGAATGGCATTACGGATCCCGCTTTCCCTACCGCAATGATCCGGCCTTCCCTGACAGCCACGGCGTCAGCTGAAGGCTGCTTATCATTCATCGTAATGATGTTGCCGTGCGTGTATAGGGTATCGGCGATCACAGGTGACGTCTGGGCATTGGCCACGCTGCACAGCAGTGCGGGCAGCAGCAGGCGGTAGAGGTGTCGCTTCATGGGCAATCCTTAATCAGGGCATGTTCAGATGTTACCCTGAAATTCATTCGGTGCTATTCATTTCCTGGCTTATGTCGCATTTTAACCGACGGCAAGATTCAGGCAGCCCCGTTGCCCGGCGCTGACAGAACCCGATTGCCGCCCGCTCGCGCATCGATCACAGGATTGCTTTATGGTTCAGCGCAACGCCTCAATCCGTGACCGGTTCAAATACAGCAAACCGGCGGTGAACACAAAAAACACCGCGGCTGCACCGGACAGCGAATAATGGATACCGATCCGGCTGCCGATCAGGCCGACAAAAATACCGCTGAAAAGTCTCAACCCGGCTGACGACATTCCGAACAGGCCCAACACCTTGCCGCGTATCGCATCCGGTGCCTGCATCTGAACCAGGGTCTGGTTCATACTGCTGAACGACAGTTCGCAGAACCCGGCGACGAACAGGCAGGCCAATGCCAGCGGATAACTGTGTGCCAGGGCGAAGCAGCCGAGCGCGACGGCCCAGGCCAGCGCAAAGCACATTGCCGCATCGGGTGTCACGCGCGTAAAGCGCATGCCGGCTTCCAGCGTGATCCCGGCGAACAGGGCACCCGCGGCATCGGAGGCCAGCAGCATCGAATAAGCAAAGCCCGGTTCGATATTCCCAAGATCGGTGGCAAAACCGGGCATCTGCGCCTGATAACTGTTTCCGACAAAGAACGACGCGGCACCTGACAGCAGTATCATCACCCCCAGTGTGGGGATCTTCCTGACAGCGAGTATCGTTTGCCAGATATCGGCAATTCCACGTACCCGGCGTGCCGCGGACATTTCCAGCCGTTTCACCCGATGCCGGGTTGGTGCGCGGATTAACCAGACCAGCAGCGGCAGGTAAAGGGCGGCATTCAGAAAAATGCCTCTGGACGGGCCGAGTGTCGACATGATCAGACTGCCGACGCCCGGTCCGACCAGCACGCCGGCATAGCGCGCGGTGGCATTGAGTCGCACCGCACTGGCCAACTTGTCAATACCGACTATGTCATAGAGTAACACCTGACTTGAGGTCATCCAGAATACCCCGGCAAAGCCGTGCAGCACCAGTAGCGCCATGGCCCAGGGGATGGTTAGCGTATCGGTGACGAAAAAATAGCCCCAGCCCAGCGACGCCAGCATAAACAGGGCCGCACCGATCTGTATCAGCCGGCGCGAGTCGAAACGGTCATTCAGCGCCCCGACACTGACCGAAAACAGCAGAAACGGTAACCAGTGCGAAATGACAGCGAACCCGCCCAGGGTCGGGGATTTGAATTTCTGAAATGCGACCCAGTAGCTGATCACATGCTCGACATTATCGGCCATCATGGTCAGCACAAAGGTGCCGACAAAAATCGGAAAACCTGGAATGCTTAACGCTTCAAACGCCTTGTGCCGGGTCACTGGTTTCATTTAATTCATTCCTTTTCCAGGCCGGTCTGCGACCATTAAAGCAGGGGGCATTGCTGTTACCCGGCGTGCACCAGTATGGCGCTCATCGGTGGAACAATGATCGTCAGCGTCCCCTGCGGCGTTACGTAAACGGTGGTGGCCGTGCCTCCCGTCCAGCTACCGTCGTTTCCGATCAGCGCACCATTGAGGGTATAGCCGGTTGTGGCCGACAGGTCCGTGCCGGTCAGCGTGGTCAGGGTCGCCGTTACTGCTCCGGTAGCATTCAGGTTGATTGTCGCATAGACGCTATTTGTGGCGTCCTTGTTATTGAGCAGCACCTCGGTGGATCCATCGGTTTTGCCCACCGCATAGGAGGTGAAATTGATTGCCGCCGCACCGCTCTGGTCCGTCTGGGTGCTTAACAGCTGGCCATCGGCCGCGAGCGAAAACAGGTAAAGCCCATAGTACTCCGGCCGGGGCCCGGTTGCTATCGTGCCATTGTCTGTAATCGGCGTATAGGGACCGGTACCGCCGCCGTGCATGTTAACGCCGGAACTGCCATTCTGCGCATTGATGAACAGGAAATCGAGTATCCATAACGCCGTCCCGTAGGCATCCGAAATAGCCGGAGCACCGCCGTTATAAAATGAATTCGCCTCTGCCAGCCGGTACCCGTAAGGCAGCGCAGCCGCCCTGGCAGCGCTGTTCAGGGTTTGAAGTTCCGTTGGCAGATTCGGATCGCCCGCCAGCAGCAGCGCGAGTGTTGAGGTCGGCGACTGACCGTTGGCACGATAATAGTGCTGGGTCAGCAGTTTGATCTGCGTGCCTTCCTGCTGCGCAAACGGCACGGTGTAACCGGCCACATTGTATGACGATGCCGGCCCGGTAAACACGGCGTTCGGCACAACGGCAAGTATCGCCGATTCATAGGACTGCCACTGAGCGGCAAAGCTTGCGAAGGTATACGTGCTGTTATAGATACCGGAATTCAGATCATGATACAGGTCCGGCTCATTGCCGATTTCAAAACCAAGCAATGCGGTGCCAAATTTCTGTGCGGCATACTGTGCTTCCGAGGCGATGTTGGCATTGGTGTTGGTGACATGGTTCAGACCGTAAATGACTTTCCAGCCTGTAGCCGCCAGCAGACTTGCAACCCGGTCTACATCGGCCGGTGCAATGACGTTGGTGGTGGAGCCCGGACCATTCGCATTCCAGGTTGTCGTATTGACCGAATTACCGCCAATGCGCAGCACCCCGGGGCCAAGAAGATTCAGCAATTTCACCAGCGCCGCATCCGTACCGGACAGCACTGGCTTCGACATTTCGCCTTTCTCGTAGCTGAGCCCGATAAAACTGGCGTTGAGTGTCTGCCCGGGCGTGCTGCGCAACACATCGATGCTCGCAGAAACATACGGGCCGGATGGATAGGGTGGCGCAACAGCCAGATTGACACAGGAAATGACAAGATCGCTGAGCGTGCCCGCCACGGTACCGGTGCCATTGCTGACCGTGCAGTTCTGTCCGGGTGGCTCGGTGGCCACCGTCACCGCATAGGTGCTGTTGTCGGCTAGCGGCGCGGAAAACGAATACACCCCGTTCGCACTGACACTGAGCGGATCCGTGCCGTTATTGGTCAGCACCAGCGGCGCCGTACCGTCATACCCGCTGACGTTGACCCGAATGGTCTGCTGGGTTGGTGCCGGCGGATTGAGATTGCCAGCGCTGCCGCTGCCGCTACCGTTATTGCCACTGCTATTGCCACTACTGCTGCCACCGCCCCCGCCACAACCGGCCAGCATGGCACAGAAAATTAAAGTTGACACGGGTAATAGGGCGAAAGTCGTTTTTTGCATGGGAATGGATCGGGTTACCGGGTAATGCGTGATTTTAACACGGTCCGCCCGGGTCGCTATTCACGGCTCCTCGCGCACCGGAAACCGTTAATCGGGCTGGGTCTGCACCCTTCGGGTCGCCACGCTGACCAGCAGCGTGGTGCCGATATTGATCAGCAGCGCGACCATACCGACATTCAAATCCATCAGGGTTGCCGGCAAAAACGGGAACAGACTCGCAACGGTTGATTTGCTCAATGTCACTGCCGCAACAGTCAGCACACCCGCCAGTATCCCGGCGAATGCACCCTGTTTCGTGACCGGATTCCGTTGCATCAGGCTGAAAAACAGCGCAGGAAACAGTTGGGTGACAAAGTTATAGCCCATCAACAGAAGCGCTACGATGGTTGACCCACCACTCAGGGTGAACCCCAGAGTCACCAGACTGAGGACGGGCACAACCCGGCGCGCCACACGCTGCACGTCAGTGTCGCTGGCATTTTTTCGGGCTGCGACCTTGTAGATATCGTTGGCGATGATCGTGGCCGCCGATGTCAGTATCACCGAACTGGGCACCAGTGCTGTCAGAACGCCTGCGGCACCGATGATACCGACAAACCACGCCGGGAACGTCTGTACCGACAGCTTCAGCAGCGCCAGATCGGCATCGGCACCGTGCAGACCGGGCACCTGGAGCAGAGCGGAAAAGCCGACAAACAGCGCAAACAGCACCAGCAGACTGTACAACGGCAAATACACCGCATTGCGCCGGAACGTGTCCTCGTGACGTGCCGACAGCACGCAGCCAAAGGTATGCGGCCACATGAAAAAGCCTGTCGCCGTGAGCAGCACCGTGGACTGAAACCAGATTTTGCTGAAACCGTGCTCAGGAAAAACCAGGAATTCAGGCCTGGCAGCGTTGATGGCTGAAAACATGGCACCATACCCACCGTAATAATGGCAAGGCAGATAGATGCCGAGAAACACCACCACCGCCAGTATCAGCGCGTCTTTCACGATGGCATTCCACACCACGCCATGCATACCGGATACCGTGACATAGGCGGTAACGACCAGTGTACCCGTGCATATCGCCGTGCTGGCCGGTATCGCTCCATAGGAGGCTATCGACACAATGATGCCCAGACCCTTGAATTGCAATAACAGGTACGGGACCAGCGCAATCACACCGACTGCCGCCACAAGGATGCCCAGCGCGTTGCTGTCATATTTTCGGGCAAAAAAATGCGGTTGGGACAGGAGTTTGTGCTGGCTCGCATAGCGCCAGATTTTGGGTAACAGGAAATACGAAAAAATATAGGCCAGAGTCTGGTACGACAGTATGTAATACGAGGCAGCGCCCTTGCTGTAAGACCAGCCACTGGCACCGAGAAATGAAAACGTGGTGTAAATCTCACCCGCCAGCAGGATGAACATGAAAATCACGCCAAAACTGCGACCGCCCAGCGACCATTGCTGCAGGTTCATGTCACGCCCGTGCGCGGCACGCAGTCCCAGCAGCAGCGCAATCGCCGTGGTCATCCCGATAATCAGGAGCGCAGCATTCATGGCTGCTCCCCGGTGTCCTGCTTATGGTTGGCAGGATCAAGCCGGTAAATCAGCCACATGATCACGACGGTCAGAACAACGCACCCGACCTGCCAGGCCAGCACCAGTGGCAACCCCAGCACGGTCGGGGCATACTGGTTCACCAGATCGACACCCGCTAAAATGGCCAGAACAGGAACAAGGGCAAGCAGTCGCAGCAGCATAACGGGCCTCACAGTCAGCAATGGTAATCTATTCGTCAGCCAGATTCCGGATACGGCATACGGTGTTCCAGTTACGCCCGGTCATGGGAACCCCGAGCAGTCGTTCCACACCGGCCGCCAGTCTGGATCGACCTATCCCTTCCGGGGCATGCAGGTAGAATACCTGCGCATCCAGATGAAACCGTTCACTCGGCTTGCTGAGGCTGCCGAGTTTTTCGAGATCAGGATGTGTGGCCCGGGTCGCCAGAAAGAAAAGATGCAGGCTGGCCGGATCCGTTTCGGCCTCCGGAAACGGGTTCCTGGCAATGGCATCGATCCAGCTATCCAGTGTCAGTATCTGGATATGGGGCTCGAAACCGGCCTGCTTGCTGATTTCTATGGCCAGTTGCCGTGGCAGCTCAGACGGTTTTTTTAACGGGCTCCGAAAGACCGCGTTCCCGCTCTGGATATAGGTTCGGACGTCCTTCAGGCCGATCGCTTCCATGGCTTGGACCAGCTGTTTCATCGGCAAGCTATGCTTACCTCCCACATTAATGCCGCGCAACAGCGCAATATACGTTGCCAAGAGTCGCCTCACCGTCTTGTCGTCACTCTGCCATGGATGCTGTTACCGGATTGACTCGCCGGTCCGTGCGCCACCTCGGGCGCCTGCCCGCTGCGGGCCATGGGTATCTGCCCGGAATGCTGAAAATGGTAAGTTAAAAGGCGAAAATAAGCAATTTGATCCTGGCCGGCCCTGCGTGGTGCTGATCCGGTTCGCGCGCCAGCGTGCTGACCGGCATGAAAAAAGGCCGGGAAAAATCCCGGCCCTGAAAGTAGACAGACAGGTCTGCCTGTCAACCTACCATCGCCCGTTACCCGCTTTCATGTCGTCGGGTTTCAGGGTGATCGGGAACAGCTCACGCAATCTGGCGTCGGTGGCCGGCTCCACATAAACCGGATAGTGGCTGCCCAGCATCTGTTTCACTTTGACCCGGGCAAGCTCGTATACGGTTTCTTTGCTGCCTTCTTCCCAGGCCCCCGCGGTGCGCCGGTCTGCGACCTGCGGATAAATGTATTCGGTTTTCATCAGCTCCAGGGTCTGCGGATTTCCCAGAAAGTGACCTGCGCCAAACACCGTGTCATGAATCACGCCATACGACAGGGTTGTGTCGTTGACTTCAACGCCGCGAACCACACGCAGAATGCTGCCCAGCATGTCGTTGTCAACCACCATGCCCTCAAACGATTGTCCGAGCAGACTTCCGACCATGCCCGGATAAGGCGAAATAAACGTGGCGCCGGCCAGCGAAGCGGCCAGCGTCGTCATGGCCTTCTCGGAGCCGTATTGTGCGTCAACGGTTTTTGAATCGGTCATTCCGGACGGAACCGACGCGATCAGGTTATAGAAATTGCACATTTGCGTGGTGCACGCGGTGATCAGCGCTTCTTCACCGCTGCCGCCCGTAAATGAACCGGTGCGCAAATCCGAGATGAACGGCCACATGCCGAAATGTATCGTGCTGCCCGGCTTGATCATGTTCACTACCGCCAGGCAGGCCAGCGTCTCTGCGAAGGTCTGCACCAGCGCCCCGGCCAGCGCCGCCGGTGCGGTCGCGCCGGCCTGGGCAGCGATGGCGATGTCAGCGGTCAATCCCAGTTCCGCCATCCTTATCATCACATCCAGGTTGTCATAGCCCCAGCGCAGCGGTGAAATAACCGGGCAACCACCGAAAGCGCAGAACGGGCGTTTCAGAAAGCCCCCTACTTCGCCAACAAAGGTGTCAAACAATTTGATCAGCGGATCAATGTTCCTGACTTCCGCAACGCCCAGCGAGATGCTTTTCCGTGTGCCGGAAATCGCGGCATACGCCGTATTCATGTCGTGGGTAAACGAATTGTCACTGTGTTCTGAAGCGATAAACGGCTGGCCAAACATGTGGATGTGCTCGAGCTGGTCGACCAGTCGCGCTGCATCGTATAAGTCTACCAGGGTGGAGGGCCGGTAGTGCTGGGTGTCATAGTCAAGGATGGTGACTGCTTCGCCCGAGGTACCGTAATGGACCCGGTTCGGCTTGAGTTCCAGGTCATACCTCGGATCAATTCCGTAGGCCACCGAGGATGTGGCGTTGACGGCCAGCATGTCTTCGATGAGCGCACGGGGAAATTTCAGCCGCCCGTTTTCCAGTTTGCACCCTTTGGGCAGGGCATAATGCAAAAGCCGTTCATGGTTCGAATCACCCATGCCGATATTTTCAAGCACATCCAGCGCGGTATCGTGAATACGGCGCATGTCGTCATCGGACAGCGGTTTATATTTGCCACTGGCCATGCCGGGTCGGACCACGCGCGCTGCAGGTGCGGCGCTGGCACCTCGGCCTTCACGTCCTTCGCGACCGCGGCGCGGTGCTGCTGTGGGTGCTGTCTGGTTCATAACATTCCTCTCTTTTTCATGTAAAACTCAGGTAACTGTACCGGGACCGTTTTCTGCTGCATGCGTGAACAATCGGTGCGAAAATCCCATGGCGTCGACAAAATACTGCTGGAAACCGGCTTCCAGTGCCGTTTCAATTTTTTCTATGCGTCTGACGAGTTGCTCAATATGACGTCGTGCATGAACATCAAGCAGCGCGATACGTGCGCCGGTCCCGGCGGCATTGCCGGCCGCACTGACTCTGTCCAGCGGACATTCCGGCAGTATGCCAAGCATCATGGCGTAATACACATCGATATAACTGCCAAACGCACCGGCCAGACGGATCTGGTCGACATGCTGCACCTGAAGTTTGTCCATCAGCAAACGCGTGCTGGCGTGCAGGGCGGCTTTGGCCAGTTGAATGGCGCGCACATCCTTTTGGGTGATCTGCAATACCGGCATGCCGGGTTGTCCGGACAGCACATACGAAAACGTCCGTCCCTGCGGAATCACGCGTGCAAACTGCCCTGACTTGCGTCCATCTATTTTTCCATCCGGCAGTATCACCCCGGCCAGCAACAGTTCAGCAATCGCCTCAATAATTCCCGAACCGCAGATGCCGGTGATTTTTGTGTGGCCAAATCCGGGCTGGTCCGACCAGTCATCACAGCCGATCACTTTAAAGCGCGGTTCCAGCGTGTTCCTGTCAATCCGAACCCGCTCGATGGCGCCCACGGCGGCACGCTGACCGCCACTGATCTGGGCACCCTCAAATGCCGGCCCGGTCGGACAGGAACACGCCAGCAACCGGTCCGCATTGCCCAGGATTACTTCCGCATTGGTGCCGATATCTATGATCAGGCTGATCTCACTGCTTAAATCAGGACGCTCGGCCAGCACGACAGCCGCGGCATCCGCACCGACATGACCGGCTATGCAGGGCAGCCCGTACAGGCGCGCATCGGGATGCACGGCCAGATCCAGCGCAGCAGCCGTGGCATTCAGCGCCTCCTGTGTCACCAGCGCAAAGGGCGCAAAACCCAGTTGGCGCGGATCCAGACCAAAAAACAGATGATGCATAACGGGATTTGCGACCACAGTAACATCCCAGATCTGCTCAACCGCAATACCGGCCCTGACGGCCAGTTCGCTGATCAGTTCCTGCAGGGTGGTTCGAATCGCCGTTGTCAGTTCGAGCCGTCCGGACGGATTCAGTATGACGTATGACAGGCGGCTCATGACATCGTCACCATACCGTATCTGCGGATTCATCTTTCCTGCGCTGGCCACCACATTTCCGGTCTTCAGATCACACAGTTGCGCTGCCACAGTCGTCGAACCGATATCGATGGCCACACCGTAGGCCGCCGTTTTCTCACCCGCCCGCACTGAAACAAGGGTCCTGTTTTCAGTAACGGCGACAGTGATTTTTCCATTGCCGCTCTGCAGCGCACCGGGCAGGTGACGCAGCGCATGGAAAGCAATCCCGACATCCGGCAAACCGTACCGGTGTGCCAGGGCGTCCTTTAACCTGTCACTGTCGCTGATCGCATTGTCCAGTGTCGACGGGCTCAGCTGAATGTCGAACAACCGGACGGACGGATTCACAACGGTATTGATCTGGTCCGATACCTTGCACACCACAGCCTCAAACTGCTGACTGGACTCAGGCACATCGAGCACCACGTCACCCCATAACCGGGTCTGGCAGGACAGCCTTGAATTCGGTTTTAACAGGCCCTGCTCACGCAGCAGGCGTTCGCGTCTGGTCAGCGGCGACAGATGTGTAGCGGCTGAATAAAGCGCAAATTTTGAGAATTCACCTTCAATCAGTTGTACCTGACAGCGGCCACAAACCGCATTTCCGCCGCACACGCTGGCAATATCCACGCCCAGCGAACGTGCCGCCTGCATGACCGTTATGCCGGGATCAAATGCGCCTCGCAATCCGCCCGGACTGAATACGACGTTAATCGCTGTTGCGCTCATTGACCATCCTATCCGTTGAAAGACCGGCCCATCACGCAGGCACGCTGCGACGACGGGTCTCACGGCGACCCCGCTCACCGCCATGAGCATCCGTGGGTACTTCACGATAACGCCGGATCCAGTTCAGACAATCCGGGTCATGACCCATCAGCACGTCAGAGGCAAAACAGGTCCTCAGGACTTCCTCATGCAGCGGATTGGTGATGGCCGATGTCAGTCCGGCCGACATCGCCATCGCTAAAAAGGCCGAATTTATTCCTTCGCGCTTTGGCAGTCCAAAACTGATGTTGGACGCGCCGCAGGTGGTGTTGACCCTGAGTTCATGATGCAGGCGATAAAGCAGCTTCAGCGCCTGGCGACCGGCCTGACCGACAGCACCGACAGGCATGATCAGCGGATCAACCACAATGTCGCAGGCCGGTATGCCGTAGTCGGATGCCCGTTCGACAATGCGCTTTGCAACCGCAAAGCGCACATCCGGGTCCTGTGATATGCCGGTTTCATCATTGGAAATGGCGACCACCGCAGCACCATATTTTTTCACCAGCGGCAGCACCCGTTGCAGACTTTCTTCATCGCCGGTAACGGAATTGACCAGCGCTTTACCCTTGTACACCGACAAACCGGCCTCCAGCGCATCCATGACCGAGGAATCGATACACAGCGGCACGTGGGTAACGGCCTGCACCAGCTGAATGATTTTGGCCAGCACCGCCGGCTCGTCTATCATCGGAATGCCCGCATTCACATCCAGCATCTGCGCGCCCGCTGCCACCTGCGCCAGCGCATCACTTTCGACACGCGAAAAATTGTTGGCCGCCAGTTCGGCCGCCAGTATCTTGCGGCCGGTCGGGTTGATGCGCTCGCCGATAATGACAAAGGGGCGGTCGCAGCTGATGACAACTTCTCTGGTGGCGGAACTGACTATCGTGTCGGTCATAACATGTCCTTGGTTGGTATGGGTTAAGGGTTGCTGGTTACATTTCCGGGGTCATTACGGCGTATCAGGCTACGGTGACACAGGGACGGCGCCGGTTGGAGAGCACCTGCGAATCCTGGATCAGTTCACCGGCAATTTCTTCGTGCCTGAACGCCATCATGTGCAGACCGGCGATACCGTCAATTTCACGTATCGACTGCATGATCTCCCTGCAGATCCGCTGCCCTTCCTTGCGCGGATCCGATGCCGATGCAAGCCGGTCGATAATCACATCGGGGATGTGCACCCCCGCTACATGCTCGCGCATCCAGAGTGCACTTTTGGCAGAGGCCAGAGGACCGACGCCGACCAGGATCGCTGCCTGTTGATGTAGTTCGCGTTCGCGCACTTTTTTCATGTAGTCTGCCAGGCGTGGCACATCGAAGCAGTACTGGGTCTGTATGAACTGGGCACCAGCCTGAATTTTTTTGGCGAGCCGCGTAACACGAAAATTCATTTCAGGCACGAACGGATTATCAACCCCACCAATAAACACCGACGGCGCTCTGCTCAATTTTCGTCCACTCAGGTATTGGCCTTCGTCGCGCATGGTCTTGACGATATGGATCAGGCTGATACTGTCAAGATCAAACACCGGCTTGGCACCGGGATGGTCGCCTGACTGAACGCCATCGCCCGTGATAAAAACGATCGCTTCAATGCCCAGTGCAGCAGCACCCAGTACCTCACCCTGCATGGCGATGCGGTTACGGTCACGGCACGACATCTGCATGATTGCGCTGTATCCATGCTGCTGCAGCAGCACACAGGTCGCCAGACTTGACATGTGACAGTTGGCGCCGGAACTGTCCGTCGCATTGATGGCATCCACATAACCATTAAACACGCGGGCACGCTTGACCACCTCGGCCGGATCGGCCGAATCGGGCGGTGCCAGTTCGGTGGTGACGACAAATTCGCCGTCCTGAATCAGTTGCGCCAGTTTTCCCATCGGGTCGGCCGGCAGCGTCAGCGCTGCTGTCTGCATTGTCATGATCAGCTCTTTTCCCTGGCGCGAGTTTTTACCGCCTGCAACCACGAGGAATGACCCTTGATGGAGTGGTTCAATGGCAGTTGCCTGTAGCCCATCGAGGTTTCCTGCTTCATGATTTCTGAACCGCGGATTGCCTCCAGCCACACACAGCGCATACCCGGTTTCACTTCACAATGTCCGTTGGAGCGCACGCCGCCACAGGGTCCATTGCGCAACTGTTTCGGGCAGTTCATCGGACAGGCCATCCCTGTGGACGACAGCACGCACTGGCCACACATCTGGCAGTCAAACAGCGTTTTCTTGACCGCCGACTCCACCAGTGCCATCGGTTTTTCGATGCGCCTGTATCCCAGACGCTGAAAGAGCGGATCCAGCTTCAGCATGACGTATTCCAGCTTGCGGTAAATACGCAACAGCTTATCAGCGTGTGTGACGGACCAGTACCTGAGAATTCTCATTGCCGGCTTTCTTCTTGAACAGGCGTCGCGGGATCGGGGCGCACGGCAGCTTCATGCAAGACCACCTGCTGTGGCAACGCCTTCTTCAGCGGTGTCAGTCCGGTAAAATGCAGCTTGAACTCAAGGCCAAGCTGGTCGGCGTACTGCCTGGCCAGACGCTGCAGCGCCGGATCGTCGGTTTGTGCCAGATAAACCAGGCGCCGGTAATTGCCGAAATAGGTTTTAAGCAAATCAGGATAACGGTCCAAACCCAACCCGCGCCATACCAGTCGTTCGAAATGGCGCACCAGAAAATCAGTCAGAAAAAACGACCCGATCTGTTCCTGACAGAGGGTGGAGAAAACGTCACCTGACGCAAAAAATTCGTAACAGTGCGCGCCTGGCAGTCGTTGCACGTCAAATTCATCCAGCACGGCGTCGAGTTTTCCGGCGGTGCCGCAGTCGGCATACGCCACAAAAATGGCTTCGTGCGCCTCACGCGCCTGGGCCAGTTTTTTGCGCACGGCATCCGGTATCCGTCCGGGCGTGTTGTGCAACTCGGCAGGCAGGCATTCAATTTTCAATGCCTGCCAGCGGTTGAGCTTTTTTATCGCGACCAGCTCATTGGCGATCGCTCCACATGCAATCATTAACATGGTCTGACATTCCTAGGCGGAGGGTTGCGCCAACCCCCTGCGCTGGTTTGTCAGTGTTTTCGCAATATTTACCGCGGTGCCAGCATCACGACAGTAGGCATCGGCCCCGATCGACTCCGCAAACGCCTCGTTGAGCGGCGCTCCGCCGACCAGAACGACACAATTGTCGCGCAGCCCTTTTTCCTTCAGGGTGTCAATAACCACTTTCATGTAAGGCATGGTGGTGGTAAGCAATGCTGACATGCCCAGAATGTCGGGTTTATGTTCCTCCAGTGCCGCAAGAAATGTATCCACATCGACATTGATGCCAAGATCCACCACTTCGAAACCGGCACCTTCCATCATCATTCCGGCCAGATTTTTTCCGATGTCATGGATGTCACCTTTGACCGTGCCGACCACCATTTTACCGAGTGGCTCAACGCCGGTTTCCGACAGGATGGGGCGTAAAATCTCCATCCCGGATTTCATGGCATTGGCCGAGCGCAGCACTTCCGGCACAAACAGAATGCCATCGCGGAAATCGACACCGACAATATCCATGCCACCGACCAGCGCATCCGTGAGCACCTCGCTTGCGGACCAGCCCCGTTCGAGCAGGATCGATGTACCTTCGGCTATTTCATTGGCGTAGCCGTCGTACATATCATCGAACATTTGTTCAACAAGCTCAGCGTCGTTTAATGCTTTCAAATCAATTGAATTATCCTGATCCATGATCGTCTCCCCAGTGCGGCAGGCCAAATTTAAAAGTTGGTTGGTCTAGTTGTTAGAGGTAAAAATGATAAATAATGCGTTGCGCATGGTTCAATACTATACGAACATTCAATAAATGGATTTCATTCTGAACGAAGTTTGATCCAGATCAAATAACAACAATGCAACGAGCTTGCCGCAGCGACCGGGCAGCGGCGCGCACCTTGCATGCCTGCCCGATGGGTCGTGCGGACACCGGCGTCCGGACAGATTCTGATCCGGCTGAAAATACTTATTGACAGGGTCTATGTTAGTGTTATACTTCACTACAACACTAAATCAATTAGTAGTGCCCGAGGTCAGAACGCCTGACATCACAGGCCAGGAAACACCACGCAAAATCAGGATGGGAGTCGCTGTAATGAGTATAGGCTGGCACGACAACACGCCCATTTACCGTCAACTCAAGGCACGTGTGGTTGAAATGATCCTCGATGGCACGCTCAAAGCCGGTGATGCCCTGCCGTCGGTTCGCCAGATTGCGGCCGACTATCAGCTAAATCCCATCACGGTCACACGCGCCTACCAGGAACTGGTCGAGGAAGACCTTGTTGAAAAGAAAAGGGGGATCGGCATGTTTATAAGTGAAGGTGCTACTGAAAAACTGTTCGCCCGGGAGCGGGACCGGTTTGTCCGCGACGAATGGCCCGCTGTGGTCGGACGGATCCGGCGACTCGGTCTTGACCTGGCCGAACTGCTGACCAGCGCAACAGCCAGCGGGACAGGCGGTGCCGAATGAACCCGATCATTTCTGCCAGAGGATTATACAAACGGTACGGTACGCAGGTCGCTGTGGACCGTATCGATTTCGACGTCACCGCGGGCCGCATTGTGGGCCTGATTGGTCCGAACGGGTCAGGAAAGACCACCACCCTGAAAGCGATGCTGGGACTGATACCGTTCGAGGGTGATTTAACCGTGCTGGGCCTGAATCCAATGACGCAGCGCGACGCGCTGATGCAGCAGGTGAGCTTCATCGCTGACGTGGCCATCCTGCCGCAATGGTTACGGGTTGGCGATGCCGTCGATTTCGTCGCTGGCGTCCATCCCCGTTTCGACCGGAACAAGGCACAGCGTTATCTGGCCAATACCCGCTTGACTCCGGACACCCGGGTCAAATCCATGTCCAAAGGCATGGTCGTGCAACTGCATCTGGCGCTGGTCATGTCCATCGATGCAAAACTGCTGGTACTGGACGAACCGACTCTGGGACTGGACATTCTGTACCGCAAACAGTTTTACCAGAATCTGCTGGAAGATTATTTTGATGAAAACAAAACGATAGTCATTACCACCCACCAGATCGAGGAAGTTGAACAGATATTGACGGATGTGATGTTCATCCGCGAGGGCAAACTGGTCCTGACATCGAGCATGGAAGCGATTGGCGAGCGTTACACCGAACTCATGGTCGGCAGCGACCGGCTGGATGAAGCCGCCGCCCTGAAGCCGATCGCCACACGAACCGTGTTTGGAAAATCGGTGATGCTGTTTGACGGCGTGTCACGCACGCTGCTTGATGCACTGGGTGACACTCGCATTCCCGGTATTGCCGACCTGTTTGTCGCCACCATGAAAGGAACCTGATCATGACTACGATGAAATGGCTGATCCGGCGTGAATTCGCGGAACACCGCGGCATGTTTATCAAGGCGCCCGTTATCGTGGCACTTCTGATCTTGCTGCTGGTGAGCCTGGCTGTGTTCACCGGCGTCGGTGAGGCGCACGAGGGCCAAGATGCCTATGCCCTGTTACCCAGCCCGGAAAAAGTCCGGCTGCTGCTGAACACGGCCTATATGGCCTCGTTCGCACCTCTGTTTCTGATGCAAGGCGTGATTCTGTTTTTTTACAGCCTGGCTACCTTGTACAGCGAACGCAGCGACCGGAGCATACTATTCTGGAAGTCGTTGCCGGTATCCGACAGGATCACCGTCCTGTCGAAAGTGATCACCGCGCTGGTCTGCGTTCCGGTTCTTAACCTGATCATCACCACCATCACATCGCTGCTGCTCATACTGGTGATGTGCGTGGCACTGTGCTTCAAGGGATACAACCTGTTCAGCCTTGTTTTCCTGACCCCGACCATTTATTTAACCCCCCTGCAACTGCTCGCCCTGTTACCGGTGTATGTGCTCTGGGCCTTGCCTACCGTGGGCTGGCTGTTCATGGTGTCGGGCTGGGCCCGTTCCAAGGTTTTTCTCTGGGCGGTGGGGGTGCCGCTGCTGATCATAGCCGTACTCAAAATAACCACCACCGCGTATGGCCTCGACTGGAACATCGACTGGCTGGTGAACCACGTCATTCTTCGTGGTCTCGACGGACTGTTCCCGGGAATATGGCATGCCTTCAGTCCGGACAGCGCCGATCCTCTGCTTAACCAACATCAGGGTCTGGATCCCGGCATGATCCTGAAATCAGCCTGGCTGTCACTCGGCGCAATCCATGTCTGGCTCGGTGCACTGTGTGGAGCCGCCATGATGGGTGCCGCCATCCGGATGCGACGCTGGCGCGACGACGATTAACGGCGGTTCATTCAATCAAGCCATGCCATTGAGCAGACAGGGCCATGCCCTCATGCCGCAGACCGGCAGGGCTGGTTACTGCAACGCCGCGTTCAGTCTGCTGATGATGGCGTCGGGGACTTTCCTGCTGCACAGGATGTGACGATATTCACCGGCGGGGACGTCAGTCAGGCGTATGACCTGGAAGGCCCCGATCGGATACCCCAGGTGTTTGGCGTAGTAGTCTGCTTCTTCCTGCGTGGCGAAGGTCAGGTCTGCCCGTCCGTTCCTAATCGCCTTGACGATCGTTTGGTACTCGTTGTAAGTACGGGTTACCTGAGCCTTTGCGCCCCCCAGTTTCGATTCCACATAGGCACCGTAAACCACTGACTGCTTGAGCAGAACACGCGTGCCGGGATTGGCGAGCAGAGTCTCAACGGTTGGATTCGGTGGCGCCTGAAAATTGATGTTGGCCAGCGCGATGGTCGGCGTATCCTGCGAGATGGGCCTGGTGAATTTGGCAAACGCTTCCCGCTCCGGGGTCTTGTACCACGCTATCGAACACAGCGGTTCTTCGTTGGCCTGCAGGTTGATGATCTGGTGTTTTGTCGACATGAAACGCAATTCATACGGGATGCCCGCGGCTCTGAAAGCGCGCATCGCGGAAAGGGCCGAAATGCCACCCACCGACCCATCCGGTGCCCTTGTGATATACGGCGGTCGTTCGGAGTATTGCAAGGGAATCGTCATTTCATCGGCCCATGCCGCTGACGCGAACAGCGTCAGGACAATCGCCAGCCGCACCGGGCTGAGCCGCAGGGATGTCCTGTTGCCTGGCACGATGTGATGAATGGGCAGCTTCATTTCAGCAATGACTTATCGAGTTCCGTTTAACTGCCGGACTGTGGCCGGTCTACATGACATGGTTTTTTTTCAGTGATTCCGCCTGCTGCAGCAAGGTGGCCACGGCGCGCTCAAAGGTCGGCGCGGTTTCCACGAACGTCAACGTGCCGGTGCGCAATGCCTTGCTTAAATAAACCGGGCAATAAACCAGCGGTTTGGGTGAATTGTCCAGTTTGAACATGAACAGCGATTGCTGCCGGCCGACCCATATCAGCCGCCCAAACTGATATTCACCGTAATCCTTGTATTCTATGCGCGTCCCGACCTGCATATCCGCGAGCCATTCCTGTTCCACATTGGACGAATAGCCGTCGACCGTGCTGATGCGGACCTCGGCATCTACTCCTCGTTTAGCCAGTGCCGCTTCGATGAACCGGCCGTCCAGTGAAGGTGGCGCAATGGCTTTGGACGCAACTGCCTTTTCCTGTATCACCTCGACTTTGAAAGTCTGGCGCAACTCCATCAGGGTGGGCAGTTTCTGGGTCGGGTTCAGTTCATTGTTGGCCAGCACCTGGGCATGAATGGCGAGCAATTTGTCCAGTGCCTGTTTGGACTCCTCATCACTCAGGCGCAGCGCCTTCATGCCACTCTTGATGATTTTGACCAGCTTGGGTAATAACCGGATCAGGGTCAGCCGGTCTTCGGTGGAAGTTTTTTGCTGGGAGCTCCAGACCAGATCGGGCAGTGCGTTGAAAAACAGCAGTAGCTGCGAGCGTGTTGATTTGGCGTCGTCGCCGCGGGCCTTCATGATTTTCGTCGACGCTTTCACCAGCACATGGACCCAGGTATTCAGGCAGAAATCCACCACATGCTGATCAAGATTCATGGGAAGCAGCAGCTCGCTGACCGCCGTGCTGATGCCATAAGTCAGATTATTAATCCGCTGCACTTCTTCCATTGCGACGACATAACGTTTTATCTCCGCATCGACACGACTCATTTCCTCGCCCATGAATTTTTTCAGTTCTTCAAGGCAGGTTGTAAAAATACCGGTGTCTTCACCAAAATCTGCCAGAATTTTCTGCACGATGCGCTTGATTTCCGAACTCACCTCCTGACCGTATTCGGTGTCTGTCGGCAACCCGACCGACACCATGCCCATGTGATTCAGCAATTGCCGCGTCGGGTGGTCGACCTGCTGAAGTGTGTCCGGGTCCAGTATCGCCGACTTGGAGAACGGAATCTGCAATTGCCCGATCTGGTCGCGCAAACCCTGCGGAATCTGGGCATCCCGGTGTATCAGTTCAAACAGGACGGCGACCAGTTCAATCGCCATGCGCTCGGATTGACTGGCGGTCCCGTCATCGGGTCCGGCACCGGAGGCAAAGAGCTGGTTGCCCAATGATACAGCCTCCGGACCCCCGCCACGGCCGCTGGCGATCAGGTCCTGCAATTGATTCAGCCGCTCCAGTAACTGCGACGATACACCTGCAGGCCCACCGGGGTAGGCGCCCGCCTGACCGGCACCGCCAGTGAAACCGGCTTGACCCTGTGGCGCGCCCTGCATGAGATTACTGACCAGTGCTCCGAATGCGGTCAGCGGATTAACCTGCACCGAGTCCGCCGGCACCGGCAACAGCGGATTTTGCGGCGTGCCCATCATTTGCGGCTGCATCAGTCTCAGGAGCCGCTCCAAGCCCGGAAAGACATCCGGCGCAACCGATCCGGGAAAGGAGTTCGCGCCTCCCGGGTCGCCTGCGCCTGCGCCCCCCGAAGCAGCCTGATCACCATTCCTGCCACCCTCGTTTTTCTGGGATGTCGGCCGGTTCTGCGGGTCTTCCGAATACGGTTTCTTTGACGTCGGACGGGTGTAGATCTTGGGACTGATGCCACCCGATTTGAAAACTTCGCACAGCTCAACGTAATATTCGGACAGATACATCGCCAGCGAATTGGTTGAATAGCTCAGCAGGAAGTTGCGCACCCGCTCATCCTGCACCATGGTGACCATGACGCTATAAAGCGTATGGGCGATCAATTCGGGACGAAACGGATTGTCCTTTTCACGCACATCCGGCTTTTCAATCAGCTGGGAAATGATGAAATTGACCCGCCCAAGACTTTCGCTGCAGGACGCCGTCAGCCTGCCGACCATATGGCCGACCTCGATCTGGTCATCAATCGTTTTGTCATCAATCAGGCTCAGCGCGGACACCCTGATCTGGCTCACCTCGACGTGCTCATTCGAATACATGTCTTTCAGCGCCTGTTCCAGCTTCTGCCGGTACAGGTCCTCCAGATTTTGCAGTAAATCATTGCCTGCCTTTTGCAGAAAATGGCGCGCCGCATTGATGGTCATGTAGTCGGTCGTGGGCGAATTCACCGACAGCGCCTTTGCCAGCTCCTGATCGGAATTCTGCGCCATGCGTTGCACAAGCACGGAAAACTTCTTAAGCGCGCTCTGTTTGGCTAACTGGATGACTTGTTGATATTGGTTCATGGCTGACAGGCAAGGAATTCATGATCGGGAAAGTTCAACTGAACTTATGCGAAATTACCGGACAATTCTACAATGCGATGGCTGAACCCGTGCGCTTGGTAACGATTTGGTCGGTGGGTTGCCGGCGATATGTCTTAAATCCGACACACCTATTTGTTCTTCAGCCTGGACTGCTGATACAGCGACCGTAGCGGGTTACACCCTGGTGCTGATTTCCGCAGCTGCAGCCGCGCTGCGCACGACCCACCACCATGGGCAGACGTCACCGTGCAACCGGCCCGGAGCACACGGCGGCGGTCAGCTTATTTCTTCGGAAACCCTGTCGGGTTCACTGTTTTTCACCGCAACAGCCGGCGATTCCGGTTTTCTGGCTTTTTCACCTTTATCGGCATTGATTCGGCTGACAGTGTATTTCTGCATGATCTGTTTATGCAGGACATCGCGTTCAACGCCTTCCAGATTAATCAATTTTTCAAGGGCCCGGTCTGGCAGCAGCGTATATTCACGCCGTTCGGTACGCATGTCGACCGCACGCCAGCCGTGCTTGCAGAACCAGTCCCAGATTTCCCGGTTGATCGGGTATTTCAAACGTATCCTGAGCCGGTTGCACACAATACTGCTGCCGATCTGGGGCATGGGTCCCGCCGGCGGCACCGCACGTTCTTTGCGAATTTTCAGAACGGTACGAATTTTATTTTTTATGCTCATTGACAGCCTCCCCCCATGTTGATTTTTTGAACGGCAAGTATAACGCGAAAAATATCGGGATCAATTTACACGGACCGGTATTCTGACATTACCAATTTGTCCGTACAACACAATTAGTTATTTGACATTCAAAATCCCGGCCTGATTTTCCAGCCGCGCCGGCAACAGGTGATTAAATTGTGCTTTCCATAAGATAATTTGCCAATAACTTGCGAAGCGCCTTAAAACCAAGTAATGTTGCCAGTCTACTAAACTCCAATGCAAAGGTATGTAATGCCACGCCACCTCATTTCCATTGCCGTCGCTTCCGCATTCTGTCTGACCAGCCTGTCCAGTTCACCGGTTTTTGCATCGCTCAGCGGGGCAAAACACGAGCAGACCACCACACAGCTTCCTGCCGGCGTAACACCAACCCACTACGCGATTGCGATTACACCCGATGCCGCCAACGCGAGTTTTACCGGAACCGTCCGCATTACCATTGAGGTTCTCAAACCCACCACGCGGATTACACTGAATGCAGTTGACCTTACTTTTCTGTCGGTTCAACTGATGTCCGGTCAGGAAAAGTCGTCGGCCACGCCTGCCAGCAACATTGAAGTCAACAACGACCAACAGACCGCGACATTCACCTTTGCACATGCCATACAAAAAGGCACTTATACACTGGCGATCGCCTATAAGGGCCTGATCGGTTCACAAGCCAACGGCCTTTTCCATGTCGATTATGACACCGCGGACGGTCACCAGCGCGCACTGTATACCCAGTTTGAAAATTCTGACGCACGCCGATTCATTCCATCCTGGGACGAACCGAACTACAAGGCGACCTTTGATCTGGAAGCCACCGTACCCGCGAACCAGATGGCGGTCAGCAATATGCCGGCTGCCACAACGCGCCCGTTACCCGACGGACAAAACGTGGTGCATTTTGGTGTCACGCCAAAAATGTCGACCTATCTGCTGTTTTTCGGTGTCGGCGATTTTGAACGGGCCAAAGACAGTATCGATGGCACCGAAGTAGGCGTGATCACGCAACGTGGTGCGCTGTCGCAGGCAGCATTCCCGCTCGAATCCTCCAAACAGATACTGCGCGAATACAACGACTACTTTGGCGTACACTTTCCACTGCCGAAACTGGATAACATAGCGGCCCCTGGTCGCAGCCAGTTTTTTTCTGCCATGGAAAACTGGGGCGCAATTTTCACGTTTGAAAATGCCATGCTGCTCGACCCCACCATCTCTACCCAGAGTGACAAAGAAAATTCCTTTGCCACTGAAGCCCATGAAATGGCGCATCAGTGGTTTGGTGACCTGGTCACCATGCGCTGGTGGAATGACCTGTGGCTGAACGAAGGCTTTGCGTCATGGATGGAAAATCGCACGACATCCCGGCTGCATCCGGAATGGAACACCAACCTGTACTCGGTCAATGTTCACCAGGCCGCCATGGGACTGGATTCCTTATCGACCACCCACCCCATTGTCCAGCACATAGAAACGGTCGAACAGGCCAGTCAGGCCTTCGACAATATTACCTATCAGAAGGGCGAATCGGTCATCCACATGCTGGAAAGTTATGTGGGTGAAGACGCGTGGCGCGACGGCGTGCGGCTGTACATGAAAACGCATGCTTACAGCAATACCACCTCCGATGATTTCTGGCATGCGATAGAACAGGCCGGGTCAAAGCCGATTATGGCCATCGCCCATGACTTCACCCTGCAGCCCGGCATTCCGATGATTAACGTGGGTGACGCCCGCTGCGTTTCGAACCAGACAACCCTGACGCTGACGCAATCTGAATTCAGCCGCGACCATCTGAACAGAAAATCGCTGGCCTGGCATGTGCCGGTCACGGCGCAGGTGATCGGTTCAGGCTCGCCGGTCCCGGTAACGACACTGGTCGCCCATGGCAAAGCCAGCCTGCAGTTGCCTGGTTGCGGCCCGGTGATGGTCAATGCAGGTCAGGCGGGCTACTTCCGCACGCTGTACACACCAAAGCAGTTTAACGCGCTGGCCGACCATTTTGCCGATCTCGCCCCGATCGACCAGCTTGGCCTGCTGGCAGATGCCTGGTCGCTCGGTCTGGCAGGATTGCAACCCATGGCGAACGTACTCGACCTGGCCAAAGCCGTTCCACTGAATTCGGATCCGCAGATCTGGAGCAGCGTCACGCGCATCTACAGCGCCATCAATCAGCTTTACCGGACCGACCCGAAACGCCAGCAACAGTTCAACCAGTATGCCATCGCCCGTCTGGCGCCCATCATGGCGAAAATCGGCTGGAGCGCTCATCCTGAAGATACCGCAGCCACCATCAATTTGCGCGAACAGCTGATCTATACCTTGAGCGAGCTTGACGATCAGAACACGATTGCTGAAGCAACACGGCGTTACAATGCGCAGGCAACTGATCCGGCCGCTTTCCCTGTGGAGTTGCGCAAGGTCGTCATGGAAGTGATCGCCCTGCATGCCGACACGCCCACCTGGGATAAATTGCATGCGGCAGCACAATCTGAGAAATCGCCCATGATCAAAGATCAGATGTACTATCTGATTTCAACCAGCAGGGATCCGGCACTGGCGAACCGGGCACTGGCACTGGCTGTGACCGCTGAACCGGGTGCAACCAACAGCGCAGGCATGCTGGACGCCGTGGCGCGTTCATATCCGGACCTGGCGTTTGATTTTGCCATCGCCCATCTGGCACAGGTCGATGAATTTGTGGACGGCAGTTCGCGCAGTCGCTACGTTCCCCGTCTGGCAGAAGAATCCCATGACCCCGCCATGATAGGCAAGCTCAACGCCTACGCCAAAGCGCATATTGCCGCCAGCGCGCTTGGCAGCACAAAAACAGCTTTAGCAAACATAAAATATAGCGTTAAAATAACCACGCAGCGTTTACCTGAAATTGACTCATGGTTGGCATCACATCAATAAACTTTAAAGACGGAGGACACAATGGGCAAAAGTCAAGACACCAAAAAAGAAACCAAGAAAGAACCGGCTAAATCACTGAAAGAAAAGCGGGCCGAAAAAAAGGTTAAGAAAGAAGAGAAAAAGCGGGTTCAATAGCACAACCCAAAAAAAAATCCCGGCGCATGAGTCACCTCATGCGCCGGGATTTTTTATCATCAGCACGAATCCGCTTTATCTGTTCAGCACGCTATTTGCCCACTCTGGCCTTTTCAACCAGTACATCAGCCACTTGCAGCAACGCCCTGGACAGTTCTTCCACTTTAAGTTCCCTGTTGTTCTCCTGTATTAAAGCCGGTCCAACCAGAAAACGTCCGTCAATGATCAGCGACGGCGTGCTGTTGACATGGTAACTTTCCGCCACATGCAGCAGGTTCTGCAATTTACTCATGACCGAAAACGAATTATAGGTATCAATAAACTGCTGTCTGTCGAATCCGTTGTTCACTGCCCATTCAACATTGTCTGCATCGGTGAGCAGTTGGTGGTGATCAACATGCCAGGTCGTCAGGATTCGGGCGTGCATCTCATTTTCTTTCTGCAATGCTTCCAGCGTCAGAAACATATGCGACTCGACGTCTTTTGTTCCATTGTGGGGTAGATGGATACGCCGGAAAACAATATGGTCGCCCTGTTTTTTTATCCAGTCCAGCAACTGTGGCTCAAGCAGATTGCAGGCCGGGCAATGGTACATGAAAAATTCAATCACCTCCACTTTTCCCCCGCTTGCTGTCACCGGCTGCGGCGATGCCAGCGTCTTGTATTCACGCCCTTCAACCGGGTTGGTCGGTGTGGCGGCGCAGAGTTGGGTAATCAGCCACAGCGTGGCGGTAACAAATTTCAGGTAACGCATAAAATTGTCCTTTATCAGTTTGCAAGTTGAAATTGTATGCCACATCCGTGGCGATACCGCTGAATACTATTTTGGGGCGCCGGTTTGACCGCCCTGCTTCAGGGCATAGGCAGCCTCGGGTGGCATGTAATTTTCATCATGCTTGGCCAGCACCTCCTCGGCCACAAAAACATGCTCGTCATTCAGTCTGCCCTGGGCCACAACGCCTTTGCCTTCCTTGAACAGGTCGGGCAGTATGCCGTGATACTGCACCGTTATGTCCTGGGCCAGATCGGTCACCACAAAACTGAGCGTCACCCCGTCGGCCTGCCGTTTCAGGCTGTGTTCCACCACCATACCCCCCAGCCGAAAACTTTTACCGTGCGGTGCCTGACCTGCTGCAATCTGTGTCGGCGTGAAAAAGAATACCAGATTTTTCTGAAATGCAGACAGAACCAGTGCGGCAGCGATGCCCGTGGCAGCCAAACCGGCGAGGATCAACAGGAGTCGTTTATGCCTTGGTTTCATGTAATTTTTTAAAACGTCGCCGCAATCCGGTCAGTTCAAGCGCCAGGCAAACGAGTACCGTGCCCAGCGAACCCCATACATAGAACGCATACCCGCCCATGTTGACAAACTCGGACCAACCGGACCAGTTCATACGCCGCCCTCCCGATACCGCCTGACCCAGTCAGACTTCTTTTCCCGTTCCAGTATGATACAACGAACCCGCATCAGAACCGCAGCCAGCGCATACATCCAGCAGGCCAGACCCATCAGTACCAGACCTGATAACATCGTTGCCGCCATTGTAGGCGCCTTGGTCAGTGAAATCGAGGCTCCCTGATGCAGGGTGTTCCACCATTGAACCGAAAAATAGATCACGGGAATATTGACCACCCCGACCAGCGCAAGCACAGCACCGGCCTTGTCAGCGCGGCGCGGTTCATCGATAGCGGCCTGCAACGCCATAAAACCGATATACAGGAACAGCAGTATCAATTCAGAGGTCAGCCGCGCATCCCAGACCCACCAGGTACCCCACGTCGGCTTGCCCCACAGCGCCCCGGTCCATAATGCCAGAAAGGTCAACAGCGCCCCGGTCGGCGCCAGCGCAGAGGCCATCATGGACGATAATCGTGTATTGAAAGCCCAGCCGATTCCCGCCCACGCCGCCATGACGACATAAATGAACATCGACATCCAGGCGACCGGTACATGCAGATAAATAATGCGATACGCATCGTGCTGCTGAAAATCGGTGGGCGCCAGGACGAAACCCGCGTAAAAGCCCGCGCCAAAAAATGACAGGGCAAGCGTGAAAAACCACGGAATGCATTTCCCGGCAAGGTGAAAAAACGGTTCGGGTGCCGCGTATCTGAACCATCGTATTTTTAAAGCCATGGTTACCATTTTCTGATTCGGGTTGCGTTAAATCCGGATTGTGCCTGAATTCAATCCAGCGAGATTCTGAGTGCCGCCACGGTGACCCAGGGCGCCAGTGCCACTGTTGCCGCTAACAGCGCACCCAGCAATTGCAGGTGCGCTGTCGCATCCATGCCGCTAATGCGAGCACTTACTGCGCCTGCGCCAAAGATCAACACTGGAATCGTCAGCGGCAATACCAGTAATGACATCAGGACGCTGGCACCACGCAATCCCAAGGTCAGTGCGGCCCCTATGGCACCCATAAAACTCAGGGTCGGCGTCCCGATCAGAAGGCTCACAACCAATACCGTCACCGAATCGCCGGACAATCCGAACTGCAATGCCAGCAGCGGTGCCAACAGCACCACCGGCAACCCGGACACCAGCCAGTGCGCAGCAACTTTGCCGATGACAATAATACTGAGTGGTTCGGGCGCGAGCAGCATCTGCTCCAGCGTGCCATCCGCGTAGTCGAGCGCGAACAGGCGGCCCAACGCAAGGGTGGATGCCAGCAGCGCCGCAACCCAGACTATACCCGGCGCAATCGACTTTAACAATTCAGGTTCCGGGCCCACACCCAGGGGAAACAGCGACACCACCAGAACAAAAAAGAATAACGCTGACACCACGTCAGAACGGCGTCGATACGCCAGCAGCAGATCACGGGCAATTATCCGCAACAGGAGTGTCAGCATGGCATGTCCAGATCAAGCGTCAGGCTGCTTTTACCCTGCAATTCCATGTCCTGGTGGGTACTGTAGACCACCATGCCATTATTGCGCAGGTGCTGATTCAGTGTTTCACACAACGAGGCCACAGCGCGCGCATCGAGCGCAGAAAATGGTTCGTCCAGAAGCCACAACGGTGTCCCGGCGCAGAACGCCAATCTGGCCAGGGCGACACGCTTTTTCTGGCCCTGCGACAGAACGCGGGTCGGCAAATCGGCGACATCCGCCAATCCGACCTGTTCCAGCACGCTGCCAGTGGATCCGGGTGGCACCGGATGTCCGGCAAGCAGCGCGTTCATCACCAGATTTTCACGCACGGTCAAATCATCCTTGATACCGTTAAGGTGACCCACATACGTCAGCTGGCTGCGAAACTGCTCGCCCAGTGTGTTGATGTTGATGCCGTTCCAGCTCACCTCGCCGGCGGATGGTGCCGACAAACCACACAACAGCCGGAACAGGCTGGTTTTTCCGGCGCCATTATGACCGGCAATTCGCAACACGGCTCCCGGCTGCAGATCGATGCTGACCGACTGAAACAGGTCGCGATCGCCACGCGTGCACGAAAGTTGCCGGGCCACTAAAGTCATACTCGTCCGGCTCTTCAGGAAGGTAAAAAATCAACAGGCCAGGTCACGTTCATCTGATCCACATCTTTGGCACCAAAATCAAACTGGCGGATCCGTGCCAGAAGTCTGGATTCCAGTTCCGGTGATTTCAGTTCACTCGACACGATCCGGCAGTCCAGCACATTGCCCGCTGGTGCAATCTTTAATTCCAGCACCACCTTGCCCTGCAGACCCGGTTCCTCACGCAGCGCCCGATTATAGATGGCGTAGATCGCCCCCTTGTTTTTTTCAAACACCAGCTTTATTTCTTCGATGGAACGCGACGCTTTACCACTGCCACCACGCTGCAGCACGCCACCGGGATTGGCCGTTTTCAGGCCTGCCCGGGTGCCGGCGCCGCCCGCGCGCCCTGCGCCTCCACCGCCGCCACCACCCAGCGCACCTTCCACCAGCGTGGTGGAACGCCCTGCCAGACCACCGCCGCCCGTGTTACTGCTGTAACCGGAGGTATTAATGCCGCCGCTACCGCCACTGGCGTTCGAGGTAATCAGTGCGCGGACCGGCACCCCGGCTTCGGACCCGGCACCCACACCCACACCGGTACCGCTGCCCACACCCGGTCCGGGTTTGACTGGCGCGACCTGCACCGCCATCGGTGCGCCGCGCAGCTCTTCCAGATCTTTGGACATCGACAACAGGCCGACACCGGCCACTTTATGCCGTGCCGCATCGATCTCACCCGGCGGTTTATCCGGCAGCGGAACCCTGGCCTCCGGTGCGGGCTTTTCCCTGTGCTTTTTGTCCTGGCTGTTCACGTCAGGATTTTTCTCCGCCGCTTTCGGCAGGTCGGGCCGGGCTGTCTCTTCGGGTATGACCGGGGGCAACTGTTTAACGTGGTCCAGCACCATTGTGGTGATCTGCTCGGGGACCGCCTGATTCTTGCTCCGGTCCACGACCGCGACCGGCATGAAAATCACCAGCAGACTCAGCACGATGCAGAAGGTCAGGACATTTCTCAGTAAATAGTTGAAGCGCGAGTCATCTTCCGGCGAGCCGGCCCACGGAAATTCCGGTTCGCGAAACGACACCATCAATGCCGTACTCATGATTCACTCCTCTGCCGCACTGCGAACGAGACATCGCTGAAATTGGCACTGGCGCTGGTCACCATGATTTTGCGCAGCAGACGATAGGGAATTTCCCTGTCCCCCATAATGGTCAGCTGTTTGCTCTGGGCTTCATTTTCCTTGCGTATGATTTTTCGGCTGGATTGCAGCAGATCGAGTTCATTCTTGAGCGCCCCTATGATGTCGCCATCCATGGCCAGCACATCCGGCACCGAGGCCACCTTGCGACCTTCGACCAGAATTTCTGTCCCGCTGACAATCACCACCACGGTATCGCGCGGACTCTGCTCGGCAATTGATTCCGGCAACAGTACCGCTTTCGGGCTGGGCAGTGAATCGACGCCCACTGAATTGGACAGCAGGAAAAAAATCAGGATGGTGAATACGTCGATCAATGAAACCAGGTTCATATCGACCATAGTCAGATTGCGCTTGCGGCGTTCCGCGCGTTTTTGTCGCATGGTGAGTTTCATGACTTATCAACCCCTTTTTTCACTTTCAACCGATCGCCTGTTTTTATTTTCTGACCGGTGCATCGCCAATCGAAATGGCCGGAAACAGCTCAGACCGCACCACTTTATCGCCCTGGACAACATGGCCGACACGAATCGCATCCATGACTTTCACGATGGTGTCATACGACGTATCCGGCTCCGCCAGTACCGACGCTTCATTTTTGTCGGGAAAGCGCGTTTTCAGCTGTTCCGCCAGAGTGGTCAGGGCACGCAGGTCCGGTCCGTGGTCGGTCGCCGGTATGCGCTGTATCAGGCCACCGATCCGGTCGCCCACCTCGAGTGCATCCGACCGCACCACAATTTCCAGTTGCAGATTGTCCGCTTTGACCTGCTCCAGTGCCTGTGAATTCCTGGCGGGCAAGGTCAGATCAATCACCGCCAAACGGGTAAATACCGCCGTCGACAGCAGAAACGGTACCAGCACCACGATCAGGTTAATGAACGCGGTAATTTCAAGGTGCGCGACATCTTTGCGCAGGCGCCGGACTTTCATGATTTCCTGGCTTCAGCCGCAGCGGCCTGTTCCGAGCGGATGCGCTGAACCAGATTCAGAAACGTCATTTTTGCCGACTCCAGACCATCGACAATCTCACCCGTTTTAGCCTGCAGAAAGGCATGAATCAGCAGGAACGGGATCGCCACCATCAGCGCAAACGCCGTGTTATTCATCGCAATCGAAATACTTGCCGACAGCATTTCGGCCTTTTCGGCAGGATTCACCTGGGCCACCGCTGTAAACCCTTTAATCAGGCCGATAATTGTCCCGAGCAACCCGACCAGGGTAATCACGTTGGCAAAGGTGGCGATGTAATGCGTGCGTTTTTCCAGACGCGGCACAATTTCCATCATGCCCTCTTCCATGGCCGAATCGTAGTCTTCGCGACGTCCCGGGCTCTGCATGCGGACCAGACCGTAATAAATGATCTTGCCCACGGCGGCGTCCGCGTCGGAGGTGATGCCCAGCACTTCCTTGAACTGGCCTTTTTGCAGCAGCGGCAGTACCTGACCCCACAGACGCCGATTCTGGGACCGGGCCCTGTTCAGAAAAATAAAGCGCTCTATCGCGATAGTGACACCTAAAGACATGATCAATAAGCTCGGGTAAATAAATAATCCGCAATCGCGGAAAAATTTGATGGCAAGGTCTAGGGTATCCATAATTAAAACTCCACAAAAAAGGTGTTGGGATGCTGGTTTATTTCACACTGCCTGTTGATACGGAACTGCTGGTCGACCGCTGCTGCCTGTCTGCCTGCGCATTCTCCTGCTTACTGGCTGGTTGCTGCCGGCTCTCGTCAACCGGTTGGGTCTGATACCTGACCTGGCGCTGGAATACCTCTTTGTCGACCGGCGCCAGCGCTTCATCGAGCACGCTTTCCAGTGGCCGACCAGACAGATCGCCGGGCAGTGGCTTTTTCCAGGGTACAATGTACAGCACTTTGGGCAATTCCCGGTTACCAATGATCTGTGACCGGTCAATGTCTGCATGATCCTGTGCCATGGCCGGCGCCAGAAAAAGCACGGCCAACAAACTGGTCATCGGTTTCATGATTTAGCTCCCTGTTGTGCAGCCTTCGACGGTTTGCGATTCTTCAGTTCGGTGATCCATTTCGACACCTCCGCGTCCCCCTCGGGGTGCATGGCCAGATAGCGCGCATACAAATCCATGGCCTGCTGGGTGTCGTTCAGATACAGGTCATATAAAATCCCCAGGTTCAGCACGGCCAGGCTGTCGTTGGCGTCGGCAGCAAGGGCGTCCCGATAGGCCTGTTCCGCTTTATCAAACTGGCCCTGCTGGCGTAACGCGATGGCCGACCGGTTCAGACTGTTCGCCCCGGTCGACCCGCCATCCGGTGCAGCGCTGCGTTCGGACTTGGCATAACGGGCCGGTTTCAATTCGCGCAACGCCAGCAGACTTTTCTGTACCCACTCATCATAAATGCCGCTGGCCGTGCGCGCTGCATTCAGTTCGTATATCTCAATCGCCTTTTCTTCAAACGGGAATGCCTGTTCTTCGAGCATCACGTCATACTGTTCGCGTTCGACTTTGTTCAGCTTTGCAGGGCGTTCAGAGACCATTAACGCCTTGCCAAAATCGCGATATATCGTTGCAATGTCATAAGTCGCTTCGGTCGTTACATCGGCCACGCCGTAACCAGTGGCCGTCGAGTAGGCCTTTAGTACCTCTTCCATTCGGGCTTTCTTCAGCTTGAGCTGCTTTTTGAGCGGTTCCTTCAAGACCACTTTTCGGTACGCATCGGCAATCGGTTCGGCCAGCACCAGCGAGGCTTTGGCAGCCAGGTAACGGGTCCGATCGGTGCGGGCCGCACCGGCGTTCTGTTCGCTGGCGACCAGTTCTTTCATCAGCACCTGTTCATGCGCACTGTTGCCATCAAGCCGGGCAAGCTGCGCCAGCTGAAAGCGCGCTTCCAGTGCCAGGCCGGGGTGATCCGCATTCAGGCTCAAATAACGTTCATAGTCCCTGGCGGCGGCACCTCGGACGCCGGCTTTTTCATGCAGTTGCGCCGCCTGCCACAGCATGTCGCTGGCCACCTTGCTGTCGCTCCTGGTTGCGGCAATGGCATCAAGCTCAAGGGCGGCGTTATTCCATTGTCCCTGCTCCAGATAGACGACCGCAAGTTTGTCACCAACCTGGGCTGTCAGCGGATTGCCGGGATAACGCTGGCGGAAATTCTCCAGCTGCACAGCCGCATGATCCCAGTCTTTCAGGGCGATCATCGCTGCTGCCGCGTCATAGTCGGCTGTGGCGCGAATCGACGACCCCGGTGCCAGCGCGCTGACCCGCGCGAAATTGGCGACCGCCTCACTGTACTGACCCGCGTCGCGCGCCTGTTCGCCCTGTTTATAGATGGCGGCGGCCTGCTGTTCGATCAGATCATGCCGATTGGGTGCATCCGCGGCAGTCAGTGCCAGCGCCTCGGAAAACGCCTGTTCGGATGCGTGAAATTCACCGCTGTCAAAGCGGGTATAGGCCAGCACTGTCCAGGCGATGCGCCGTTGTTCATCTTTCGCGGCGGGTTGCAGATCAAGAATTTTCTGGGCAACGCTGGCGGCCTGGGGGTCATCTTTCAGGTTCAGCAATTTCTCCGCCGCGTTGGCCAGAACCGGCGCGGCACGCGGGTCGGTCGTGAACGTGCCGGCAAACTGCAACGCACTGTTGACACTGTTTTTCTGCAGTGCCGGCAACGCCCCGGCATCGGCACTGTCGATCTGGTGCGCGTAGCTTAACAGTGCGGCGTAACCCGCATCCGCGCTGCGCGGATTTTCCGGATACTGGTAGGCAGTTTTCTGGTATTCGACACTGGCCTCGGCGTAGCGCGCATCTTCATACAGCAATTCGGCCAGCAGGAAATTATTTTCAGCCGCCTCTTTATCGGTCGGGAACGAGGTCAGATAGTCGCGATACCAATGAATGGCCTCGTCGTAATCGTCTTTATTCCTGCTTTTCTGCGCGTTGGCGTGATAATAACCGGCCAATTCGGCCAGATGCACTTTTACCAGATTCTGGGCCTTTTCCCACCCTTGCGGATTGGTCTGGCGAAATTCACTGGTACTGCCGTAACGCACCACGTAGTCTTTTTTCGCCTGCAATGCCAGCGAGACAAATCCCGTGCTTTCGTAAATGTCGATAACCCGTGCCTGCATGATCGGCGCATGGGCATCCAGGGGTTTCTGGCGCGCAAACAGGCTGAAGGTATCCGCTGCATCCTTGATCCGTTCCTGTTTCAGATACAGTTCACCGAGCTGCTCATAGACCCGAAATTCGAAATCGCGTCGTTGCGGGGTCGTGATATAACTGCCGATCGACTGTGCCCCGTCCATGTTTTCCAGACTCAGGCTGATAACACGAAAGGTGTCTTCGAGCAGCTCGCGGTCGGCCCGGGTCAGCCCGGATATCGACTCAAGCCCGGCCTCACCGGCGCTGCCCGTCAGCTTGACATCGAGCACCCCAAAAAAGGATTGCACTGCGGCGTCAAGCTGTCCCTGCTTGAATTGCGTCCAGCCCTGCATGTAGAGCGCACGGTCGTAATAGCGGCCCGCTGCGCCCGATGTCAGGACCGTGGCATAGGCTTTTTCAGCCGATGGGTAATTCCCCATCGCAAACAGCAATTCACCCAGCCGGAACTGTGCTTCGTCGCTGTACGCCGTCTGCGGATACTGGATGACCAGCTGTTTCAGGGACTTCAATGCGGCACCCAGATCCCCGCTCTGCTCCTGGGCACGCGCCAGCTGGTACAGAACCCGGTCATTGGTCGGGTCGTTCGGGTAACTTTTCAGATAAAGCTGGTAACTGGCAATCGCTGCTGCAAAATCCGGGTCGCCCTGGGCATTTTTTCCGTCAGCACTTTCCATTTCGAGATCGCCAATGCGCCGCATCGCTTCAGCGCGAAACGTGGCGTCCGACGTCTTGGATGAGGTGGGTGCGCTGGCCAGAAAACGTTTGTAAGCATCGATGGCCTGCTGCTCATTTGTCGTGACGCTCTGGTCGTGCTCAATGTCGACCGTGCGGCCCGCGATCGATTTGATCGTCGGTTCATTGTCAGGTGTACCACTGGCACTTTTCCCACCGAAAAAATGCCACTGGGCACACGCGCTCAGCATGCTGAGCGCAAAAACAGACAGACTAAGGCGCGCGCGCATGATCGTCCTTTGTCGTTATTGCTGATTCATGCCCGCGGTTGGCCTCGCCTGACTGGGGCCCGGCCGACTGCTCGGCACCACGGTCGTACAACTGCGCCAGAGCAAATCGTGCCTGGGTGGCATATTGGGTCAACAGACTTTTTTCATGGACTAATTCTGCGACTGCCATAGCCTGTATGGCCTCTTGCTGTTCGATGGACAGCGCGGCAATCCGGGGTATCGTGGTATCGAGTAACCCGGATAACCGGCTGATGCGCTGTTCGAATCCATTAAAACGCTCGGGTTCATTGCGCTGCGCGACAAGCAGATCGGCCTCGAGCCGGTTGGCCCGTGCAAGCTGTTCGGCAATTATGTCCAGATCTTTTTTTGCCTGCCACACCTGCTCCGGGGCCTGCTCTGCGAGTTGCCACGCCAGCAGACCTTCGGTCAGGCGCACCCGGTCGCGGGCAGAACTGAATTCGGGCTGATCCGGATATTTTTCAACCAGTTGTTGCGCCTGCCTGACCCGGGCAAGCAATTCAGCCTGCTGTGCGTTGGCAAGCCCGCTTGCGTCGCCATTTCCCGCGAGGTCAGCCTCACTGCGAACCAGACGCTGTACGGCCTCGTCATGACGCTGCTGCAACGCAGTCAGCCCGATCTGGCTGGATTGCTGCATCACGTCAGGCAGTCTTTCGGTAAATGCTTTACGGCGATTATCCAGCATGTCCTGAAACACGCCGAGTTTGCTGCGCCATTCGTCCAGATTTCTCTCCAGATAACGCAGGTCGCGATAATTCTTGAACGCTTCCTGAAATTCGTGCTGTGCCAGAACGCGCGCCAGATGGGGCGCGTGCGGCATGACAGGCAACGCATTGATGCTCCAGTACCAGCCCATTTCATCGCCCGGATTGTCTTTCAGCAGCGCCTCAATCAGTTTGCCGGACTGAATCGCTGCTATTGATTCAGAGAGATTGGCGTCTTCTTTGGCGAACGCATCGATTGCCTCGCGGTAGAGTCGGGCAGATTGTCGCAGCGCCCCCAGTTCAGCATACGCGTAGGGCACGGCCAGCCGGGATTCGAGTTCGGCCGTGTCATTATCGTCGCGGTGCGCCAGTTCCAGCCAGGGCACCAGCGCCTGTTTAAAATCCCTGTCCGCCACCGAGGACCAGCCCATACCCAGCAACGCCTTGTTGGCTTCGTCGCTTTTCAGCCGGATGCGCTCAAAATAATGGCGTGCATCGGGATTCTGATGTCGAGCCAGCGCGTCAAACCCCAATGCCAAATTGGCACGGTCACGCAGACTGCGATGCTCCTCGTCATCTGCCAAAGCGGTGCCCACCTGATTCAGCATGGCCACCCCGCTGGCCGGCTGGCCTGATTTCATCAGTGAGATACCCAGATTGTAGCGGACATAAAAAGGGTCGGATGCGGTCGCTTCCAGCGGCTGCAGAACCCCAATCGCCGAGACAAAATCAGCCCGCGCCATCATCAGGTTGGCCTGCAGCAGCGCACGCTCTTCCTGCAGATCCGGGGTCAGAGCGGAACCGATCCGGTTGAGGGCATCCTGTGCCTGGGCAAGATAGCCGCGCTGATAGCGTATCTTGGCCAGGTAAAACCAGGCCCGGTCCCGTGTCGCCGGCTGGGTGCCGTTCTGGATCAGGCGTTCAAACACCGCACCGGCTTCACGGTGTAAGCCGTAGGACAGCAGAATGCCGCCGCGCAGCACTTCAGCTTCTTCCGCGTGGTGCGGGAAACGGTCAAAATGCTGCGAGACCATCAGGCCGGTCAGCGTTCTGAAATAATGGTCCTGATAAAACTCGAACAGGGCATCGCCATAATAGGGATTCTGTATGTCGTGCAAGCCAGGCGCTGTTGAGGCAGCGCCCGGTCCGGCGCTGCCGGTATCGGCAGCCGCGACTGACAGGCCACAGAGCGCAGCGCCCAGCATGACGATGAATGGTATAAGCACTATTCGGCGTGAACAGGACATGCGCTATTCCCAGATCTTGACATCAAACTCAGGCTGCAGTCGGGCTGTGGAATCTTTGATGCGCAGTTCGACGTACTTGGCCTGTGTGTCTTTGGTAAACTTGACGGTGGTGGCGCGTTTATAGTCACGCCAGTGGGGTCCGCCGCCGGTAAAAAATGCCACCAGCTCATGTTCACCGGCACGCAGATTACCCAGATACAGCCGTTGCACGCCACCGCGATGCAGCGCTTTGACTTCAAGCGGAGTATACAGGTAATTGGCAATTAACTTGTCATCGATGTTGACCTGCACCGAATCCAGATCAAACATCAGTCCGACATCCATCGACACAAACAGCACCACCTGCGTGTTGGCAGGGAACAGCAGTTCTTCTTCCAGCACCAGCAGATCCCGGTTGAGCTTGATGACATCACTCTTTAAGTCCTGTATGCGATTGTCGAGCACATCCGGCGCTGTCTCACCCTGATTTCCCGGCACCTGATCCGGCGCAGCAGGCGGGTTCGCTGGCGCTTCCTGCGCACCTGACGGACTCAGCATAAGGCCCGACAACATCAGGCCGGCAAACAGGTTACGTAAAGTGGATATCATAAATCGTCTCTTTAAAAGGTCGCGGAAACATACAACTGGGCCAGACTTGCCTTGAAGGAATACAGTTCACCAGTGCGGATATCGGTAAAGTCATGATATTTGTAATCGGTCAGATCATAGGTCGCGTTCAGTTTTACGGTATAGATTGCTTCTTTTTTCAGCAGATAGGTGACCTTGCCCCCCACGCCGACATCATCGAAATTGCTTAATTGGCGGTTACGCGAGATGTATTCGGTATTGGTGGTGGCGTTATCACTGTAGAACAGCGCTTTGGTCTGTGTGTAGTACCGCGCGGACAGATCGGCCAGCCAGTTTTCGCCAAAATAACGGCTGTACCCGACTTCAAGATTGTTCGCATCAATGGCCCAGTTGTCCCAGAAATGACGTACTTCAACGTGCAATGCGTCGCGATGACCCAGATTGCCGATCAGCCTCAGATCCACGGCACGCGAGGAACGGGTGCGTGGGTCATTTTCCGGAACCGCTGCACCAAACACGCGCGCCACCCGATACGGACTGCCAAGATAGCCCTCGTCATTATCCGCTTCGCCATTCAGGCTCAACACCCAATGCGGCGTGAGTACCTGACCTATCCCAATCCGGTATTGCCAATGCGACGCCGTGTCAAAAAAGGTCGGGGTTTTATGCTTGTACACATCGTCTTCGCCGCGCGTGAACCCCAGGTTGACGGTTGTCATGCCGCCGAAGGTTTCCTGGGCAATATCCATGCCGTTACTTTTGGCGACATAATCCGGTTCACGACTTGATGTCGTGGTAAAGTTGATTTTGGCATCACGATACACATAATCCAGCCCGGCATTATATTCAGTCCGGGTCTCTTTATAGGAACTGGCCGTCGTTACCACATCAATGGATGCGTTCGTGACCGAATCGACATAATACCCGCCTGAAATCGAAAGACTGTCAGCGATCTGTTTTCGTATCAGTAAAGCAGGACCCTCGGCCGTTACACCGCCGCCATGATAATAGTGAAACATCGCCTCGGCACTGTCTTCGGGCAGGTCGCCGGCGCGCGCAGTTGTCAGGCCGAACACACCCCCCAGCAGGGTGGCCAGTTTCCACAGCAGACGATAGCGCGCCTGGCCGCTTTTTTTCAGTGGCGAGCGTTCAATTGCATCCACAGCCGCCTCCCTCTACACCGGTAGCACCGTGCGCACCTTCACGCACGTCATGCACATGCTCGATGTGTTTTGCAGCCAGTGGATCGGACGAAAATTGCATGATGGGATCGGCCAGACTTTCCCGTTCGTAGGGTTTTACCCACGGTTCAACGGTGCAGCCGGCCAACAACGCGACTACAAAGCCTGGCACCAGCAGTTTATGCATATTCACGATTTAACTCTCACAATCTGGTTGTCATGATGTCGCGTTCACTTTAGCAGCTCACGGATCTGCCTGTCATAGTCGCTTTCGGCACCGGCAAGGTACCCCTTATGGATATAACGCACCTTGCCATCCCGGTCTATCAGTACGGTCGACGGCATGGTCACCAGTTCATAAAGGTGGCTGGTCGCCTTGTCCGTGTCCAGCAGGACAGGAAACTTCAGTCCGAGGCGGCCTGCCACATCAGACGCATGCCTGACGTCGTCGTCGACATTGACGCCCAGCAGAACAAACCCGGCTGCATGGTATTTTTCGTACAGCTTGTTAAGCTGCGGCATTTCCTGCTGACACGGGCCGCACCAGGTTGCCCAGAAATTGATCAGCACCACCTGGCCACGCTGTTCCCGCAGGCGCAGATTGGGGCCGGCCACGGTATGCAGGGTGAAATCGGGCGCCGCCGCCATCAGGGTCAATGGCGCCGCCTGCGCGAACTGCGCTGCCACCAGGCAACCTGCCAGCAGAAAGGAATGCAGGACTTTAGCTTTCATGTGCATGCCTCACTAAAAGGACACCAGCAAACCCACCGTCAACTCCAGATTCTGCAACCGTTCACGCTCACCCAGAAGATCCATGGAAAAAACATGGTCACGGGCGTCAAGCTGCATCGAGATCCGATCGGTAAAGAACAGGCGCACCCCGGTGCCGACATTGAACGTCGCATGTTTCTGGTCATCGAGCGTCGTGCTGCCGACGCCACCAATCAGGTACAGGGTGAAAGGCATGGCATATTTTGTGCCCACAAATACTTCACCCGGCAGAATGTTGTAGCCGGCTGACAGATTGTAGTAGCGCATTTTCTCGTTTTGCACCGGGAAAATGCCGCCGGGGAGTATCTGCCGGTAGGTTGCATCACTGACCTTGGTTTCGGCAAACACGCCCTGGACAAAATAGTCTTCCGTGATGTTATAGCCGATTTTCAACCCGCCGACCGCCGCGGATCCAAAATTCTGCGTGTCATAGGTACCAAAAAAGGCCCCCACATCAAAATCATTGGACGGAAAATGCGGAAGCTGGACATCACGGCGCGCCACTTCAGGAACAACCACCTGATTCTGGTTCGGTGCCGCCTCCTGATCATCGGCCGCGAAACCCGCCAGTGGCAATACGGTGAGCAAGGTGCATAGTGTCGTTTTCAGTGTCATGATTATTTTCAGAAGAAGAAAGAAATGCCGCCCGTAAAGGCACGATATTCAATGGAACGTTGATCGGAAACGAATGCGGTATACAGCGTGTAATCGGCACGAAGAATGAAGCGCTCATTAAGGTAGTAACGCACGCCCACCGTGGCATTACCCAACTGCGACGCCGTGGGCAGCGCTTCCACCAGACTCTGGTTGGGCAGGTTTCTGAATCTGCCCAGCCCAATACCGAAAAATGGTGAAATGCGCTGATCGGACCACGGCTCGGAAATGAGATTGACATGCCATAGATCCGTACCGGAAAACACCCCTTGCACTTCGGCCACCGTAGCTTCGATGCTGAGTGTTTCCGACAGCCGGTAACTGGTCCATATCTTCAGCATCGGTTCCGACTTGAATTCGCCCCAGGCCGCGCCCAGCTGCACTTTACGGTTCAGGTAATCATCCAGCAGCAGGTCGCGGAACGGTTTCTGCACGCCCGCTGCTGTCAAGGTCGATTCAAGCTGCGCACGCTGTACCCAGCCCTCCTTGCCTTCTTCGGTATGCACTTTATACCAGTCCGTATGACGCAACACGATCCAGACACCCTGACCCCGTGGCACCACAAAAAAAACCGGGTAACCGCGCCCCGGTCCGGTGTGCATCTCCAGATACGGGTCCGTGACCTGCAGACGTTCATCCGGATTCAGCACGCTGTCCGTGATGCTGTCTGGCGGACTGCCGGCGCGCGCCGGTGCGATCGGCACCAGCAGCACCAGCGTCAGTATCAGTGGCACGACCCGTCGCAGCGCCGCCCGAGATTGCCGGATTGCAGGAGCACATGGATTGAATATCATCATATTGACTGTCATCATTGTGTGTTGCATGCGCCGGTCATCGGATCAGCCGGTGTGAACAGGTCACTGTTGGCCGAACTGAATTCATCTTGCCCGATTGGCGACGGATGGGTGATCCAGTAGGTGATCAGTTGCACATGCGGGTCACTGGTGCCGGGAAATATCAGCCCGCCCCCGTGCAGCACGCCGCGCAACAAGGGCTTGTTCAAAAGCAGGCTGAGTGTTGGCGAATTAATCACGACTTCCCCCTGGGCCGAATAAAAGTTTTTGTACATGTCGGTGGCCTGGATGACAGCCGCGGTGTTGGCCGGATTGGTTACATCAACGACTTGCGCTGTCGGCACAATGCGCAACGCACCGCCCGCGCCGGTCGCATAGGCGTGGCAGCCGGCGGCGGCACAGGTATTGGTTTGCGTTGTACCGTTGATCTGCGTCTGCAGCCTGGCCAGAAAAATCGGATTGACGCAACGTTGAAAATAAGCGAACGACAGCGACTGGCTGGTCGTGACAACCGGATTGGCAATCGTGGACGAATTGCCCAGCGGGTTCGACGACCCGCCGCAACCTGACAGCAGCAGGCCCAGCACCGTGCCGACCATGAATGACGGCCGCATCGCTAACATCCTCCCTGAATCCAGTTGGCAATGATGTTGTAGTTGGCGCTGTTGGCCGGCAATACCGCTTTTGTCGCCCCGACCGCACCGACCGGATGCGGTATGGTGGACGGTTTGCTCAGCAGATAATTCGACGCCGGTTGACAGGCATTGGTGATCATCGTCAGGGTCACGTTGTAATCGCCGGTCGGGTCACCCGTCAACACGAACCGGTTATTGCGAAACGCCGTGCCGGCTGGAACACCGGTCACCGAGCTGCCGATGGCCTGGTGACAGCCGGCCGCGCAGGTCGACAGAATGATGGGATAAACCTGTGAAACAAAGGCAGACTGGCTCAATCCATTCACCGCCAGAATGCCGCTCGAGGCGTTAAACGGGTCATTGTAATATTTGCCGCCGGTGTCTATCCATTCGGTAATCAGACGTTTTTCAGCCGCGTTCAGCATCGTCGAATGGTCAGGTGCCGGCGCCACCGGCGTCGGATGCGCCAATTGCGCGGCACTCGAAGACATCAGCGTTTGTCCGGTCATGATCTCGACCAGGCGACTCTTGCGTCCCAGCCCCAGCGCGACTGATTCATCCGCCGCCGTATCGACCAGGGCATCGGCGCGCTGAATCACCAGGACACCCTCTTCGATGGTGGTCTGTGGCTGGCCTGATGCATTCAATAGCGGCACTCCTATCATCAGTTGATCGTACGAGGCTAAACGTCCACTGCCACCGATAGTCGCACCCAGATCGATCGTGGTCGCGGTACTGGTATGGCAATTGGTACAGGTCGATACACCGGCCGTACCGCGGCTTCTCGACCATATCGGCTGGATATGATCGGGGTAGTTAATAATACCGTTACTTGGCACCGCCGTCACCAGATCATCGGTCGACAGGGTGTTGTTTGTGTAGCGTATCGCCAACGGCGGACGGGCTGTCACACCTGGCTTGCTGGTATCCGCCCAGATATCGGTATAAACCGGGTCCGGCTTGAGTAGCAGCGCGGTCGGATCGAGGCGCGTGCGGGTATCGGCCATGGTTTCTCCCGCCTGGTGTGCGGAAATCATGCTGGGCAGCCAGGCCGACGGAACCGAGTTGACCACGGAACCCGAATTGATCGCGCCACCACGGCGCGGGCTATGGCAGCCATCGCAGGTACGGTGTTCGCCCGGACGCACCTGTATCCAGTTGGTATGCGTCTGGAAGGCCCGCCCCTGCGCATCGATCACTGCCAGCGCGATCGGCGTGTCAGACGGCACGGTGAGTTTGAACGATCCGTCGGGTTCGATTGGCGCGTAGCCCAGAATCTGCTGCATTTCAAATTCAGTCTCGCCGATGGCCGTGCGCATGCCGGTCGTGTCACTGGGTGGCGCCACTGCCCGTACAGCACGAATGAAGCGCGCCGGGCCGCAGAGATAGGCAGGATTGGCCGGATCTTTCATGGCGATCAGGTTCGCCACGAGCGGACGAATATCCAGCGGGTCGGTGGGCGGCGTCAGCGCAATTGCACTGGTACAGCCGGTTACCAGATCGCTCGGTGCCAGCACATCGGTGCCCATGCGCCCCAGCGTATCCGTGTCATACACACTGCGCACATCGAGCAAACCCAGTTTTTGCTGCGCCAGCGTCGGATCCGGTGTCGCCGGCGGGTTCACCGCCGGCTGCGTGCGCGCCATCAGCGCCACCGGATGGGTGTACATATACCCGCCGGGTGGCGGCGCGACATTCAATAAAGTCTGTGTCGCGGGATCAAACATGTAAATGGCATACGAGGGAGGCACATCGTCCTGCAGCGGATCGGCCTGCACTGCCGACACGAGACGGTTCGGCGTGGACAGGTCGGCAATCTGCGTGGGAGTGAGTGTTGCGCACGACACGATCACACCCACATTGTGCACTTCGCAGGGCGTATAGGATACCAGTACCCGATCGGTGCCATCCGAGAGTGGATAGGGTGTGGTAATGCGGCCGTATTGCGACAGACCGGTATCGTAATTCAGGAGCTGCGTGGTAGCCTGTACCTGGCCACCCGTTGCCGGTACGGACGGGCTGATGGGTGAACTCATGTCGGAGTAATTTGCCGCATTCACAAACATCAGCGCGCCGCCTTCATGGGTGCGGGACAAGGGCATCAGGTCGGTCGCCAGATAACCGGCGTGGACTGAACCCGGGTCCATATCGCGCGGATGCAGAAAACTGTTGCCATCACTGTGCGAGCCGTACAGAACAAACAGGTTGGTTCCATCCGGATTAACGGTGAAAATCTTGAAATGATTCCGGCCACCAAGGTGATCCCAGTGCGAAAACATGATGACACCGTTGGGCCTGACCACCGGATTGCGGTCGTGACTCTGATTGAATGAAATCTGCTTGATGTTCGATCCATCGTCGGCCATGGTATGCAGGTTAAAAACCCGTTCGCGTTCATACTCATCCAGCGCAAAATAGGAATAGCCCAACGCCTGGTTGACACTGGATTCGGTCTGGCGGTTCGAGGTAAACACGAAGCCGCCGCCGGGAAGGTAGGTCGGTTCCACGTCATCCGAGGTGGTTGAACTTGTAATGCGCCGGAACGTGCCACCGGTCAATCCTCCGGTGGTCATGTCGTATTCCCAGATATTGAACCGGTCAGTACATGCCGGCAGGCCGCCGATGGTTGACGAGTTGGTCGACGGGCAGCGCATGGCAAACACGATTTTCAGACCATCATACGACACATCCAGGCTGTTCACATCCCCCTGGCCCTGAGTAAAGGCAGCCGTCAGATTGTGTTCCACCGCACTGGCCGAGGAGACCTCGCGCAACATCAGGTCACCGCCAGGCGCAGTCGGTGCCCCGTTGGTCGGATTGGTGCTGATGGTGTTGACGCGTTTAGCGTACGCAATCGGTACGCCACCCGATACCACCACTGACGAGGCACTGCTGTCGCTGCTGGCTCCGCAACCTGACAGCAGACAGCCCAGCAGCAGTAAGGCCGACACGGTAATTAGGTGTAAAGGTATCTTCATCATATTCTTCCAATTGGTGTTAACGCCGCTTCGGTGCAGCCCGAGGGTGACTTCAGCCTGGCGTCGAATTCAGCAAACCCGATGAGAAATGCAACACGCCGGCCGTGTCCACGATGATGGCGTCTATTCCGTGTTGCGCTTCAACCAGTTTCAACCCCTGTTCAATTCCCAGCACAAATACAATTTTCGAAAACGCTTCCGTGGTCAATCCGTCACTGGCCAGAATCGTGACGCTGCGCACTGTGTCCGGGGATTTCCCGGTCAGTGGATCGATCAGATGATGAAACCTCACACCCTCTTCATCAAAATACCGTTCATAGTCACCCGAGGTGGAGATGGAGGTATCCACCAACGGCAGGAGCGCAACAATCCTGTCTTCGCGCCGGGGGTCACGCACACCTATCATCCAGGGACGCCCGCGTTTGTCGCCCATTACACGGCTGTCGCCACCTGCACTGACGTTGGCGTGGCCAATACCATAGCGCGCCAGGATTTCAGTGGCATTGTCGACCGCATGACCTTTGGCAAATCCGCCCAAATCAATGCACATGCCGGGTTTGCCAAAGCGTACGGTTTGCGTATACTCATCGAGCAGAAAATTCTTGTAGCCCACGGCCAGGCGCGCCTGCTGCAGCTGTTCAATCCCGGGTCTGATGCGCTGACGATAGTCGAACAACCGGCCCACCGAGGCATAGGTTATATCGAAGGCGCCTTTTGAGAGGGTCGAAAAATGACTTGCGCGTTTGAACAGCATCATCATTTCATCGCACACCGGAACCGCCATGTGTTCCGCGTTACGGTTGATTCGTGATAATTCGGAGTCGGGTTTATGCGGACTCATCAGACGGTCAATGCGATGCATTTCTTCCATGACCGCATTCATCGCACTTTCGGCCACGACAGCGTCTTCGCACCAGAGCTCAACGCTGATGGCGGTTCCCATAATGGCTTCTTCACGCCGGTGCCAACCGTGGCTGTCTGGCGCATTGACGCCTGTCGTGGCGCCGGCCGCAGCTCTGGAAGCGGCGGCGGATCGTGCACCGTGACGTGGCGCTGTATCGCGAGACATACCAAACATAGAATGCCCACTTCATTAACAGGTTGATAAACAGGTGCTACAGGCAGCCGTGCCATTTCAATCTTTACACGGAGCAACTTGCGGCAGGGAAATTCAGTTTTCCATAGATATTGCATTATAACAAGTTACGGAAACACTAATTTACACTAAATTACATTTGGATGTGCCGCTGAAGTCCCCTGTTTCAGGTCAGTCAAGAGTCACCGGGGACACGCTTGCGGACCAATCAGACTTACGTCTTGTAACGCATCAGACAGAAAAATTACAGGTCAGCATTCATTCCACGCCAGGGCCGCGTCGCTCGCAACCTGTTTGGTAGCGACCGAGCCCGATGGCTGGGCAGATGTCAGGCCTGCGTCGCCTGACCTGACTGCTTGTCGAGCTCCGCGAGCCGGATCTTTGCCGTGGCCAGATTAGGATCGCGGCGCAGCGCCTGTTTAAAATAGTCACCCGCCTGCCCGGCCTGCCCCAGACCCTGATGTGCAATGCCCAGGTTACAATAAACGTCCGCCGAATCGGGCATCAGGGTCGCGGCCTGCTGCAGTGTTTCAAGGGCTTCAGCAAAGTGGTTCTGGACCAGATAGGCCGCGCCTAAATGGCCGTGCGGGATTCCCCAGCCGGGTACCAGCGCTATCGCCCGCCTGAAACTGGCAATCGCGTTGTCGGATTCGCCCTCATGTAACTGCAGCCAACCCAGATTGTCATGGGCCACCGCCGCGCCGGGTTGAATCTCCAGAACACGAATAAAACACTTTTTCGCATCGTCTTTTAATCCCAGCAACATCAGCACATTACCCAGGTTGAGGATCGCGTCAGCGTGCAGTGGATTTATCTCCAGCACCCGATTGAACTGGTGGGCTGCCGGTTCGAATTGCCCGAGATTGAACAGCGTCATCGCCAGTACGAACAGCGTATCGGCCGGCACGTTCTGCACGGCTATGGCACGCTGCAGAAACGCCGACGCATCCTTGGTCTGACCTGAATTGTTCATCAGCAGCGCCATGGCACATAGCGTCTGTATGTGATTCGGATCCAGCGCCAACGCCTTGTTGAAGCTGGCGGCGGCTTCCAGCACGCGTGACCGGTTGCCCAGAAAGAGCCCCAGAATGCAGTGCGCCTGCGCGTTACCGGGGTTGTTCGCGACTGCCGCTCTCAACAGTGCTTCTGCGTCGTCAGTCTGTCCGTGCTGATGCAGATCGTTGGCCAGGTTAAAATGCAGATCGATATCCGCGGTCAACAATTGCGCTGCCCTGCGTTTGGCGGGTAAAAAAGGCTTGCCCTGAACTTGCTGTGCAACGGCCAGCATCTTCCAGACTTTGCCGGACCTGCCGTATTTGTCGCTCAGTTTCAGCGCTTTCGGTTCCAGCTCGGCAAATTTCTGACTCAAAAACAATTGGTAAACCGGCTCCCATTCGTCCTGGGTCGGACCGGGGTTCTGTAATGAAGCCGTAATGGCATCATCAATCAGTCGCTGCGCCGATTTGAATTCAGCGCTGTCCAGACCGCGTTGCCGTGCTGCCTTGATGATTTTTCTGGCGTCGAGCAGGTAACCGTTGTTCAGTAGCGCGTTGGCATAAGAAAGCACGTACTGCGGGTTGTTGGGAAAAGCGTCAAAGGCCAATTTGAAATGCGCCAGGCTGGCCGCAACGTTACCGGCCTGTAGCGCCAGAATCCCCAGATTGTGGTTTGCATCCGTGTGATTCGGATAGGTTTGCAGTATGCGCCGGTACAACTGTTCGGCCTGACCCAGTTGCCCGGCCTGGTGAAGCGCTATCGCCTGCTGAAAAAGCAGGTCAATGACATTTTTTTCTTCTTGATTTTTCTGGCTGATATCGCTCATGAAACAGATCCCGTCCTTTTGATAGAACAGGCATTCTGCCTTAATTAGCGGCTCGATACAACACTGGTTTTTTTACCAAGTTACACGCAAAAAGGCACGCCCGGGTGCTGGCGTGTGCCGGGCTGATTCCTGCCGGTTCCGCACCTGCCGAATGTCACTTTTTATTGGCGCCGCGATAGAATTTGTCGCTGTCGCGGACATGCGGATGGATATCGGTGTAATAACTTTCCAGTCTGAAGATTTCGGTATAGATCTCGGCAGGAAATCCGGCGCGATTCTCCCGATCGGAGGTGAGCAGTTCAAAAAAAAGTTGAAAGGCAACTTTGGGTTCGTGCCAGACCAAAAATATTTTTTCGAGAATGTGTGGGTACCGCTCCGCCGTATTTTCCGGAAAAAGCTCTCCCTTTCCCTGTGCAATCAATATCTGCCGGAATTCTTCGGCATGCTCGGCAGGTCTGTTATTAAAACTCATCAGTCAATTCCCAATCAGGGTGTTCATCGTCAAAGGTGTTACTTGGAATCTAGCATTAAATCGGTAAAGATTCAAATCTGCCGGCGCTTTATTTGGAAAATCAGGCAACTTTGTGAAAATGCTACGCACCAAGACCCGCCAGCACCCATTGCAAAAATCGAAATTAGTTGCCGGATTGCACGTATCGCACAGGCGCCGGCCTGATACGCCACCCTTGGACGCGGGCGCGCGGCAATCCATCCGGCATGCCAAAAAAAAAGCGCCTAAACACAAACCGTGTTTAAGCGCCAATCGAGGTAACCGCCTCTGGCAGGGCAACACGCTGCGGTGTGCCCGGCTGGTTTTTACATCAGGCCGCGTTGCTTCAGATCGTCCAGCGTTGCGTCCAGACACTGACGTATCAATGCCACCATTTCATCAATCTGGGCAGTGGTCGTTACCAGCGGCGGGGCAATGATCATGCGATCGCCAACGGCGCGCATAATCATGCCATTACCGAACATGTGGCCGCGACAGATCATGCCGACTTCCAGGCTGGAATCAAAGGCCTCACAGTCGTGCAGCGTTTTGCCTTTTTTCCTGACCAGATTCAAACCTGCTGCAAACCCGCAGGTTTCAGCAATACTGACCAAAGGGTGGTCATTCAGTTCAGCGAATTTCTTCTTCAGGTAGGGACCGGTTTCCTTATTGACCTTTTCGACCAGCTTTTCTTCCTGAATGATACGGATATTTTCCAGTGCTGCGGCGCAGGCCACCGGATGTCCGGAATAGGTAAAGCCGTGATTGAATTCGCCGCCCTGTTCGATCAGCACGTTGGCGACACGGTCGCCCACCAGCACACCGCCCAATGGAATATAGCCCGATGTCACGCCTTTGGCAAACGTCATCAGATCCGGCTTGATGCCGAAATACTCGGAACCGAACCAGGTCCCGAGACGACCAAATCCGCAGATAACTTCGTCGGCGATTAACAGAATTTCATATTTGTCGCAGATACGCTGGATCTCGGGCCAATAGGTTGAGGGAGGAATAATGACGCCACCTGCACCCTGAACCGGTTCACCGATAAATGCAGCAACCCGCTCGGGTCCGACTTCCAGAATTTTTTTCTCCAGCCACGAGGCCGCTTCAAGGCCGAATTCCTCCGGCGTTTTGCCTTTGCCGCCCTCGACGTAGTAAGGCTGACCGATATGCACAATATTCGGTATCGTCACACCCACCTGCTGGTCATGCATGCCTGACATACCGCCCAGTGACGCGCCTGCAATGGTGCTGCCATGGTAGGCATTTTCACGGCTGATGATGATGTTGCGATCCTTAAAGCCTTTGATATCCCAGTAGCGACGCACCAGTCGCAGATTGGTATCGTTACCTTCCGAGCCGGAACCGGTGTAGAAAACATGATTGAAATGCGGCGGCGAAATTTCGACCAGCTTGGCGGCCAGTTTAACGGCGGGCACATTGGTGGTCTGAAAAAAACTGTTGTAGTAAGGCAGTTCCTGCATCTGCGCGTAAGCCGCATCGGCAATCGATTTGCGGCCGTAGCCGACGTTCATGCACCATAAGCCGGACATACCATCCAGCAGACGCTTACCTTCGGAATCCCAGATATAAATACCTTCGCCTTTTACAATCACGCGCGCGCCCTTTTTGGCCAGCGACGCGGTATCGGTAAACGAGTGAATATAGTGAGCGGAATCCATCTCCTGAATGGCGCGGGTATCCACTTTTTTCTGGCTGTCTGAAGGACGAATTGCGGGTGCCACAATGGCAACGGGATCTTTGTTATCTGAATACATGGTCAACCTTTCAATAGGGTCCGGGGTTGAATTGACTGAGGATGGTTATCAGGCCACGTATCGGGGCTTACGTGGCCTTCACGGTTTAAACGTGGAGTAATAAATGCTCGCGTTCCCAGGGACTGATGACCTGCATGAACTCGGCATATTCCAGTTCCTTGATGGCGGAATAAACGTCGATGAACCGGTCACCGAGGGCAAAGCGCAGGCGCGATTCCTTGCGCAATCCGTCCAGCGCTTCCGATAAGCTTTGCGGCAACTGATAATCCAGATCGTAGGCACTGCCTTCGGTCATGGGTGTGGGTTCCAAGCGTTCCACCATGCCGAGGTAGCCACAGGCCAGTGTCACCGCCAGGGCAAGGTAAGGATTGGCATCCGCTCCCACGACACGATTTTCCACCCGTCTATCCTGCGCACCGGATTCCGGAACACGCAGACCGACCGTACGGTTGTCTTTACCCCACTGGATATTAATCGGTGCTGCCGTATGGCGGACTATGCGGCGATACGAGTTGACATAGGGAGCAACAATCGCCATGGCAGACGGCATGTAGCGTTGCAGACCGCCGATATAGTGCATGAAGGCCTGCGAGGCTGTGCCGTCCTTGTCACTGAAAATGTTTTTACCGGTTTTGGTGTCCACCACACTCTGGTGTATATGCATCGCTGAACCGGGTTCACCAGTCATGGGCTTGGCCATGAAGGTCGCATACATGTCATGTTTCATCGCGGCTTCGCGCAGGGTACGCTTGAAGAAAAATACCTTGTCGGCCAGACCCATCGGTTCGCCGTGCAGGAAGTTGATTTCCATCTGGCCCGCACCGATTTCGTGAATCAGCGTATCGACGTCCAGTGACATCAGGTCACAATAATCGTAAATATCCTCAAACAGCGGATCAAATTCGTTCACCGCATCGATACTGTAAATCTGCCGGCTGGTTTCAGCGCGACCGCTGCGACCCACAGGAGGACGCAACGGCAGATCCGGATCGATGTTTCGTGCCGTTAAATAGAATTCCAGCTCAGGTGCCACCACCGGTGACCAGCCTTTTTCTTCATACAGGCCCAAAACGCGCCGCAGTACCGAGCGCGGCGCGAAATCAACCAGCGTGCCGTCAGAAAAATAACAGTCGTGGATCACCTGGGCCGTCGGGTCGGCGGCCCACGGCACCATGGTGATCGTATTGGGATCCGCGCGCAGTATCATGTCGCGATCCGTCGCAGAAATGGCGCGATCGTAGGCCGCATTGTCGGTCGGGTAATTGCCGGTCACGGTCATACCCAGAATGGCTTCAGGCAGGCGCATGCCGCGATCTTCCGTGAATTTGGTGCGCGGCATGATTTTGCCCCGCGCCACACCGGTCAGATCGGGCACCAGACATTCAATTTCAGTGACGCGCTTTTCATTGAGCCACTGATCCATATCGTTGTATGAAAAATTTTGGCGTAAAGACATGATTTTCTCTCTTATTTCGTTTGTGTAATGTCGAAGTTCATCGTACCCACTTCGTTAATTCAACCTGGTTTAGCAGCCCCCCATGGCCAGAGCTACGGTTCAGATGGATTATAGTTTTCGAAATATGTTAAGAATTTCATGTTGCCTCCCATTTTTATGTTCTGTACATGATACCTGTCACTTCACCGCCTGCAATCACGGCCTGATTGCCTCACATACCGCTCAGGCACCAGTATTTGATCACCAGGTAGTCATCCATGCCGTATCTGGAACCTTCACGTCCCAGACCCGATTGTTTGACACCGCCGAACGGTGCAACCTCGTTGGAGATGATGCCTGTGTTAATACCCACCATGCCGTATTCCAGCTGTTCAGCCACGTTCCAGATGCGGCCGATATCACGACTGAAAAAATACGAGGCCAGACCGAATTCCGTATCATTGGACATGGCAATCACTTCGTCGTCAGTGCTGAAACGGAAGATCGGCGCCAGCGGACCAAACGTTTCTTCACGCGCCACTTTCATCGATTGCGTCACGCCCGACAGTATCGTGGGTTCAAAGAACGTGTGGCCCAGTGCGTGGCGCTTGCCGCCCAATTCGATTTTAGCGCCTTTCGACACCGCATCGGCAATGTGTTCTTCCACCTTCTCGACCGCATTCATGTCGATTAACGGCCCCTGATTGACACCGGGCACCGAACCGTCGCCGATATTCAGTTTTTGCACCGCCACTTTCAGCTTCGCCACAAAACTGTCATACACCTTGTCCTGCACGTACAGACGATTTGCGCAGACACAGGTCTGACCCGAATTGCGGTATTTGGAGGCCAGCGCGCCTTCGACGGCGGCATCCAGATCGGCATCATCAAAGACAATGAACGGCGCGTTGCCGCCCAGTTCCAGCGATAATTTCTTGACCGTATCGGCCGACTGGCGCATCAGTAACTGGCCGATCTGGGTTGACCCGGTGAAAGACAGCTTGCGCACGACCGGATTGGAGGTCATTTCACCGCCAATGGCCGTGGCTTTACCGGTTACGACACTGAACACGCCCGCAGGTATGCCAACGCGGTGCGCCAGTTCAGCCAGCGCCAGAGCAGAAAACGGGGTCTGCGCGGCGGGTTTCAGTATCATCGGACAACCTGCCGCCAGCGCCGGACCGGCTTTTCTTGTAATCATTGCTGACGGAAAATTCCACGGCGTGACGGCCGCGCACACCCCAATCGGTTCTTTGGTGACCATAATGCGACGACCGGTCGTCGGTGTCGGTATCGTTTCACCGTAAATTCGCTTGCCTTCTTCAGCGAACCATTCCAGGAACGAAGCGGCGTAAGCGATCTCGCCCTTGGCTTCGGTTAATGATTTGCCCTGTTCAGCGGTCATGATCGCGGCCAGGTCGTCGACGTTGGCCAGCATCGAATCATGCCACTTGCGCAACAGGGCTGAGCGTTCTTTCGCCAGCAGTTTGCGCCATGCTTTAAACGCGGCATTGGCACCGTCAATGGCGCGACGGGTTTCTGCTGCGCCCATGTTGGGCACGGTTCCCAGCAGTGCGCCGGTCGCGGGGTTGGTTACGGGAATGGTTTCACCATTATCGGCATTGCACCACTGACCATTGACATAAGCTTGCTGTTTTAACAGGCCGGGGTCTTTTAACGTTAACATAATTGACTCGATTCGTTGGTATATATATTACTCAGTTGACATCTTAATTGACATGAAGGGCCGCGTCCAGTATGCCCAGCGCTTCCGTCATTACCGTGTCCGGTATGGTTAATGGGAACAGGAAACGAATCACGTTGCCATAAACACCGCAGGTCAACAATAGTAATCCTTTTTCCAGCGCAAATGCTTGCACTTTTTTGGTGAAATCAGGGTCAGGTTTGCCGGTTGCCGGATGTTTGAATTCGATCGCCACCATGGAGCCCAGTCCGCGCACTTCGGCAACCCGGTTACCCACAGAGGGGTCTTCCATTGATTTATGCAACTGTCGGGTCAGGCGTTCGCCCAGCTGGTTGGCGCGATCCACCAGTTTCTCTTCTTCAATAACATCGAGAACCGCCAGCGCTGCAGCCACTGCCAGTGCATTGCCCGCATACGTTCCACCCAGACCGCCGGGATTGGGCGCATCCATAATTTCTGCGCGCCCACAAACGCCCGACAAAGGCATGCCGCCCGCCAGACTTTTGGCGACGGTCATCAAATCCGGAATTACGCCATAGTGTTCCATGGCAAACAATTTGCCGGTCCGCGCAAAACCAGTCTGGATTTCATCCGCAATCAGCAAAATACCGTACTGGTCACAGATGGCACGCAATGCCTGCATGAACGGAACCGGGGTCACGCAGAAACCGCCTTCGCCCTGCACAGGTTCAATGATGATTGCGGCAATCTTGCCGGGTTCGATATCGGTTTTGAACAGGGTCTGCAGGGCACTCAGCGCATCGTCAACCGACATGCCGTGCACATTGCTCGGAAACGGCGCATGATAAATTTCGCCCGGGAACGGACCAAACCCGATTTTATACGGATCCACTTTACCGGTTAATGCCATACCCATTGAAGTACGTCCATGAAATGCACCTGAAAACGCAACCACACCAGGACGCTTGGTCGCTGAGCGTGCAATTTTGATGGCATTTTCAACGGCTTCGGCACCGGTCGTAAAAAATGCGGTTTTCTTGGCGTGTGTGCCCGGCGTCAGCCGGTTTATTTTTTCAGCCAGATCGACATAAATCGAGTAAGGGACGACCTGATACGCCGTGTGCGTAAAATGGTCCAACTGTTTTTTGATCGCCGCGACGATTTTAGGATGACGATGGCCGGTATTCAGAACGGCAATGCCGCTGCCAAAATCTATATAGCGCCGGCCTTCGATATCCCAGAGTTCGGAATTTTCTGCGCGATCGGCATAAAAATTGCACATAACGCCGACTCCGCGTGGCGTGGCCGCATCCTTGCGGGCTTTCCATTCCTGATTTGAGCTCATTACTGTTTCCTGTTATTTCTGTTGATGACGTAAAGATGATCTTCATCTCTGAAACCAACGTGGTTTGCATTGATGTTAAAAACGGTTAATTCCTGCAAACCGGCACGCCAGATCCGGCCTGCCGGTTTGCGACTGCAACTTGCTTGTTAAAATGCCTAAAACTTGGCTGATAAGCTCACGCCTATCATGCGCGGCTCCATCCGGTATACCTCGCCCGATGAAATCGCCTGCTCAACGGGATGCTGAATAACCTTGTCCTCGTTAAACAGGTTTTTCACAAACAGTGTGGCTTCCCATTCGCTCCATGAGACACCCGTGCTCAAATCAATCGAATGGTAAGCCGGCCGGTTAAAGTCGGGGTTGGGAATGCCGGCATACAGGTTGGGTGGCGTGATCACACCGTTGGAGTTCGGCAACTCTGCAAAGCCGCCATTACTCTGCCCTATCCAGCGCACAGCGCCACGGACGAATCCAAAATAATCATCCGTAATGTCATAGCTGTAGGTCGTTGTGAAGGCCACGTTATACGACGGAACTCCCGGAATTGTCGCACCCGCGACGGCCCCGACCACACCCTGTTCAGCGCCCGCACTGTTATCCAGTGTTGCATGGGTATATCCTGCCGCGATATCAAACAGCAGGCTCGACACCGGCTTCACTTTCAGTTCCATTTCGGCACCGTAGGAGGTCGCCGCGCCGACGTTGACGTTAAAGTCGAAGCTGCATGGCAATTCAATTTCCTGCATCATGTCTTTCCACTTGACATAGAAAATCGAGCTGTTGAAAGTGACTTTGTTGTCCATGAACCGTGATTTATTTCCGACTTCATAACTCCACAACGAATCGGAGTTGAATTTAAGCGGATTCGGCGGAATTGAACACAGCCCTGGTGGCACTGAATAATTATTACCGCCAGTACGGAAACCTTCCGCTGCCGTGGCAAAAAGCGTATTCGTGGGCGACTGCTCCCAGGTAATCGCCAGTTTTGGCGTGAATTTGGTCCCTGACTCTGTGGAACTGTTCAGCGTCGGATCAAAGGGATCGGCTCCCGGCGTCTGGTTGGGTCCCTGATAAATCAGGGATTGTGAGGCCGCAAAATCCTGTTTCGACTTGAGGTAACGCGCTCCCAGCGTCAGATGCAGTGTTGGCACAAAGTAGTAGCTTGTTTCACCAAAAACCGATTGCTGCGTGTCATGGTAATAATAGCTTCCTGCAAAGGTGTTATCACCGGGAAATCCGGGCAGGTAGGGCGCATTCGTCCCATCCGAATAAGTCGCAAACGGCAACCAGGGTGTCGGATTGGTCGGGGAAAACCCGGCCGCGCGCAACGTACTGGTCAGGCCATACACATAATCACCTTCCAGCGTCTTGGTGCGTTCGTTGGCCAAATAGCCGCCGACCAGCCAGGTATAGGGCGAACCGCCCGCCACATACGGTTTTGACGCAAAACGGATCTCCTGGGAGAACTGCTGAACCTTGTTATCCAGTGTGACGGACGACGGCAACGCCGCGATCGCATTTCCCAGTGCCGGGTAATTCGCGTAATCGATATAAGTGGGAATATAGGTCTTGGTCAAGGGTGCGTATATCCCGACCCCCAACTGGACACTGTTGGTGTAGCCACCATCCTGAACACGGGTGAATTTACGCTGAAAAAAACTGGTGACCGAGGTTAAATCACCCAATTCTGTTGAGTAGCCTATCGTCAGACTGGGTACGAGCAGTTCATCGCTACCAGGTTCGAGGGTTCGTTTGCTGGTCTGATAGGGCTGCAGCGGCGTGGTCGTTGTCGGCACCAGACCATTATCGAGCACCTGCGAATACGAAACATCCGTGTCACCGGTTTTAACTTTCTGGTAAAACACATTGGGCGTGATCGTCAAATCTTTGGTTGGCACCCATTTCAGGGCCAGATGGATGACCTGGTCGTCCTGCTTGTTGGTGCCATAGTTAATGACATTACCCGACTGATCGGTCTGGTTGATATAACCGCCCTGGTGCCCGGACTGCACACCGAATCGCAGCGCCAGTTCATTTTTGATCAGGGGTTCGTTAAACACGATATTGCCTGTGTAGCTGGCCTGACCACCCTTCCAGGACGACAGTTCTGTATAAATGTCAGTGGACTGTTCTTTTACATTCGGCTGGTTTGTGATGAATTTGATCGTCCCGCCCATCGAGCTGGAACCGTACAGGGTACCCTGCGGTCCGCGCAGCACCTCAACATGATCCAGATCGAAAAACTTCGGCTCTGCACTGCCCATACTGTACAGGTTGGCCACGGTCATGGAGACGTCATCCATGTATATCCCGACCGTTGCCGCGCCGGCACTGGAACTGATACCGCGAATCTGGATGTTGGACAATCCCGGGCCGTCACCGGCATCACCGCCGCCGCCTGCGCCCGAAAAGGAAATATTCGGTATGGCGCGGGTAATGTCAGCATAGTCGCCGATATGTTGCGCGGTCAATTCGTCACCACCCAGCACACTGATACTCAGCGGAACTTTACTCGCATCTTCTTTACGCTTTTGCGCGGTCACAACAACGGTTTGAATGCCGGACTGTTTTGCGGCAGCTGACGCCGCAGCCGCACCCGACAATTTGGCTTCAGGCGTGGCCTGATCCGTCTGGGAATCGGGCGTCGCAGCGCTGGCAGCCACCGGTGCGGCAGCTTCCTGTGCGCCAGCCGTTGCCATGAAGGCCGAGGCAATCGCAATGACAATGGTTAAGCGTTTGGTGCGAAGTTTCAATTTATTTCTCCCAAAGTATAGATAGTTGAATTTATGCGTGGATTAATGCGTGGATTAATGCTTCATTTTCATAACGACTGCGAAATACAACCTCTGATTCAATCACTGTACTCTTGCCAGCTTAAGCGCGTTTGAATTCTCTATAAATACTTGAAAGGCCCCGGGCCCGGCCAGGACAGGCCGCCGGGCAGTTTTGACAACCACGATCGGCAGCCGGGGCTGCCGATCCTGTCAACCTGATTTACCCGGTCAGAATTTGGCCGACAAGCTGACGCCAATCTGACGTGGTGGAATGCGATAAACTTCACCGCTTTCCTGAGCCTGTTCAATCGGTTTCTGAATGACCATATTATTGTTCGTCAGGTTCTTAACGAACAAGGTGGCTTCCCATTCCTTCCAGCTGACACCGGTGCTGACATCCACCGTGTGGTAGGCAGGTCGGGTGTAATCAGGGTTGGCCGCGCCGTTTGGCAATGTGTCAAATCCACCGTAGCTGGATCCGATGAAGTGCACCCCGCCTCTCAGGAAACCGAAGTAGTCATCGTTATAGTCAAAGCTGTACGTCGCTGTCAGTGCCAGATTGTAATTTGGCACACCCGGCACCCAGGCACCTGCCACAGCACCACTCAGGGTCCCCTGGCTCGCCGGTGAATCGGCCGCCTCACTGGAGTCCAGCGTCGCGTGGGTCATGCCACCGGCGGCGTCAATCACGAAACTGGGTACGGGCTTGAATTTAAGTTCAAATTCACCGCCGTAGATTGTTGCCGAACCGACGTTCACGTTATAGTCAAAGCTGCAGGACAGTTCAATTTCCTGCTGCATGTTTTTCCACTTGATGTAAAACGCTGACGCATTCAGTGTGACGGTGTTATTCAGGAAACGGGCTTTGTCGCCCACTTCATAACTCCACAGTGAATCCGATGCATAAGTCAGCGGATTGGGGCCGGGCAGCTGGCACAGCTGGTAAGGCACCGCTGAATTCGCACCACCCAGACGGAAGCCTTCCGCAGCGGTAGCAAATACCGAATTGGTGGGTGAGGTTTCCCAGACCACGGCAAACTTCGGTGTCACTTTGTCGCCACTGATGGTGTCATTGTGCGTGTAGGTGGGCGCATCACCCTGATAGAACAGGTCCTGATAGCTGTTATGCAGCTGCGAAGCATGCAGATAGCGTACGCCGACAGTGGCATGCAGGGTGGGTTCGAAATAATAACTGGACTCACCGAATATCGATTGTTGCATGTCGTGGTAGCTGAAATCACCGTGCCAGGTATTGTCGGCAGGGAATCCCTCGGCGACACCGGCCGGGCTGTTGATACAGACCACGGTGTTGTTCGTGCAATTTATGCCTGGCGTTGCCGGGGTATTCCACACGCCGGGGTAGGTGGTTGGATTTTGCCCGTTGACCGTAAATGCATTGCGTATGCCATAAACGTAATCGTTTTCATGGACATCGGTAAAACCATTGGACAGATAACCACCGACAATCCAGGTGTAAGGCGAGCCGCCTTCCTGATAGGGCTTGGATGCAAATCGCACTTCCTGGGAAAGCTGGGTGACGTAGTTTTCCAGAGTCACCGCTGACGGTAACCCCTGTATCGTATTTGCCAGCGGCGTCAGCGTGGTCGCGCCGGTGACCGGATCTACCGAGGCCGGCGCCAGGTAGTATGCCGCCATCTGGTAGCTGTTGGTATATTGACCGTCCTGGACACGCGTGAAGTCACGTTTGAAAAAACTGGTCACCGACGTCAGATCGCCATATTGGGTGCTGTAATTGATGGTCAGACTCGGTACCGTCAGGGCATCCGAACCCGGTTCATGCGTTAATTTGCTGGTTTGATAATTGGGCAGATTAACACCGGTAGGTTGTGCGTCAAGCAGCACCTGAGTGTACGAGACATCCGTGTCACCGGTTTTAACTTTTTGGCTGATGATGTTCGGCGTTATGGTCAACTCTTTGGTGGGCGTCCATTTGAAACCCAGTTTCATAACCCCGTTATCCTGCCAGTTGACACCCTTGTCAATCACGTTCGCCGTGTTAGGGTCAACCTGATCAATATAACCCCCGATGTGTTCAGCCTGAACACCAAACCGCATGGCCAACTCGCCCGGAATCAGCGGCTTATTGACCACGACATTGCCGTTGTAATTGGCTGTGTTCGCACCCTTGGTTTGCGACACTTCGGTATAGAAATCCAGCGATTCCTCTTTTGTATCCGGTTGGTTGGTAATGAATTTGATCGTACCGCCCATGGAGCTCGCGCCATACAGGGTGCCCTGCGGGCCACGCAATACTTCAACATGGTCAATATCAAAAAATTTTGGTTCAGGGCTACCCATACTGTAGCTGTTTGGCTGCGTCATTGACACATCGTCCAGATACAGCCCCGTGGTCGCCGCACCGGCGGAAGAGCTCACACCGCGAATTTCAATATTCGACAAACCGGGACCATCGCCGGCATCTCCGCCACCCCCGGCACCCGAGAACGAAACATTCGGAACCGAACGGGTAATATCGGCGTAATCACCAATATGTTGCGCTTGCAACTCATCGCCGCCCAGCACGCTCATACTGATGGGCACCTTGCTGGCGTCTTCCTTGCGTTTGGTGGCGGTCACGATAACCTGTTGAATGCCAACCTGCTTGGATGCAGCAGACGCCGCCGCCGCACCGGTCAATTTGGTTTCAGCCGGCTGAGCGCCTTCTGTCGTCGTCGGATTAGCCACTGCAGCAGCTTCTTGTGCGCTGACAGTCATCGACATAAATGCGGATGCGACTGCCACTGCAATAGTTAAACGCTTGGTGCGAAGTTTCATTATTTGAAGTCTCCTAGGAGGTTTTTAATAGTTGTGATTCGAATTGTGGCGTTGCGGGGCAACGTCCACCTGTTTCCAGGTCATCTGGCAATAATCAATTCACAATGAGCGCACCTGTTTAAGCCGGCAGTCATTGGACTAGCAATTTTTATACCAGAATCCTGAACGAACTTGAATGAGAAAAGAACTCATTCCAAATGCACCACGATCCATCTACATGCAGGCAAGTTGAACCTGATACGGGACCAGATTCGCTGGCGGTAGCGACCCATGTGTGCGGCTGACTCGGTTATTTTGATTAATAATTATTAAGAACATTTCGAGCTCGAGCCATTCTATTCGGCATAAATACGCCCATAAATGTTTTGTTTTGAATGTCAAGTTGTCGAATTATGAAAGTAAATCGATGCCAGGGATAAAGCGGTTCGAAGCGTGGTTGTTACCCGTAAAACAGGGATTTTAGGCCAATTTTAACGGCCAGCGCGCTTGCTGGTGAGAAGTCAGGTTCAGTTAGAAAACAACGCAGGCACCAATTTGATACACTCTACACCTTATGCATTCAGATCAATTTCCCATAAGCATCATTAATCGCGGCCACGAACCCTTCCTGACCACGTTTTCGGCCATGCGCGACTATACGGCACAGCGCAGTGCCACATCGCCAGACCAGCTCTGGATCGTTGAGCACGACCCGGTCTTTACCTTGGGCCTGGCCGCCGATCCGGGTCATGTCAAAACTGCAGGCGCAATTCCGGTTGTGCCAACCGACCGCGGTGGGGAAGTGACCTATCACGGCCCCGGTCAGGTTGTCATTTATATATTGCTTGACCTGAAACGCCAGCGCAGGCAGGCCCGGGTCCGTGAATTCGTGCACCATATTGAACAGGCTGTAATCAACACGCTGGCGACATATGGACTTAAAAGTGAACGCAAAAGCGGCGCGCCCGGCATTTATATTTCCGAAGGGCAATGGAGTGGCGCTAAAATTGCGGCATTGGGATTAAAGATACGCTCGAGTGGTTGCACCTATCATGGCGTATCGCTTAATGTGGCAATGGACTTGACGCCCTTTGGCTTCATTAACCCGTGTGGCTACCCGGATCTGGCGTGTATTGACATGCAGGGATTGGGTATTTCCGTTGCGTTGGCCGACGTGCAGATGACACTGGCACTCGAATTACAAAAAATTTTAATCTGATCTGGAAGAATCATGAGCACCCTACCCCCCTGCCCGAAATGCAACTCCGAATATACCTATGAAGATGCCGGTCAGTTCGTCTGTCCGGAATGCGCGTACGAATGGAAAACCGACGTCATGGCGGAGCCTGACACAAAAAAAATCTATCGGGACTCGGCCGGAAATGAATTGCAGGACGGTGACAGCGTCACTGTCATCAAGGATCTGAAACTCAAAGGTTCCGGCGGCACCATCAAAATGGGTACCAAGGTCAAAAACATTCGTCTGGTCGACAGCGACCATGACATCGACTGCAAAATCGACGGATTCGGTGCGATGAGCCTGAAATCGGAGTTCGTGAAAAAATCCTAGGGGTGTTTACTGCACACCGTACTTGGCGCGATATTGTTTCACCGCCTCGGTATACTGCACAAACTGGCTGGCCTGACCACTGGCCAGATAGTCAAACAGATCGGCCAGATTGGCGATGCATATCACCGGCATGTGATAGGCGTTTGTAATTTCCTGAACGGCAGAATGAACCGTGAGCGCATCGTCCTTGCCAGACCGCTCCATCCGGTCCAGGGCGATCAGCACGGCACACGGTGTGGCGCCGGCCGCCTTAATCATGTCCACTGATTCGCGTACCGACGTTCCGGCCGAAATGACGTCATCGATAATCACCACGTTGCCCTTGAGCCGGGCGCCGACGATCGTGCCACCTTCACCATGGTCCTTGGCTTCCTTCCGGTTGTAGGCAAACGGAACATTGCGGCCCATGCCAGCCAGTGCCACTGCGGTGGCAGACGCCAGCGTAATCCCTTTATAGGCCGGGCCAAACAGCATGTCGAACCGGATACCTGAATCCAGCAGGGTTTGCGCATAGAAGCTTGCCAGTCTGCCCAGATTGGCACCTTCGTTAAATAAACCGGCATTGAAAAAATACGGTGAAATGCGCCCAGCCTTGGTGATGAATTCACCAAAGGAGAGGACGCCGGCCTGGACAGAAAAAGCGATAAATTCTTGACGGAGATTTTGCATGGCATTCAGGGAAAAGGAAATTTCGTTAATTAATTTTCGTTATTAGACCATATAATGCCGTTTTGCTTCCCCAAAACTTTGACGACCATGATCAAAATTATCTCAGCGAATTTGAACGGTATCCGATCCGCAGCCAAAAAGGGCTTTTTTGAATGGATGGCGTCCGAAACGGCCGATTTTGTCTGCGTTCAGGAGTTGAAAGCACAATCCGGCGATATGCAGCCTGAATTTCTTGCCCCGCACGGTTACCACGGACACTTTCACTACGCACAAAAAAAAGGCTATTCCGGTGTCGGCGTCTATAGCAAGAAAAAGCCTGACGCGGTAAAAATCGGCTTTGGCAATAAGGAGTTCGATGATGAAGGTCGCTATGTGCGCTGTGATTTTGGCAATCTTTCGGTCATCTCGCTGTATTGTCCTTCCGGCTCGTCCGGTGAAGAACGACAGGCCGCCAAATTCCGGTTCATGAAGGTTTTCATGAAGCACCTCGTCAAACTGCAGGCCACCGGTCGGGAGATTGTGATCTGTGGCGACTGGAACATCGCCCATAAAGAAATAGATTTGAAAAACTGGAAAGGTAATCTGAAAAATTCCGGGTTTTTACCGGAAGAGCGCGCCTGGCTTTCCGAAGTCATCGGTCCTGTCGGCTATGTCGACGCATTCCGGGAAGTCGAACCGGCGGCCGAACAGTATACCTGGTGGAGCAACCGCGGACAGGCCTGGGCCAACAACGTGGGGTGGCGTATCGATTACCACATGACAACACCGGCCATTGCAGCGAAAGCAAAACGGGTCGCGATTTACAAAGACCAGCGTTTTTCAGATCACGCGCCATTGATCATCGAATATGCGGTTCGTTGACGCGCGCAGCGTGACGCTACGACTTGTCCTTGTCTTTATCCTTGTCGCGCTTGTTTTTTGAATCTGCGCTGGGCGGTTTGGGCGGTTCCAGCAGGGGTTTGACCTCTTCCATTTTATTTTCGCGCATATAGTCATTCATGTCTTTCCAACCTGCAAAGACAGACGCCCGATCCGAGGCAGGATTCAGGATATAGCAATCTTCCAGCGCCCGGCCCGCATGACGGCAGGCTCCGCCTGTCGCGCGTGCATTGCCTTCCTTAATCGACAGCTCCCGGTCCGCATCTTTGTTGGTATCGCCCTTGTCGCAGCCTGCCAGCAGGGCGCCAACGACCAGAAGCGCCATGTAAAACCCCGTCGACAATGATGTTCGTACTCGCATTGGATAAACGCCTCAGTTAAAGCTCAAGTAACCCGGTTATATGTAAATGACAACAACGGCCGGCTTTCTGCAGGCACCATTAGCATTTTAGCCAGTCATTCTGCCTGCGGAACGGCAACCACAGTGGTGCGACCCTACTGGAAAAATAGCAGGCAGACAGCGGCTTTGCAAGGCAGGTTTAACAACTATTTGCCGGGTCCGGTCAATTATGTGCCAAAAATGCCTTCATCGCGGCGGCTGTCTGTGGATCGACCATCACCGTGTAATGGTCGCCGGCGGCCCGAACAATCTGCAAATGGGGAACCGCCTGCCTGATTTTATCCAGTTCGTTGGCCGGTACTATAAATCCGCCACCGACAGGTAACTCACAACGCACCAGCATCGCGGGCATTGTGATCGACGGCCACATCGATTCAAAATTTTCACTGCGCAGACTGTGCAGGTCTTCCAGGCAGGCTGCCTTGCTGGTGGTGGCCCGATAACCGTCCTGACAGGGTCCCAGCTCGTAAGCATAATAATGTTCCCAGAAACTGTTCCATGGCGAGATGCTGCCGCCCAACCGGATCGCGTTGATATAGTCTGACGGCTGGTCGACCACAATCTGCAGCCGGTCCAAACCTTTATTGATTTTTTCAATCGGTCCGGGATCCATTTTCCCTGCGTGGTCGATCAGTATCAGGCGGCGCAACCGCTGCGGCGCACGGCTTGCGATAGCTATCCCGATCAGCGCCCCCATGGACCAGCCGATCAGATCAAATTGGCCGGCACCCAGCAGGGATGCCATTTCCAGTACATCGCGACAATGCGCGTGCAATCCGTAACTGCCGTCCGGCGTTATGTCACTCTGTCCGCGTCCGCGCAGATCCACGGCCACCAGTTGACGGTCGGGTGCGGCCAGCTGATCAATAATGAAATCAAAACTGTGCATATGAGCGGACAGGCCGTGTATCAGAAGCACCAGCGGTGCGTTGGCGGGTCCAACACGACGGGCGCGGATTCGCCCTGAGGACAGGACCAGATCAAAGGTCGATTCAGAGTGGGAATCAGACAGGCTCATACATCAACTCCAGAGTATCATTTGTCGCCATTCCACGGCGCGACTTTGAAAAGCAGCAGCATGCCCGGAATGGTCAACAGGAAACAGACAATGAAAAAGCCGAACCAGCCGGTCTGAGCGACAATATAACCGGTGATCGCATTGAAAAACGTGCGCGGAATCGCCGCCAGGCTGGTAAACAGGGCAAACTGGGTCGCGGTATAGCGGGGATCGGTGGTTGTCGCAATGTAGGCTGTAAATGCAGCAACGCTCAGACCGACCGCAAAATAATCGGCCGCCATCACAACACCCAGCATCCAGACACTCAATCCCATTTTTGCCAGCACTGCAAAACCCAATATGGCGAGGGCCTGCAACACGCCAAAAATCCACAACCCGCGATTTATGCCCAGCTTTATCAGCCAGATACCGCCAATAATACCCCCTGAGATACCCGCCCAAAGTCCGGTACTCTTGGCAACGACACCGATCTGTGTCCGGGTGAAGCCGAGGTCCATGAAAAACGGCGTCTGCAAAGCCGTTGCCATGGCATTACCCAGATTGTACAGAAATATAAACCCCAGAATGAGTAACGCTGCCGACCATCCTTTGCGATTAATGAACTCTTTAAACGGCAACAGCACGGCTTCACGAATATTTTTTGGGGGGGCTCCATACAGGCTGGGTTCATTGATGAGCAGCGTCGTCACGATACCCGGCAACATAAAAAGTGCTGTGAAGATGAACACCACACTCCAACTGACATGATCCGACAATATTAATGCCAGCGATCCCGGCACCAGCGCCGACAACTTGTAGGTATTAATGGACAGCGCAAAACCGATGGCCTGATGGCGCTCGTCCAGAATTTCACGTTGATACGCGTTGATGACTATATCCTGACTGGCAGAAATGAAGCACATGAAGCCGGACAACCAGATGATCAGCGTGAAATCACGTTGCGGTGAGAGTTGTCCCAGCTCCATAATTACCAACAGCAGCAGAACCTGGGTCACCAGCATCCAGCCACGGCGTCGTCCCAGCAACGACAGGGAAAACCGGTCCATCACCGGCGCCCAGACAAATTTCCATGTATAGGGAAACCCCACCAGACCAAACAGGCTGATCGACTTCAAATCTACGTGTTCTGATTTAAGCCACGCTGAAATCAGATGAACGAGGATGAAGAGCGGTAAGCCGGACGAAAAACCCATCGCCATACAGATCAGCATTTTACGATCAGCGTATTGGCGCCAGCCTGTTGCCGCCGCAGCAGGTTCAATCACGTCGTTGGGCGCAGGCGTCTGCATTAAATTCCCCGCCAAAAATGTAACCTGCCACCATTCCCGCCTGCGCGGGAATGAGGTGCCACACCAAAGCTGGACTTTAATTCCACACGACGGCTGGTTCTGAATGCCAAATGGTGTTTCAAATCAGACACCCGCTTTTTTGCGCAGCCGAAATACCGCAAGACTGCCACGCCAGTTCGGGAACCACTGCACCGGTGCGCCATTATGCAACGCCACGCATTCTAACACCTCCAAACCGACCGCATTGGCCAATATCGCAAAGTCATCGATCGTGGCGCAACGCAGATTAGGCGTATCAAACCATTCGTACGGCAACGATTTCGATACCGGCATCCGGCCACGCAGTAAAGCCAGTCGATGTGGCCAGTAGGCAAAATTGGGAAACGAAACGATGGCTTGCTGACCGACCCGTGCGATGTCGGTCAGCAAACCTTCAACATTTTTCATCATCTGTAATGACGACAGACACAACACCGTGGAAAAGGCCTGATCATCAAACAGCCCCAGTCCCCGTTCCATATCCTGCTGTATCACCTGCACACCACGTTTGGCGCATTCCAACACCAAAGCATCATTGATTTCAATGCCATAGCCATGACACGATTTATCCGTCTGCAGGTAATCAAGCATGACACCGTCACCGCAACCTACGTCCAGCACTTCCGTATCGGGCGCAATCCAATGGGCAATAAAGGCCAGATCGGGGCGCAGCTGGTTCAGTTCTGCAAAATTCATGCGCGCTCCTGGTCGAGTTGTTGATGCAGTCGCTCAAAATAACTGCGCACCAGATTCATATAACGTGCATCATCCAGTAAAAATGCGTCATGCCCGTGCGGCGCGTCGATTTCTGCATACGTGACGTCGCGTGTGTTACTGAGCAGTGCTTTTACAATTTCATGGCTGCGTTCCGGTGAAAAACGCCAGTCGGTGGTAAACGAGATCACCAGAAATTGTGCCTTGGTCATGGCCAGCGCCTTGGTCAGGTCACCGTTGTATTTTCGTGCGGGATCAAAATAGTCCAGTGCCTTGGTAATCAGCAGATAGGTATTGGCATCAAAGTAGGATGAAAATTTATCACCCTGATAGCGCAGGTAGGATTCAATTTCAAAATCAACCCCGAAACCGAATTGATAGTCGGCCGCTTTCAGGTCACGCCCAAATTTCTCTGCCATGTCATCGTTGGAGAGATACGTGATATGCCCCACCATGCGCGCCACGCGCAAGCCACTTTTTGGCACCACGTTGTAAGCATAAAAATCACCTCCATGAAAATCCGGATCGGAGACGATGGCTTGTCGTGCGACGTCATTAAAGGCGATGTTTTGGGCAGACAATTTGGGCGTCGAGGCGATCACCACACAATGTTTCAGCCGGTCCGGGTACATCGTACTCCAGGACAGCGCCTGCATGCCGCCAAGCGAGCCGCCCATGACCGCGGCAAACTGGCTAATACCCAATACATCGGCCAGTCGTGCCTGCGCGTTGACCCAGTCTTCGACTGTCACCACCGGAAAATCTGCGCCGTACGGCTTGCCGGTTAGCGGATTGGTATGCATTGGCCCGGTCGAACCGAAACACGAACCCAGGTTATTGACGCCAATAACAAAAAAGCGATCGGTATCGATGGATTTGCCCGGGCCAATCATGTTGTCCCACCAGCCAACTTCCGAGGGATGGTCCGCGTAGGTGCCCGCCACATGGTGTGACGCGTTCAAGGCATGGCAAATCAGGATGGCGTTGGTTTTTGCGGCATTTAACTGGCCGTAGGTTTCATACATCAGGGTGTAGTCCGCCATACTGGCCCCGCTTTGCAGCATTAACGGTTCGCTGAACCGGTGCGTTTTTGGGGAGACATTTCCGACGGATGACATGATTTTCCCTGATTCTGAATTTTATGAGCTGCTGATGTTTGCTGGAAGATCCTGATAAAGATAATGGCAGCAATAGGGCGACGGATGAAAGCCTGCTTTGGAATTAAAATACAAAACTATCTTCTATCTACGGCGTGCATAAGAATACCCAAGTACTTGCAGTGCGTCAAATTCAGGCGCGATTATTGATGTCTGCAGAATTGGTCGCCAAGTCCGCCGCGGAGGATATAGGTTAACGGGTCACGCTTGAAGTCGCCTAAGGTCGAAGGATGTTATCTATGGCCGCACTCATATCATCGGAACCGGCATTAAAAGAGGTAGCGCTGAAAATGGCGGCCGACGGCAATGACGCCTTCACCCGATTGCTCACTTACCTGCCGGAACCTTTATGAAATAAAACCAAGCGAAACGCAATGACTGAACGCACTGCTATTTTTTGCGGTCAGTAATTACATAATGCTTCTTCATCGGCTCGACCACTTCAAACACCCCTCTAAATCCGGCAGGTATTACCAGCGCGTCGCCAGGGCCGGCTTCTGCCACCTGGCCCGCTTCATCAATCACGCGGCAACGGCCTTCGGTGACGTAGAAAAATTCATCTTCGCGCTCACCAAAAACGATTTTCCAACTACCGATTTCACTGCCCCACACCCCAGAAAATACTTCACCACTGTCGTTGGTAAAGTGATTCCACGTGGTGCGCAGCGGATTTCCGTCCAGCTTGCGTTCCGGATTGGGGTAGTCCGTCTCAGCGGGTGTTGTCTGGTTTTTAAAAAGAATTACTTTCGTCATGTCGTCCTCGGTGGCGGTTAATTGCAAATTATGCAACCTAATGCTGAATAGCGCGGGTCAGTGCAATTGCTACCGCCTGTCTGTTTGCCAATTTGAAAACTTATTCAGGCGGCCGGCAGCAAACAACTTCTTATAATAAATATAATGGTTGTGCAGATTGCCATCTGCCATTGTAAACTTCGGTTATACTCTCATTATTATCTAATTAACGATGTTTAATTGCTGATTTATGAAACCAAAAGCCCGGCCCATGATGGGGCAGCTGAGCGATATGGATATTCGCCTGCTGCGGATTTTTAAAAGTGTGGTGGATTGTGGCGGTATGGCAGCCTCCGAACTGGAGCTCAATATCGGCACATCGAGCATCAGTCGTCACATAAAAGACCTGGAAATTCGCTTGGGTCTGACCCTGTGTCGACGAGGGCGCGGTGGCTTTTCCATGACGCCCGAAGGTGAGCAGATTTATCAGGAAACGCTGCGTCTGCTGAGTTCCACCGACCAGTTCCGCAGCTCGGTTGATGATATCCATCGCCGCATGGGCGGCCAGCTGAATGTGGCCGTGCATGATAAAACCGCCAGTAATCCGGCAGCCCGCATTTACGAAGCGATTGCGCTGTTTTCTGACCGCGCGCCGGAAGTTTCACTGAACATGCATGTGGCGTGCAGCAACCCGATTGAACGCGGGGTACTGGACGGTCAGTTCCAGATTGGAATCATCCCTGACCACCGCAGCTCAGACAGTCTGACCTATGCGAGCCTGTTTGAAGAAACCATGCTGATGTATTGCGGCGCCAAGCATCCCCTGTTTAATGCGGCACAGGATAATCTGGGATGGGACGATATTTCTGCCCACCATTTCGCCTGCCTTGGCTACCATTCGCACAACATGGAAATAAGCCATCAGATGCGTCTGTCCAGGAAAGCCACCGGATTTGATCAGGAATCGATCGCTACCCTGATATTGTCAGGCAAATATCTGGGCTTTCTGCCGGATCACTATGCGCAGGATTATGTGGCCCGCAACCAGATGAAAGTGGTCAAACCCGGCCAGTTCAATTACAAGTGCAATTTTGTCGGCATGCTGCGCCGTTCGCCCCAGCCTTCACGTGTCAGTCAGGCATTCTGGGAATGTCTGCTCGAAGCACACGGAAAACCGGTACTGGCCTGATTCGCTGATAGCGCAGGTTCCGTCGCCGAGGTCAGCGCGATGTGGCGCCGCCCGGCGTCGACTTATAGACGATGGTGCCGTCAAACACGGTCATTGTCACGGGTATCTCGGCCAATTTATCGCTGGCTATGGTTAGCGGATTACGGCCCAGCACCACCAGATCAGCCAGCTTACCGACCTCGATCGAGCCGGTGGTTTGTTCCTGCTTCATGGCTTTGGCGGCGTTAATCGTATACGCTGCCAGCATGGTATCAATGTCCAGATCTTCATCGGCGTTGAGTACCTGGCCAAAATAACTTGAGTCCGGCGTGGAATTGGTGCGGGTAATGGCCTGCTGCATTGCAGCCAGCGGTGTATTGGGCATCGGATCGCCCGGCAGCGCGTCAACATCCCAGTCGCTGGAACCGACGATGACCGCACCGGCCTTTTTCAGACTGCCGGCCGGATACATGTGCAGGAATCGTTCGGCGCTGATATAGGGTTTGTTGGCGTCGACCGAATAAACTTCCGGCGATGCCCAGTACAGTTGCATGTTGGCATAGACATCCAATTCCTTGAAGCGCGGGTAATCGGCCGGATCGACAAACTGCAGATGGGTAATCTGGTGGCGGTTATCCGTGACGCCGTTGGCAGTTCTGGCAAACTGGATGGCATTCAGTGATGCGTGCGTGGTGTAGTCACCAATGGAATGTATGTGGATGGTGAAGCCGTCTTTATCCAGGCGCGCCACATATCTGTTTAACACATCCTCCTGAAAATAGCGTCCGCCGTAGTTGGTCGTCGGGTTGCCATTCACATCCAGATACGGTTCCATCATCGCTGCTGTCTGTGTCGGATATTCAGCGACACCATCGGTGAATATTTTTACCGCATCTGCGCGCAAAAAAGGGTGTCCGGCAAAGTGGGCCCGGATGTCGTTGAGGCGCTGGTATTCGGCCTCATCATCACCGATGGTCGACCAGAGTGTGGCGCGAACCCGCATGCGTAACTGATTCGATTTTTCCAGCGCTTCATACACTTCCATCTGCTGCGGGCCGGTGTGTGCATCCTGTACCGAGGTAATGCCTTTCGAATGGAACAGATCCATGGCTTTGACGGTCAGGTTCATCCGCTGCGCCAGTGGCAGATCCGGTATAAGCGCCAGCACCGGATTTTGCGCATCGTCTTTCAGAAATCCGGTGGCGTGGCCCCGGGCATCGCGATCGATCATGCCACCGGCCGGATTGGGTGTGGTGTCCGTGATTTTTGCCAGTTTCAGTCCGACACTGTTGACCCACGACGCATGACCGTCGATGCTTTCCAGAACAACCGGACGTCGGCTGCTGATTTTATCCAGATCGGCACTTGTGGCCATAAAACCGGCCGAATTCACCTTGACCACTTCAATCCACCGGGTTGCCGGTGCGTTACCTTCTTTACTGACACACTCCTTCAGGACTTTGGCAACCAGCGCCGTGACAGTCAGTTTAACATCGTCGACGCTGCATTTTGCCAGATCGATGGCGCCATCAACCGCGTGCACGTGCGCATCAAGAAAGCCGGGCAGCAGCGTCTTGCCATTAAGATGGATCACCTTCGTGGTCTTGTCTATGTAAGGCTGCATGTCCGTATTCGTGCCAACCGCAATAATCTGGTTACCACTCAGCGCAACTGCCTGGGCAATCGTGCGGCTCGCATTCATCGTGATAACATTACCGTCGGTGAATACCAGACTGGCCGTTTCGGCCGCTGCGCTCGCACCTGATCCAGCCATTACTGCAGTGAACACTGCCATCGCTACACGGTAATTCAATATCATGTCCTGCTCCGATAAATGGTTTATGCCTGTGGCACCAGAAAACGTCGTTCCCACGCCGATATCTCGTGCAGAAAGTTCTGGTACTCCAGCGCCTTGACTGAAGCAAATCCGGGCACGAATTTCTCACCCAACATGCGTCGGTTGGTCTTGCTGCTTAACATTTGCGCATGCGCCACCTGAAACCCGCGCGCCAGGTCGTGTCCATGATCATAACCGTTACCGACTATCGGTTCACTGGGCGTCAGGCGCTCTTCGATACCGGCCAGTCCAGCCGCCAGCGAGGCAGCGATCACCAGATACGGATTGGCGTCGGCACCTGCAATACGATTTTCGACACGGCGCGCAACCGGACCGCTGATGGGTATGCGCAGACCGGCGGTGCGGTTGTCCACACCCCATTCCAGATTTACCGGTGCCTGACTGCCTTCCACAAAGCGGCGGTATGAATTGATAAACGGCGCGAATATCAGCATCATATCGGGAATATAGGTTTGCAGTCCGGCGATGAACTGCCGAAACTGCGCGCTTTCGCTGCCATCGGCGTTACTGAATATATTCTTTCCTGCGGTATCGACAATACTCTGGTGCAAATGCATGGAGCTGCCCGGCAGCCCGGCAATCGGCTTGGCCATGAAGACCGCATTCATGCCGTGTTTAATGGCGATTTCTTTGGCGGCGTATTTGAACAGCATCGCCTGGTCAGCCACATCCACGGCATTTCCATGCATTAAATTAATCTCGAACTGCGATGCACCTGACTCGTGGATCCAGGTATCCGCGACAATACCCAGTGTATCCAGCGCAGCGCGGAATTCATCCCAGAATGGCGCCAATTCATTGGCCATGTTCAGACTGTAGGCGGATTGACCACATTCACGCCGGCCGCCGTGGGTCGTCGGCGCCACCAGCGCCTCTTTCGGGTCCGCATTGGGTGCGGTCAGATAAAACTCGATTTCCGGCGCAACAACCGGTGTCAGCCCTTGGGCCGCATACCGTTCCAGCACATTTTTCAGTATCCCGCGCGGCGCAAAATCACAGTTCTTGCCGTTCAGCTGCACCAGATCGTGAATCGCCATGGCGCGCGGTACCGATGACCACGGCACCAACCGCAGGGTGGAATAATCCGGCACCATGCGCACATCCGGGTCTTCATCCGGAAAGACCGGGTCGTAGGAATATTCACCGGTAATGGCCTGCATGGAGATCGCTTCGCAAATGCGCAGTTCCGCCTGAGCCGCAAAGCTGTGGGTCGGCATCAATTTGCCACGCGGGTAGCCGGAAATATCGGCAAACATGCATTCCACCTGCGTAATGCCATGCTGGTCAAAAAACGCTCTGAGCGCGTCTGCGCCCGGGTATTCTTTTGAAAAAGGGGCTGTTTTTCTGGATGAATTCGACACGTCTATCTCCGATACAACCACGCGACGACCCGCAGCGACAACATGACACAGGGGCGTGATTATTTATTATTAACTGAAAAGTTAGCTTAACAAAAGATTCTATGGCTGGGCAGGGACGCCGAAAATGTTTTATTCGGAATGTTCAGTTGTAGTTCGATGAAACTAACCATTTAATTGTCGACTGCCCAGCCCGTAAGCATTCACGCTCAAAACCCTGTTCGCTCCTGCCAATGGCAACCAGATCGCTTATTGCCTGCCATTTCAATGGGAATTTTGCGAGGTTTAATTAACCAATTAACAATTTATTGTGCAATAACCTTTAAAATTTTGGGTATCCGTATCTCGTGATTGGAATACCTTAAAAGCTATCAGTCAAAAAGTTCTGCTGGAATGTAGACATCAACAACCCGGGCAAAGTTGGGCAGTTTGTTGTCGTTGGAAAAATTGATACATCCCGCTTCGCACAATGAATCGTCCGACACACAGTGAGGTCAACTATCGTCAAATGGCCGGACTGTGCCCTGAAGCGACGGTCGACGTTCTACTTTGCAGTCATTCAAATCCACGATCCTATGATTCGTCATTCCCGCGCAGGCGGGAATCCAGTGGCGCGCGAGCGCCTTTGCATTGTTATCTTTCATGATTCAATGGAGAAATTAATGGTTTCAAATACTCCACTTCTCCATTAATTTCAGGCCACAGATCAATCCAACCCGGATTTCGCTCTTCAATCAGTTTCAACTTCCATGCCCGATTCCATGGGTGGGTGCATTTCATACCAAACGAGCATCTTGACTGAATGACGACTGGAGAATCCGTCTACAACTCCGTTCCGGTGTTGCCAGG
>CAITOF010000097.1 GCA_903893945.1 uncultured Oxalobacteraceae bacterium | reverse complement strand
TACTCCTAATTTTAAGCGGGTCCCTGGCACAAAATTTTATCGTGCAAATTAACTATGGCGTAAGAGTAGTCGTCACATTTATAGACCAATTGCATCTGTATCTCGACACGCTGTCAATGTCGTCTTTGTGCCGTCTACGGCCTTATTGAATCAGTTCGGCACCCATGTTGCACAGCAGCGAACTCGGGATTTATTTGTTCAATTCTCAGTTATTTGGCAAAGAATAGCAACATCGCAAATTGTTCTCCACGAATCACAAACTACGAATTCAGGTCTTTAGGTTAGTGATGGACAGTGGGACAAATCAATCACGGAATACGGATACCCAATTTTTTTCAGACCTCAATCATTGATCAGGACCCCATTCAACACCGGATCAACGTGCGTCATCACATCAAGCACCGCATGTTGCTGCATGACCCTGTTTCGTGCTTCAGTTGCTATATGATGACCTTCCATCACGGTTTGGGTTCCATCGAGCTCAAGATGCACATCAACGATGATCAAATCGCCGACTTTACGGGTACGCATGTCATGCAGCCCCAACACCCCCTGTGTTTCGGTCAGCGTTTTTCGGATAGCGTCGAATTCCTCGGGAGACACAGCCCGGTCCATCAGATCACTCATGGCATTCCAGGCAAATTTCCAACCCATTCTTGCAATCATTAATCCCACAACCAGCGCCGCGATTGGATCTAACAGGTGGTAGCCCAGCAAATTGCCGCCTATACCTATCGTGACAACCAGCGACGACGCCGCGTCAGAGCGCGCATGCCATGCATTGGCAATTAACAGGCTGGAACGAATCTTTTCTGCGGCCTTCAACATATAACGGAACAGGCTCTCCTTGGCGACCAGCCCAAACAGGGCGACCCAGATAGCCACGGCATGGACCGTTGGAATCTGGTCCGGATTCTGGATTTTTATGACAGCCGACCATAGCATACCCACGCCAACCACAAGTAAAAACATGCCTAACACGAAAGAAGCGGCATTTTCGTAGCGCAAATGGCCATACTGGTGATCTTCGTCCGCGGCTTTTTTACTTTGGTGGTTCGCTAACAGCACAACAAAGTCAGAGAGCAGGTCTGACAAGGAATGTATGCCGTCCGCCACCAACCCCTGTGACGCAGAAAACAGGCCTGCCGTAATCTGGACCGCAGACAGAATAACGTTAACGATCACACTGACCATCGTCGTCCGTTTGGCGGCCAGATGCCGTTCAGGCGTTTCAGGCTGCTCAATAGTGGGGTGGAGGTGTGTTGCCATGCAAATATCCTTGAAATTAAATGAAAATCACAGTGGTATTGTTTCAATCAGCAGTGAGTGGGCAAAGGCGACATGAAGCCGATTTTTGCCTGCCGTCACCTGGCCCAGGTCGATGTCGTTCACATAATCTCGTACAGCGTATGTTCCATTGTCCAACCCGCGCAACTCAACCTCGCCATTCCACGTTTTGGCATAAAAGGCAAAATAGATACGCCGGTCCTTTTCGACCACATGTGTTTCCGGTTTGTCGAAGCCTATATCATAAAGCTCGCCTCGATAGTACCCGGTTGGAAGCATCCTCGCTTTATAAATCGAGATCCATTTTCTCCACAGCACTTCGTGTTCAGGGGTCAGTAAAAACGAATCTTTGAGTTTGGGATCAATTGGCCAGGTGAATTTTGTTGAAACCACAGCGCCAATACCGACAGTGGAGGCAAAATCATTCTGTCCATCGCTCAATTCGACGTGATCTCCGGCAAACGGGGCGCTTGGGCCCATCAGCGCCTTGAGGGTTTTTCCTTTGAGCCTGACCTGCCACGACGACAGCGGGTCAGACGCCGGGGCCTGATTCATGTAAGGCATGTTATGGAAGGCATACGAGGTGCCACACGGGCAGATTTCCACCACAGCTTCCGGATTTATTTCCATCGCTGTGTCATAAATCGCCTTGAAGAAATCCTGCAGTCGTTCGGTCGACTCTTCCGGTCGCTGGTGATGATGCGCAGGATTAAAACAGGGTGCAACCCCGTTCAGATGCTGGCCATCAATTTTCAATCCGGCAAAACCCCATTCACCCAGCATTTTTTTTACCAGTAATTTTGTATAGGCGATGGTGGGTGGGTAAGCCGGGCACAGGTAAAAGCTGTTCCACCAGGTTATGTTCTGTACCGCCCCGTCTTTATCCAGTAACAGCATATCAGTGTGATCATGCAACAAATCGGTTCCGGGCCCGACCGCCAGCGGTGTGTACCAGAGTCGCGGCTTCAGTCCTGCGTTTCTGATTTTCACGACCAGCTCTTTCAGGTCTGTTTCGCCACGTGGAAATTTCTTTGTATCGACATACCAGTCGCCATTTGCGGTTTGCCAACCGTCATCGATTACGGCCCATTCAAGTCCCAATTCCTTTGCTTTACCCAGCGTCCCTTCGACGTAGGCCATGGAGAAGTCGCGTTCATATCCCCAGGCACACCAGATCGGCTCATAGGAGGTTTTCGGCGCAACTGGTGACCGGATACCGGCATCGGCCATCACTTTCCGGTACGTATCAAGCACGGCAAAATAGTCGCCGGTATGCACAGCAACGAATGTATCCCAGGTGTCCAGCTGCTCGCCCGGCTTCAACACCTGACCGGATTCATCAACCACGGAAATCTGAACGGAATTTTTTACAGCCCGGACCGGCAGCGAAATATTTTTGGGTGTTAATTCAAGATGACCGACCGCAATACCGCAGTCCCTGCGCCAGACATCAACCACCGGCGTACCACCACCATAGTCGGATGAGGTCATCCCCATAAAATTGCGCTGCTCAAACCCGGCGTCCACCGGCTGCAACCAGTCGCGCCGATCCGAATAGGAGCCACCTGAATACGACCAGAATGCAGGTGATTTCGTCCCTTTGCGATTGACGGTATGCGCGCAGTTGGTCCATGACCTGATGGAAATTTCGGTATTGCCCACATTTCGGTAGGACACCGAATAAAATGCAAAGCCGGGATATCGGTCAAAAAGACGAATTTTTACCGTTTTTTCCAACCCTTCTTTAGCCACCCCCTGCAACAGCAGGGACTGCCCGTTTCCATGCAGTCCGTCAATTACATGGATGACAGCATGGGTCCGCCTGAAACCGTCAACCTGGCTGCCATCACTCAAACAGAGGAAATCGCTGACCTGAGTCCGGGTCATTCTGGTACGCTGCCCATCAACGACACAGCTTACCGATGAACGGAGTTTGTCGTCAAAATCAAAGGTTATGCGTGCATCGCCAAATCGTGTTTCATTGGGCGAGCCGGCGTCGCTGTCCCCGGACAGATTTGATGATTTGGCCAGCGCCATCAAGGGTGAATCGAGAGCCAGCAATGAAGCCAGCTGCAAAAATGTCCTGCGCTTGAACGGGTCGGGCTTTTTCATGGTTGTGCATTCAATCCAGGCTGATTAATACAACGCTTGTCACAGGTTACACCAATACCACTTCCAACCCGGCAGACTTGAAGAGTTCAACCATATCCGGTTGTGCCGCTTTATCGGTGATCAGCATATTTATCTGATCCATTCTTGCAATAACAGACAGGTTTCTGCGCATAAGCTTGCTTGAATCTGCGACGGCGATCACTTTTCTGGATATCCTGATCATCTGCGCATTCAATTGCGCCTCCAGCAAATAAGGCGTCATCAAACCGATCTCGGGATCAATGCTGTCGACACCAAGAAATAATCGATCTGCGTGCAGTCCTTCCAATGCGCGCTCGGCCTGTGGACCCGACAATGAAAAAGAATTTGCCCTGAGTATACCGCCCGGCATGATCAGATTCACGTGGGGCGTGGTCGCAAGCAGTACAGCGATATTGAGCGCATTGGTTATCACGTTGATCGAATTGAGCTTCATGCCGCGAATCTGTTTGGCAATTTCGGCCGTTGTGGAACCGGAGTCCAGGATAATTGTTTCACCGTCATTGATCTGTTTCACGGCCTCTTCGGCGATACGTATTTTCTGTGCACGATGCAGATTTTCCTTGATATTGATGGGGAGGTCTTCACCGTCCCGGATGACCAGGGCACCGCCTCTGGAGCGCGCCAGCACACCCAGTTTATCGAGCAGGCGCAGGTCGCTCCGGATTGAAACTTTTGAAATGGCAAAATGGTCCGCCAGCTCATCCACTGTGACCCGGCCTTTTTCTTCGACCATTTGCTGGATCAGGCGTCGCCTTTCTTCAATCAGAAATTTGCTGTCCTGAGCATCTGCACCCTGTTCTGGCGCTGACACAGCCTTGCGCTTCCGCGTTTGTTTTTGCATTTTAATAAACCCTAATTGCTCAATTGCAGGCTGGCACAATCACCTATACTGTAAAAGTCCAAGGCCAGATAGTACCAAATCAAGTCTGCCAGTTATTATCCAGTTTTTAACTATATCACTTACTGGCTGCTTTTTCCCCATGCGCCAGGGAAGATACGTTGTGCATTCTGACTGTATATTTTATCGACAACCGATTTTGGCAGCGCCAGGCCTTTGACCGGCCTGGCCAGTTCTGGTACGGTGATGGTCGCCGTCGTGTTGAAATAACGCCAATCACGTAACCAGGTCTGTAATGCTTCTTTGGCAAATTCACCATCCGCTTTACAGGTGGGATTCTGGTCACAGGCTGTTAATTTTTGATAATCATTGCCGGTAGCGCTGTCCGGGTCCTGCTCCAGGTCGGTTGCATACATGATTCGATCCTGATACTTGATCAGGAAACGACGAACTTTTTCGTAATGCCGGTTTGACTGGTACTGCAACTGGCCGATACGGGCGGCCAGATCAATATTGGCGTTCGGATACCGGTCAAGAAACCGGGCCAGCTCATCCACACTCCATTCCAGTGACGCCATATGCAAGCCGACAAACTGCAATTTGGGATGCTGGTCCAACATCGAATTTCGTGCGCGCATCTGATCCTCGTAACTCGGCATGTCGGGATGCAGATACATGTGATACTGGGGGTGAGCGGCAAAATAGTCCCTATCATTGCTGACTGTCATTTTATCCAACGGTAACCAGCAATTTTTCGGTTCTCCCTGATGACCCAGCAATGGAATCTGATTTTTTTCGAGATAATCAAATATCGGTCTGAAATGAGGGTCATCGATCATCACCATTGCGCCATTCCGGTCGCGCAATTCCATTCCGACGTTTTTCCATACCTTGACTGCAACCGCTCCTTTTTTTACCGCTGCATCAATGCGCGCGATGACAGCGTCAGACCATCCCGGCTGATCGTACCCCTTGACCGAAAACGTCGCGGCGTACGCGAACGCTTGCGGAAATTCACCCAGAAGAATTTCAGCTGTCCTTTGCTGGTCGTCAATCGGCGGAAAATCGGCATAATCGACATTGATGGACAGCACTTTAAACCGGGCACGCACTGCCGCCTGCATGAAATCCGGGCGGGTACTGTGCAAATGCATATGGGTATCCACCTTGGGCACGTTATAGAAGTCCTCCATGCGGTAATGCGGATCCATGGCAACAGCCTCGGGGGAAAGCCCGGGAAGACCCATTAGCACCATTATGAGTACATAGTTCAGAGAGTATTTCATCGCACTCGCTTTCCAAGCGTAATTTACGTTTTAAAATGACTTTTCAGGCGGTCCAGAGCGCGCTGACTCAACGGCGCGCCGCTCCTGCGTGCCGCATAGATGGCGGCCCCTATGGCGGGTGAAAACACCGGCTGCACCAGCCTGAATTTATTGGCCCCCGACAGCAGCGCATCCTGAAACGGTTTCAGTAACAGGTCGCCGCTGGCAAACACACCTCCGGAATAGGAAACAGGAAAAATAATATCGTCCGGTACGTTCAGCTGTCGCCGCACGGCAAAAATCATTCCGGCCAGCTCCTGGGCAGCACGATAAAAAATAGCCTTGCACTGAGTATCGCCCAGCAATGCCGCTTCGCCAACAATCTGTGACAACTGGGCGACAGCGCTTCGCTGCACGCCCAGGGTTGAATAGACATGCCCACACAGGTCCAGATCGGCGCGCAACGAAAACTGCCTGACGACCAATTCATGCAATGCCCCCCGGTTCGCCCTGCCGTCACTCATTTTTGAAAACAGATTCAGACCTTCCCTGGCAATCCAGTAGGCGGAACCTTCGTCGCTGAACAATTCGCCCCAGCCCCCGGAACGGGCACCGCGATTCTGGAAACGACCATAAGCCATTGAACCTGTACCACAGATGATATTAATGCCGTCTGCACAGGCCATCGAACCTGCCCAACTGCTTATCATGTCATTATCGCACTCAAATCTACCCTGACCCAGAAATGCAGCGGGCAACGCATCGAATTTATCGGTGACCTGGCTGTCTTCGCCATAGGCTGGTAAGGCGTAAAAGGCATATCTCAGGTCACGCTCTGTGATGCCGGCCAGGGACAGTGTTTTTTCGGTACCGCGATCAAGCATTGCCTGCAATGGGTCAAACCCGATTTCAAGATAATAGGCGCTCGCTTCCTGATGCTCTGCACGAATGTTTCCCTCGCTGTCAATCAGCACAAATGCCGTTTTGGTACCCCCGCCGTCCACGCCCAGAAACATGTCACGCCCCATTCACAAGTGGATAGATATTCACGCCCTGCACGACGCGATTCACCGTGCCGGACACGCTCGGGGTATCGGGTGTGATTCCCAATGCGAGAGACTGGTAGAATGAAAAAATCTGTGCGAATACAACCAGTGTCACAGCCAGTTCCAGATCACTGGCATTTTTCAGTTGCGGTACCACAAAATAGTCAGCGCTTTCGGTCAAATCATTTTTTGCACCAATGGCTATGATCCGGGCCGCTTTTCCGTCGCCTTCCAGTTCTTTCAGCAAATCGAGGTCATACTGGCGGGTGTAGGGGTCGTTGGACAAAAACAGAATGATCAGGGTTTCCGGATTAACTATTGTTTTCGGTCCATGCCGGAACCCTAACGGCGAATTGAACGTCGCCACCACCCGGCCATCGGTCAGTTCAAGAAGCTTTAAGGCGGACTCTTCTGCCAGACCTAACAGTTCGTTACTGCCAAGGTAGACGACGCGTTCAAAGTTTCCTGCCACCAGGTCTGCCAGCAATGGCAAGGCACGCCGGAGGATGTCCCTGCCGGCATCATGCAGCGCCGACATTTTCATCGGTGCCGGATCAATGACGCCAAATGCCAGTGCTGCTGATAACAACATCGATGTATAACTTGAGGTCATCGCAAATCCGCGGTCATGGGTTTCATCCGGCAACAGAATGACCATTGCATTCCTGCTGGCGCTCCGGCGATACAGCATTCCCTGCTCATTGCAGGTTATGACAAGGTGATAAATATCAGGACATAGTTGGTTGGCCAGATCGACAGCGGCCAGACTTTCCGGGCTGCTGCCGGATCGGGCAAACGACACCAGCAATGTCGGCACATCCGCCTGAAAAAAACATTGCGGTCCGGACACCAGATCGGTCGTCGGGATTGCCTCAATCCGGCGCTTCAGCTTTTTCTGCATCACGGGGGACAGGCATTTGCCAATAAATGCCGACGAACCCGCGCCAGTCAGAATAATCCGCAATTCCCTGCGGCTCAGTAACGGGTCAAGAAAGGCGGCCAATTTTTCGTTTTGGCTGGCCAGCAATTCAGCCACTTTTAACCAGAGCGCGGGTTGTTGTTCGATTTCGGAGGCGGTAAAAATTCCTCCCAGAGCGGTCAGCCGGGTCGAATCCCAATTCAGCTTTTTACTGCTATCCATAGACATGATTTTCTAACTCCATTGATTCACGATTGTATTCCGGTGAGCACGCATGGCGATACTGCCGCAGAACCCGTGCCACACCTTCGCACAAAATGCTGTCGGGCCGCGATGCCATTTTGCCCTGCCCTATCAACTGATACTGATGCGGAAGGTACTGACTTAACAAGGTCAGGGGCAGGGGCTTTCGCGTCAAGTTTGTCAACAGGGTCGATTGCGCATTTTGAATGTCAGGATCATTCCAGTAATAACGCAACCGGTCACTCAGACTGAACTGCAGGTCGAGATCCAGGGTGGATTCATTGGTGTAATACTTCGACCAATGCACCGGATTTTTTTTCATTGCCGCCATAACGACCTGTTTAAAATGGGAACTGCCCGCAACACCCAATAATTCACGTTCAATATCAGCCAGGGCCCAAAGTGTTTCGCGCAGGGCATAGGTGAGTGCCGGTCCGACTTTGAGCAGGGCAAAGTGATCGCGCACCAGGTTTTTAAGATTTGCCGCGGTCTGATAATCGGTCGAGTGCGCTTCAAAAATGATACCTGGCTGCGATTCGATTAAACGGCTCAGCCCGGCAGCCTTTTCCGGTTGATAAGCAATGACCTTATGATGATCAAATTCCACACCCGGTTGTACGACAAGTCCAATCACGCGTTTCCACGCCTGCTGCAAACCACAATCGGCAAACGAATTCTCATGAACAATAATTGTCTGTTGCGCTGCCTGCTGTCCCGTCACGGCCAATTCACCCAGCTCTTCATGGGCACCGCCCGGGACCGGCACCTCCGTACCAATCACATATACCGGCGCTTCGCCGCCCACTTTTTTCCAGGTAATTTCAGCCACGGCACATAATCGTGCCGCGCGCGCAGCCACGTCATCATCGGTTAGCGGCACCGGGTCACCCGCACAGGACATCGAACAATCCAGGTGAATTTTCCGAAATCCGGCGGCAATGTAGTCGGCGATCAGCGTTTCCGATTTCGCCATGGCAACCTCGGCCGCTTCATGTTGCCAGCAATTCGGTCCGAGGTGATCACCGCCGAGTAGCACCCGTTCTCGTGGAAAGCCAGCCTTGTCGGCAATCGCAAACACAAATTCACGAAATGCCCGCGGGGTCATGCCCGTATAACCACCGAACTGGTTCACCTGGTTGGAGGTCGCTTCAATCAATACGGGACCGGTACCATTCAGTCCGTCCAGAAACGCCGCTTCAATAACGACAGGATGGGCTGAACACACCGAATACAGCCCGACGGCGCGTCCGGATTTGTGATGTTGTACCAGGTCAAGCAGCAGCTTCATTTCAATTCCTGTTTCATGTTAAACAATCGCGCGGGTTACGAACCGGATTACACATAGGG
>CAITOF010000096.1 GCA_903893945.1 uncultured Oxalobacteraceae bacterium | reverse complement strand
GGTTATGGCCTTCACCGCCGATATACGAAATCACTTCGAAACCGTTGGTTAAGCGTACTTTGGCAACCTTACGCAAAGCCGAGTTTGGCTTCTTGGGGGTTGTTGTATAAACGCGAGTACAGACTCCACGTTTTTGCGGACTGTTTTGCAGTGCCGGCGATTTGCTTTTAACACGCGCAGACTTGCGTGGTTCGCGAATCAATTGATTGATGGTTGGCATCGTTCTAACCCAACATAAATAAATACTAAACAAAGCCCGGAAACGATTGCCCGGGGACTGATCTATCCTCGCGATTAATTAAAATGTCACGCGGGTAGTTTAAATTTTTACTGATATCCCTGCTTATTGACGGCCGCAGCTCACGGTTTCTATAAAGGCAGAACTGCCTTTGCATGATATACGGAAACAAAATCGGGAACTCGCAAGTTTAAACTTGGTTTGGAAGTACGTCAATGATTTTCCTCGAATTGTTAACTTATACTGCTTTTTCAGTTGCCAAAATGCACTCCAAGTGCCCCCGACCAGGCACGTCGCCGGGTTTATTATTAAAATTCTACTGTTTGGCAGCCTCAGTTATCCGCCATTTACAACGCCACAAAGGCAACCCAGAAAACCGACCCTTTCCCTTCTGCAGACTCATAGCCTATCAGTCCTTCCATCTTTTCTACTATTATTTTGGCAATATTGAGTCCCAATCCGATGCCGCCTTTCTGGCGCACATTGGTCAGCTCTGATTGTGAAAAGGCCCCAAAAATACGTTCCCGGAATTCGTCGGTGATGCCAGGGCCACTGTCGTGAATTTCTACCCGCCAATATTGCCCCTCTCTTAACAAATGAACATCGACGACACCCCCTTCAGGGGAGAATTTTGCCGCATTGGAAATCAAATTGGTCAGAACCTGCATCACGCGATTTGTATCGCCCCAGATGGTGGCCGAGTCAGGCAGATCGCCAATCCGGACTGTTACATTATATTGCCGCATTAATTCATTATTGATTTCAATAACCTGCCTTATCACTGTCGAAAACTCGACCGATTGCATTTCCAGCACCATATTTCCGGCACTTAATTTCTCCAGATCCAGAATATCGTTGATGATCACCACCAGCCGTTGACTGTTCTTATGCGCAATTTTGATCAGTTCCTGGCCCTTTTCCTCTGCAGCACCGACCACACCGGCTTCCAGCAGTGCCAATGACCCTCTGATTGAGGTCAGCGGGGTTCGCAACTCGTGGCTCACTATCGAAATGAATTCGGATTTCAATTGGTTTATCCTGTTTCGTTCGGACAGGTCCAGTACAAAACACACCCATTCGCTCCGGGCATCTTCGACTCTTGCCATACCGATCAGTACGGGTATGGCACTGCCATTGCTGCAGGTTAAGGTCATTTCAAAAGGTGACGGTGACTTTACCTTCCCGAATATGTGCGATGAATTCAGGGATTGAAAACTGTCCGAGGCGATATCTTTCCACTTCAATTTACCCTCAACCAGATTTTCAGCTGAATATCCCGTCAGCGTCATAAATGCCTGGTTCATTTCCAGAATTCGACCTGTGTCATTGCCCTGGATAATACCGATTAACGACGAATTCAGCACATTGCGCAAATGATTTTCACTGTCTTCGATGGCGCGCAAATTGCGCTGTTCTTCCGTCACGTCTTTGCACGTGCCTGTCACTTTCAGGCGATGACCTTTGGAATCTTTCCTTACTACCGCATTCCCGATCACATTCCGTATCTCGCCATTTTTCCTTATTAACCGATATTCCACGGTATACCCGGTACCGCTTTTTAAGCCGCCTTCAAATTCGGCCCTGACACGCTCCTTATCGTCAGGATGCACGTTTTCCAACAGCGCATGTAGTGTTGGCGTCAGGTTGCCGCCGGCATCATCACGCAACAGGAAATCGGTCAGGAAAACCCTCGAACAGTGCAGCTGCTCTGACATATAGTCGTAACTCCAGCTGCCCAATTTGGCCAACTTCTGGGCCTCATTGAGCTCATCATGCTGCAATTGCATGAATTGATTGGTCAGGTGTTTTGCATGCAGCGTCAGTACAATGCCACCGGCGATGATGATGACCGCCACGCCGCAGAAGGTTAGCAGGAGAAAAAGACGCAACAACTCCTGGTCCAGCAATAAAATTTCCCTGGCCGATGAAAAAACATAAATCTGTAATTCGCCTTCGTTCACATTGGTTATGTTCAACACAAAAGGCTCACCGAAATCGGCAATTTTCGACAATCGCGGATACTTCCCGTCTGACCAGGGCTGAATATAAAGGGTCTCCAATTCATCACGGGCGTAAATGGATTTTCTCAGGTCAAACGACATGGTCTTGATCGTGTTCTGCGGTACCACCTTTAAATCAAATTCCGGGTTGTCCGATAAAATAATGACGCCATTTTCATCGACCAGGAATGAGTTTGAAAAATTGATGTTTTTAGCCAGTCGCGTAATATCCACTTTAACGACCACGACACCAACAACTCGGCTATCGACCAGCACCGGAGCGGAAAAATAAAGCCCCTTGGTTTTGGAGACCTTGCCAATGGCAAATTGATAACCGAAACCACCCGCTTTTGCAATATTGAAATAATTGCGCTCTTTGAAATTGTTACCCATCAGGGAAGCGGATGTATTGTAATTACTGTCTGCAACACAATCGCCGTTCAAATCCAGCAGCCAGATGATATCGACTGAAAAATCTTTTTTTGCCAACAACAACAATTGATTGAGGTGCTCAGTTCGTGATGCATTTTTTGCTGACAGGATGTTTGCCAGTCGTTTGGCCTCCGGTTCGTCGGACTGGGGATAGGATTTCACCACATTTTTTACCTCATCCCAGGATCCGATGACTTCCGGCAATCCGTACAAAACACTTAAACTGCGTTGCAGATCGGCAGAAATGGCTTCCCCACGATTCTTCGTATTGTCATCTTCCTTGTCAAAAAGGATTTTCGCTTTCTGCTGGATTTGATCGGACTCAACAATCCAGACCCCCGCAGCCCATCCAAGACAAAGTAACGTCGTCACCAAAATGATGCTGAAACGAACCTTCGTGGCATTAATTTTCATAAGCTGGCTGCAAAAATGGAGGCCGGTGGGGTGATACTGAATGGGGTCAGTATAGTAAATGCACATGGGAAACCAAGTTAAACTGCCAAATCGGTGTACATATCTATTGGCAAAGTGACCAGCGAATCTCAGAACGGTCGGAGCACGCGCTGAATCATGGTAAAAATATAACCAGGCCGCTGCTTAACACCGGCGTAATGGTCAGTACTTGAGTTCCCAGCGCAGAATGAAGGTGGTGTAGGTGGGCGAATTAACGTTCGACACTTCAGGAAAACCTAAAGTCGAAAATGTGCTGGTGCCATAGTCACTGTTAATAAAATTATTGACGCTTAATCGCAGTTGCGAAACCAGGCTGAATTTCCACAATCCGTAAAAATCCAGCTGCCTTTTCAGCCCAATGGAATTTCCCTGGGTTGTGCTGGTTTGCACAACATAAGCGGGCGTCCAGTTAATGCTGCCCCCCATCGTCAATGGCAACGTCGCCATTTTATAATCCAGCCCAAGATTGGCTGTTTGGGATGGCTGTTGATCGATTCGATTATTGGGCCCCTGTATGGCATCTACCTGTGACCAGAAATGACTGTAATTGCTTCGCAATGAAACAGCGGGTGATTCGGGGAAAAAGTCGACCAGATCAAATTTTGCTTCCAGTTCAATGCCATGTGTCGTCGCGTTTCCCAGATTTATCGGCGCAGCCACCCAGCGACCGTTCTCGAGCGAGACTTCGTGGCGCATCAGGTCATGAATGTCGCGATAGAAAAAGTTTGCCGCGAGTATGCCGGTGTGCGAAATATAATGTTCGTAACCGATATCCAGCCCATTTGCCAGTTCGGGTTTCAAATAGGGGTTACCTGTCCTGTCCGGATTGATCGGACTGTTATTCTGTGCAAGTACGGGCAACGTAACCAGATCATTCAGAACTGGCGGACGGTAACTGTGCGTCAGCGCCATGCGCAGCTGATCATTTTTTGAATCCGGTATGCGCCAGAGAAGATGGAACAGCGGACTCCATACTCCACTCTGGTTGACGATCTCCCCCGCTGGCAGCGTACTGGCCGTTTGAATACCTTCCCAGCGCAGCCCGGCATTGGCAGACCAGTTCGTGCTAATGTCCCATTCGTCCTGCATGAATGCGGCCAGTTGCCGTATCCCGGCATTCAGATTGTCGCCAGAATTATCAAAGGTCGGGGCACCGTTATCCGTGGCCACCTCAGCTTCATTCCTTCTGGTCCAGTCTGCATTTATGCCTGTCACCAGACTGTGACCGCTTGAAAGAATGACGGAATACTTTGCGCCAATGCTGTTATTGAAATCACTGATATCGTATCGGGTAAACAGATCATGGTAACCCGACTCCACTCCGGCCTGCGTGCGATTGGTGAGCGTATCATTTTCCGACTTCCCGAGACCAATTTTAAATTCCAGCCTGGCACCTCCTTCCATCCGATGCGTGTAATTCGCAAACAAACGTGAAACAAACGAATTGACCCCTGAATGCCAATCGGCAACCTGATACGGTGCGGGTTGGTCATTGAGCTGATCCAGCAGACTGGTGCCGCCAGTTTGCGAATTCGAGTACATGATGAAAGGTTGCAGAACCAATTTATCGCTGGCGGACAATTTATAGTCAAACCGCGGCGACAGATGAACGCCCGTGGTCGTGGTGATATCCTGATCCACAATACGCTGGCCCTGTTCATCGTCGATTATATTGTCGGTCAGTGACTCGTCACGTCGCCGGTTCTGAAATACCGAACCTGATAATGTATACGAAAGATCACCGAGCTCACCAGGTGCCGAAATCGACGCAGCGGGCGCATTGCGGCCCTGCTCGACACCGTCGGACAGTCTCAATTGGGTATCTTTTTGCTTGTAATCCTCACGTAATACGATATTGATGATCCCGGCTACGGCCTGAGTCGTAAATTCCGCCACAGGTGCACGTATGATTTCTATCCGCTCGACTTGATCAGGCGACAAGGTGTCCAGCGAAAATCCGCGCGGCATGCGTTCGCCATTAATCAGTATCTGGGTATAGCCACTGCCCATGCCACGCATACGGATATCACCGCCGCGGCCCGGCTTTCCACCCACCGTCACTCCGGGTAAGCGCTTCAGGATTTCACCGACTGACGTGTCACCATCGCGGTCAAGTTCATCGCGGCCAATCACAATTTTTGACGCGGTCGACTGTTTCCGCACATCCAGATCGGTTTGCGGCGTACCGTTAATGACGATTTGGGGAACCGCATTGGTTTTCGGCGCTACCGTGGACGTCGAATCCCGGTGACTCGGGCTTGCGCTGTCTGACGGTGCAGGCGGGGTCGAATTTTCTTGCGCAGGCGCATTATTTGCCGTCGATTCCTGAGAAGCTGACGCCTGCGTCAGTTCAATCGCCCATGACGGTATTGCGTACTGTGCGGATAAAACCAGAAGTAGCGAGTAGGACAGAGCACGCATAAATTTATAGTAGTCTTGCAGAAGTTGCACGAAATGGCTCAGCAAACACGCAATTCTAACCAAAACGAAACTACAATAACTATCAATATAAAGTATAGATTTGTAGCATACTGCAGCCATGCCAACCCTGAATCTGCAATGCAGCTTCCGGACATCAGCCATTATTCCAATGAAAAACCCGGAAATAACCATACCGCCCGACGAGATTGAAATCAGCGCAATGCGCGCGCAGGGGGCGGGCGGTCAAAACGTCAACAAGGTGTCGTCGGCAATTCATTTGCGTTTTGATATTACCCGATCCAGTCTGACACAAGCTATCAAAGACCGGATATTAACCTCAGGCGATCAACGCATTACCAAACAGGGTGTGCTGGTGCTGAAGGCACAATCTCATCGAACCCAGGAGCGCAACAGGGAGGATGCGATACGCCGTCTGCATGACATCGTACTCCATGCCAGTCACACGCCGGCAGTAAGGTACCCCACCAAACCCTCAAGAGCCGCAAAGTCCAGGCGTGTTGATGACAAAAAACTTCGTGGTCAAATCAAAAATCTGCGCACTAAATTTGACTACTGATCGGGACACAGGATCTGTCCGGAACTCAGTCCTCCAGCGCCTGCAACAGGTATAATTTCTGGTAGATTCCCGCCGTCAAATCCATTAATTCAGCATGGCGCCCCTGTTCCACCAATTTCCCGTGATTCAGCACAATGATCTGGTCAGCATCGCGTATGGTCGACAATCGATGTGCAATCGCGATGAGGGTGACCCTGCCGCGCAAGTCATTCAGGGCGGATTGCACCACTCGCTCGGTTTCACTGTCGATGTGCGAGGTAGCCTCATCCAACAACAGTAAAACCGGCTTGCCGGCCAGCGCGCGCGCGATGGCCAGCAACTGTTTTTGTCCGGTTGACAATTTGGCGCCACCTTCTCCCAATTCTGTGTCGTATCCATGAACCAGTTGCTGTATGAATTCATGGATGTGCGCGCTTTTCGCGGCCGTTTCCACCTCCTGTTGTGACAGGTTGCGACCCATTGCTATGTTGTCACGCACGCTGGCGGCCAGCAAAAACGGCTCCTGCGGCACCAGGCCCACCTTCAGACGAAACTCTTCTTCACTCAGTTCTGCCAGGGGAAAACCATCCAGCTCGATGCGACCCGATTGTGCCGTGTAAAACCGCAACAGCAGGCTAAGCAGTGTTGACTTGCCACTTCCCGTGTGTCCGACAATGCCGTAAAAACTTCCCGCGTTGATCGTCAGGTTAATATTGGTCAGCACCGGATGGGCTGCATCATAACCAAAACTGATATCGTGAAAAGCGACACGGCCACTGGTCAGCTGCCGGGTGGATTCCGGATACCGTTCTGTCGTCTCCCTGAGCAACGTATTTACCCGTGCGGCCGATACCACCGCCTGCTGTATCTGTCCAAACTGCATCGTGATCTGAATCAGCGGATCGACCACACGGGCAATATAACTGACAAATGCATATAAAATGCCAACCTCAATGCCGCTGAAGCTGCGCTGGCTGAAACTGTATATAACGAGAACCAGCAATATCGAATTCAACAAATCAAGTGCCGGCCGCAGCAACCAGGCGTTGGCACGCAATTCCGAAATGCGTGCCTGGTAATGTGTCTGATTGGTTACGCGAAATCGCTCACTGAAGCGCCGGTCTGCAAGGCTGGCCTGCAACACGGTCATGCCCGCAATACTTTCAGCCAGTTGCGCATTCAGTTCGCTGCGCAATTGGCGTGCACGCGCCACAGCCGGAGCGCTCCAGCGCTGGTACAACCACACGATCACCACCATGGCAGGAATCAGCGTTACCACAATCAGCATCAGGCGCCAGTCGAGCCAGGCCATCGCAACCAGTGCACCAGAGACAACGATTGAACTGTCGAGCATGACGAACAATACCTGCACATATAAATTTTTTACCGATTCGGTATCGTTGGTAACCCGGCTGACCAGTTGTCCGGTTATTGCCTTATCAAAGAAACGCATCGGCAACCGCATTACGTGTGCATAAACCCGTTCCCGCAGACGCTGTACTGACCGCATTGCGACACCGGCCAGGCGCATCAACTGCAGGTAACGCACCCAGGTAGCCACGCAACCGGTCGCAAAAATACCGATTAACAATAACCCGGTCATCAGCAGGTCCGCCCGTTTTGGCACCAGGTAATTATCTATGAATGCTTTTCCGAGCAAGGGACCTGCGGCTTCGAGTCCCGCCGCTATTGAAAGCAGCACAATACCTGTCCAGATATGGGCGTAATCTTCTCGGGCAGACTGTTTAAGTAACTGAACTGCCTGCCATTTTTCATTTCCGGGTATCGGACTTTCCAGATTAATCGGATTCATCTAACGATGCCTCCAATTGCTGGTAACGCCATTGACTTGCATACCAACCCTGCTCAGCCAGCAAATGCGCATGGGTCCCCTGTTCCGCTATTTTCCCGTTCCGGATGACCACAATATGATCAGCATCGGCCACCGCGCTCAGGCGATGGCTGACGATCAGCACGGACCGCCCCAGCCTTGCGCCGCGTAAGTGGTGCAGGATGGTTGTCTGGGTTCCCGTATCAACGGCCGATAATGCATCGTCCAGCAGCAGCAATGAACTGTTGGTGAGTAAGGCGCGTGCGATGGCGACACGCTGTCGTTGTCCGCCCGACAGGGTGACTCCACGCTCACCGACCAGCGTTGCATATCCGAGCGGAAACCGCATGATATCCTCGTGGACCGATGCCAGTTGTGCAGCCTGCTCGATCTCGGCCTGCGTGGCGTCCGGTTTTGCCAGGCTGATGTTTTCAGAAACCGTCGCGGAGAACAGGAAAGGTTCCTGGGCCACCCAACTGATATGCCGGCGTAAATTCTCCAATTCATATTGCTCTAGCGCCACTCCACCCCAGCTGATCTCGCCCTGCTGCGCCGAGTATTGTCTTAACAACAGGCGGATCAACGTTGATTTCCCGGCCCCCGTGGGGCCCACCAGTCCGACGGTCGTACCCTGGTTGAGCGTCAGACTTACCCCTTGCAGGGCCGCTTCGGCCTGTTCCGGATAAGCAAAATGAACATGCTCAATCCTGACAGATCCCTGCGGGGGCGTTTGCAGGGTTCCGGTATCGTCAATCGACAGCGGCAAACTCAAAATGGGCTCCAGACGCCGCCACGCGGCGCGACCCCGTTCAATCAGCGAGAGTACCCAGCCTGCCGCAAACATCGGCCAGATCAACTGGCCTAAATACATGGTAAAACTGGTCAAAGCACCGATGCTTAACTGATTATGCCAAACCAGATAACCACCCGACGCCAAAGTTAAAAATCCGGCCGCTGTCAAGGCAAGTCCAACTGCAGGCTCATAGGCCGCCTCCCACCGTTGAGCGCGTAAGCTGGCGTCGGAAGCGCGTTGTGCCAATACGGCAAATTGTCTGGCATTACGTGATTCAAGTCCCAGTGCCCGCACTGTTCGGACCCCTGCCAGACTTTCCTGAACCTGATCATTTAACCTGCTGAAGCAGCTCAACGCCTCATGCGATGCATCGTGCACTTGCTGTGTAATCCGTTTGAATGCCATTGCCATCAAGGGAAACGGCAACAGGGCAACCAGCGTTAATCGCCAATCCACGCCCAAAAACATCATGGCAAGGACCATCACCAACGTCATGGTCCCGTCAAATCCTGCCAGCATTGCTTCACCCGCCGCGAGTTCGATGGCATCGGCGTCATTCGTGCCAAGCGCCATTAAATCACCGGTCCGTTGCTGCTGAAAAAAGTCAGGCCCCTGCAAACAGAGTCGTTTATAAAGTTCCGTTCTTAATTGCACGCCTAACTGGTAAGAAGCGACAAACAGCTGCATGCGCCAGCCGACACGCAAAAAATATATCGTGACACCCACCAGCAACAGGACGGCCAGCTGCTCAAGGATCCATCGCCGGGTGGCCTGTCCTGCGACCAGTTCATCCACCAGATGACCGACCTGACGTGGAATCCACACGGTCAAAAGACCAACCGCCAGCAACATCAGTGCGGCAGCCACATAGTGACGCTTGTGTCGATTGACGAAATTGAAAATTAATTGAAAAAACGTCACTGCAGCCTCTTTCCGGTGTTTATTTGCGCAAGGCAGGCGCGATTCAGGCAGGTCATGCCAGGGACAATGCGCTGCTCCTGTAGCGGCGTTCTAATTGGCCGCCACTTTTACCTGGGAAGAAATGTTCAGTTGCACCCAATTCACCATATCTTGCCATATCCGCGTGACCTCCGCATCTGACGGCATCAGTTGCGAATTCGGCAGTTCTATGGTGACCACGGGTATGTCCTTGTGGCGCCCCCCGTAATTGCCCAGCGAACCGGGATAAACACCGACGCGATTAAACATCAGGCGTCCAAATTTGCTGGGCGGGGTTCCGGAACCATCAAAATCCAGCACACCAAAAGGCGCGTGCACTGAAATGATAACGTCGGGCTGAAACTGCTCCATCTGATTAAAGACCCAGCGGCTTTCCGGTTCTGAAAGTGGCGCCTTTCCCGGAAAACGGCGCGGATCACTTTTGGTTTTTTTTCGCCAGTATTCGGGGGCTTCAACAAGCCAGTTGGGTGTCGGGAAGTTCCGGTTCAGGTCCACGCCATGAGCGTTCACCCGGGTTGATTTGGGCGCGAGCATTCCATCCGGGTTGACCACCGGCGCAATTTTCCAATGAAATTCATTGGTCGACCGGATGACAGGTGAATTCAGTTTATCCAGCCATTTGAATACAATGGCCGACGCCGTTTTTTCATCCCCGTGTATTCCGCCGATCAGAAGAATTCTGACCGGTACTTTTTGCGGTGAAGCGACTGAATTGACATTCGCCGGGATATCCCTGATCAATAAGGGAAAGCCCTTGTTAGATACGGCACCGCTGACCTGCAGTTCGCTGCTCTGACATTGGGCTAACGTCAATTTCGGCAATCGGTTTACCAGCGGTGTGCACCATTGCCCGGTCGAGTTTGACGGCTTTTTTGCCTGACTCAAGACAGACGGCGGTGCGACCGATGTTGCTGCGACCAAGGGAGCTGCGAAAGATTTTGCGCCGTCCGCCAGAGATGGATTCAGCACCCCCAGGGAAAGCAAACTGCTGACAAAAAAGAATCGCACCGTCGTTATTTTCCTTTTGCTTTACTTTAATCCGGCGGCATCACGCAGCGCGGCTGCTTTATCAGTTCGCTCCCAGGTAAACTCGGGCTCTTCGCGGCCGAAATGACCATAGGCTGCGGTTTTTTGGTATATGGGCCGCAGCAGATCCAGCATCTGTACGATGCCTTTGGGCCGCAAATCAAAAAATTCGCGCACCAGCTGCTCGATTTTTTCGTCAGGTATAACGCCCGTACCTTCCGTATAGACAGTGATGTTTATGGGTTTGGCGATGCCAATGGCGTAGCTGATCTGAATCTGGCACTGGCGCGCCAGGCCTGCCGCGACTATATTTTTTGCCACGTAACGTGCCGCATAGGCAGCCGAACGATCGACCTTGGTGGGATCTTTCCCTGAAAATGCCCCACCCCCGTGCGGGCAGGCTCCACCATACGTATCAACAATGATTTTTCGACCGGTCAATCCACAATCACCTTGTGGACCGCCAATCACAAAACGTCCGGTCGGATTGATCAGGTACTTGGTCTCCTGCAACCATTCCTTCGGAACAACCGGATTGATAATGTCTTCAATGGCGGCTTCTTCGATTGCCTTATGCAACATGTCTGGCGAATGCTGGGTTGAAAGGACGATAGTATCAATCGCTACCGGCCTTCCGTTGACATAACGCAAGGTGACCTGCGATTTGGCGTCCGGACGCAACCAGGGCAAGCGCCCATCTTTGCGTAATTGCGACTGCCGCTCAACAATACGGTGAGCGTAATAAATGGCCGCCGGCATTAAATCGGGCGTTTCATCACAGGCATAACCAAACATCAAACCCTGATCACCTGCACCCTGATCGAGATCGAGACCGCGTCCCTCGTCGACACCCTGCGCAATATCAGGCGACTGCTTGTCGTAGCAAACCATGACGGCGCAACCGCGATAATCAATGCCGTAGTCGGTGTTGTCATAGCCGATACGTTTAATTGTGTCCCGTGCGACACTTATATAGTCAACGTTGGCATGAGTTGTAATTTCGCCGGCCAGCACCACCAACCCCGTATTACAGAGAGTTTCGGCCGCGACCCGGGCGCGCGGATCCTGGGCTAAAATCGCGTCCAGAATGGCGTCAGAGATTTGATCGGCGACTTTGTCAGGATGACCTTCTGAAACCGATTCAGAGGTGAAAAGATATTCATTTGCCATGGTTGGCTCCTATGCTTTTGGTTGTCCAAGTCGCAGATACAGAGAGCCTGCGACGCTTTAGCGGAATTTCTATACCGCCTCGCAAGTTGTCTGTTAACTCGGCGGTTGTCCACAGCTCACTTTGCCAGGGCTGCTGAATGAATCCGGTAGTGAACCTGTTAGTGAACCTATTGGTGAACCTTTTGGCGCACCTTTTAGTGAACTTTTTACTGAACAAGTAAATTGTACTATTTTATCAAGTTTAACCCACGAAAACAATTCGGATGCAACGCATGACCACTGCTTCCAAAGCTGGATTTCGTGCTATTTTACGCCTTTTAAGAATAATTTGCTCACATGCATCCAAGGCATTATGCTGATTGCTTTATTTCGTTTCTTGTCATTTATACCTCTCCCCGTTCTGCATGGAATCGGTGCCACGTTAGGATGGCTGGTCTATTTACTCAGTCCCGCATACCGGCGACGTCTCACGGAAAATATTCGCCTGGCCGGATTTGAAACGTCAACAGTGCAGGCCATTTCCGAAGCGGGTAAAAGCATTCTGGAATTACCGTTTATCTGGTTTGCCGATCCCAAAAGAGTGCTGGCCAAGGCAACGATAGAAAACTGGCCTGTCGCGCAACAGGCGCTGGACCAGAACAAAGGCGTCATCTTCCTGACGCCGCATTTAGGCTGTTTTGAAATTATTGCTCAGGCGATTGCGGTTAAAACCACCCTGACTGCCCTATATCGCCCGCCCAGAAAAAAGACGCTGCAACCCTTAATGATGGGAGCTCGTTCGCGCACGAACCTGTTATTGGCGCCGGCCAATCTGGGCGGCGTAAAACAGATGCTGAAAGCGCTGAAAAAAGGCGGTGCCGTCGGCCTGTTACCCGATCAGGTACCCCAGGAGGGCGAAGGTGTCTGGGCCGATTTTTTTGGACGGCCCGCTTATACAATGACACTGTCATCCAAACTCCACACGATGACCGGGGCACCCATCATCCTCACTTATGCCGAACGGCTGCCGTGGGCGAGGGGTTATTTAATCCGCTTTGTCCCCTTCGAACAACTGACCGCTCTCAGCGTGTCCGGTACGCCTGAACAACAGGCCACTGCCATCAATCAGGCCATGGAAAAACTGATCAGTTTTTGCCCCTCAGAATATTTCTGGAGCTACAACCGTTACAAGATACCGGCTCATGCATCAACAACCCTGCCAACTACCAGCAAAGACGATAACTGACTATGCGATTACTTTTGGGATTCATGTGGTTGCTGCACTTTTTACCGTTGCCCGTTTTGGGTCGATTTGGCGAAATTGTCGGCACGCTCTTCTATTGGATCCTGCCATCTCGACGCCACATTACACTGACCAACCTGCGCCTGTGTTTTCCGGAACTGACTGAAGCAGAACGAAAACGCATTGCCCGTCAGCACTTCAAAGCCTATGCGCGCAGCGTTTTTGAACGCAGCATTTTGTGGTGGAGCAGCGAAGAGCGGGTAAAAAAGCTTATCCGGGTTGAACCGGGAGCCCCACTTGACCTGATCGCGGCAGGTCCGGTGATTCTGCTCTGCCCGCACTTCGTCAGTCTGGACGTCGCAGGCATTGGTCTGGTATTGCAAACCCCGATCTGCTCCATCTATGCGCCACAAAAAAATGCCGTGTTCGATCAGGCTTTGAAAAACGGTCGAAACCGCTTCGGACTGGTCCGTCTACTGGCTCGTGCAGAAGGTGTAAAACCCATTATTCGCGCCATGCGCGAAGGGTACGGCTTCTTAATGCTACCCGATATGGACTTTGGCAGGAAGGATGCAGAATTTGTGCCTTTTTTTGGTATCCCGGCGGCCACGCTGACCGCACCGGCGCGCATAGCCGCTGCAACCAGTGCCAAAGTCGTACCGGTTATTGCCACGATGCTGCCCGATTACCAGGGTTGGCGGGTCACCGTTCACCCTGCCTGGGAAGATTACCCCGGGGATGACATTGTCGCTGCAACCCGGTTTATGAATAGCTTCCTGGAAGAGCAGATACGGTTGACACCGGCAGAATATTTCTGGTCACATCGCCGATTCAAAACTCGCCCGGACGGAGAACCTGACCTGTACCAAAAGTAAGTCACCATGGCGAGGCATAACACTATCAAAAACTTAACTTTTCCGGGTAATGGCCGATCGGGGACAGGCACTTGTGCCAAAGGTCCCGAAGCCTCTGGCGCGCACCGGTTTTGCATGAGTCCCAAATACCAACACTTCAATTGCCTGCAAACATCGGGCAGCCTATAATCCAGCGATACCCGATTGTATATACCACCCCAAACATCGAAAAGGCAGCATGAAAATAAAATTCACAAAAATGCAAGGCGCAGGCAATGATTTTCTGGTGTTTGACGGTATTCACCAGCAAATTCACTTTAGCCCTGACCAATGGAAGGCGTTAGCCGACCGTCGCTTTGGTGTGGGTGCGGATCAGATGCTGGTGGTGGAACGCTCTGCCATTCCTGACGTGGATTTTCACTACCGGATTTTCAATGCGGATGGAGGCGAGGTCGAACATTGCGGCAACGGCGCACGTGCTTTTGTTAAATTCGTCCACGAAAAAAAGCTGATCAAGAAAAAGCGCATGCGGGTTGAAATCATGAAGGGCATCATTGAACTTAATCTCGAAGAGGACGGCAATGTCACCGTGGACATGAATCCGCCGGTCCTGAACCCTGCAGACATCCCGTTTGATACCAAAGGACTCAAATGCAAGCCCGACGGAAATGCGTCGCTGTGGCCGCTCGAGATCGGCAAAAACAGGATTCTGATTTCTGTTGTATCCATGGGAAATCCACACGCGGTGCAAATTGTTGATGATGTGGACGCTGTCGATGTGGCTGCCATAGGCCCACAAATTGAACATCATCCGCGCTTTGCGGCCCGGGTCAATGCCGGTTTCATGCAAATTGTTGATCCGCAGCACATCAAATTACGGGTATTTGAACGTGGAGTGGGCGAAACCCTTGCCTGTGGCACGGGGGCCTGTGCCGCTGTTGTGTCTGGTATTTTACTCGGCCGTTTGACCTCGCCGGTCAGGGTGACTGCGCGCGGTGGCGAACTGAGCATACGCTGGGACGGTCCTGACCAGTCGGTTTTCCTGACCGGCCCTGCCGTCAAGGTTTTTGATGGCGAAATTAATCTGTAATAAGTGAAGGGAATACACCCAATGAATCAATCCGAAGTGGCTCAATACCTGGCATCCAATCCCTGTTTTTTTGAAGAACATGCTGAACTGCTGGGAAAAATCAAATTATCCAGTCCATTGCTGGGCCGTGCAGTGTCCCTGCAGGAGCGGCAGATGGAAGTGGTACGTGAGAAATATCGGCATCTTGAATTGCGTTTATCTGAATTGATGCGACAGGCACATGAAAATGATCACTCCAATGCCAAGTTTCAAAAATGGGCAAACGCACTGTTACTGGCCCGAAACGATGTCGATTTACCGCATATCCTGACCACCAATCTAAAAGAAATATTTTCCCTGCCCCATGTCTCGCTGCGACTGTGGAATGTGGCGGACGACTTTGAACATACCTGGTTTGCGGCGCCCACCAGTGACACCATCCGTCTGTTTGCGAGTGGACTGGCAACACCATTCTGCGGCGAAAACAGGGATTTTGAAGCTGCGTCCTGGCTGGACATGCCGGTCGCATCCCTGGCCATGCTGCCCTTACGTGCGGAAGGCAAAGTGGTGGGATTGCTTGTTCTCGGTTCGCCGGACAAGAGTCGTTTCAGCAGTCATATGGCCACTGATTTTTTGGCGCAACTGGCAGAAACCGCCAGTGCGGCACTGGCCTGTCTGATTAAATAAGTACCATGGACACAATCAGGGAAACCGCAACCGTTCTGCACCCTGACTGTTTGCGTTTCCTTGATTATTTACGTCATGTCAGAAAGTATTCCCCGCATACGATTAAAAATTATCAGGCCGATTTAACCAGTCTGTCGATTTTATTTGCAACGACTGCGCCGCAGCAGGTGAGGCCGGCACAGATCCGCAAACTGGCTAATCAATTACACAGCCGGCAATTGCAACCACGCTCCATCGCGCGACACCTGTCGTGCTGGCGAGGTTTTTTTTCGTGGTTATCCAATCAGGAAAATGCCACGACTAACCCGGTAATGGGCATCAAAGCACCCCGACGCGGCAAAAATTTACCCAAAGCACTGTCCGTTGATGACGCCGTGCATCTGGTGGAACACGCAACGGGCGACAGCATCAATCAGGTTGCTGACCATGCCATGTTTGAACTGCTGTATTCCAGCGGACTTCGGGTTTCTGAACTGGTTAATCTGGATCAGGCCTACTGCAACTCCGCCACCCACACGTCAGCCGGATGGATCGACCTGCCTGAACAGATGGTGCACGTCACAGGAAAAGGAAACAAAACCCGTGAAGTCCCGATAGGCAGTGCCGCCATCAGCGCACTGACACACTGGCTTGCCGTCAGGCCCGCTCTGGTTAAAACGGAAAAAAACGCCTTGTTCCTGACTCAGCGGGGCACGCGGATGTCAGCACGTTCGGTCCAGTTACGCATCAAAGCGCACGCTAAAAAGTTGAATCTGAGCAGTGACGTGCACCCGCATGTACTGCGTCACTCATTCGCTTCCCATGTTCTGCAATCGTCAGGTGATTTACGCGCAGTACAGGAATTGCTGGGACATGCCTCGATCGCCTCAACCCAGGTCTATACTTCACTTGATTTTCAGCATTTAGCCAGAACCTATGATGCCGCCCACCCTCGGGCAAAACTTAAATAACCACCTTATCACTAATGGCACTTATCCCCAGCACCATCCTGACCGGCTTTTTAGGCGCCGGAAAAACCACGTTATTAAATCGCATACTGCATGAAGATCATGGCTTGCACATTGCCGTCATCGAGAACGAATTCGGTGAGGAAAGCATAGACAATGAGATCCTGCATCGAAATACAAAGGAGCAGATCATTGAGATGAACAATGGCTGCATCTGTTGCACGGTCCGTGGTGATCTGATAGTTGCGCTGACCAATCTGGCTGAAAAAAGGCAGGCGGGTGAAATAACATTTGATCATTTGGTGATCGAAACAACCGGACTGGCGAATCCCGGCCCCGTTGCGCAAACTTTTTTTGTTGATGAATTTGTCGCAAGTCAGTATATGCTGGACGCAATCATTACGGTTGTTGACGCCAGACACGGGATGGCAGAACTGGATCAGCATCAGGAGGCTCAGCGTCAGGTTGGGTTCGCCGACAGGCTTTATATCAGTAAAACGGATCTGGTCAGTGCAAACGATCTGTCGGCGCTGACCAACCGGCTCAAATTCATTAACCCGCGTGCCCCGATCAACAACGTGCATTTTGGCCAGGTTCCGATAAAAGATATCGTCGATTTGCGAGGCTTTAATCTGAATGACAAATTGTCGATTGACACCGAGTTCCTGCGTGTCCAGGACCTGCATGAGGAGCATGACGAGACCCACGTGCACGACGAACATTGTGACCACCACCACGACAGGCGGGCGCATTCCGACGACATTTCAGCCTTCGTTTTTAAAAGTCAGCGTCCCTTTAATGCAACATTGCTTGATGGATATTTAAGTGGAATAATCACGGATTATGGTCCGCAGATGATGCGCTATAAAGGCATACTTTACATGCAGGGCGCGGATCATAAAGTTGTTTTTCAGGGCGTGCACCAGATCATGGGCAGTGACTTGGGGCGCCGCTGGGAAATAGATGAACTAAAAGAAAGTAAAATTGTGTTTATTGGCAACAATTTACCAAAAAGTATAATTATTAGCGGTTTGGAGCAATGTCTGGTATAAACTATCAGGTTGCTGATTTTGACGATAAGTCACTTTCAGCAGGGGCGCGCAGTCATTTGATGGCTGTTCTTATATAAAATCGTCGTATCGAGAGTATGCGAAGTGGCAACTAAAACTACCAAAACAAGTGCAGCAACCAGCAAAAAATCCGGCCTCCTCACAGAAGAAGAAATTCTGAAGATGAGCGACAAGGATTATATGAACGAGGCACAATTGGCTTTTTTCAAGGCTCGGTTGCAGCAACTGGAAAAAGACCTTTTAAAAAATGCAGATGAAACCACTGAACATCTGCGTGAAACAGTCCTGGTCCCTGACCCCGCTGATCGAGCCACCATAGAAGAAGAGCACGCGCTGGAACTGCGAACCCGTGATCGCGAACGAAAACTGCTTAAAAAAGTTCAGCAGTCGATCGCACTGATAGATGCAGGTGAATACGGCTGGTGTGAGGAAACGGGTGAACCTATCGGCATTGCACGATTACTGGCACGCCCGACGGCGAATTTATCCCTGGAGGCCCAGCAACGCCGTGAACTGAAACAGAAACTTTACGGTGATTAACGCGTTTTAATCCTGACATCGCCCTGCAACAGGCTGTTTTCCCGACTTGCGGCAGAGTTCGGTGCAATCAATCGTTAAGAATTGAAAGATGGGTGGCTTATCCGATGGTAATGCCGCCCGTTCTTATTAAGGCAGGCCGACTTCTGCCGCCACAACCAGAACAGAATGTCGACCGGATTTCAATTTTTTCGTTATAAAAATGATCAATTAATGTATGATGGGGCAAAAAATCGGGTGACAAGGCCACGGCCACCTGTAACGTTGCCGACCAGAGCGCACGGGTCAACCTCGTGAAAGTTTGTCCCAGATCAGAAATTGCCGTGTTGTCGATGTAAAAAAGTGTTTCCGGATTTACACCACGCATCAAAAATGAATATACTCAAATTGGGAAGAACCTCCACCAACCAGTTTGTTGCTAAAATAATTTGTTTAAAACCTCAGCAGGAATAAGGCAGTGATTTTTTCAATATTCGGCAAAAAAAAAAATGGGGTCAAGAAGTCATCCACGGCTGACAGAAAAACAGCCAAGGATAGCCCCGCAACGACGACTGGCCTGACCGCCAATACGAGTGCCGAATTTGCCAATTCCATTATGGCGCAACGCCACATAGCAAGAGCGACCGAGAGAAAAATCGACGCTATTGAATATGAAATGTCGCGCGACATTCTGAAACGGAAAATTGAACTGCCGCCTGAACCCGCGCCACAACCCTACCAGCCTGATGCCAATGCCAATCTGTTTGACGATGACAGCATGGCCAATACGATAGATTTGAAGTCCTACAATACCGATCAATTTCAGGCGACCCTGCCGTTAGCGCCAGGGCAGGTCACTGATTTTCTGCTGAATCCCAACACGGAAGGTCGGACATCGCACGCTGCCATCGAGAATATTCCGGCGCTTGAAGAAGCAGCGATTCTCTTTGCGAGTGAACAAATCGACGCCACCGAGCTCATTTTGCAGAACCTGATTCAAAACGAAAGTTACAATGCCATGAATCCCACAGCATGGCTCATGCTGTTCGATTTGTATCAAATTACCAATAATCAAACCAAGTTTGACCAACTGAGTCTGGATTATGTCAGCAAACTGGAAATCTCCGCGCCCATCTGGCGTAACGATCAAATCCAGGACGCCCCGCAAAAGGAACAAAAAAGTTTCGTCCCGGGAATTTCATTTTCAGGGAAGATCAATGCGCAAATCACCAAGCAGATTGAGAAACTGCAATCCATTGCAAAACAGCATAGTCAGGTCCGCCTGGAATTTGTCCGGATCACGGAGCTGGATGTGGCAGGGTGCGAGCTTTTGTTGAAAGGCTTCCAGGTTTTAAAAAAAACCAAAAATGAATTAACCATTGCCGGCGCCAATGATTTGATTAAATTCACGCGGGCACTGATTGCGGTTGGCCGAAGAGATGAAAGTGATGCACCGTGGTTACTGTTGTTGGAATTATTGCAACTTACCAACGACCAGTCCAGCTTCGAAGAAACCAGTATTGATTATTGCATTACATACGAGGTCTCCCCCCCTTCATTTGAGGCGCCCAAGAATAAGGCGACCGTCCCCTCTGTCGGTATTTCCATCGAGTTTATTGAGGCTGACCGTTTTTTGTTACCAAAAGTGATCGAAGGCAATACGCTCGAATTACTGGAAAAAATATCGAGATTTGCATTAGATCACCACTCTGTGCAACTTGACTGTTCGCAGTTAGACCGCATTGATTTCAGCGCTTGCGGAGAACTGCTCAGTGGCCTGATACCTCTTTCAAAACAGCTGAATGTGTCGATTGAATTTCATGACGCCAATCATCTTGTTATTGCTTTACTGAATGCAATGGGATTCAAGAACATTGCACTGATTTTCCCCCGAAAACGCTAGAATCCTGAATCGGCGAGTGCCCGCCACCTCGCTCGGGTCCTGTTTGCGCCAATCGTCCGTTTATTTTTAGCGCAAACTAAACTTGCAATTTCGTTAGCCAACCCCAAACTGCGGCAGACATTCAAAAAACGGCACGCCGGACATGCTGGTTTGATTAAAAAGGGTTATATGGAACAATTTCATGGCACGACCATATTGTCGGTTCGTCGCGGTACAAGTGTCGCGCTGGGTGGCGATGGCCAGGTCACCCTGGGCAATATCGTAATGAAAGGGACGGCACGAAAAGTGCGGAAACTTTATCACGGCAAGGTATTGGCCGGTTTTGCAGGTGGTACCGCCGATGCCTTTACACTTATTGAACGATTCGAAGCCAAACTGGAAAAACACCAGGGTAATTTGATGCGTGCCTCGGTTGAACTTGCCAAGGACTGGCGGACTGACCGTATGTTGAGGCGACTTGAAGCCATGCTGCTTGTTGCTGACCGTGATTCCACGTTGGTCATCACCGGTAACGGTGACGTACTCGAACCCGAAGACGGCATTGGTGCGATCGGCTCCGGGGGAGCATTTGCCCAATCAGCCGCCAAGGCCTTGCAGGAAAATACTGACCTGTCTCCATTGGAAATCATCAAAAAATCGCTGACTATCGCCGGCGAATTGTGTATTTATACCAATTTGTCGCACACCATAGAAACACTGGAATAGAACGGAAAAAACAGCATGGGTATGAGCATGACGCCTTTAGAAATCGTCTCCGAACTGGACAAACATGTGGTGGGACAGGACAAAGCCAAGCGGGCTGTCGCGATCGCGTTACGCAACAGATGGCGGCGCCAGCAGGTCGCTGAACCGCTTCGAAATGAAATCACACCCAAGAATATACTGATGATCGGGCCGACCGGCGTTGGTAAGACTGAAATCGCCCGTCGGCTCGCCAAACTGGCCGATGCGCCATTTATCAAAATTGAAGCCACCAAGTTTACGGAAGTCGGTTATGTCGGACGCGATGTTGACACCATCATACGGGATCTGATCGAAATCGGTGTCAAGCAGACACGCGCGTCAGAAATAAAAAAAGTTCGCGCCCGTGCCGAAGATGCCGCTGAAGACCGCATCCTCGATATTCTCTTGCCAGCGCCTCGTGATTTTGGACTGAATTCAACGGATACGCCCACCGATAATTCAACCCGGCAGACCTTTCGCAAACGATTGCGCGAAGGCGCACTGGACGATAAAGAAATTGAAATTGACGTCGCAGACGCAGCGCCACATCTCGAGATAATGGCACCACCGGGCATGGAAGAAATGACCGAACAGATTAAGTCGATGTTTTCCGGCGTGGGCAGTGGGCGCAAGAAACCGCGCAAGCTTAAAATTCAGGATGCACTCAAGGCAATGACGGAAGAAGAGGCCTCCAAATTGCTCAATGACGAAGAGATCAAGCAAAAGGCCATTCAGAGCGTCGAACAGAATGGAATCGTCTTTTTGGATGAAATTGATAAAATTGCCAGCCGCTCCGAAACCGGTGGTGCGGAAGTCTCGCGCGCCGGAGTACAGCGCGATTTACTGCCCCTCGTCGAAGGGACCACCATCAACACCAAATACGGCGTGATCAAAACGGATCATATTCTGTTCATCGCGTCGGGCGCATTTCACCTTGCCAAACCGTCTGACCTGATCCCTGAACTACAGGGTCGGTTTCCGATTCGCGTGGAACTTGATTCGTTATCCATTGCCGATTTCGAACGTATCCTGACCAGCACCGATGCCTGCCTCACCAAACAATACGAAGCGTTACTGGCCACGGAAAATGTCAATATCGTGTTTGATCCAAGCGGCATCAAAAAGCTGGCCGAAATTGCTTTTTCCGTCAATGAGTCCACAGAAAACATTGGGGCGCGACGCTTATACACGGTGATGGAAAAACTGCTGGAAGACATTTCGTTCGATGCCAATCAGAACAGCGGCGGGGTTATTGACATCAACGATGCGTATGTGCAGCTGCGTTTGGGCGCATTATCGGTGAATGAGGATTTGTCGCGCTACGTTTTATAGCCTGCCTGTTTCTGCTGTGGCGGTGCATACAGCATTCTGCCCCTGACAGGGGCCTGGCGAATCAATTCGGGAGCTTGCCGGTGCGGTATTAATCGGGCTCTGCTTTTGCGCCCCGGGCCAGCAGTTTTTGAACCATGTGTTTTGGACTATCCCCTTTGAACAATACGTCGGCAACTGCATTGGTAATGGGCATGTCGACATTCAATTGCTGACTTAACACCTGCACCGCCTGCGCACATCGTACGCCTTCTGCCACATGTCCAAGTTCCTGAACTATCTGCGCCAGGGGCTTACCCTGTGCCAGAGCCAGGCCGACGCGCCGATTTCTTGACAGATCGCCCGTGCAGGTCAAGATCAGGTCACCCATGCCGGTCAAACCCATAAATGTCTCAAGGCGTCCGCCGAGCACCAGGCCCAAGCGGGTAATTTCTGCCAGGCCCCGGGTTATTAGTGCCGCTCTGGCATTCAATCCCAGTCCCAATCCATCCGCGATGCCGGTTGCAATCGCCAGAATATTTTTGACGGCGCCACCGACTTCAACCCCGACCAGATCGTCACTTGAATAAACGCGCATCGCAGGCCCGTGAATCGCGCTGACAACCAGCTCGGAAAGTTGCGGAAACGCCGATCCTATCGTCAGTGCGCAAGGCTGTCCAGCCGCGACTTCCTGTGCAAACGATGGCCCCGACAACGCGCCACAAGGGAGTTTATCCCCCAGCTCCTGCTGCACTATTTGATGCGGTAACAACAGGCTGTGCTCTTCAAGACCTTTACATAACCAAACCAGATTGGGAACTGAACAGTCACGCAAAGCGACACACAGCGGGCGAAGTCCGGCGACAGACGATCCGATGATCAACAGTCCGCCGGGTTGCTGAACCGCGGCCAGCGCGCCGGCCAGATCGGAACTGATCTGCAGCGATGCCGGGAGTGAAAAACCCTGGTGAAGTCGTGACTGAGTCGCCACCTGCATGCGCTGCACATTACGCCCCCAGAGCAGCACCTGATGCCTTGGTGCCAGTGACACTGCCAAAGCGGTGCCCCAGGTACCCGCGCCTAATATGGTGATATTCATCGGGTAGTAGTGACCCGTTGCAATCCGGGCGGGTTATTACGCATCATCACACATGGATTAAACGCCCCAGACATCGTTCTGCCTGACAAAACCGGTCGCGCCATCAGCATGCTTCACGCGAACCCAGCCGGGAATAACCGTATCCACCAGTTCAAGCAGCACACCCTTATCGGCTGAAAATAAGACGTCGGCAGATTCGTCTGCATTTGCACGTATTTTTGCATTTAAAGTGCGAACAACTATGTTTTTCCGCTCACTTAATTGCCTGGATTCTATCCAGGACAAATCACCAGTGAGATCACGCACCTTTGACCAGGCACCGTAGTTAATCACCACTTCGACCGGCATCCCGTGTGGTGCGATGAATAATTTTTGGCCACGAATTGAAGGTGCATCGTACAGTATGGCAGGGGAAGCGCCAATGTTTTTGAATTCGGCAGCACAGGCTGGATCAGTAAAAATAAACACCGCAAATGCCAGTGAAACAAGGCGTATCAGTAATTTCATTCTTACCTCTTCTTAACCTGGACTGGTTTCGCTGAGACAGCTGGGTCGATCCACAGGCCATCCACTGACATGAACGGCCTGTTGCCAACTCAATGTGTTGCCGGCGCTGCTTCAGCAGCCTGTTTCTCCGCAGCGGCAGCGGCAGCCTGCAACCGTTGCTGGAAGAATACTTCGAAATTGATTTCCGAGAGGTGAATCGGGGGGAAGCCTGCACGCGTGATAACATCCGCGATATTCGAACGCAGGTACGGATAAACTATATTCGGGCAGCCAATACCAAGCAATGGGCCCAACTGGTTTTCGGGAATGTTACGTGCCTCAAAAATGCCTGCCTGCTTGCCTTCCACCAGAAACGCCACTTTTTCTTTGACTTTGGCCGTCACTGTGACGGTCACAGTCGACTCATAAATCCCTTCCGAGAGGGGTTGAGCCGAAACGTCAACGGAGATTTCGATTTTGGGGGCTTCCTGTTCCAGAAAAATGGCTGGAGAATTAGGTTGTTCTAACGATAAATCTTTCAGATAAACACGTTGAATCTGGAATACGGGCTGAACATTTTCTTCTGACATGAAACACTCTCTATAAATGATATAAAAACTGCTGAAATTCCAAAGCAGCACGAAAAACAAACCTGATCAATGTTCCTGCGTACCGAGACGGCAGAAAACCGGAACACGACGAACGAAACAGGATACCTCCAAAGAACTTGCCAACCCCCTGTCAAATCGGTTGCGCCGGTATGCACTGGCCTCACTACACCGTATGGGTACTTTAATTCTTGAAAATCGGCCTATTATCAGGCCGGATGCAGCATTTCGTCCAGCTTTCCACTTCGATCCAAAACCGTTAAATCGTCAAAACCGCCAACGTGCTGGTCATTTATGTAAATTTGCGGGACGGTTCGGCGGCCTGTCTGTTGCATCATCAGATCTCGCTGAACCGGATCGAGATCGATCCTCACTTTTTCGATATGATCAACGCCCTTGGACTGCAATAATCGTTCTGCCATGATGCAGTAAGGGCAAACCCCGGTGCTATACATCCTCACCTGTACCGTCTTTTTACCACTGGTCATCAAACCACTCCAAAATACACTTCGCCTCTGCCAGAAGCGCTTATTTCACCGTTGGCAGGCCCTGTTCTTGCCAGACTGCCATGCCACCTTCCAGACTCACCACATTGGTAAATGCGGCCCGTGCCAACAGGGCTGTCGCAGTTGCCGACCGGGTTCCACTCTTGCACACTGCAATGACGGTCTGATTTTTCTGTTTTTCCAGTTCGCCGAGTCGTTTTGACAAGTCGGCCAATGGAATATTCTTGGCGCCTTTAATGTGGCCCGCGTCATATTCGCCCGGATCACGGACATCCAGCACAGTGCATTTCCCCTGATTCATTAACTGTGTGGCTTGTAAAGTTGATACTTTTGCTCCGCTGCGCTGGAGTGCCGGAATCAATAAGGCACCGCCGGAAATGACGACCAGGGCGATCAGCCAGATGTTGTCAATAATGAATTTCACACTAATCCAATAATCTACGTTAATCCCGCCATTATAATAGGACTTCAGATAAAACACTGTCAGTCTTGACGAATCAATGAGAAAATATTCTTTTTACACTGCCCGGTTCTGTATTTTTATTATTATCTGAAAAATCACTATGTATAAACTCGTTTTAATGCGCCATGGCGAATCGGTCTGGAATCTCGATAATCGCTTCACCGGCTGGACCGATGTCGATCTGACCGAAAAAGGAATTGCCGAAGCCCGCGATGCTGGCAAGCTTTTGAAACAGGCCGGATTTGATTTCGATGTGGCCTATACGTCAGTCCTGAAACGGGCCATTCGTACACTATGGAACACCCTGGACACCATGGACCTGATGTGGATTCCCGTCATCAACGACTGGCGTCTGAATGAACGCCACTACGGCGCATTACAGGGATTGAACAAGTCGGAAACAGCAGCACAATATGGTGACGACCAGGTAATGATATGGCGTCGCAGTTACGATACGCCACCTTTTCCCCTGGAGGCCAGCGATCCGCGCACCAGCTTTGACGATCCGCGTTACGCCCAGCTTGATCCGATAAAAATTCCGCTCACCGAATGCCTGAAGGACACGGTGGAACGGGTCATGCCCGCATGGAATGACACGCTGGCTCCGGCGATCCGGTCCGGAAAACGAATTCTGATTTCGGCGCACGGCAACAGTCTGCGCGCACTGGTAAAAATGCTGGATAACATGAGCGATGCCGAGATTGTTGGCCTGAACATTCCAAACGGCCAACCTCTGGTGTACGAGCTGGATGCCGATCTGAAGCCCATCCGGCATTATTATCTGGGTAATCAGGAAGCCATCAGCGCCAAGCTGGCTGCCGTAGCAAACCAAGGTCGAGCCGCACATTGATCCGGGTACCTCATTTTTGGGCAAGGCTGTGCCTGCTTGGCCTGTTTGGCGCGTTGATCTGGCCGGCACCCGGCTGGTCGGTAACACCCGGACGGGTAGAACAGAAAAACAAGGCAGAAACCGAACATGCTGAATTGCGCAAAAAATTAAGCGACCTGAAACAGGATATCCTGAACACCGAATCGGCCAAGCATCATGCAGAAGATGCCTTGGCCAGTTCCGAAGCAGCGATTTCCGATGCCAATCGAAAACTCTATCAGCTCGGCATCGAACAACATCAGACCGAACAGAAAATAACCGAATTAACCGGACAGCAGCAACGACTGCAACAACAGGTTGTCCAGCAAAAAAAACAGTTTTCAGCGTTACTCCGCAACGAGTACCAAAACGGAAATGCGGACCGCTTGAAACTGCTGCTGTCCGGTGACAACCCCAATCGGATTAATCGTGAACTGCAGTATCTGGGCTATGTGTCCCAAAACGAAAACAGACTGATTGCCCAACTGCGCGACAACCTCGCCGCAGTCGAAAAAAACAGGCAGGCGACGGAACAGGCCAAACAGGACCTGGATGACATCGCCTCGGAGCAGCAGCAGCAGAAAAAGGATTTAGTAAAAGAACAAGCAAAACGTACTGAACTGATCCGGCAATTGTCAACCAGGCTTACGGTGCAACGCAAAGAAGCAGGTCAACTCCAGAAGAATGAACAACGTCTGGCCAGTCTGGTCGACAAACTGAATCATTTGATAGAAGAACAACAGAAAGCTGACAGGCTCAGGGAAGAAAACCGGAAAGCTGCCGCAGCGGCCAGAGCCAATGCGAAAAATTCAGACCGCAAACCTGCGGTCAATGCGGCGCCCGCGAACTCCTCGACAACCATCCAGGTAACCCGGACGCCAGAAGCCGGCAACGATAACAGCCCGTTTGCACAACTAAAGGGACACCTGCGTCTGCCCACCAAAGGCGAACTTCTGGCCAGATACGGCGGCCAGCGCGGCGAAGGAACCGTTTGGAAAGGCTTGTTCATCCGGGCTGCGGAAGGCGGGGAAATCAAGTCGATTGCCCCGGGCAAGGTGATTTTTGCAGACTGGTTGCGTGGCTTCGGGAATTTAATTATTCTTGATCACGGCGCACAGTACATGAGTATCTACGGCAACAATCAATCGCTCTTAAAACAGGCTGGTGATACCGTCGGTGCGGGTGAGGTAATCGCCACCGTAGGAAATAGCGGCGGCAATGAACAATCAGGTTTATACTTCGAACTTCGGTATCAGGGCAAAGCTTTTGACCCTTTAAGCTGGATCAATCTCAAATAATGGTAACAGAATCGGAATCAGGCGGAATAATGGGAAATAAATTAAAGAATGCTGGATTAATTACTCTGGGCTTGATCGCCGGTGTAGCTGCGTCGTTGCAGTACTCGGCCATGGCACAAAAAGCGGGCTCACCACTTCCCATTGAAGAACTAAGGCAATTGGCCGATGTCTTCGGCATTATCAAAACGGAATATGTCGAACCCGTCGATGACAATAAACTGATTTCTGAAGCCATCTCCGGGATGGTGTCGTCACTTGACCCGCATTCAGTGTATCTGGATAAAAAAGCCTTCAAGGAACTGCAGGAAACCACCCAGGGCAAATTCGTCGGTCTGGGCATCGAAGTTGGCATGGAAGATGGTTACGTTAAAATTATCGCACCAATCGAAGATTCGCCCGCGGACAAAGCCGGTGTCAAGGCCGGTGACCTGATTACCCGTCTCGATGATCTGCAGGTCAAGGGAATGACTCTTGATGAGGCAGTCAAGCACATGCGCGGCGAACCCAATACCAAAGTGACGCTGACTATTGCACGAAAAAATGTCGACAAGCCGATCATCATGACGATCACTCGCGATGTCATCAAAACCCAAAGTGTCAAGGGAAAACTGGTTGAACCTGGCTACGCATGGTTACGGGTTTCACAGTTCCAGGAACCCTCGCTGGACGACCTGGTCAAGAAAATTAACGCATTGTACGCGCAGGACCCCGACATCAAGGGACTGGTTCTCGATTTACGCAATAATCCCGGCGGCCTGGTGCCCAGTGCGATCGGTATTTCTGCCGTGTTCCTGCCCAAAGACGTCACCGTCGTGACAACCAACGGCCAGATTCCGGAATCGAAAGCAACCTACACCGCCAGTCGCGAATTTTATACCACACGCGGTGGCGCAGATCCACTGGCAAAACTGCCTGACGCGATTAAAACCGTTCCCATGGTGGTTTTGGTTAATACCGGCTCTGCTTCTGCGTCTGAAATCGTTTCGGGTGCCCTGCAGGACTATAAACGGGCAACCATTATGGGCACCCAAACGTTTGGCAAGGGTTCTGTCCAGACGATACGCCCGATCAGTGCTGATACGGCAGTCAAGATCACCACCGCTCGCTATTACACGCCCAGTGGCCGTTCCATACAGGCCAAAGGCATCACGCCGGATCTGAATGTGGAAGAGACTGCAGAGAATGATGGTATCAACACACTGCGCTTGCGCGAAGCGGATTTGCAGAAACACCTGAATAACGATACCGACAAAAATGCGGGTAAAGAAAAACGCGATGAAGCTGAAGATGAAAAGCGCGCACTTGAGGTTGAAAAAACACTCAAACCGTTAGAGTATGGCAGTGCGACCGATTTCCAGTTGCAACAGGCACTTAACCAGTTAAAAGGATTGCCAGTACAGATTGCCAAAGCCGCGGAAAAATCGGAGGCGGACGGCAAAGCTGGCCGGAAAGCCGTGGCCAAGCCGGACGACAAGTCGACCGATAAGATAGATGAGCCCACGCCTGTCGCACCACCGGCGTCGGTGGCACCTGCTGCTCCGGCTGCAAAGCCCGATAAATAACTGGCGGCATCGCTTTGGATGATCAACAGCTACTTCGCTATTCGCGCCATATCTTGCTCAATGAGATTGGTATTGAGGGGCAAAGTAAATTGTTGGCGTCGCGCGCACTGGTCATAGGCGTCGGTGGCCTGGGTTCTGCTGCCGCTTTCTATCTTGCGTCAGCGGGTGTTGGCAACATCACCCTGGCCGATCATGATCAGGTTGATCTCACCAATTTGCAGCGCCAGATATTGCATACCGGGCAGCGCATCGGTTTCAACAAGGTCGACTCCGCCAAACTCACCCTCGAACAACTGAATCCGCACATAGCGATTCATGCCGTGTGTGAGCGGCTGGAATCGACCCGGCTTTCAGAACTGATCGGGCAAACGGACGTTGTCCTCGATTGCACCGACAATTTTTTGACCCGCCAGGCGATCAACGCCGCCTGTGTCGACCACGGCAAACCGCTGGTGTCAGGTGCCGCCATTCAGTTTGATGGACAATGCGCGGTCTTTGATCACCGCCAGACTGATGCACCGTGCTACGCCTGCATTTTCCCGCCCGAACTACCGTTTGAAGAGACCGCCTGCGCGACCATGGGTGTTTTTGCACCTTTGGTGGGCATCATAGGCACCATGCAGGCTGCTGAAGCCCTGAAATTACTCATGCGGGTCGGCACCTCACTGGCCGGTCGATTATTGCTGTTAGACGCGCGCACGATGGAATGGCAGCAGATTCACGCCAGGCGAAATCCAGCCTGCCCGGTTTGTGGGTCACCTACTTAAGAGGGTTTTTATGGCCAAGAAAAACAGTGAAATTGATGCAGAGACCATGGCGGTTATAAACTGGTGCATCGAAATCGAACATTTCCTGGTGGCCGCCGGCGCCACGCAGGAAGAGGCGCAGGATCATATCGAAGACAACGTGGAATGGTTTACCGACCTGTACTATGACGGCCTGAGCCCGGAGCAGGCCGCCAGGGAAGCGCTCAACGACCCAGATTAAAGATCACCAGCCGGCGCGCGGAAATTTAATGCACCACGCAACTCACCGTGCTTTACCGCATTCTGTGACTGCCTACTTTCTCCCGGAATTGCCGGATCTCATTAACTCACTCGGGGTAATCTCGAAAAAGGTGCAGAGGGTATATTGGGTTTCCGGGCTATCTCCCTTACCGACTATGAATTGTGCATGACATTCAGGGGACCGGTACATTTCTTCGACGCCCATGGTTGTCATCAAGTCACTGATTTCCTGTTCACTGGCGCCTGTACGCGTGTAATCAGGACTGACATAAACGTCGACGATGAAGTTGCCCGTGGCTTCCTGCTGACAGGCGCTCGTTCTAAAGGTTCTGTCTTTGCCTGCGACGATGAATTTATCATCGATGTCTCGCAATGCGCTATACAGCTTTCCGATCACGGATTGTGTAAGGGTTTCGGCCAGACCTATGGTTTGGGTGCGGTTCAGGCAAAATCCGTTAAGCGTCGTCGTAACGTCGTTTGTTTCCCGGTTTAAAGTCGCCGCCCCAATCTGGAGAGTCAGATCGATTCGGGGGGTGTCAATGTTGAACGCGCTGATTGCATCGTCAAACTGCAATTGATTCGTGTTGAACAGCTTGCTGATTTTACCGAGGACATGAGTTTCATCTATTTTCAGATTGACACTTTTGGGCTCGCCCTCGCCCAGGTCGATAGTCAGCTTTATACTGTCGACACCCGTGACCTCATAGGTAAAATTATCTTTGAATGGCTCGGCGACCATCTTTCGCAGAGTAGAAAAGGATTGAATTCGGTCGCCAGCGCTTTTACTTTCGTCAAAAAATCCCCGCAATTCAGTCACGGCCTTTTCTCTGTCGACGCCGCAGAACCAATCAAGAACTTTTTCAAGAATTCTCGCGGCCGCCGCTGAATAATGGGTCTTGGAGCCATCCTGAATATCGGCGGCTGAGATCTTTCTTGCACCTAGCGTTCCCTGAATTGCTATCGACATGTTTAATTATCCACATAGGGTCGGATTTGACTACCGTTGGCGGTGTACCCGACGATTTTTGCGTCCTGATACGTCGATACTTTATTGTGTAGTGGCGTCCGGTACAACTGTGGCGTTTCCCATCCGTAGAATTACGGTGGTCGGACCTGCTATGGGGTAAGCGGGAGCATGGCGTTGCTGCGCCATGACTGTAGATGGATTGAAACGACAGGTGGTAGTTAAAACGGGCAGAGAATTTTATTTTTCTCTGCCAGAGTCCGTGCCTGCGACTTACAGCACATAACTATTCATGCACAATTTCATTGATGCCATGGCAAAGCCCCCTTTTAATCCACAGAACAATCGTGTTGCTCGACTGTCCAGCCCAGATTGGTTTCATCGTCATTTTTGGTTAATTTCAGCAGACAGCGTTTTCCGGGGATAACCGCTGAAACGGAAGCCGACAGACCATCAAGGGTAAAGTCTTCGACAAAGATGCCCTCCTTGGGCGCGTTATAAGTTTCTGCCAGAAAATCGGAAACAACTTTTTCAGCTGCGTCGGATGAACCGGCTTCAATTTCATCAGCACTGATCGCAAACGCCACAAGCGCCATCGATATTGCACAAATAATTTTTTTCATACGTCCTCCATTAAATTAAAATAATAAAAAGATATTATTTATTCATAATAATGTCATATATTTAAATTAATTCAATGGCTGCATTGCAATTTTGCTTATAAAACGACAACTTTGTGCGAAATCCTTGCGGATCCTGGCCGTTCTGGATTTCCCGGTATGAATAAATGGCAGCCACATCCTGGCGCAGCAGCAACAGGCATGATGTTTGATGGGGTGAATCAGGTCAGACCAGCTGTGCAGGAAGTACACCTCGCAACGCACTGCATACAGCCAGTTCGTCGGCCGCCATCAGGTCCTGCTTGTAAAGGATCCGTTCGGAAAGCGACCAGGTCGGGTCGTCCATCAACACCGATCGCATGACGCCCGGTAAAACACCGGCCTGCAGGGGCGGCGTATACCAGCAACCGTTTAACCTGACCAGGATGTTACTGCGCCCCCCTTCGGTCACCTGACCCTGTTCATTGCAGAACAGGCTGTCAAAAGCGCCCTGTTGCTCGGCACCCTGCCAGGCCTGATCATACACGGCGCGCTGCGTTGTTTTATGCTGCAGCCACTGGTTATGTGAATCCTGTATGTCCGATGCCCACAACAGACTTACCGGCAGACGCAACTCGCGCAATTCGGCTGTCTGGATCCGGATCTGGCCCATCCCGTCGACACTCAGCTTACACCGATGCGGCGTACTGTCCGGCAAACCCGAACAGGCAAGATTCACCTGGGCATGAAGGTCAGACACATTGACGGGAATTCCAAAGTAGTCAGCGCTTTTTTTCATGCGCCGCAAATGTCGCTCCAGATGACGGCAGCCGGTCTCCCGGGTCGCGTACATGGTTTCAAACAATTCGAACTGCGCAGGCATGTCCGTCAGAAATCGGGCCTTTAACCGGCATTCCTGAAATTCATCGGAGGGCATGCTGTCAAATACAATTCCTGCACCGACCCCCATCACACCGGTGCGCTGTCCGCTGACTTGCGGTTTTTGCAGATGCAATGTCCGAATCGGTACCGCAAGGCAGAAATCAGGCAGTGATGGGTCCGTTGCCAGGCCTGAAACAGGATCAAACCAGCCAATCGCGCCCGTATAGATACCACGCGGCCCGGTTTCCAGTTCCTGAATAATCTGCATGGTGCGGTATTTCGGCGCGCCTGTAATGGAACCGCAAGGATACATGGCGCAGATCAGGTCTGCCAGGTCGGTGGCATCGCGCAGCTCAGCGGTCACGGTTGAGGTCATTTGCAATACGGTATTAAAGCGCTGTACCTCAAATAAATGCGGGACACTAACCGAGCCGGGTCGGGCCACGCGACTCAGATCATTGCGCAACAAATCCACGATCATGACATTTTCTGCCCGATTCTTCGCGTCGTTGGACAGTTGCTCGCTACGCTGCAGATTGATGCTGTCATTGATTTCCGCATCGATGGACATCGAGGCTGCCGCTGTGCCTTTCATGGGGCGGGCCATCAATTTACCCTGTTGATGGCGAATAAATAACTCCGGTGACAGCGACAGCACCGCCGAGTCATCCGGAAAACAGATCAATGCGCCATAAGGCACTCTTTGACGTTCCCGCAATCGCTGATACAGGGCGCAGAGCGACCCATAGGTCTTAAAGTAATAGCGAAATGTATAATTCACCTGATAGGTATCGCCGGCCAGAATGTAGGCCTGAATACGATTGATCGCCTGGGCAAACTCGCCTTCAGTCACGCTCGCCCTGATTTCAGCGACGCCCGCCAGCGAATCACTCTGCGGCACCTGCTGTTGCAGCCAGTCTGCGACCTGATCGCGGGTTAATTTCTGGCAGGATTGATAGAGCAGGAATCGGGACGGCTGCTGCGCGTCGACCTGATAAAACGGCCTCAGGCCCTGCAATTCGACACCCAGTTCGTAGGTCAATACGGCAACTGCATGCAGCCCCTGACGCAAGGCAGCCTGCAATTGTTCCATTATCTGTGGAAACCGCGCTGCGTCAGTCAAGGACAGTTCCTGGTGCAACCCGGTATACAAGCGCGAAGTTGGCTGGTCTGCACTGGCTTCACTGTCATCGAGCAGGGCGAAACTAGACATGGCAGGAGGATGAAACGATCAGGGTAAAGTGCAATTTACGACAGTAAGAATGCAATCTGTTGTGCGGAATTTTCCAGAGGGTCATGCTTAAACGACGTTTTCACAAACCGCTGCCAGCGTCCCAGAACTACCGAGGTAATCAGATTGGCGCGCAGCGCGATTTCCGCTTCGTTGATCTGGCCGGCAACTGCCGCAACCCGCAGTGACTGTTTGATGGCCAGCTCAATTCGGTCCACAAATTGATTCATGCGCAGTTGCAAACGTTCATCTTCATTAATCAGGGCATGTCCTATCATGACTTTGGTCATGCCCGGATTTCTCGAAGAAAAACTCAGCAGCATGGTCACAATTTCCCTTGCCTGGATCAAGCCATTTTCCTGTTGAGTGGTAATTTGATTGATCAGCCCGAAGACAGAACCTTCGATAAACTCAATCAGTCCCTCAAACATCTGCGCCTTGCTCGCGAAGTGCCGGTACAAAGCCGCCTCGGATACCCCGATACGCGCCGCCAGCGAGGCCGTGGTGATTTTTTCTTCTTTCGGGTTCTCCAGCATACTGGCCAGAGTCTGTAAAATGTGTAGCTTCTTTTCGCCGGGTTTTGAAGTAGCCATAGTCTCTTTATATATGCGGGAGTTAACTCACAGGTTTAAATCGGGTAGGTCAATCGGAATAATTGGGATGGCAACTGTTTCACTGAATGAATTTTAATATCAATGAAAATCGGGCGACCGGATCCCAGGCTACTTTTTGAATTTTTCGTTGCGTATTTCGCATACTGTGTCACCCACACTGTTTTCATGCCACACTGTTTCGCTGATTTCAGGTTCTGCAATGAGTCTTCAATCAAAACGCACTGGCTCGCCATTAATCGCTTCCTTGCCAGCCATTTTTTCAAGAGCCATCGACTCGGTTTCGGCCTTAACTGTCCATGCACATGCATCGATTCGATTGAAATATGCTGATCAAAGTGCCGATGCAGCCCCAGCTGTCTGACAACCTGTTGCGAATATTTTCGGGGCGCATTGGTAAACAGTATTTTACGTCCCGGCAATCGCCTTAATAAATTCGCCAACCCCGGCTCAAAACGCATCATGCCCGGCAATGGATCAAGTTGATGGGTCAGATCCAGAAATTCGGCGGGTTTGACATTATGATGCTTGATTAGCCCCAGCAAAGTTGCACCGTATTTTTCCCAATAAAGCGTTCGCGCTGCATCCACCGTAGCATTATCTGCAGGTTTTTCGCCATCACCCAATAGCTGGGCCATGTAAGCGTTCATATTACTATGTAACGCCGGAAAAATCGCATAACTCGCATTATGCAACGTATTATCCAGATCAATCAGCCAGGTGATGTTTTTTAGTGGAGTCACTCTTGTTTCAGGTTAAGTCCGACAGGATGCTTCCTAGTGGCTGCGTATCATGGTTCCAAACGCCTGCTCGGTTAAAACTTCCAGTAACAACGAATGCTCAATTCGACCGTCAATAATATGCACCGTATTCACACCCGACTTTGCCGCGTCCAGTGCGGATGAAATTTTGGGTAGCATACCACCAGAAATGGTGCCATCTGCGAACATTTCATCAATTTCCCGTGCTGACAGATCCGTCACCAGATGACCCTTCTTATCCAGCACACCGGGTATATTGGTCATCATGATGAGCTTTTCAGCTTTTAGGATTTCGGCAATTTTCCCGGCGACCACATCGGCATTTATGTTATAGGCCTGCCCATCAGAGCCAAACCCGATGGGTGAAATAATTGGAATAAACGCATCGGCCTGCAACGCTTTGACGACAGCGGGATTGATCGCATCGATTTCTCCGACAAAACCGATGTCGAGAAACTTGCCCGGATTTTCCCGGTCGGGCATTTCGTAACGACGCGCTCGGATTAGCCCGCCGTCTTTACCCGTCAGACCGACCGCCTGTCCGCCGTAATGATTAATTAACATCACGATGTCCTGTTGCACTTCGCCGCCCAGCACCCATTCAACCACCTCCATCGTCTCTTCATCGGTGATGCGCATGCCCTGAACAAAGGTTCCCTGCTTGCCCAATTTGCGCAATGCACTGTCAATTTGGGGTCCGCCGCCATGCACGACCACCGGGTTCATGCCAACCAGCTTTAATAAAATAACATCACGGGCAAAGCCATGTTTCAGCCGCTCCTCGGTCATCGCATTGCCGCCATATTTAACGACTATGGTTTTGCCATGAAATTTCCGGATATAGGGAAGTGCTTCGGCCAGAATCTCTGCTTTGGTCTGTGCCGGAACCGACGCCGTTGTGATTTCGCTTACGGTCGGCATGTCCGATGGCAATTCAGACGAAATATCGGTGGGCAATCCCGTGCTCATGTCAGACGGCAGAATAGCCATGTCACCTCCTTTAAAATAAACGTTGTGATTTTACAGCGAAATACCTTTTCGTTAACCCAATTCTTTCGCAATACGGTGAACCTACCGGGTTGAAAAGCACTGCTGGAAACAGCGCAGGCCTGAAAGTGATGTCATCCCTTGTTTTTAACCGATGATTACAGTACGCTAGCCCACAAATGACAAACGCCACTCTGAACGAACAACTCGAAGCAATGCGCCCTGCACTGCTGCGTTTTGCTTTGCTGCAATTGCGCAACCCGGAACTGGCAGAGGATTCTGTCCAGGACGCCCTGCTGGCCGTTTTGGAAAAACCTGACCAGTTTGCCGGCTCCTCAACCTTACGTACCTACGTCATCGGCATACTCAAATTCAAAATTATCGATAATTTGCGCGTAGCGGGACGTACCTCGCAAATAGAAACCGAGCCCGATCAGTCAGAAAATGACGTCATAGACCATCTGTTTACGGCAAATGGCCATACGGTTGATGCCCCCCGAGCGTGGGGCGACCCGGATGCCGTTCTGCAACAACAGGATTTTTTTAAAGTGATGGAAGTCTGTTTAGAAAAATTACCCGCTCAAAATGCCCGGGTTTTTATGATGCGCGAATGGCTGGACCTGGAAACCGACGAAATTTGTAAGGAATTGAACTTGAGTTCGTCTAACTTATGGGTAATTCTCTATCGCGCCCGGCTACGCCTGAGAGAATGTATCGATATTAATTGGTTTGCCGACAGTAAAGGGAAAGCACTATGAGCCTCATGCCAACCTGCAAAGAAGTGCACCGTCTCGTTTCCGAGCAAATGGACCGCGACCTGACCCGGGTAGAAAAAACACGGCTACGCTTTCATATGCTGATCTGTGACGCCTGCAGCAATTTCAGCGGCCAAATGACGCTTATACGACGTGCAATGCATCAATTCCCGCTGGATAAAGACGGATTATGAGCACTTGTCCGCGCTGCAATTCCACCTTTGCCTGTGCCATGGCGGACCTGACCGATGGACCCTGCTGGTGTACCGGCGCTCCCATCGAGCCCGCGTTGCCGGTATTCCCCGAATTGGGCGACCAGGCCAGGTGCCATTGTTTTTGCCCTGTATGCCTTGGAGAGTGGCGTCAGCCCTCCACGACCCCTCCAGCGGAAACATAGCAACTTATTAATTCTCACCATCCCCGTCATTGCAAAAGTCCCTAGCGGGAACTGTATCCCTTTGGTATTCTTATCATCGAATTGCTTTTTGATCGACTTGAGCGCCCTCGCACAGGTTCAATATTGAATTCAACTCAGGGCTACTGCATGGATTTGTTCGCTTCAGACGAAGAAATTGTTAAATTGGAAGAACAACTAGGCGGTTCTTCAGACAATTCACGGTTTGAATTAATGGTTCAAATTGCCTGGTTTTCAAGGCAAAGCAATACCAGCAGGGCATTGGCGCTTGCTGAAGAAATCAACGACCGGGTCGGCAAGTCCGGTTTATCTTCCTCCGTACAGAAATCATTGCTCGCCCGTGCCCATCTTGTCATCGGCGAATCACACTGGTTATTGATGGCACACGAAAATGCGACGCATTTTGCCGACCTGGCGTTGCAGGAATTTGGAGAACTTGACGATAGCCAGGGTAAAGCCGATGCCCATTGGCTGCTGGCCTGGGTGGCAGTTGATGCAGGCGATTTGAATCGTCGTGACTGGCAATTTCGCCAGATGGCCGAATGTGCTGAACTTGCCCATGACATTGTGCGCCTTGACGTTGCCCATGCGGCGCTTGCGCGCTGGGCCGCACTCAACGATGCACGGCTCGCGCAGCAGCAATATGGTGCACATTTCAAAATGCTCACCGATGATGACAACTCATTCGTTGCAATGTGGAGTAACGAATTTCTGGGTGTACTGATGTATTCCAGTGAAGACTTGGCAAAGGCACTCAGTTACACAATAAGCGCACACAAGAAGGCCATCGTTTCAAAACAGGTCTACTTTGCCATCGTTACTGCAGCAAACATTGCCGAAACCTTCGGTAACCTCAATGAACATCTGCTTGCATTAGACTGGATACAGCGCGGGCTGAATCTGGCACGGCAATCAGGCTGGCCACGCAGTATCGGCAATTGTTTGATTACCATGTCTGGGATTTTGCGTCAGATTAATAACATTTCTGGCGCCCGGGAAGTATTAAATGAAGCGTTGACCTTGCTTGCGCCCATACAAAAATCACGGTCGTACGCACTTGCTTTGAATTATCAGGGTAGCATCGCGCTTGATCAACAGGATTATGAAGTGGCCCTCGATGCATTCCGTCAACTTGAAATTAGGGCCCGGGAACTGCAACAAAGTGATTTTCGTATCGATTTCCTGCGCGGTCAGGCGCATGCATTGTCTTTTCTTGGCCAGCCCGGAGAAGCCATACGTGCTGCGCAATCGTCGTTGACATTGACTCAAAAACAGAGCGAGGGTGCCAAGCAGATCGAAATACTGATGCTGATCGCCGACATTTATTATCGCCACCCGGACCTGGCTCAAACTGAATCAGGCGCCAGCAGCCAATCGCTGGACTATCTGTACCAGGCACTGGGCATTGCGGAGCATATCCCGGGCTATATTATTCCAAGCAAATTGTATGAAATGCTCAGCGTCGAATATGCGGCCGTTTCTGATTTCAAACAGGCCTTTTTAATGGCTGACAAGGCAATTAAGGCGAAAGAGAAAATTCAGAGTCAGGAAACCGTTAACCGCGCCTCCAACATACAGATTCTTCACGAAATCGAACGGGTGCGTGAAGACAGCGAATACCACCGTCAGATTGCGCTTTCAGAGGCAAAACGTTCAAAAGAACTGTTGCAGATTACCACCACCCTTGAACAGCTCGGCGCGATCGGTCGTGAAATTACGACACATCTGGATCAGAACGCCATATTTCAGGTTTTAAACAACTATGTCCATGCATTACTGGATGTGAATGTATTCAAAATCTGTCTGGTCAATGAGGACAAGCATCGTCTGGATATGGTGTATTGCATAGAAAACGATGTCACCATCCCCTTTGACTACGTTGACATTGACAGTCCGTCCGCGAATTCGGCGCGGTGTTTCCGGGAAGGCATAGAGATTGTTCGCCATTTTGCCGAGGATGACACCACCAACCATATTCCCGGCACATTGATTACGTCGATGGGGCTTTATTTTCCCTTGATGATTGGGGAGCGAAAATTGGGTATCATGGCCGTCGAATCCCTGCGAAAAAACGCATTCGGTCAGCGCGAGCAACTCATATTCCGAAGTCTTTGTGCCTATGCCGCCATCGGTTTTGATAATTCACAAACTTACCAACAATTGCAGATAACCCAGAAACAACTGGTCTACCACGAAAAAATGGCCGCACTGGGGTCGATTGTTGCCGGTGTCGCCCATGAACTGAACACACCGATTGGTAACGGTATGCTATTGGCCAGCAGTCTGCGGGACAAATCCAAAATAATGACGCAAAAAATCAACGACTCCGCGTTGCGGCGTTCGGAACTTGTGTCCTTTCTTGAAGACAGCGAACGCGCTGCCTACCTGATATTTAATTCATTCCAGACCGCCGCTGACCTGGTCATGAGCTTCAAACAGGTGTCGGTTGACCAGACAACCGCACATCGGCGTTCATTCGACCTGAAGCAGTTAATGGAAGACATCATCGCTACCATGAAAAACCAGTTCACCAAATCGGCCATTTCCATTGAATTGCAGATACCCGAGCAATTGACGATGAACAGCTTTCCAGGTCCACTGGGTCAGGTCATTATGAACCTGATGCAAAATGCACTGCTGCATGCGTTTGAAGGGCGCACGGACGCCCATTTGACGATATCGGGTCACAAGGTGGCAGGCGACCGGATTCTGATTCGGGTTGCTGACGACGGGAATGGCATTTCCAGAGAAAATCTGGGAAAGATATTTGACCCGTTTTTTACGACCAAATTGGGCTCCGGCGGCAGCGGTCTTGGACTGAGCATCAGTTACAACATCGTCAAATCCATTTTGCGCGGCGATATCTCGGTTGAAAGCCAGCCCGAAAAAGGTACCACGTTTTCGATCGAGCTGCCGCTGGTCGCCTCGTCGTAACAGAATCAGTTCATTCGAGACTGTAGCTGTAGGTAAAAAACTCGTGGTCGCGCACCCAGCCGTTGGCCTCATACAGGGCTTGTGCAGTCAGGTTGGTTTTGGCGGTACTTAAATCGAGGCGGGCTTTACGGTTTTCCTTGCCGCAAACCACTGCCGCATCCAGCAACTGTCTGGCGACCCCCTTGCCGCGGGCCGCCGGCGCAACAAATAAATCATACAGGACGTAAATCGGTTGTGCCGCCACCGAGCAAAAAGTGGGGTAAAGCTGGCAAAATCCGACCAGAACGCCCTGATCATCTTCCGCGACAAAAATCGTCGACTCCTTGTTGACGACTCGTTCACTGATGTAACGCAACGCCAGATTAATATCCGTACGCTCCTGATAAAATTGGCGATAAGCATCAAATAAATGGGCAACCTGATTTAAATCCTGTTGCTGAAACTTTCTGATCTGTATTTTACTTTGCATTTTTATACCTAATGGTTAGAATGGTCGAAGTTAAATCACCGGTGAAGCCTATATTGGCACCTGCTCAGAACATGGGCGCATCGGGTTCAGCACACGGAATACGGCCCATTGGAACCCGGATTCTAATTTAACTGATTTTAAAATAAGCTGAAATTCTAAAAAAAGTTTGTCAACCACAACCTGGACACGCCGTTATTAGAGCATGGGTTGCGTTATTTTATGTAGTTTAACTTTAAGGATCTACTATGAAAACCGTACTTTCCGCCTTAGCTACCAGTTTAGTTGCCACTTTGTTCGCCGTTTCCGCTTTCGCAGCACCCCAAGCCGCCGCGCCGGCCGCTCCCGCGGCCGCACCAGCTGCTGCCGCGCCTGCTGCTGCAAGTGATACTGCCAAACCTAAAAAACATAAAAAGCATAAGAAAGCCGCTGACACTGCCGCACCTGCCGCTACACCGGCAGCACCCGCAGCAAAATAAGTTAAACACGTTTGTGTAAAGCAGCGCCAAATAGACAGGAATTTCCTGTCTATTTGTTTTTTACGGCTTGAACTTCAGTACTGTCCCGCCAAGGCAGGTCAATGCACCGCAAGGTTCACGGAACGTCACACATGCAGTGTGTGACGACACTGAAGGATTTATTCCGGTCTGTCATGTCCGACAGCCAGCGCATATCATGGGTCATGTCTTTGACCGCTTGGGGTGGTATTCCTGTTGGCAATAAGGCAATATTGAAACGCTGTGCCAAGGTTTGCGCAAGCGACGACGTGTCAAAAAAACGGAAAAAACGGTCAATACCGGTCGGTTCCGTTTCGACGTAACTGACCGTGTAGCTGTCTGCTATTTTGGCCCGGTCAGCCGCCGATTTGATCGCATCTGAATAACTTCCCAGGGTATCCACCAAACCCCGTTCTTTAGCCTGTTGGCCGGTCCAAACCCGGCCTTGCGCCACCGCGTCAATTTTTTCAGGGGTGGTTTTTCTTGCCGCTGCAGCCCTGGTCGTGAAATCGGCATAAATGTGATTCACGCTCTGCTGCACCAGTTCGGCAAAGCGCGGATCTATGGCTCGGGTCGGATCGTAACCGCCGCGCAACCACGTCGTTGTCGTACCGGCACTGTGCACGCCAATTTTATCCATGGCTTTTTCAGCGGTTGGCAGCAATGCGAACACACCAATCGAGCCCGTCACTGTCGCTGGATCCGCAAATACTTCATCCGCACTCATCGACATCCAGTAGCCACCGGAAGCGGCGACGTCACCCATGGAAACCACGACCGGCTTGCCTGCAGAACGGGTAATTTCCAGTTCACGACGTATCAGCTCTGAGCCGAACGCACTGCCGCCGGGCGAATTAATCCGCAGGACCACCGCTTTAATCTGTTCATCTTCGCGCGCTTTGCGTATCAGATTGGCAGTAGACAATCCACCGATGGCGCCAGGGGGAGCGATCCCGTCACTGACTTCGCCTTCGGCCACAATCACACCAACGGCATTGCCGTACGGGTTAATCACTGGTTTTATACGCGCCAGATAATCTTCGTAGTTGATTTGCCGAAAACTTCGTGTCTGTTCATCCCTGGCGCTATAGGTGAACATCAGCTGACGCAATTCATCGCGTGTTTTAACGCCGTCTACAAATTTATTCTTGAGTGCAAGTTGGGCGAAATCACCCTTTACCTCTTTTACCTGATCCGGCAACGCATCAATCGACCGGGTTATGCTGCCGGCAGCCAGCTTGCGCGCCTGCTCCACATCTTTCATGTAGGTCGACCACAGGCCGTTATACAGGGTCGATTCTGCCTCGCTTGCTGCATCGGATGGGCCATTGGCAATAAACGGCTCTGCAAAACTCTTATAGGTGCCAACCCGCATCAAATTGACGGTAATACCCAGTTTATCGAGCGCATCGCGATAGTAGTTTCTATACCCGCCAAAACCTTCCATGCCAACCAGACCCATCGGATGCAGGTAGATTTCATCCGCATGCGCAGCCAGATAATATTGCTTCTGGTTATAGCCTGAGCCCCACGCAACGATGTGTTTGCCACTGGCTTTGGCGTGGTCCAGGTGTATGGCAATTTCACGCAGCATGGGCAAACCCGCATTCTGCATGTCGTCCAGGAGCAGAACAATACTTGAAATTTTCGGGTCTTTTGCCGCAGCTTCCAGCACCGTAATCACGTCACGCAGCTGCGTGTAGTCTTTTCTTTCGCCTTCAGCCTCTGACATCAACAACTCGCGTGCGCTCCCGGTCTGCTGTTCCACCACATTGCCCCGCAAATCCAGAATCAGCGCGGTTTTATCGCCCAGCTTCTTTATTCCGCCGCCAAAAATGCTTACGCCAATAAAAATGATCAGGGCCAGGAAAAGCAAATTCACAGCCAGGCGGCGGCCACCGTCCAGCAGACGCCAAAGTAAACTGAAACTGCGCCGGGCAAATCGTAACAAAGCCATTTTTTCCCTCTTTTAATGTGTCTTGGTAAAACAGTATTACACAATAATGCTCTGTAGCAAATTCTAATTTGCGCGAGCGTATGACCTCTTATTGGAATATTGAATTACAACAACAAAAAGGAGGTGACTTCTGCACCGCATTGCCTCAGGCACAAGGGTGATACTGGCAATCCACAAGGTATCGCCCTGGCCTGAATGGTCGTAACGGATATATGCAACTCATGACGATTTCGAGCTCGGCATGTCCAGACCATTATCTGTGATCTCTGAAGACTTGGCCCACTTTGCAAGAATAACGTCGCGCGCCGCCTTTTCAGCCCGATGGGCTTTATATTCATTGACCGTTATCTTTTCACCCGCCGTCGGATGCCTGCCGTGATGGCCTCTAACGATGTCGCTACGAATCGCCTCTATGGGAAAACTGTTTTTCTCAAGTTGTTCCCACGCACTGACCGTCAATAAAGTGTTCTGAATTTCCGACAACCTGTAGCCCTTGTCGGTATTTTGCCATTCGAAAGTCTCGTCTTGTCCATCTTTGCTGCGCATTTGGTCAATCACGCTTATCTTCCGTATCAAGGTCTTGAGCGTGGACGGCGAGTAGTCAATCACCCGCCCATCGAGCAATTTATTCCTGACTCTGGGCGGGGTTACATTAAACAATACAGGTGCCTGAATCTGGACATCATCAACGATGGCTATAGTCTCTTCTTCCTCGGGTGAAATCAGTCGATAGGATCGTGCCCGGTAAATTTCCGAACTCGTCAGCTCCCTTTTTTCATGTTCAAATCTTAACGCCAGATCCGTTGTTTCACCTAACGGCACATCCAATTCAACTAGCTGGTCAGCCTGTTGTAAAGTAACCGATCTTCCTTTTTGGTAGACCTGTAAATAACCTGTGTCCGTCCATTTAAGCTGGTCGAGTAGCTGCTTTTCTTGTGTCGTTGGCCTCATCGCGTTTCTTGAAAAGTTCACTATAGACAGAAACCTGTGAGGCTCGTCGTCGCCAATTAATTTGTCATCCACCGCCATGTTGTACCAGCCCAGACTTGCCTTATAGTCATTTTTAATGACCGGGATGATCCAGAGCTGCCGATGTTTGTCAAAATAAGAAATGCCGCTGATATCGATTGAGACGCCGGTTAAAGCCGCGAACGGTATTTTTAACTCTTTAAGTATTCTGTATTCATCGAAAGTAATTTTCAGCCCGCCCTGATCGACCAGTAACCGTCCCCTTTCTGACCATTTCAGTTTATGGATTTGCCGGATCGCCAGATTAAGATCACCCAGCATTCTTCCCGGGTCAACCACGCATGGTTGTGCTGGCGCATCTTTAAGCACCGGTGACAGTTCGGGCAATTCATGTTTCGCCTTTTCGACAAAATTGGCAAGCTGTACTATCGGCACCCCCACTTTGATGGGACAAGTATAAGCGCCGACTGTATCAAGACCCTGAAACACGAGTTCAACTTTTATCATATCGCCGGTATGGCAAAGAGTGACCGGATGATAGAGCCCTTCAAATTTTACAAACAGGTCGGTTTTTTCGGATTGTCGCAATTTGGTTGCCTCGCCAAGAATACGGTAGATTGATGGCAGAAAATCCTTGTCAACGGGTATGTCCCGTACCTCGCGGTTTGGAGTATCAAAAAAATCCTCCATTAATAGCTGCACATTTTCTTTCCGGACAGGCGCTGGCTCGTCGGTTCGTGCCTTAGTTTTGAGTCGCTCAATGTCCCCTTTAGGTATGAGGACATTTATCGTGCCCTGACGGTGCTGATAGTCGGGTGCACCATCCTTATGGAAATAAACTCTGAAAACTTCCACAGCCAGATTTCCATGGGTGTCTTTTGAAATGTTGACCCGAAATTTCGTGCTGTTGAATTCCAAGATTTTCCAGCTCTGGCAATCTGGCAGTAAACCTTCGCCAATACTGATTATTTCAGCCATTTCACGTTTGGTTTGTGCCTCAAGTACCTGGTTTCCTGTCGCAAAAAACAGCGCCAGCTGCTCCTGCAAAGGCTTGCGATCCTGCTGATCGGCATAGACCGGATTTACCCAGCGTGGCATCAGGGATCTGATCGAATTTAGATTCATGGTTCTGTCCTGGACATTTTCCGTTAGCCGGAAGTTCATTACGACCGGCAATCGTTCGGTGTCGCATCCTTTCAAAAAAAAGATTCGGATGACGTTCGCAGTTGAAGGCCGCGCTATCGCCACGCCGGGTTCAATACTGCTGCATCAACCTGGCATCGGTGCATCACGTGAATTATCTGCAGCCTTACCCTGATTTGTAAGCCGTACCTTTACGGTATCCACCGTGAATTCAGGCCATGAATCTGCAAGCCGGTTGATGTGGAAGGCAACGATGCCTGACCCGTTTGTGCCGCTTTGTCCAGAAAAATGACAGTCAGCATTATTGTGCGGCGAGATTTGCTGCAGAATTCAGGGGCACGCTGCCAGAGGGTCATGTCATCTGAGCTGATTTCGGTCACGCCGGGTTCCGGGCAAAAAAAAACCCGCGGCCATGAAGGCTGCGGGTTAAATCCAATTCCTTAGGAGGGTCTTGGAGGAGACAGATGTAACTATATTCGCCTGTGCCCAGGTTGCCCAGTTTATTTTTTGAATATCAGATATTCACAATATGTATAATGTGCCTCTGGAAACCTCGCAAGTCGTTATAACCGGCGCTATAGCTGACCTTTGCTGCTGGCGGATAGTACGGCACCTTTCAGAAACTCGGTGACAGCCATTCGCTTACCACCGGGTTTTTGCAATTCTATGATTTCAAGCGCCTCCTCGCCGCACTTCATGTACAGATGAGGCCCGTCTATGATCACTTGCCCGATGGTTGCGCTGACCGGGACACCGGCCACCCGGGCACGCCAGACTTTCATTGCTGCGCCGTTTATGGTGGCAATGGCGCCGGGCGCCGGATTCAAGGCGCGAATTTTTCGTTCCAGCGTCACCGCACTCTGACGCAAGTCCAGTGCCGCTTCTTCTTTGCTGATCTTGGCGGCGTACGTGACGCCCACCAGCGGCTGAGGGGTTGGTGTCAGATGGTTGTCGGCCAGCTTCTGCAGCGCCTCCACTATCATCTCACCCCCCAGTATGGCGAGTTTATCGTGCAACGACGCAGTTGTGTCACTGGGGTCTATCGGAATCGACTTCATTGACATGACAGCACCGGTGTCCAGACCCGAGTCCATCTGCATAATCGAAATACCGGTTTTCTCATCACCAGCCTCTATGGCCCGATGAATCGGCGCCGCACCGCGCCAGCGTGGCAACAGCGAAGCATGAATATTCAGGCAACCCAGGCGCGGGATCATTAATACCGAGGGGGGAAGGATCAGACCGTAGGCCGCGACCACCATCACATCATGCGGGGTATTGTTGAGCTGGTCGTGTGCCTGTTGTGCCTGTTCCGGGTATTTGCCGTCCAGTCGTAAGGATAGCGGTTGCAAAACGGGTATCTGATGGTCCAGCGCAAACTGTTTTACGGGCGCAACATGCAACTGCATACCTCGTCCTGACGGCCTGTCTGGCTGAGTGAGTACCAACACTACTTCATGCCCGGCCGCATGCAGTGCGGCTAACGCCGTCGCAGCGAACTCGGGGGTGCCGGCAAAAATAATCTTCATAAGGCGCCGGATCTCGACCCGGAAACGGAGCCTTTTTTCACTTCACGCTGCTTTTCGCGCTCTTCCTTGAGCATTCGGGTTTTGATCCTGTTGCGTTTCAAAGGTGATAAATATTCAACAAAAACAATGCCCTTCAGGTGGTCTATTTCATGTTGAATGCAGACCGCCATGAGGCCGGTCGCGTCCAGTTCAAAGACATGGCCGTCGACGTCCTGGGCGCGCACCCTGACTTCAGACGGTCGCTCCACGTCATCATAAATGCCGGGCACCGAAAGGCACCCTTCGTCATATAATGTTTTCAGTTCACTGGCCCAAAGGATCTCGGGATTGATAAAAACCTGCAGCTCATTTTGCGTTTCGGAGATATCAATAACCACCAGCTGTATATGCTGGTCCACCTGCGATGCGGCCAAACCTATACCGGGGGCGGCATACATGGTTTGCGCCATATCGGCGACTAAATTTTTCAACCGGTCGTCAAAAACAGTCACCGGTTTTGCGATTTTATGTAATCGTTTGTCGGGATAACGTAATATGGATAGTATGGTCATGGGACTTTCACGCAACTTAAGCGTGTTTTTTCTTGCTAGTTCAAGGATTTATGTGCAGAATTTGATTCAAAATGGCAACTGTAGGATTTCACCACAACTTAGCAACCGCAACCAATCACTTTTTGGCTGTCTGCATTGGATAATAAAATGAAAAAGTTTAGCACAATCGCGCTTCTTCTTGCATTAGGCATCTCGGGCACCTCCGTTTTTGCTGACGAAATGAATCCGCCAGAGACAAAGTGTTCCTTTTTGGCAAATGCCCCGGACAAGCATGAAGTCGTTAAAGGCGACACATTGTGGGGCATTTCCCAGATGTTTCTGGAACACGCCTGGTGCTGGCCACAGGTTTGGGGAATGAACCGCGAAGAGATTAAGAATCCGCACTGGATTTATCCCGGACAGATTGTTTATTTTGATCGTGTTGCAGGCCGCTTGCGCCTCGGCGATCCCGGATCAAGAACCTCTACAGGCTACTCTGGCGGTGTACCTACGGTTCGCCTGTCGCCCCAAATTCGTGGTCAGAACCTGGCCAGCAACGCCATTACCACCATTCCGACTAACAGTATTGAGCCCTTCCTGTCACAACCGCTTGTGCTGGAAGAAAACGACCTGGTCGATACCCCGCGTATTGTGGCGGCACAGCAAGGGCACGTCAACGCAGGCAAGAGCGAAAAAATATATGCCATGGGCGATCTGCACGATAACGTGATCTTCCAGGTTTACCGTCCTGCCACACCGTTAAGAGATCCGGAAACAAAGCTGATTTTAGGTTACGAAGCGGCTTATGTCGGTACGATTAAGTTACTGCGTGCAGGTAAATCAGAAAACGAAGCGCATTCGTTCCTGATCACTGCATCAAAAGAGGAATTGACTGTCGGTGACCGGTTACTGCCGGTGCCGAATACGGAAATGGCGAACTACGTTCCTCATCCTCCCGCCACCGATCTGGCCGGCCGTATCGTGTCCATTTACGGCGGCGTGGCTCAGGCCGGACAGAATCAGACGGTGTCCATCAACCGTGGTTCTGAAGAGGGTGTCGACATTGGTACGGTACTGCAAATGTATCGACTGGGTGACATCATTGTTGACAAGACCAAGGCAAAAACAGTCGTAAAACTTCCGGATGAACAATACGGCACCCTGTTTATTTATCGGGTCTTCAAGCATGTGTCTTACGGTCTGATCATGCAGGTCACCGACTCAGCCCAGGTCGGCGATGTGGTCAGAAAACCAGAGTAACCGGACATGGATGCAGCATGGTATGGCGAGCACCGACTTCAATAAAGGCCCCATGGGCCGACAACCCTGCGAAGAAAGGTAATGCGCCGGCGTGTCTGAAATAGGTGATTGGGTCAGGTTATCGGCAACTCCCGGGGTCGGATCGGAAGCGGCAAAAAAATTGCTGCTTGCATTTGGCCTGCCTGACCAGATCTTCAGCGCAGGTTATTCCAGTCTGAAACAGGTCGTTTCTGAGCGCCAGGCACGGGCGCTGTGCCTGCCCGCCACCGAGGACACCCTCGCCCTGATCCGGCGCACCGAACAATGGTGCGATGAAAAGAACAATTTTCTGCTGACACTGGCTGACAGTAACTACCCGGCCAATTTGCTCGAAATTCCTGACGCCCCGATCATGCTGTACGTCAAGGGATGTATTGAACTCTTTTCCCGTCCATCCATTGCCGTGGTAGGCAGTCGCAATGCCACCACCCAGGGAATACACAATGCCCGGCAGTTCTCAGCCAGTTTGAGCCAGCGTGGTCTGACGATAGTGTCCGGGCTGGCGCTGGGCATCGATACGGCGGCGCATCTGGGCGGTCTGGAGGGCCCCGGTTCGACTGTCGCAGTCATCGGTACCGGGGCTGATATTGTTTATCCGGCACGTAATCGCAATCTGGCACACCAGATTGCCGACCAGGGATGTATCGTGAGTGAATACCCGCTTGGCACTCCCGCAATCGCGTCCAATTTCCCGCGCAGAAATCGACTGATTTCGGGTTTGTCGCAAGGCGTTCTGGTCATTGAAGCTGCGGCACAATCGGGTTCACTCATCACGGCGCGCCTGGCGACAGAGCAGGGGCGCGATGTGTTTGCGATACCCGGCTCCATCCATTCTCCGCTTTCGAAAGGCAGCCATTTATTGATTAAACAGGGCGCCAAACTGGTGGAAAGCGCCCAGGATATTCTTGAAGAGTTCGATTTGCCGTGCCAGCCCAAGACGCTGAAAAGTGATATTGTTATTGGCGAACCTGACAGCACCGCGGCCGTCAAGGACGTGTCGTTGTTGTTAAATCAGATGGGATACGATCCGGTGCACCCCGATGAACTGGCACAACGCTGTAATATATCCTGTGGCGAACTGACCTCACAATTAATTGTCCTTGAACTGGCGGGGCAGGTTGAGATTGTCCCCGGCGGGTTGTATCGCAGGTTAAACTGAGAAATAATCAAGCGAAATCAAGAGATTCGTACCCTGAAGAAAAAGTTGGCGCATGTTTGACATTTTAATTTACCTTTATGAAACTTATTACCGGCCCGATGCCTGTCCCGACTCGCAGGCCTTGGTTAAAAAACTGTCTGCCGCCGGTTTTGCTGGCGATGACATCTCCGAAGCGATGACCTGGCTGGATGAATTGAAACAGACCAGTCTGTCCAATCCGGCGAACATCGAATCTGACGGTTTTCGGATTTATACCCGTCAGGAATCTGCCCGGTTAGGGACAGCCGCCGTTGGATTCATTCAGTTCCTGGAATCGGCAAAATTAATTAATTCACAACAACGTGAAATTATTATCGAAAGCGCACTGTCGGTCGATGAAACTCCTATATCATTAGACAAGCTGAAAATCATCGTGCTGATCCTGCTCTGGAGTCAGGGAAAAGAGCCTGACATTCTCATGTTTGATGAGTTGAACCTGTCTGACGAGCAGATCAAGCCCCAATTTTTGAATTAAAACCGTAGCAAGTGCTTGTCAAAACACCTCTCTCTCGCTTATTTTATTGCGATTTAAGTAATTAAATGCGGTTTCCAACGCCCTGAATTTCCCTGTTACCGTATTTCTGGTACAAATTTGCATTATCATGGGCGAAATTTTTGCACTATAACCAGTTATTTGATTGAGAATAAACACATGACCAAAACCCTCATCATCGCTGAAAAGCCCTCTGTCGCCGCTGATATAGCCAAGGCGCTGGGCGGTTTCACCAAACACGATGAGTACTTTGAATCGGACCACTACGTTCTGTCGTCGGCGGTGGGGCACCTTCTGGAGATCACGGTCCCGGAAGAATATGACGTCAAACGGGGTAAATGGAGTTTTGCCAACCTGCCGATGATACCGCCCCATTTTGCGCTCAACCCCATAGCCAAGACCGAGTCTCGTCTTAAGGTGCTGACGAAATTAATTAAACGCAAGGATGTTGGCGCCCTGATTAATGCCTGCGATGCCGGCCGTGAAGGCGAATTGATTTTCCGGCTGATCGCGCAGCATGCCAAAGCCAAACAGTCGGTCCAGCGTCTGTGGTTGCAATCAATGACGCCGAATGCAATACGCGAAGGATTTGCCCATTTGCGCCCGGATGCCGAAATGATACCTTTGGCAGATGCAGCACGTTGTCGTTCTGAAGCGGACTGGTTAATCGGTATCAACGGAACTCGCGCCATGACCGCCTTCAATTCAAAGGAAGGCGGTTTTTATCTGACAACGGTAGGGCGGGTTCAGACTCCCACCCTGTCGATAGTGGTCGAGCGCGAAGAAAAAATCAAACAGTTTATTCCACGCGCCTACTGGGAAGTTCGCGCCGAATTTGTCTGCGCCGCCGGTATCTATGAAGGTCGCTGGCTGGATCACAAACATAAAAAAAATGAACAGGACCCGGAACAGAAAGCCGAACGCCTATGGAGCAAAGCCGCTGCCGACTCCATCGTAACTGCCTGTCGCAATAAATCAGGCACCGTTACTGAAGAATCAAAACCGGCAACGCAGTTAGCACCGGCACTGTTCGATTTAACCAGCCTGCAACGCGAGGCCAATTCGCGATTCGGTTTTTCGGCCAAGAATACGCTGGGGTTGGCGCAGGCCCTGTACGAAAAACACAAAGTGCTGACCTATCCGCGGACAGATTCACGCTATTTGCCGGAAGACTACATCAGTTCGGTTAAAGATACCCTGGAAGTGATTTCTGAAAATCATAATTACCAGCAGTTTTCATCCAAGATTCTGAAACAGGGCTGGGTCAAACCGAACAAGCGTATTTTTGATAATACGAAAATCTCGGATCACTTTGCGATAATTCCAACGACCCAGGCACCGAAAAATCTGTCTGAGCCCGAGCAAAAACTCTACGATCTGGTGACGCGGCGATTTATGGCGGTATTTTTTCCCGCTGCGGAATTCCAGGTCACGACCCGGATTACCGAAGTCTCAGGACACCATTTTAAAACCGAAGGCAAGGTGATGATGAAGCCGGGCTGGCTGGCGATTTACGGCAAAGAAATGGCAGTTGCCGGCGAAGACAACGGAACCTTAGTCCCAGTCGCAAAAAATGAAAAGGTCAAAACAGAAAGTGTTCAGAGCCACGAATTAATCACCAAACCGCCGGCTCGTTATTCGGAAGCGACACTGCTGTCGGCCATGGAAGGGGCAGGCAAACTGGTGGATGACGATGAACTGCGCGAAGCCATGTCCGGTAAAGGATTGGGGACACCGGCCACACGGGCCACGATTATTGAAGGTTTGCTGACCGAGCGCTATCTCGTGCGCGAAGGGCGCGAGCTTATTCCGACAGCCAAAGCATTTCAGCTGATGACGTTACTGCGCGGTTTGGGCGTGGACGAACTGACATCGCCCGAACTGACCGGTGGCTGGGAACATAAACTGGCCCAAATGGAAAAGGGTCAGATCAGCCGCGACGAATTCATGCGTGAAATTGCCCAGATGACGCAAATTATCGTTAAACGCGCGAAAGAATACAACAACGACACGATACCGGGCGACTATCACACGCTCACCACGCCCTGTCCGCACTGTGGTGGCGTTGTAAAAGAAAACTACCGGCGCTTCGCGTGCTCCAAATGTGATTTCAACATCTCAAAAACGCCAGGCAGCCGCCAGTTTGAAGTGGCAGAAGTGGAAGAACTGCTGGCCAAACGTCAAATTGGCCCCTTACAGGGTTTCCGCTCAAAAATGGGACGGCCGTTTGCCGCCATTTTAAAAATTGTTCCCGATGACGAGGGCACCAATCTCAAGCTCGAATTCGACTTTGGACAGAACCAGAATGATGAAAACGCTGAAGCGGTTGATTTTACCGACCAGCCGGTTTTAGGCCAGTGCCCCAAGTGCGGAGCGAACGTGTACGAATTGGGTTTGGCCTATGTCTGTGAAAAAACGGTGGCCAAACCCAAGGCCTGCGATTTCCGAAGTGGCCGGATCATTCTGCAGCAGGAAATTTTGCCTGAACAGATGGTTAAGCTGCTCAATGACGGAAAAACTGACCTGTTACCAGGGTTTGTGTCACAGAGAACGCGTCGCTCGTTCAAGGCCTTTTTAGTCAAAGGTAAAGACGGGAAGATCAGTTTTGAATTTGAAGAGCGCAAACCCAAGGAAGCGGGTGCCAAGAAGCCCGTTAAAAAAGTGGCTACCAAAGCAAAAGCGGCCGCGTAACAGCAAGGCACTTTCCAACAAAAAAGCCGATCAGATGATCGGCTTTTTTGCTGGTGGTGTTGTCAGCTCATTTTGCTGCAGCTTCAGTCATCTTGACTTCAGGCTCTTTAAAACTGCCGCCGCTTTGATTGACCATATAAACAACGGCACGAGCAACTTCGACGTCGTCCAGATCAGGGTTTCCACCTTTGGCTGGCATCGCGTTTAAACCGTGCAGAGCATGGTCAAGCACTTTGTCATAGCCCTGTTTTATACGCGGCGCCCACGCAGCAGCATCGCCAAATTTCGGCGCACCCGCCACACCCGCACCGTGGCATGCCACACAGGTGGTTTTAAATATCTGTTCGCCAGCCAGCAGTTGTTTGGGGCCACTGGCATCTTTAAAGGTATAGCCTATATCTGAAACAGGTTGAATACGCGCCGCGACCGCTTCGGGCGCCTGTGAATCCGATCCCGCTGCCGGCAGTTTTTCAGCCGTCACAAACTGCACCAGCAGCACGATACAGATAATCGGCACTGCAAAGGCGGCAATAACAGCCACAATCAATTGCTTGGGTGTCTTGATGGCTGATTCGTGTTCGTGATCTTCGTGGGTATCGCTCATAATATCCTCAATACTGTTTGGGTATTTGGTCAGTTGTCTATAGTTGCGGTATTGCAATTTGCTGTAACACAAATTCAAATGAAACAGGTCTTTTGTTCCGGTTAAATCACATCCCGAAGCTCGCTTGCTTCTTCGCAAGCCACAGATTATAGGGCTAAAGCGGAATGTTTGGAAATGGAAATAATGCGTCAACGTCTTAAAATGACGATTTACGAATCAAAATTATCGCTTTGGGCCGTGTTTGACCTTATCCACTCGCCATGACCAGACTAAAATTGCCATAAAATGACAGTACAAACACAATAAATTTATCTGGTTTAGCGTCATTTGGGCTTATAATGCGCGCCTGCCCGCGCCCAAAAACGGGCCAGCGCCTTTGCGGCGACCGTCTTCCAACGGATAGGATACGAGCCTCCGAAGCTCGCAATACAGGTTCGATTCCTGTCGGTCGCACCAATTCACTGACCAATCCGGTCCAATCAATCACAAGAAATAGCGAATTCTCTAGCTGATCAGACTAATTCTTGTCCAATCCATACCAATGCAGTATTATCAGATACCAACAAAATCATGGTACTTCTGTTGGTACTTTTAAAAAGTGAAATGTCAGGTACCAACAAATTAGGGGTAAAGTATGGATTTGACAGACACATTTATTCGGCACGTAAAGCATTTAGGCGCTCCTGCTGGCGAAAAATATAGTGATGGTCATGGCCTGCATCTACTAGTAAAAAGCTCAGGTAAATACTGGCGGTTGAATTACAGATTCAATGAAAAGCAGAAAACTTTGGCACTAGGAATATATCCTACGGTCTCACTTGCCAAAGCCAGAAAGCGTCGCGAGGAAGCACGGGTATTACTATCTGAGGGAATTGATCCAAGCCAGGCTAAACGTGACGACAAACTTACACGTGAAATAGAGGCGTCGCATACGTTTGAAGCGGTAGCCCTCGAATGGCTTTCAAAAACCGAATCAACACGCGAAGCAAGTACTCAAGGCAAATTAGCCACTTGGCTTGCTAAAGATATCTTCCCCACTATTGG
>CAITOF010000095.1 GCA_903893945.1 uncultured Oxalobacteraceae bacterium | reverse complement strand
TTGGCCAGGACATTGCCCGGAACACCGACAGAGTAAGTACCACCGGATAAAACAGTCGCCGTATAGGTATGACCACCAACTGTTAAAGTAACGGTGTCACCGACTGGCACATTCGACGATACGGTACCGGATACGGTAATCGGATTGCTGCTGGCCGCTTCAGCACCATTGACGGTAGGAATAGCGTTGATACCCACCGTAATCGGTGCGGCAGTCAGTTCCACAGAATAGGGTTGGTCAGCGGTTGCTGTAGCGGTATTACCCGCCGCATCGGTCATCGACACGGTTGCATGAATCGAATCGACCGGTGCATTGGCCAGGACATTGCCCGGAACACCGACGGAATATGTACCACCGGATAAAACAGTTGCGGTATAGGTATGACCACCAACTGTTAAAGTAACGGTATCACCAACCGGTACATTCGACGATACGGTACCGGATACGGTAATCGGATTGCTGCTGGCCGCTTCAGCGCCATTGACGGTAGGAATGGCGTTGATGCCGACCGTAATCGGTGCGGCAGTCAGTTCGACAGAATAGGGCTGGTCCGCGGTTGCTGTAGCGGTATTACCCGCGGCGTCGGTCATTGACACCGTTGCATGAATCGAATCGACGGGTGCATTGGCCAGGACATTGCCCGGAACACCGACGGAATATGTACCACCGGCTTGTACCGTTGCCACGTAGGTATTGCCACCAACACTCAATGTAACGGTGTCACCAACCGGTACATTCGACGATACGGTACCGGATACCGTAATCGGATTGCTGCTGGCCGCTTCGGCACCATTGACGGTAGGAATGGCGTTGATACCCACCGTAATCGGTGCGGCAGTCAGTTCGACAGAATAGGGCTGGTCCGCGGTTGCTGTAGCGGTATTACCCGCGGCATCGGTCATTGACACCGTTGCATGAATCGAATCAGTACTTGCTGTCGCAAGCACATTGCCGGGAACACCGATGGAATACGTGCCACCGGCCTGCACAGCGCCGGTGTAGCTGTGTCCGTCGACTGTAATGGTGACCAAATCACCAACAGGAATATTGCTGGAGACCGTGCCGCTGACGCTCACAGGGTTTGGACTGGCCGCCTCTGCTCCATTCACGGCTGGAAGCGCATCGATCGATATCGCGATGGCTGGCGCATTTACATTCACTGTGTAGACCTGGTCGGCCGATGCATTGGCGGTATTGCCGGCTGCATCGACAGTGGAAACCGTTGCGTGTATCGAATCGGCCGATGCACTGGCCAGAATATTTCCGGGTATGCCAATCGAGTAAGTGCCGCCAGATTGCACCGTACCTGTATAGTTGTGACCGTCAACCGTCAAGGTGACGAGTGTGCCCACCGGCACGTTACTGGACACCGCACCGGTGACGGCAATCGGGTTACTGCTCGCGGCTTCAGCGCCATTTACGGTGGCGATAGAATTGATCGACACGCTGATAGGGGGTGCCGCAAGTTCAACATTGTAGGACTGAACCGTCGATGAGGAAAGCGGACTGCCTGACGAACCTGGAATCGACACGGTTGCAGTAATCGCATCTGTATTTGCTGAAGCGAGGATGTTTCCAGGAACCTCAACAACGTAAGTGCCGCCATGCGAGACAGTGCCGGTGTAGGAGTGGCCATCTATAATCAGTGTCACGGTATCGCCGACTGGAACATTTGCGCTGACAGTTCCGGTGATGCTGACCGGTGTTGCGTTGCTTCCGATTGCACCATTAATAAGTGGTATAGGGTCAATGGTGATCGATGGGGGAGTGATCGCTGGCGGATTAACACCGTTGGTATTTCCGCCGGTCGTGCTGCCGCCTGACGTCGTGGTACCTGTGGTATCGGATCCGGTCGTATCAGGGCCAGTTGTAGTGCCGACAGGTCCGGGCACGTTGTCAGGAGTGGCTGTACCTGATGGGGTGAAGGTAGGCGATAAATTTGTACCCCCCGCTACGGAGAACGACCCAGGTGTAACGGTTTCAACAATACGCAATAATTCAACGAATGTATGCCCGCTGTTGGCATCACCGCCACCGCTGAAACCGGCTGCTGCGGACTCAAACAACTGGTCCAGACTTCCCCCGGAAGCGATTACAGAATTGAGTGCATCAAGTTGCCCGCTTTGCGCGCTCAATGCAGCGGTATGGGCGTCAATCGGGGTGGTATTGAAAAATGAGCCATCGACCGTGAGTGTTTCACTCTGATGCAACACATAGGTATGTCCGTCGTTGAAGCCAAGTTCGACGACAGCGCCAGGGCCGGTGATAAGGACATCGCCTTCACGGACAGGATCGCCAATTTTCAACTCAACCCGTGTTCCGTCCGGATGCTGGGCAAAAGCCTGCCCCTGCAGAACAGCGACTTTCCCGATGATTGCGCCTGAATTTGCCATGATATTTCCCTAAATAAATATTTATATATGGAAACACTTTAACAGGAGCGTCAGGGTCGCGGTATTGTACCGAAGTACAGTGTTGCGGCAACGGCGATAAAATATAAGTAAAAAGACAATTATGGAGATTCAGTCAGGACATGTCGCGCATTTTAAGCGCCAGTTGCAAGCGATCACTTACGCCTAACTTGCCAAATAAACCACTGATATGCGCTTTGACAGTGCGCTCGGTAATCGTTAGCTGGCGTGCAATGTCCTTGTTGCTGGCACCGGCGGCGACCGCCTTGGCCACTTCAAGCTCTCTCGAGGTCAGCTTGTAGACCTGGCCGGTTACTTTGGCGACGGGTTGGGGCAGATTGCTTACACCCACCAATAATCGCTGCATGAGTGACTCACCAATCCATAAGCCACCCTGTTCCACGACCCTGGCCATCTGTCTTAATAGTTCCGCTGTTGCATGAGAGTTTCCATAGCCTTTGGCAGCAGCCGAAAAGGCAAGCAAACCTTCATTATCATCGGGGATGTCACTTAAGATCAGTAGTGCAGATCGTCCGATAAAAGACTGGAGCTGATTTATCTGCAGCTCCACCGCCACGCCGGGTTGCAGCCTTAACCAGATAAAATCAAACGAATTCGACGAGGGAAGTTGACTGACCGAAGCGCCAACGGCTTTGGGGAATGCTTCTTTCCAGCGAGGCAGCAACTGGCCAGTGGGTGCAATGAATAAATGTTTTTTTATCGCCACGATAGTCTGAATCTGCTTTAAACAATAATTACCTGGATGAACCTGTGCTAGCGTTCGGTCATGGCTGCCTGTTTTGCCCGTAATACCGGTTTTAACAGGTAAGAAAGTATGCTTTTACGGCCGGTAATTATATCGACTTCGGCGACCATCCCCGGAATAATAGGCAGATTCTTCGAAAAATTCGCTCTGGTGGTGCTGACGCGCACCGTATAGAACGTATTTCCCCGTTCATCGGTGACAGAATCGGCACCGATCAAATCGACCGTCGCGTCCAACCCGCCATAGATCGAAAAATCGTACGCGGTAAACTTAACCATGGCTTTTTGCCCCTGACTTAAGAAGGCAATGTCACGCGGCAGTACTTTTGCCTCGAGTATCAGTTTTCCTTCCAGCGGCACAATTTCGACGATGTCGCGTCCTGGCTGAACGACACCACCGACGGTATTCACCAATAAGCGTTTAACCGTGCCACGTACCGGCGAGCGTATGGTCGACTGTTTCACCTTGTCACTGAGCCCGGCACTGGTCTGGGTCAGCGAGTTCAACTTTGCCATGGTTTCAGAAAATTCCTTGCTGGCTGTATTTCGGAAGGTTAGCTCGACCTCCTGAATTTTATGGTTGGCCTCGCTGACAGCGGCACGCACCCGGGAAATCTGGGCACTGGCGATGTCACGTTCGCTCCGATATTTGTCCACGTCGCGCTGCAACCGTAATAATTCCATTTCCGATACCGCACCCGAATTCAGCAGTGGTTTGGTCACGGTTAATTCTTTCAGGGACGATTCATAGGCCTGGGCACTCTGATTCTGCTTGGAGATCGTTTCCGATAATTCCTGTTGCCGCTGCTCTAACTCCTGGCGCGCAATGGATATCTGCGTTTGCATTTCGTTATTGGCTGACAGATAAAGCTGCCGTTCCTGGGCCACCGTGGTGGGGTCTTCGGACACCACGTCTGCGGGTGGATTAAATGGTTTGCCTTCACTTAATGCCTGCAAACGGGCTGCCTTGGCAGATAAGGACAGATATTCCGAACGGTTTTCTTTCACCGACGCTTCAAACCGGGTTGAGTCGACCTGCAACAAGATCTGCCCGATATTGACGGGGTCGCCTTCTTTAACCAGAATTTGTGACACGATGCCGCCATCCAGACTTTGCAATACCTGCAACTGCTGGGAAGGGATGACCTTGCCTTCGCCTCGGGTAATTTCATCGATATCAACCAAACCCGCCCAAAAAATGAAAATGATAAAGCTGGCCAGCAGCATGCGCAATAAAATACGGGCACGTATCGGTTCCTGCTCAAGTATGGTGCGGTCCGCGTCATCAATGAAATCCCTGTCAGGCTTTCTGACGTTTTCATTCCAGCGATCCAGAAACGGCGCCAGGTAAGGGTCAATCCGCAGGCGTATTTTCTCCATCTGCCGAATTGACCAGGCAGCGAATTTTCGCACTCGTCGTACTAACCCGGTGATTAAATCATTCACGATGCCCTCGCAATCTGCCCGGACTGGAGCGCGGCAATAATTTTTTCTTTCGGGCCGTCTGCGACGATGACACCATTGTCCAGGACGATGATGCGCTCGGCCAGATCCATCAGGCTGGAACGATGGGTGACAATTACCATGGTTTTATGTTGTCCGAAACGTCCGATGCGATCCTTAAGCTGGGTTTCGGAAATGAAATCCATGGAACTGGTCGGTTCGTCGAGCAACATGATCGGCGGATCAAGCAATACCGAGCGGGCTATGGCAATACCCTGTCGCTGTCCTCCCGATAAGGATTCACCTCGTTCGCTGACGATCATGTCAAAACCTTCCGGGTGACTGTTCACAAATTCGGTCAGTCCGGCCAGTTCGGCTGCTGCGACCAGGGCACGATCATCGGCATAGGGCGCACGAATGGTAATATTTTCTCTCAGTGAGCCATAAAACAGTGTCGAATCCTGGGCCACGTAGCCCACACTGCGACGCAGATCAGCAGGATCCAGCTGCCTCAAGTCGACGCCATCGAGTAAAATCGCGCCTTTGGTCGGTGCATATAATCCCAGAATCAATTTCTGCAGCGTCGACTTTCCGGATCCAACCCGACCAATTATGGCGACGTGTTCACCGGGCTTAATTGTCAGGTTGATTCCGCGTAACGCCTGCTCCTCGCGGTCAGGGTAATTGAACTGCACATCCTTGAATTCGATATTGCCGGTGATTTCAGGCCGATGTACAAACGACGCTTCATCGGTCCGTTCATTGGGGGTATTCATAATACCTTCCAGCGCTTTCATCGCCACTTTGGCATTTTCATACTGCAGCAACAAGCCCACGACCTGGGATAACGGTGCCATGGCTCTTCCTGCCAGCATGGTGGCAGCGATTAATCCACCCATGGTCAGCATGCGTTCGTGAATCAGATAAACGCCAGCAACCACGGTGGCGATGTTGATGAACTGCTGAATAGCTGACGCGCCATTCATGGTGGTGGCAGAAAGCAATCGCAATTGGGCATTGACGCGCGCCAGGTAGGCGGTGGTCTGTTCCCATTTGGCCTGCATCTGGCTTTCGGCACCATTGGCTTTTATGGTTTCCAGGGCGGTTAAGCTCTCCACCAGTGTGGCATTGCGTAATGCCGATGAGCGGAACGTGGTTTCAGATAATTCGCGCATTCGATGCTGCACAATGTAACCGTAGATGATCACCAGCAGGCTACCGGCCAGCGGCAAAAAAATCAGTGGCCAGGAAATCCAGGCAATGACAAACAGGAAAATCAGTGAAAACGGCAGGTCAATAATGGTTGTGACAGTGGCCGAAGCGATAAAATCCCGCACGGTTTCAAAGGAGCGCAGATTGGCAGCAAATGCGCCGACCGAGGCTGGACGTTGCGCCAGACGCATACCCAGTACGCGCTCCATGATCAGGCTGGACAGTTTCAGGTCGACACGCGCACTGGCCAGATCCACAAAGTGGCCGCGCAATAAACGAATGACATAATCCAGCACCAATACGATCGTCATGCCGGCAGCAAATACCCAGAGCGTTTCAAGTGCGTAGTTGGGCACGACGCGATCGTAGACATTCATCGAAAACAAGGGCATCGCCACACCAAAGATATTGATGAGAAATGCAGCGGACAGAATATCCTTGAAAAGGGGCGTCTGTTCTAAAATGGCCGCCCAGAACCAGTGTTTCTGAACGTAGTTGACAACGGACGGAGTGCGCTTGTCAAACCGAAAACGGGGGCGCGAAAACAGCGTAATGCCGATATAGCGCTCACGCAATTCGTCAATCGACAACGGAACTTCCCCCTGACCTGATTCGGGAAACAGCAATTTTGCTTGGCCGTTTGTGTGGTCAATGTTCAGCAACACGCACGCCTGGTTATCTTTTAACAGCAAAATGGCCGGCAGCAGCGCATTGTCGATCTGCTCCAGACCGCGTCGCACCACTTTCCCCGAAAATCCTGCATGAGAGGCCGCGCGCGCAAACAGTGATGGTGTCAGGCCCAGTTTTGATAACGGCAATCCTGCTGACAATGCCGCACGGGTGCTCGGGCGGCCGTAAATCCGTGTCAGTTCGACCAGACAATCCAGTAATGGATCGACATGCAATTGATCTTCCGATAAATCAAGGGTGATCCCGGGTGAGGCGACATCGGCCTGCTTCAACGTCTCTGCCACGGGTTTGCTGTCGTCTCCGCGAGTTGATGGCTCGTTTATTGTCATTATTTTTACTTCATCTCCAAAAGAAGATTACGGGTTCAACGTTGCGACCGGTTGCGCTCAGTAAGCTTCCGGTATTTCCATAACAATCACCCAATGCCCGTCTTTATAGTCCCAATTCATCGTTTTCAGCACAACGTCGTTAAATATGTCGCTATTGTATTTCTGGTGAAAAATCGTCGTTGCATGGGTCGCATCCCTGAACGTGACCCGAAGATCGGTGATGCCCACCGCAATATGTTTTTTCTCCCCGATCAGGCGGTGACGGCGGCTGTTCCATTTTTCATGCGTTGCATCCACCGACGCCTTGAAGTCAGCTGCATAAAACTGCAGGTACTTGTCGGTGTCGCGCGCGGCCCACGCTGAACGCCAGCCCTCCAGTGCCGCCTCAATCGCTTTCCGCGATTCTTTCATGCTGGCGTCGCTGTCGGCCGGCTTCACCGTCTGTTGTGGTTCCTGGTCCATTTTTTTCACGCCGGAATCCGGACTGGAGAGCGTCGTACCGGGTGCAGTGATGGGAGCAGCGGTTCTGAGCAGCGCCAGCGCACGCTGGTTGAGCTCATCTTTATTGACGACGTACGTGTCGGGAGCGTCGGCCGGGCAATTCGCTGCCGCGTTTTCATGATCATCGTCATTTGACTTCGGCAGTGATCCCGCATCGGGTCGTGATAATCCCAATGAGCGAAACAGGTTACCCATGCCTGCCTGTACACGCACATAGGCCAGTTGCTGATCGTATTCAGCATCGATATAGGCCCGTTTAGCTTCAAATAATTCGTTTTCAGTATCCAGCAGATCGAGCAATGTACGCTGACCGATATCGAATTGCTGGCGGTAGGCATCGCGCGCTTTTTCGGTCGATAACTGGTGTTGATCGAGGTATTTGAGTAATTCCGTAATTTTAAATTTGTCGTTGTAGGCAATTTCCAGCGTTTGACGCAGGTCGCGACATACCTTGTCACGGTAATCACGCGATACATTGATCTGGTCGGCCAACTGATGCAATTTGGCGCGATCACTGAAGCCGTTAAATAAATTCCAGGTAAGCACAACCTGGGCAGTCTTGTCCCGTGACTCACCAATTTCGCTGTTGATATTGGTTCCATTGACCCCTGACAGGCGAACATCAACACGGGGCTGGAACGCACTGCGGTGTCCGGAGGCATCGCTGTCGGCGGCGCGAATATTCTCGATGGCGGCCAGAATGGCGGGATTACCGGAATTCGAAATTTCCAGGGCACTGACAAGCTCGGGGGGGATATCCTTGTCCAGGCCGGCAGGCTCGTCCAGATACTGCGCCGGCTTTTGACCGACCAGTCGCTGGTAGCGGGCGCTGACATCATGCAGGTTGGAGGTTTCGCTTAACAGATTTGCTTCTGCCAGAGCCAGACGGCCGGCCGACTGCTCCAGATCGACCCGGCGGCCGACCCCCGCTTTTGCTTTGCTCTGCAGTTGCTCATAAAGGGCTCGATGCTGAACATAATTTTCTTCGGCCAGTTCGACCAGCTTCCGATAGCGCAAAACATCCAGGTGCGCATGGGCCACTTCAAGTACGGTGTTCTCAGTGACGTCGTAAAGTTCATACAGTTTGACTAAACGGTTGTGATCCAGACGACCCACTTCATTCCTGGTCGCAAAGCCGTCATAAATCATCTGCGATAATGTCACGGAGCGTGAATGGGAGTTATAGTTGTCAACCAGTAAAGGTTCATTGTGCTTTTCATACCCGGTACCAGCCTGAACATCCAGATGAGGGTAGTAATTGCCCGCGGCGACGTCGCGCTCGTCATTGGCAGCAAGATAAGCGTGCCATTTGACCTGGACTTCGGGATTGGAAAGCACGGCCTCCTGCGCCGCATCCCTGATGGACTGAATGTCTGCGAAAGCAGCAACCGGGAAGAGAAGATAAAGCAGAAATGATTTTTTGACCCACATAACGATAATCTAATCCTCTGTTAAATTATAAAAGCACACGATACCTGTTGTCTGCTTAGAATTAATCGCACACTTTACTATAGTTATCGCAAGATTAATTTCAAAGTGACCCGCCTGTGTGCAAATTAATTAAAAAATAAAATAAATCTTCACTAAACTTAACGTCGAGTCATCGGACGAAGGTGAAATGGTTAATGAAAAGGCAACTTGACATAATGGGACTGAAACGACTGTTGGCCATCGCCACGGTAATGTTCCTATTATTTCATACATTTAACGTCGCGTTTTCGCTGGATATGACACAAATCCAGTCAACTTTTAAAAAAATGGGTGGAAACGCACAGGTACTGGCGGAATGGGAAAATCTGCTGCATCAGACAAGGGAGTTGCCGGTTGCGGAGAAATTGAAACGGGTTAACGAGTTTTTTAATCGCCACATGGCCTTTGCTGAAAACAGGGAAGTGTGGGGCCAGGATGACTATTGGGCGACGCCACTGGAATCGTTGCTTAAAGCACACAGTGATTGCAAAGGCTATGTGGTTGCCAAGTATTTCACTTTACTGGAATTAAATGTTCCTATAAAGCAACTTCGACTAATATATGTAAAAGCGCAGATTGGTGGTGCCGAAAGTACGATACAGCAGGCGCACATGATACTGGCGTATTACCCGACTCCTGAGGCGGAACCGCTGATACTGGACAATCTGATCACCGATATCAGGACCGCATCAAGACGTTCCGATCTGCTGCCCATATACAGTTTTAACAGTGAAGGCATATTCGTGGGTGTCGCGGGTGGGGCGGCGGTCGGCCCGGGTGGGGTAGGGCAGTTGTCTCATTGGGCCGATTTGTTGCGGCGTGTGCATGCAGAAGGTTTCTAAAGCGAGGTAAACAATGTCAATGTATCGTCAGATCTGGCTCTCTCTCATACTGACCTCGGTCCTGAGTCTGGCCGGTGGGCTGCTCGCCTCCACGCTCAGTGCCCGAAGTTATCTTGAAGATCAATTACGCATTAAGAATGAAGATAACGCGGCATCGCTGGCGTTGTCGCTGAGTCAGCGCAAAGCGGATGCGATGGAAATCGAACTGACAGTTTCCGCTCTTTTTGACAATGGTCATTACGAGCTGGTTCGCGTTGTTGACCCGCTCGGGCGGGACATTGTGTCCAGAAAGGCAACGACAACCATATACGAGGCGCCCATGTGGTTCGTGCATAGCCTGCCATTGATCTCGGAGCCGGGCCATGCGCAGATCAATAATGGCTGGAATCAGGTGGGTACCATCACGCTGATAAGCAGTTCGCGGTTTGCGTACAAGGCGCTCTGGGAAACCACGCTGGCGCTGATAGGTGCCCTGTTTTTTACCAGTCTGATCGGTGGCTGGCTGGGTACGCTGGTATTGCGCCGGATCAAAAAGCCGCTGAATGCCGTCATCGCCCAGGCGCAGGCGATTACCGAGCGCCACTTCATAACCACGCCCGAATCCAACGTGCCTGAGCTGCGCCAGCTTACGTCTGCCATGAATTCCACGGTGCTGCTGGTCAAGAAAATGTTTGCCGATGAAGCAAAGCGACTCGAACTGGTGCGCCTGGAAGCCAATTCCGATCCGCTCACCAAGCTGGCGAATCGCAATTATTTCATGGCGCAACTGCAGGCTGTACTGGAAATGGAAACCGCATTTTCAGGTTCCCTGATTTTGATCCGGATTGCCAATCTGGCTGACATCAATAAGCGATTGGGCCGCAATGAAACGGATAATTTTCTGCTGGCGGTGTCTGCCAGTTTGCAAAAAACAACCGAAGCCATCCCGAATGCACTGATTGCCCGGTTAAATGGCGCTGATTTTGGTGTGCTGTTACCCCTGACCGAGGCCCATCCCGTGTCTGACCATTTGCTGGACGCGATGATCGCTTCCACCTCGGCATTTGTTGAAAACGGACCGGTTGCCTATATGGGCACCGGAAAATTCAGTTATGGACTCAATCTCGGTCATCTGATGGCCCGGGTCGATGCGGCGCTGGCAGGGGCGGAAGCACAGAACCGAAATTGCATCAGGGACAGCGAAAATTCGATCAATGACGATGTACCGCGCAGTAATGAGCAATGGCTGAAACTGATTTATCAGGCAATCGAAAATCATGAAACCCGACTCGGCTCCTATCCGGTGACCGATCTGGACCAGAAATTGCTTCATAATGAATGTCCGTTGCGGCTTAAATACGCCAATGAATGGCTGCCCGCCGGCCGGTTTCTGCCCATAGCGGAACGGCTGGGCATGAGCTCAACGCTGGACACGGCGGCCGTAACACTGGGAATTGAAGAGCTGAATGTAAATCGGCAACTGGTCGGCCTGGCGATTAATATCTCGGCACGTTCACTGCTTGATGTCACGTTCTGTGACTACATTCGCACGATGCTGCTGGCCAATCCCAAAGCCAGCCGGCGTCTGTGGCTGGAGTTTCCCGAAACAGGCGTTTATGCACATTTCGCCGCTTTTGCGGAATTTCGCCAGCAGATGGAAGGGACCGGCTGCCGGGTCGGGCTTGAACATTTTGGCCGTCAGTTCAGCCAGATCGGGCAGTTGCAGGAGCTGAAACTGGATTACCTGAAAGTGGATGCAAGTTTTATTCATGACATTGCCAATAACGAAGGGAATCAGGTGTTTCTGAAAGGCTTGGTCGGCATCGCGCATAATCTCGGTATGCTGGTGGTTGCCGAAGGTGTGACGGTACCGGACGAAATGACGGCACTGAAAAAACTGGGCTTTGACGGTGCAACCGGACCTGGTGTAAAAATCGCCCCAAACTGAATTAATGGTATTTAATTTTGTGGTTCTGACATGATTGCCACCGGGCGGGCCGGATAAATTGCATGCCGTGTCTGTTGGCAAAATAGCAGGAGTAATGCGCCGGATAATGCTGTTTGGCCATTAAATTCAGAGCATTCTTTGACGTTTTCTTGTAGAATATGCGGCTGGAGTTAAAATGCCGCATGCCGAAACGCGTGTGGGAATTCAGGCGACTTAGTCGCTTTTATTTTTTCTGCAAACGGCGCAGCAACCCCAGTTCAGCTGCGCATAAAATACCGCGAGGATGGCGAAATTGGTAGACGCACCAGGTTTAGGTCCTGACGCCAGAAATGGTGTGGGGGTTCGAGTCCCCCTTCTCGCACCACAGACAATTTTTATTTGGACGATTAAATGGCAACTGCTGTCGAAACATTAAGTAAATTAGAACGCCGTCTTACCATCTCCGTGCCTCTGGCTGACGTGCGTGTGGAAGTTGAAAAACGATTGAAAGCGCGCGCGAAAACAGCGAAAGCACCGGGATTCCGTCCAGGTAAAGTGCCGATGAAAATGGTCGCTGCACAATACGGCTATCAGGTTGAAAACGACGTGCTGAACGATAAAGTCGGTCGTGCATTCAGTGAAGCCGCGACGGAACACAAATTGCGTGTTGCCGGTCTGCCCAGCATCGCACCAAAATCGGGTGATCCGGCGCAGGACGGCATGGTTGCTTTTGACGCGACGTTCGAAGTTTATCCGGAACTGACCATCGGCGACCTGACCGCGGCTGAAGTGGAACAGGTCAAGACCACCGTGAGCGATGCCGAAATCGACAAGACGATCGAAATCCTGCGCAAGCAGCGTGTGCATTATCATGTTAAAGGTCAGTCCGGCGAACATGGCGATGGTGGTGCCGATGTTTCAGCGCAAAAAGGTGACCGGGCAACAGTCAATTTCACCGGCACGATCGACGGCGTCGAATTCCAGGGTGGCAAATCAGAAGGATTTGTATTCGTTCTGGGCGAAGGCCGCATGTTGCCTGAATTTGAAACCGCAACGATCGGTTTGAAAGTTGGCGAATCCAAAAAATTTCCCCTGTCCTTTCCCGATGACTACCACGGCAAGGATGTGGCAGGTAAAACGGCCGAATTCACGATCGAATTAACCCAGCTTGAGTGGGCACATCTGCCTGAAGTGGATGGCGATTTCGCCAGGTTGTTGGGTGTGGACGATGGCGACCTGACCAAAATGCGGGCCGACATCAAGGAAAATCTGGAGCGCGAAGTGGGTGGCCGGGTTAAAGCGCAAACCAAGAACAGTGTCATGGACGCGCTGTTAAAAGTGTGCGAGTTTGATGTGCCCAAAGTCCTGATCAACCAGGATGCGGAACGTCTGGCGGAAATGACCCGTCAGGATATGGCGCAACGCGGAATGAATGTCAAAGATGTGCCTTTTCCGCTTGAGATGTTCCATGCGCAGGCAGAGCGACGTGTGCGCCTGGGCCTGATACTGGCTGAATTAGTCAAGGCAAACGGATTGAAAGCGACTTTCGAACAGGTCGAAGCCCAGGTTGCCGATTTTGCAAAAAGCTATGAAGATCCCAAGCAGGTCATGCGCTATTATTTCAACGATAAAAACCGGCTTGCCGAAGTTGAGGCTCTTGTTTTGGAAGAAAACGTCGTTAACTACGTGCTAGGTAAAGCAAAAGTAACTGACAAGACGATTTCTTTTGATGAACTGATGGGTAATCAAGCGCAAGCCTGATTGGATAAAAAGCAAACCAACAAGGAAAATACATGGCCAACTCAGTGACCAACCCACTACGTAATTCTGCATTAGATACCGACATGCTGGGCATGGTTCCCATGGTCATTGAGCAAAGTGGACGTGGCGAACGCTCGTATGACATCTATTCACGGTTGTTAAAAGAGCGCGTCATTTTTCTGGTTGGCCCTGTCAATGATCAAACGGCCAATCTGGTGGTTGCACAACTGTTATTTCTGGAGAGCGAAAATCCCGACAAGGATATTTCGTTTTACATTAATTCACCCGGTGGCTCCGTGTCGGCAGGTCTGGCAATCTACGACACAATGCAGTTCATTAAACCGGACGTTTCGACCTTGTGTACCGGTATGGCTGCATCGATGGGGGCGTTCCTGTTAGCGGCCGGTGCGAAAGGGAAACGGTTTTCGTTGCCGAACTCACGCATCATGATTCATCAACCGCTCGGTGGTGCACAGGGACAGGCGTCGGACATCGAGATTCAGGCACGTGAAATTCTTTATTTGCGTGAACGGCTGAACCTGATGTTAGCCAAACACACCGGCAAAACCGCAGAGCAGATTGGCAAGGACACCGATCGCGACAATTTCATGTCCGCCGAGGATGCCGTTGAGTATGGATTAATAGATAAAGTAATGGTTCATCGGGCTTAAATTATTTACAACAAAAACGCCCTGAAGGGCGTTTTTTTATTTTGAATACGACTTTTTAACCTCATTCTGTTTGCAGGAATTGAAAATCGTTTTATTCACGATGACGAATTCTCTATTTACAGGTAATATCAAACCACTCTTTACCTTAAACTTGTACCATGTCCGATAAAAAATCAACCAGTGGTGAAAAATTGCTCTATTGCTCATTTTGTGGCAAGAGCCAGCATGAGGTCAAAAAACTGATAGCCGGTCCGTCTGTGTTCATCTGTGACGAATGTATTGACCTGTGCAACGACATCATCCGGGATGAAATTTCCAGTATCGAGACCATCGGAAACAGCAAATCCGATCTACCGACACCGTCTGAAATATGTGACCTGTTAAATCAATATGTGATTGGCCAAACCACGGCCAAGCGCATACTGTCAGTCGCTGTGTATAACCATTACAAGCGGCTGAAATACCTGGGCAAAAAAGATGACGTTGAACTGGCAAAGAGCAATATTTTGCTGGTCGGGCCTACCGGTTCCGGCAAGACATTACTGGCCCAGACATTGGCCCGGATGCTTAACGTTCCCTTCGTCATCGCCGATGCAACGACCTTGACCGAAGCGGGCTATGTCGGCGAAGACGTGGAAAACATTATCCAGAAATTACTGCAAAACTGTAATTACGAAGTCGAAAAAGCACAAAAAGGTATCGTGTATATCGACGAGATCGATAAAATTTCGCGCAAGTCAGATAATCCATCCATTACTCGTGACGTATCAGGTGAAGGTGTGCAACAGGCCCTGTTAAAGCTGATAGAAGGCACCATGGCGTCGGTACCACCGCAGGGCGGACGAAAACATCCCAATCAGGATTTCGTCCAGATTGATACCACCAACATCATGTTTATCTGTGGCGGGGCGTTTGATGGCCTGGCGAAACTGATTTCAAATCGGTCGGAAAAAGGCGGCATCGGGTTTTCTGCCAGTGTCAAGAGCAAGCTGGAATCGACATCGAATCAGCACCTGCAGGAAGTCGAGCCCGAAGATCTGATCAAGTTCGGCCTGATTCCGGAGCTGGTCGGCCGTCTGCCTGTGGTTGCAACGCTCAACGAGCTCGATGAAGATGCACTGATCCAGATTCTGATCGAACCCAAGAATGCACTCATCAAGCAGTACGCCAAATTGCTCGAAATGGAAGGCGCTGAACTGGATATTCGTCCGTCTGCGCTGCATGCCATCGCGAAGAAAGCGATTGCACGTAAAGCGGGCGCGCGCGGCTTGCGTTCCATACTGGAAAATGCATTGTTGGACGTCATGTATGATTTGCCCAGCGAACCGAACGTCGCTAAAGTGGTCATCGATGAAAATACGATAACCCATGGCGTTAAGCCATTGCTGATTTATCATGACAAACCCAAAGCATCAAGTGCAAATTAAGTGTAAAGTGAAACAGTTGCATTGAACAATTCAGTCGTAATGATGTTTCAGGTCATAAAGCCACCCCGGGTAGACCTCGCGAGTGGCTTTTTTTTAAAGGGCCTATGAGTACCAGGTGTTAATATTTAATTTTTTTGACGTACTTGAGTTTCGGGTATCCATGCCAACATGTTGTTTAGATTTAACTAAATAAGGTATTTCATGACATCGACACCTACCCTTGAACAGACACAGTTGCCCTTGTTGCCGTTGCGGGATGTGGTTGTATTTCCACATATGGTCATACCGCTTTTCGTAGGTCGTCCCAAGTCCATAAAAGCGCTGGAAGCAGCGATGGAGCAAGGTAAAAGTATACTTTTGGCCGCACAGAAAACCGCCGCCAAGGACGAACCGTCTCCCGACGATATTTATGAAATTGGCTGTATTGCCAATATCCTGCAGATGCTCAAATTACCGGACGGCACCGTCAAAGTACTGGTGGAAGGTGTGCAGCGCGCACGAATCAGCCAGATCCGGGAATTTGATACCCATTTTGTCGCCAATCTGATCCCGGTGTTGACGGAAGAAAGTGACGATTCCGAGGTTGAAGCCATGCGCAGGGCAATTGTTCAGCAATTTGACCAGTATGTAAAACTGAACAAGAAAATTCCTCCTGAAATTCTGGCATCTCTGTCCGGTATTGATGACGCAGGACGGTTGGCGGATACGGTCGCCGCACATCTGCCTTTAAAACTTGACCAGAAGCAGGAAATACTGGAAATATTCAGTGTTGCGAAACGACTTGAACATCTGCTCGGGCAGCTTGAGGGAGAATTGGATATTCTTCAGGTGGAGAAGCGTATTCGTGGTCGGGTAAAGCGTCAAATGGAAAAATCCCAGCGCGAATATTATTTGAACGAACAGGTTAAAGCCATCCAGAAAGAATTGGGTGAAGGTGAAGAGGGGGCGGATTTAGAAGAGATCGATAAAAAAATCATCGCCGCCAAAATGCCGAAAGAAGCCAAAGATAAAGCAATGGGCGAGTTGAAGAAACTCAAAATGATGTCGGCGATGTCCGCTGAGGCCACGGTGGTGCGCAACTACATTGACACGCTGATTAATTTGCCCTGGAAGAAAAAATCCAAAGTCACCAATGATCTGGCCAATGCCGAGAAAGTGCTGGATGCGGATCATTACGGTTTGGAAAAAGTGAAAGAACGGGTATTGGAATATCTGGCCGTGCAGCAGCGCGTCGATAAACTCAAAGCCCCGATATTGTGCTTCGTGGGTCCGCCGGGTGTCGGCAAGACATCGTTGGGACAGTCCATTGCGCGGGCAACGAATCGTAAATTTATTCGTATGGCGTTGGGTGGTGTGCGTGACGAGGCCGAAATTCGCGGTCACCGTCGTACTTATATTGGCTCTATGCCAGGAAAAATTTTGCAGAGTCTGTCAAAGATCGGCGTGCGAAATCCATTATTTCTGCTGGATGAAGTTGATAAAATGGGTGCCGATTTCAGGGGTGACCCGTCGTCCGCCTTGCTCGAAGTGCTGGATCCGGAACAGAATCACACATTCTCTGACCACTATCTGGAAGTGGATTTTGACCTGTCGGACGTCATGTTTGTTGCGACATCAAATTCCTATAACATCCCGGCGGCATTGTTAGACAGGATGGAAGTTATCCGCTTGTCGGGCTATACCGAGGATGAGAAAAGCAGTATTGCGCAACGTTATTTATTGCCCAAGCAGATCAAGAACAACGGACTCAAAGAAGACGAAATCAATATTTCGGAAACAGCAATTCGCGACATCATTCGTTATTACACGCGTGAAGCGGGTGTGCGTTCGCTGGAACGTGAAATTTCCAAAATTTGCCGTAAGGTCGTCAAGATGCTGCTGCTGAAAAAGCAGGATAAAAAAGTGACCATTACCTGCAAAAATCTGGACAAATATCTGGGCGTGCGACGCTACGATTTCGGTATGGCTGTCAAAGAAAACCAGGTGGGTCAGGTGGTCGGCCTTGCTTGGACGGAAGTGGGTGGCGATTTGCTGACGATCGAAGCTGTGTCCATGCCCGGAAAAGGCAATGTGATTCGCACCGGTACGTTGGGCGACGTGATGAAGGAATCGATTGAAGCGGCGCGTACCGTTGTCCGTAGCCGGGCAAAACGGTTAGGCATAAAGGCCGATGTGTTTGATAAAACCGATGTGCATATTCACGTACCCGAAGGTGCGACGCCGAAAGACGGTCCTTCAGCCGGTATAGCGATGACGACAGCGCTGGTATCCATCTTCACTGGAATCCCGGTCAAGGCGAATGTGGCGATGACCGGAGAAATCACCTTGCGTGGCGAAGTGTTACCCATCGGTGGCTTGAAAGAAAAGTTATTGGCGGCACACCGCGGTGGAATTAAAACGGTGATTATCCCTGAGGAAAACGCGAAGGACCTCGTGGAAATTCCTGACAACGTGAAGAATCATCTGGAGATCATTCCTGTACGCTGGATTGATCGCGTGCTGGAAATAGCGATGGAACGACTGCCGGAACCGCTGGCGGAAGAGGACATAGAGGTGAGTGCCAAACCGGCGGTGCCCGGTGAGGTTATTGACCCGGTGGACCCGGTGGTAAAGCACTGAGATCAATTCAGGTAGCAACAAAAAACGCCCTGCGGGGCGTTTTTTTATGTCATCGCATCAGAAGGTGATTCTGTTTATTTGCCGTTTTTTGAAATGAAATTCTGAATTAATGCCAGCTACGCAATAATCCAACCGCCAGTCCTTCCACCGCGAAATCGTCTGTATCCACCTTAATCACGCTGAAATCCGGATTTTCAGGAAACAGTTCTATCAGTGAACCGGTTTTTTTGAAACGTTTTACGGTGACATCATCGCCGATACGAGCAACGACGATTTGACCGTTGGTGGCCTGGTTTGTCTTTTTAACTGCCAGCAGGTCACCCTCAAGTATGCCGGCATCGCGCATCGACATGCCGCGAACTTTCAGTAAATAATCGGGGCGCTCAGAAAAAAGAGCCGGATCAACGTGGTAATTCGTTTCAATGTGTTCCTGGGAAAGAATCGGTGACCCGGCAGCCACCCGTCCGACCAGGGGTAAATACAGTTGTGAATTGGCCGCATCGCTGCTTCTGTATTGCTCCGGAAGTTGGGACGGTTCGCATAATCGTATGCCACGCGATGTACCCGGCGTTAATTCGATCACTTTTTTGCGTGCCAGCGCCTGCAAATGCTCTTCTGCAGCATTGGCAGACTTGAATCCCAGTTCGGTCGCAATCTCGGCGCGAGTGGGTGGGAATCCGGTGTTCTGTATTGCATCACGGATCAAGTTAAGTATTTGTTCTTGCCGATTTGTCAGCTTTTGCATGATGTCATATCCAAACTGGGTTTATGTTCAGTCTGTAATTTTATACAGTATTTATTTAATTGCAAGAAGTAAATACGACGTTGTCCGTGATTTGTTGTTTTGACGGAAATCTGAAGCGGATCTGCCGCAATGTTATCCTTTGAGCCATGCCGGAAGCCGCGCCCCGGACTGACGTTCCGGCTGTCTCAGAATAATTCCGTTTCACCCAGATAGCGCCATTTCCCTTCCGGCAGATTACCCAGTTTGACTTTCCCGATGCGCACCCGCTTCAACCCCAGTACGGTTAATCCGACCGCTTCACACATGCGGCGGATCTGGCGCTTTTTTCCTTCTTTCAGGATAAAATTGAGCTGGTCGTCGTTCTGCCAGCGCACCTTGGCAGGGAGTAAGGCTTTGCCGTCGAGTGACAGGCCATGGTTCAGCCGTTTTAAATCGGTGTCCGGCAAGCGACCACCCCGGCTGTACGAAACCCGTACCAGATATTCCTTTTCAACGGAGGTTTCCTGGCCTATCAGGTGCTTGGCAATGCGACCGTCCTGGGTCAGCACCAATAAGCCGGTCGAATCGATATCCAGACGGCCCGCCGCAACCAGACTGCGCAGCTGAGTCGGGTGAAAATGGACCGGCAGCTTATCCTCGTCCCACCGGTTCTCCGGCTTCACCAGACAGATGGCAGGTTCGTAACCATCTTCGGCCTGACCGCTCACGTAGCCGACCGGTTTGTTGATTAGCACCGTCACGCGCTTGGACTGTTCGGCAGCCGCCTGGCGCTCGATGGTGATGCGTTGATCCGGAAAAATCTTGGTGCCCAGTTCAGAGATCACCTTACCGTCCACGCGCACCCAGCCTTTGCTGATCCACTCGTCGGCTTCCCGGCGCGAGCACAGTCCCAGTTCGGACATGCGTTTTGAGAGTCGCAGCGATTCGTTATTTTGATTGGTCATAATTTGCAAACTGTAAAAAAGCGGCTGTTGCACTTGATGTGCAGGTTAAATAAAAGTTAAACAGACAAAGCGTCCAGCAGGTCGGTCTCGAGCTGAATCTGCATCCGTGCATTTTGCAGTGCAGCGCCATCGATCAGAAAAACGTCTTCGACGCGTTCACCCAGAGTCATGATTTTTGCGGTGTGCAGATTAATTTTGTATTTGGCCAGCACTCTCGCAATCGAATAAAGCAGGCCATTGCGGTCATTGGCAGTCAGCGAAAGCAGGTAATATTGACCGCGTTCGTCGGGTAATAAATCCACCGTTGGATTCACGGGGAAGGTACGTGACAGGCGCGACAATCGACCTTTCTTCGGTGACGGCAGTTCCGATGGCAAAATAAGCAGTTCCGTTAATTCATGTTCGACCAGGCTGATGATATCCCGATAGTTTTTTGAAAATTCAGAGGCGGAAATCAAAAAAGTGTCGAGGGCGTAATGATGCTGCGTGGTGTGAATTTTTGCATCCAGAATGCTGAACCCCTTGGCATCAAAATAACTGCAGATGCGCGCAAACAGGTCGGGTTGATCCTTGATGTAGACAGCGACCTGTAGCCCTTCCCCTATCGGTGCCGTGCGGCATTTGACAACCGGTCTCGTGCTGTTGACGACACTGCAGAAGGCGCGGGTTTGCCACACGATATCGTTGGCGTCGTTCCGCAAAAAATAGACCAGATCCAGCTGCTTCCAGAATTCGAGGTGGGCATCTTCGGGTAAGCCAAACAAACGCAGGTTTTTCAAGGCCTCTTCCTGGCGGTTCTTGAGTTCGCGGTCCGGTGAAGGAATTTCCCCACCTAACGTACGCAATGTCAGGCGATATAAATCTTCGAGCAATTTGCCTTTCCAGGCATTCCATACCTTGGGGCTGGTGCCGCGAATGTCTGCGACAGTGAGCAGGTACAACGCGGTAAGGTGTCGCTCATCTTTGACAACGCCGGCGAAATGCTGGATAACGTCCGGATCTGACAGATCCTGTTTCTGGGCGACCTGTGACATTAACAGGTGATGTTCAACCAGAAACACAATTAATTCAGTCTGTTCCTTTGGCAGTCGATGCTGGCGGCAAAACTGTTTTGCATCCTGGCCACCCAGTTGTGAATGGTCTCCGTTGCGACCTTTGGCAATGTCATGAAAAAGTGCGGCGACATACAGGATCCAGTGCTGGGGGAAGTTGGCAATAAGCTGGCTGCAGAAGGGATATTCATGCGCGTGCTCTGGCATGGTAAAGCGGCGTAAATTGCGAAGCACCATCAGGATGTGCTGATCGACCGTGTAAACATGAAACAGGTCGTGCTGCATCTGGCCGATGATGCGTCGAAAGTTTGGCAGGTATCGTCCCAGTATGCTCATTTGGTTCATGCCCCGAAAGGCATGGGTGACGCCCTGTGGCGCCTGAAGTATCTGCAGAAATAAATTCTGGTTTACCGGATTACGTATGAACCGGTTATCGATTCTGAAGCGGGCATGCCACAGTGCGCGCAGGGTTGGAGCAGACATGCCTTTGAGTTCGGAATGGAGCTCAAGCAGCAGGAACACTTCCAGAATGGCAGATGGACGCTGCTCAAACAATTTCAGGTCGCGCGGTTCTATGAAGCCATTGATTTCGCTGAAATCGGCGTTGACCGGGTGCGGTTCCGAGTTGGTTGTGAACAGTTTTGCTTCTATGTTCTGCAGTAATATCGTGTTCAGTTGCGTCACTGTCTTGGCGGCCCAATAATAGCGTTGCATGAGGTATTCACTGGAGCGGCGCGTGGGTGTTGACGGAAATCCGAAGGTTTCTGCAATGGGCGTCTGCACATCAAACACCAGGCGGTCTTCGCGCCGTTTTGAGTATATGTGGAGGCGGATCCGTATATCCTTGAATGCATTTTCATTGCGGCGTAGCTGGCGCGCTTCACGACTGGTAATTAAGCCGCGGGCAGCCAGTTCCGACCACGAGTTTCCCAATCCTGCCGCTCTGGAGATCCAGAGTATGACCTGCAGGTCGCGCAGTCCACCCGGGCTTTCCTTGCAGTTGGGCTCGAGACTGTAGGGTGTGTCCTCATACTTGACATGCCGTTGGCGCAATTCGAGCGTCTTGGCCTGAAAGAAGGCCTGCGGATTCATCGCGGCACGGGTCTGTTCGTTCAGTGAACGAAACAATTTCCGGCTGCCTGCAATGAGCCGGGCTTCGAGCAGGCTGGTCTGGACAGTAATGTCTGCGGCCGATTCCTGCAGACATTCATCGATGGTCCGGATGCTGTGGCCTATTTCCAGACCGAGATCCCACAATTGCTGTACCAGTGACTCAAGCCTTTTCTTTAATTCGCTGTCGGCCGGGCGGGGCAAAAGGATAAGTACATCGACATCAGAATAAGGAAACAGTTCACCACGGCCATAACCGCCAACGCCGACCAGGCTGGCTTCTTTGGGGATTTTGATTTCATGCCACAGTTCAATCAGCGCCACATCAACACTGTGACACAGATCATGCAGCAGCGCTTCCGGCTTTTTATTGTTTTGTGAAAAAGCCGACGTGAGGAGCTGGTGCCGCCCTTTTAACTGTTCCTTCAGCCTTTGTGCCAGAGGTTGCATACGCGATTGACTTTAAAAGTGAATTTCTGTCGTGCGGCAGGCATTTACGCTGCGTTGGCCTTGATGAGCTCCGGTGGTGGTGGTGCGCCGGCGGACATGGTCAGTACTTCATAGCCCGTGTCGGTGACCAGCACGGTATGTTCCCATTGCGCAGACAGGCTCCGGTCGCGGGTTTTGATGGTCCATCCATCCGGCATTTCACGGATTTCTTTGCGTCCTGCGTTGATCATCGGCTCGATGGTAAAAATCATGCCGGGTTTCATTTCAGCCAGTGTCCCTTGCCGGCCATAATGAAGAATTTGCGGCTCTTCGTGAAAGATCTTTCCGATGCCATGTCCGCAGAATTCACGAACCACGCTATAGCCGGCTTTTTCAGCATATTGCTGTATGACGTGGCCGATATCGCCCAGATAACCGCCGGGCCTCACTTTGGAAATGCCTAACCACATGCATTCAAACGTGATGGTTGAAAGTCGCCGCGCCATGATGGAGGGCTCACCGATAAAAAACATGCGACTGGTATCACCGTGGTAGCCGTCTTTGATGACCGTAATATCGAGGTTGACCACGTCGCCGTTTTTCAGCATTTTGTCGCCGGGAATGCCATGACAGACCACATCGTTGACGGACGTGCAGATCGCTTTGGGAAAGGGTGTGTAGCCGGGCGGGCAATAATTCAGCGGGGCAGGTATGGTGCCCTGGATGTTGATCATGTACTCGTGACACAGGCGATCAAGTTCGCCGGTGGTGATGCCGGCAGTCACAAAGGGGGTGATGTAATCAAGTACCTCGGAGCCCAAACGGCCTGCGATGCGCATGCCTTTGATGTCATCGTCTGTTTTAATGGTAATAGAGCTCATGTGGTTATATTTTAAACAAGGTGGAGTTAATATGGGGGGTGCCGAACCGGATGCAGAGCGAAATTATAGTCTATTTGCAACGTCAGCGAACCTGAATCGGCGCGCCACGACTCCAGGGTTACCACGCCAAATATTGATTTTTGTTTAACAATGGCGGTCCCGTGCATGGCGTTTCCGGGCGAAATGGTCGGGTAATTCGGATTTTGGCCGGTAAAACGGGCCGTCGAAGCCCTCAGGGGTCAGGTTTGGCTTGAGTTTGGGGTACTTTTTAGTGTAGAATCTCGCGCTGGCTCATGAAGTGCAAATGAGTTTTTAGTGTAATTATTTATTAAATCGCGAATCCGGTCTGAAAAGGGTGCTCAATAGACAACATTGGGTCACTGACTGGATTCTAGACTCAACCCTGGAGAAAAATATGTCAGTAACTATGCGTGATATGCTCGAAGCCGGTGTCCATTTTGGCCACCAAACCCGATTCTGGAATCCCAAGATGGCACCGTACATCTTCGGACATCGTAACAAAATTCACATCATTAACCTGGAAAAAACCATAGGTTTATACCAGGAAGCAATGAAATTCATCCGCCAGACCGCCGCTAACCGTGGCACGATTTTACTGGTCGGCACCAAGCGTCAGGCACGCGACCTGATCGCCGCTGAAGCGCAACGCGCAGGCATGCCTTATGTTGATCAGCGTTGGCTGGGCGGCATGTTGACGAATTTTAAAACCGTTAAAACCTCGATCAAGCGTCTGAAAGACATGGAAGCGCAGGTACAGGAAGGCGCTGTTGAAAAATTGAGCAAAAAAGAAGCGTTGATGTTCGATCGCGAAATGGTGAAATTGCAGAAAGCAATTGGCGGGATTAAAGACATGGGCGGCGTACCGGATGCCATATTCGTCGTCGACGTCGGTTACCATAAAGGCGCCATCACTGAAGCCGCAAAACTGGGTATCCCTGTGATCGGTGTGGTGGATACCAACCATTCACCTGACGGCGTTCAATTCATCATACCTGGCAATGATGATTCTTCAAAAGCGATTGCCTTATATGCACGTGGCGTGGCCGATGCGATTCTGGAAGGCCGTGCCAATGCGCTTAACGAAGTGATTGAAGCGGTCAAGGCAGGCAGCGATGACTTCGTTGAAGTTTCTGAACAGGCTTGAGTTTGACTATAGAAGTTGTTGATAAAACGACTTTGCAAAAAGGGGCAGCGAGCCCCTTTTTTTTAAGACGATTACTATTAATGGTATTAGGAGAGTAGAAATGGCAGCGATTACAGCAGCGATGGTAGGTGAATTGCGCGCAAAGACAGACGCACCGATGATGGAGTGCAAAAAGGCATTGACAGAGGCTGAAGGAAATATGGAACGTGCCGAAGAGATCTTGCGTGTCAAGCTGGGCGGCAAGGCTTCCAAGGCGGCTTCCCGCATTACGGCGGAAGGCGTGATTGCCGCCCATGTGGCGGGCAATGTGGGTGCGTTAGTTGAAATTAACTGTGAAACCGATTTTGTAACCAAAAACGATGAATTTTTGGCTCTGGCAAATGCCTGCGCAAAACTGGTCGCAGAAAAAAACCCGGCTGATGTCGCTGCCCTGTCCGCCTTGCCACTGGGTGACACCACCGTTGAAGGCTTGCGTGCAACCCTGATTGGCCGCATCGGTGAAAATATGTCGATTCGCCGTTTTGTGCGTTTCGAATCGGCCGCCAAATTAAGTACCTATCTGCATGGGACACGGATCGGCGTTATTGTGGATTTTTCGGGTGCAAACGATCAGGTCGGCAAAGACGTTGCGATGCATATCGCGGCAATGAAACCAGTTTCATTGTCAATTGATCAAGTTCCTGCCGAGCTGATTGAAAAAGAACGTTCGGTGGCCACGTTGAAAGCTGCTGAATCTGGCAAGCCGGCTGAAATTGCTGCAAAAATGATTGAGGGTTCTGTACAGAAGTATCTGAAAGAAGTCTCCCTGCTTAACCAGCCCTTTGTAAAAAATGACAAGCAGACTGTTGAGCAGATGCTGAAAGCAGAATCATCTGCCGTCTCAGCGTTCAAGATGTTCATCGTGGGTGAAGGCATTGAGAAAAAACAGGATGACTTTGCCGCCGAAGTGGCTGCGCAGGTTGCAGCTGCACAGAAAGCGTAATGTCTTTGTTACCCTGATCGGCAAATTTGAGAATAAAACCGGAAAAAGCGTATGAACTTGTCAGATTCCAGATGCAAAAAACGTGCTCAGGCTGGCATGCCATTCGGGTTGGTTATTCTTGATTGTCGTTAAAACAGCGGGCCAGATGGCCCGTTTTTTTTAATCAGACTGTAAAATGTGACTTGTTGAATTTTTTCGTACAATGCGTATTTGCCAGACATAAAAACAGTAAATTCATGCAAATGAAACCAGTCAATCACAGCGGAGTGAAAATCTTGAAAAAATCAGCTTACAAACGCGTACTACTGAAATTATCCGGGGAAGCATTAATGGGCGATGATGCCTACGGCATTAATCGTGCAACCATTGAACGCATGGTCGCTGATGTGGCAGAAATCAAGGAACTCGGTGTAGAGATAGCGATTGTGATTGGTGGCGGAAACATTTTTCGTGGCGTGGCTCCAGGTGCACAGGGCATGGACAGGGCGACGGCGGATTATATGGGGATGCTGGCGACGGTCATGAATTCGCTGGCACTTGCCGATGCGATGAGGCAGGTCGGCATTACAGCCCGCGTCATGTCGGCGATTGCCATTGAGCAGGTGGTCGAGCCTTATGTCCGACCCAAAGCACTGCAATATCTGGAAGAAGGCAAGGTTGTGGTGTTTGCCGCCGGAACCGGTAACCCGTTTTTCACAACGGACACGGCTGCAGCATTGCGTGGCGCAGAGATTGGTGCAGAGATCGTTTTGAAAGCAACCAAGGTGGATGGTGTTTATTCCGCCGATCCGAATAAAGATAAAACGGCAGTACGTTATACAACCATCAGCTTTGATGAAGCCATTTCACGCCAGTTGCAAGTCATGGATGCCACCGCATTTGCTCTATGTCGTGATCGCAATTTACCCATCAAGGTATTTTCCATCATCAAACCGGGTGCACTGCGCAGTGTTATCCTGGGTGAAGACGAAGGTACCCTGGTGCATGTTTAAGCAGTAATTTTTCATCAGGCAGACATCTATTCAGGCAGGAGAGACAAATGACTTTGACAGAAGTGAAAAAAAATACGGAACAGCGGATGCAGAAATCCATCGAGGCGCTCAAGGCCGATCTGGCAAAAGTTCGCACCGGTCGGGCTCACGTTGGCATACTCGATCACGTTCAGGTGGATTACTACGGAAATCCGACCCAGTTGTCTCAGGTTGCCAATGTAACCTTGATCGATGCACGAACAATCGGTGTGCAGCCGTGGGAAAAGAAAATGGTGGCTGTTATTGAAAAAGCGATCCGGGATTCCGATCTTGGACTGAATCCGGCGACGCAGGGCGATCTGATTCGCGTACCGACACCACCACTGACCGAAGAACGGCGCAAAGAATTTGTGAAGCTGGTCAAGACCGAAGGTGAAGATGCAAAAATTGCGATTCGCAATATTCGTCGCGATGCCAACGAAGCATATAAAAAAATGCTGAAAGACAAAACATGTTCGGAAGATGACGAACGCCGCGCGCAGGATGACGTACAAAAGCTCACCGACAGGTTTGTCAGTGAAGTGGATAAGTTAATCTCGGAAAAAGAAAAAGAATTGCTGACAGTCTGATCCCCGTATTCCCGGCACCTGTTTCCGTTATATCGGGTGTATGGAATTCGCATCAGCCAGTTTAAAGGACAGACGCTCGAACATGATTGATTCAAGTTCCACCATTGCCATACCTGCCGTTGATGCAATTCCCAGACATATTGCGATCATCATGGATGGCAATGGTCGCTGGGCGACTCAGCGTTACATGCCACGTGTTGCCGGCCACTCAAAAGGTGTTGAAGCGGTGCGTACCATGGTTGAAGCCTGCATAGAGCAGGGCGTTCGATATCTGACGCTGTTTGCCTTCAGTTCCGAGAACTGGCGCAGACCCGAGGAAGAAGTGTCGATTTTGATGCGACTTTTTATGACGGCGCTGGAACGGGAAGTCAACCGTTTGCATGCCAATGACATCTGCCTGAAAGTCGTGGGAGATTTATCCCGTTTCAGTGCGCCATTGCAGGAAAAGATCCGCGAAGCGGAACAGAAAACCGCCAGCAATAACCGGCTGGTCGTCACGATTTGTGCCAATTATGGCGGCCGCTGGGACATTATCCAGGCCATGAACCGATTGCGTGCCGCGCAGCCGCAGCTGACCGAGATTGAGGAACAGCATTTGACACCTTATCTGTCGATGGCGTATGCGCCGGAACCGGACCTGTTCATCCGCACCGGCGGTGAACAGCGCATATCGAATTTTCTGTTATGGCAGCTTGCCTATACCGAGCTTTATTTTACCGAAACCTTTTGGCCCGATTTCGGTCGTGCTGAACTCAGAGCGGCCATTCTGTCCTATCAAAAACGCGAGCGACGATTTGGTCGAACCAGTGAGCAGCTGCTCGATTCCAAAAAGGCGCCTTAATGTTAAAAACCCGCATTATCACGGCGATTGTGCTGTTGGCAGTGTTATTGCCGGTCTTATTCCTAGGCTCCCCGCTGGCGGTGACCGTGTTGTGTGCGCTGTTCTTTTTTGCAGCAAGCTGGGAAAGCCTGCGACTGTTCGGTCATCACATTATCATTCCGGCCAGCGTGGTGTGGTCCGGTCTGTTTGTCTGGCTGGTATACACAGGAAACTCGACACAGCTACTGCTGATTTGGGTGTTGGGTGTGTTTGCCTGGGTGATCCGGTTCACACCGTCGCTGAAATTTGGCCTGCCGGCGCCCCGATCCGCTGCCAATCGAATCTATAGTGTGCTGTACCTCATCTCTGTGCTTGGCTGCTTTCTGGCCATAGAGGTATTCCAGCGCCGTTCTGCCCTCTATCTGCTGTCGGTCATGGCGATCGTCTGGATCGCCGATGTTGGCGCCTATTTTTCAGGCAAGGCATTTGGCAAACATAAATTGGCACCGACCATTTCACCCGGGAAGTCCTGGGAAGGTGCCATCGGTGGATGGTTCTGCGTGCTGGTTCTGGCGGGACTGACGACCCGGATTCCATTTCTGTCAGACAGTTTTTCAGCGGCGCTGCAACGCCAATGGGGTTGGGCTGGTCTGGTTCTGGTACTGACGTTATTAACGGCAGCAAGTGTTCTGGGCGATCTGGTCGAGTCGCAGTTGAAACGACGTGCACAGGTCAAGGACAGCAGTCAGTTATTGCCGGGCCATGGTGGCGTACTGGACCGCATAGACGCACTGATTCCTGTTTTACCCATGGCAATGCTGATTCATTCGTTTATGGAAGTCGCAAGATGAAGCAAAAAATTACCATTTTGGGTTCGACCGGTTCAATTGGCGTTTCGACCCTGGATGTGATTGCCCGACATGGCGACCACTATGACATTGTGGCCCTGACAGCGCACACCCGCGTCAACGAGCTTGCCTTGCAATGCATCCGTTATCAACCGCAATTTGCCGTGGTGGGAACCGAACAAGCCGCTCAGGCGCTCCGATCCCGACTGGCAGCACACGATCTGAAAACGATCGTGCTTGCCGGTGAAAAGGCGCTGTGTGAGGTTGTCGGTGTTTGTGATGTGGTCATGGCAGCGATAGTCGGCGCGGCGGGTCTGGCGCCCACACTGGCCGCCGCCCGGGCAGGAAAGAAAGTACTGCTGGCCAATAAGGAAGCGCTGGTCATGTCGGGCCAACTGTTCATGGATGCGGTCATTGAAAATGGCGCCACGCTGTTGCCGATCGACAGCGAACACAATGCCATTTTTCAGTGTTTGCCGCGCGGCTTCAATCGTCAGGCGCAGCAGCACGGTATCGCCAGGATATTGTTGACCGCGTCGGGCGGACCGTTTTTAAACCGCGAAATGGGTACGCTGCAAGATGTCACGCCGGAACAGGCAATCGCGCATCCGAACTGGGTGATGGGTAAGAAAATATCGATCGATTCAGCGACCATGATGAACAAGGGACTGGAAGTCATCGAAGCGCACTGGTTGTTCGGAACCCATGTCGACCAGATCGAGGTTGTCATTCACCCGCAAAGTGTGATTCATTCGATGGTGTCGTATATCGATGGTTCGATACTGGCCCAAATGGGTAATCCGGATATGCGCATACCTATTGCCTACGGATTGGCTTATCCGCAGCGTATTGATTCCGGGGTTCATCAGCTGGACCTGACGAAAATAGCGCAGCTGGATTTTCGTAAGCCGGATTTGACACGGTTCCCCTGTCTGGCGGTCGCCTATGACGCGCTGCGCGCCGGCGATACCGCGCCCACTGTCATGAATGCAGCCAATGAAGTGGCAGTACAGGCATTTTTGGACCGGAAGATTGGATTTCTGATGATTCCCGACGTCATCAGTCGGGTCATGGATACAGTGCCGAACCGGCCGGTCAGCGATCTGGACGGTATCATGGAGCAGGACGCGTTAGCGCGTGAGGCAGCCCAACGTTTTATTGAATCAAGATGAATTTTATTCAGACTCTGGTTGCATTCCTGTTCGCGCTGGGTGTGTTGATCGTGTTCCATGAATTGGGCCATTACTGGGTTGCGCGTTGGTGCAACGTGAAGGTATTGCGATTTTCAATTGGCATGGGAAAAGTGCTATTTTCCCGCCGGCTTGGAAAAGATAAAACGGAGTGGGCCCTAGCGGCACTGCCTCTGGGTGGCTACGTCAAAATGCTGGATTTGCGCGAGCAGGACGGTGAGCAGATTGCCTCAGAGGATCTCAACCGGGAGTTTACCCGGCAGTCGGTCTGGAAGCGGATTGCGATTGTCAGCGCGGGTCCGATTGCCAATTTTATTCTTGCCATCATCCTGTTTTCGATACTCTTCATGGTCGGGGTCGACGAACCCATTGCAAAACTGCGGCAGCCTGACGTGCAGTCGCAGGCCTATCGACTGGGTCTGCGTGCCAATGATGTTGTAACGGCGATCGATGGCAGGCCCGTTCAGTTCTGGTCTGAGTTACGGTGGGAGTTATTAAAAAATGCCATAGAAAAAAAAGACCCTGTCGTGACGCTCACTTCATCGTCAACGCATTTGCCGTATCAAGTGGTCATGCAGCTGAATCAGATATCGCCAGACGACATTGAAAGCGATTTTTTAAGCAGGCTTGGGTTGGCGCTGGCGCTTTCCGAAGCGCGACTCGGTAATTTCCTGCCTGATAGTCCCGCTTTTCGTGCCGGTTTTCAAAAAGGTGATATTGTCACCGGAATTGATGGGAAGCCGGTTCTGGACAGTTTGGACCTGATTGCGATTGTAAAAGCATCCTCGGGCCGGTTATTGCATGTTAAGGTCAACCGGTCGGGTGATATACTTGAACTTTTGGTAACACCCGACACCGAAGTGACCGACAAGGGTGTCGTCGGTAAATTAAAGGTGGAAGTCAGCTCGTTTCCCGAGACTGCAAAGCATCAGGACAGTTTGCTGGGTGCTATCCCCAAGGCCGTGCAGCGCACCTGGACGACGAGCGCGCTGACCCTGAAAATGATGGCAAAAATGCTGACCGGTGAAGTTTCATTAAAAAATATCACTGGCCCATTGACAATTGCAGATTATGCAGGGCAAACCGCCAAAACAGGCCTGATCAGCTATATCAGCTTTCTTGCTTTTATAAGTATTAGCCTTGGAGTGATGAATTTACTGCCCATACCTATATTAGATGGCGGACATTTGTTGTATTATTCGCTGGAAGTTTTAACTGGGCGACCTGTTTCGATCCGTGTATGGGAATTGTCACAACGCGCCGGATTGGCAATTTTGATGTTTTTGATGGTGGTCGCCTTTTTTAACGATATTGCGCGGTTATTGCCAACTTAAAATATCGCCTCTGCCTTGCCTTTACTTAATAAGAATATTGTTAAAGAACACTTGCCAATGAAATTACAATCTGCGTATTTTCCTTTCCCACAATTTCCGCGTCGCCTGATAGCTGTTGCTGCCTGTTTATTACTGGGTAGCGGATCTGCATTGGCCATTCAACCCTTTGTGGTCAAAGATATCCGTGTTGAAGGTGCTCAGAGAACTGAAGCAGGAACCATATTCAGTTATCTGCCTGTGCGTGTCGGCGACACATTTAATGACGAGAAAAGTATTGCCGCAATCAAGTCATTGTACGCAACCGGTTTTTTTAAAGACGTTCAGATTGAGGTGCAGGGAAACATTCTTGTGGTTGTTCTGGAAGAACGACCCTCGGTCGCTCTGGTTGAATTTACCGGGATGAAAGAATTTGAAAAGGACGTGCTGATAAAAGCCCTAAAAGAGATCAATGTGGGTGAAGGCCGGATTTTTGATAAGGCATCGGTTGATCGGGCCGAGCAGGAATTAAAGCGCCAGTATTTATCGCGTGGCTTGTACGGTGTACAGGTCAGTACGACCGTCACGCCTGTCGAGCGCAACCGGGTTAACATTAATTTTATCGTCGATGAAGGCGAAGTGGCACGTATCAAGAAAATCACGTTTATCGGTAACAAGGCTTTTTCTGATGGCGATCTGCAGGATCAGATCAAATTAACGACACCCGGCTGGTTTACCTGGTATAGCAAGGCGGATCAGTATTCCAAACAGAAACTTTCCGGGGATCTGGAAACACTGAAATCATTCTATCAGAATCGTGGTTATATCGAAATGAATGTCGAATCGACTCAGGTGTCGATTACGCCGGATAAAAAAGATATCTATATCACGATCAATCTGACCGAAGGTGAAAAGTACACCGTCACCGACATCAAATTGGCAGGCGAAACGTTCGGTCGCGACGCCGAATTTGAAGCGCTGATCTCGTTAAAATCGGGCGAGACTTACTCGGCCTCCAAATTAACTGAAAGTACCAAGCGCATTACTGAGAGAATGGGTAATTTCGGCTATGCGTTTGCCAATGTGAATGCGAATCCGGACGTGGACAGGGAAAAGAAGGAAGTCGCGTTTACGATTTATCTGGACCCGGGAAAACGGGTCTATGTCCGCAAAATCGGATTCGCCGGCAATACGACCACACGTGATGAAGTTATCCGCCGTGAATTCCGCCAGTTTGAAGGGTCGTGGTATGACGGGCAAAAAATCAAGTTGTCACGCGACCGCGTGGAACGACTCGGATTTTTCAAGGACGTGACCATTGAAACGCCGGAAGTCGCTGGCAGCACCGATCAGATTGATGTCAATCTGAATGTGACCGAAAATCCGACCGGTAACTTCACGCTGGGTGCCGGCTATTCACAGGCGCAGCATTTCACGATTTCCGGCGGACTTTCCAAAAGCAATGCATTCGGTAGCGGCGATACTATCGGGATCAACGTGAACACGAGCCCCATTGCCCGAAGCGTCGCCCTGTCAAGGGTTGAACCCTACATAACGGATGTGGGTATCAGCCGCAGCGAAGAAATCTATCTGCGAACCAACACGGCACCGCTGGGTAGCGTCGGCAACTATAACGTGCGTTCGCTGGGCACGGACATGCGCTTTGGTGTGCCGTTTACTGAACTGGATACAGTCTTTTTTGGCGCTGGTGTTGAACACACCGTGGTTGAAACCCAGGATGGCAGCCCCTACCGTTATCAAAAATACGTAACTGATTACGGTGATGGAAAAATTTTCTACGTGCCGGAAAACCCGGTTACCGGCACACCCGCCTACATCGACGAATTGCCTGGTACTGCAAAAACCAACGCCTTCCCGTTTACGGCGGCGTGGCAGCGCGATAGCCGGGACAGTCCGATTACGCCCAGCGTTGGTTCTTATCAACGTATCAACTTCGAGTTGTCCGTGTTGGGTGACTTGAAATACCTGCGTTCTGTTTATAATCGACAATACTATTTGCCTTTAATTGGTAATTTTGCAACATTAGCGCTCAATGGTGAAATTGACTATGGACGCGGCCTGAATGGCAATCCTTACCCGATCTTCAAAAACTGGTATGCCGGCGGTATAGGTTCGGTTCGGGGCTACGAAGCGGCCACGTTGGGAAGTAAAGATCCGGTGACGGGTCAGTCGACCGGTGGTGCGTCTCGGCTGGTATTGAATGCAGAATTGCAATTTCCTTTCCCTGGCGGCGGAAACGACCGATCGCTGCGGTGGTTCGTGTTTACGGACGCCGGCAATGTCTATGATGAAGGCGCAGCCTTCCGGGGCGGGGTAAAATCATCGTATGGCTTGGGTATTTCCTGGCTGTCGCCAATGGGACCCCTGAAATTAAGTCTGGCACATGCCATCAATGCGACCGAATATGACATCAAGAAGCCGTTCGATTTCCAGATTGGCGGTGGATTCTAGGCACCGACCGTATGGCGGCAGGTTGAACAGTTGACCGTAAATGGCTATCATGTTGTAGTTTTGAAAGAAAATTTATTTCTTCGGAGAATTATCTTGAAACACAATGCAATTTTAACGTTTTTACAGATAGTGGCCGTTTCGGGTTTAATGCTGACCGTGGGCAAGGCAAGTGCTGATGAAACTAAAATTGGCTATGTGAGCACGGAAAAAATACTGCGCGAATCGGAGCCTGCCAAAGCGGCTGAAGCGCGTATGGAAGCTGAATTTTCGCAACGCCGCAAAGACCTGCAGGATTTTGCAGCAAGAATCAAGGTGACAGCAGAAAAACTGGACAAGGATTCCCCTGTGCTGGCTGAATCAGACCGGGTAAAACGTCAACGCGAACTCGCGGACATGGATCAGGACTTCCAGCGCAAGCAGCGCGCTTATCGTGAAGATGTCAGTCAGCGCATGAACGAGGAAACCACCAAGGTCAGTGAACGCGCGAATAAAATCATCAAACAGATTGCCGAGTCAGAAAAATACGATGTCATATTGCAGGATGGCGTTTATTTCAGTCCCCGTATCGATATCACAGATAAAGTAATGAAAGCGTTGAATAAGTAATGTTAAGCCTGAATGGTATTCGACTGAGTGATCTGGTCGACCATTTGGGCGGTCAATTAATCGGCAATGCAGACCACGTCGTATATGGCATCGCGCCATTGGAACATGCCGATGCAAACAGTATTACCTTTCTTTCCAATCCAAAATTACGTAAAAAAGCAGGCGAAACCCTGGCTGCAGCCATCATCATCAAGACCGGTGATGCCGAATTTATGCAACAATCGCCGTATCAGGGCGCGTTAATTGTTGTAGATAATCCCTATGCCTACTTTGCCAGAGCGGCACAGCGGTTCGACACGCTGAATCAGCAACCCCGGTCACCTGGCATACATCCTACCGCTGTCGTCGATGCCCGTGCCCAGGTGGCAGCCAGCGCCATCATTGGTCCGCTGGTGTGCATTGAGGCCGACGTGGTGATTGAAGACGATGTTCAGATCGATGCGGGATGTTTCATCGGACGTGAAACCACGATAGGTGCGGGAAGTCACCTGAAGCCGAATGTGACAGTCCATCACGGCTGTCGGATTGGCCGGCGTGCGATATTTTATTCCGGTGCGATCATCGGAAGTGACGGATTCGGGTTTGCCAATGAAAACGGACGCTGGATCAAGATCCCGCAAACCGGCGGAGTACGTATAGGCGACGATGTGGAAATCGGCGCCAACACCTGCGTGGACCGGGGCGCATTAACAGATACCATTATTGAAGATGGCGTCAAATTGGATAACCAGATTCAGATTGGCCACAATTGCCATATCGGGGCTCATACTGCCATGGCCGGTTGCGTTGGGGTAGCCGGCAGCGCCGTGATCGGAAAACATTGCACGTTCGGTGGTGCCGCGATGGTGCTCGGGCATTTGACGATCGCTGACCATGTGCACATTTCGTCCGGGAGTATGGTGTCACGGTCCATTTCCGACGCCGGTCAATATACCGGTTTTTACCCGCTGGCAAAAAATGCTGACTGGGAAAGATCCGCGGCGATCGTCCGAAATCTGGATGGCCTGCGCGACAAAGTCCGCGCGCTGGAAAAAATTGTGCAAAAGCTGACTGATACGGAGCCATAAGCCGCCAGGACTTTTTGAATGTAATCGCACCGCGTGTGAAGCGACGATCCGAAGCCTGCCATGCGCGCTTGCTTGACCCGATAAAATCTATAAATAGAACAAATGGAAACACAACAGGAAAGAAATCATGACCACATTAGATATCAACCAAATTAAAGAATTTTTGCCGCATCGCTACCCGATGCTTCTGGTCGATCGGGTGCTTGACTGGGAATCCGGCAAGCAGATTACCGCAATTAAGAACGTCACTGCCAATGAAGAATTTTTTAACGGTCACTTTCCAAATAAGCCGGTCATGCCTGGCGTGCTGATGATCGAAGCCATGGCGCAGGCAGCCGCCCTGCTGTCATTTTTAACCATGGGTCAAAAGCCTGACGATAAGACGCTGGTGTATTTTTTGGGCATCGACAATGCGCGGTTCAAGCGACCCGTCGAGCCGGGCGACCAGTTGCTGCTGAAAGTGGACATCGTCAAAGTGGCGCGCGGTATCTGGAAATACAAGGCCAGCGCATCGGTCGACGGCCAGCTGGCGGTCGAAGCGGACCTGATGTGTACCTTGCGCACTATTGATGATGCGGCAAAACCGAAAGGGGATGACCAGCAATGAGTCATATTCATTCAAGCGCGATCATTTCCAACGAAGCGTGTCTGGATAGTTCTGTAGAAGTGGGGGCCTACAGTATCATTGGCCCCCATGTCCGCATTGGTTCTGGCACGAAAATCGGCCCGCATGTCGTGATCGACGGCCACACAACGATCGGATCTGACAATACATTTTTTCAGTTTTCATCAATAGGTGCGGCACCCCAGGATAAGAAATACAGCGGTGAACCGACGTTGCTGGAAATAGGGGATCGCAATACCGTACGCGAATTCTGCACCTTTAATCTGGGCACGATACAGGATGGCGGTGTGACCCGTATCGGCAGTGACAACTGGATAATGGCCTACGTGCATATTGCCCATGACTGTCAGGTCGGTAATAACACCATATTTGCCAACAATGCCTCGTTGGCAGGCCATGTTGAGGTCGGTGACTGGGTGATTCTGGGCGGATTTGCCGGCGTTCATCAATTCTGCAAAATTGGTGCGCACGCCATGCTTGGCATGAATACCAGTCTGACCCAGGATGTTCCACCCTATCTGATCCTGTCGGGAAATCCTGCCTCTGCGCACGGTTTGAACATTGAAGGACTGAAGCGGCGCGGGTTCACGCGTGAACAGATCAACGGAATCCGTAAAGCGTACAAATTACTCTACAAATCGGGCCTGACGCTGGATGAGGCCAGGGCCGCCTTGCTGGAAGCGCAGAAAGAACATCCGGAAGCAACCTCCCATATTCAGCAAATGCATGATTTCCTGGGCAGTTCCACACGTGGCATTGTGCGCTGATGACCCGACACATAGCCGTTGTTGCGGGTGAAAGCTCCGGCGATTTACTGGCCAGCCGGCTGCTGTCCGGACTGCGTCCACAGCTACCGGATGCAAACATGCACGGCATTGGCGGGACCCGGATGGCCGAACACGGATTTGTTTCTGACTACCCGATGGAAACACTTTCTGTGCGCGGGTTGTTTGAAGTGCTGTTGCATTATGCCGAAATCAAGTCGGTTCAGACCCGGCTAATCCGGCAATTACTGCTCGAGAGGCCAGAGGTATTTATTGGTGTGGATGCGCCTGATTTCAATTTTACGGTTGAAAGGCGATTAAAAGAGGCGGGCATACCCACGGTGCATTTTATAGGCCCGTCCATTTGGGCATGGCGTGGCGGACGCATAAAAAAAATTATCGAGTCCGTGAACCATATGCTGGTCATTTTCCCGTTCGAAACGGAAATCTACCAGGCAGCCCATATTCCTGTTACCTATGTCGGTCATCCGCTGGCTGAAGTGTTGCCGCTAGAACCCGATATGCTGAGAGCGCGCCAGGAACTGGGATTGCCACTTGATGCAACCGTCATCACGATGATGCCGGGAAGCCGGTTGTCCGAGATTAACCATCATACGGAAGCATTTATCGGCGCGGCAAAAATTCTCGCCAGACGCGATCCATCGTTGCGTTTTATCGTGCCTATGGTGGGTAGCCGGCAGCGGAATGCATATATTCAGCGTGTGATAGAAGCCAGATTAATGGATGTGCCCGTTCTGTTGATTGATGGACGGTCCCATACCGCAATTACCGCCGCCAATTGCGTGCTGGTTGCCTCCGGGACGGCAACACTTGAAGTGGCCCTGTTAAAAAAGCCCATGGTGATCGCGTACAAGCAGATGTGGGCCACCTGGCAGATCATGCGTCGTATGGCGTATCAGCCCTGGGTCGGCTTACCCAATATTCTGGCAGGTGAATTTTTGGTGCCCGAATTTTTACAGAATGCGGCAACACCCACGGCACTGGCCGATGCATTGTGGAAGCAGTTGCATGACGATAAACTGGTGGCCCGCTTAAAGCAGCGTTTCCTGGAAATGCACCACAGTTTGTTGCGTGACAGTGCCAGGGAAAGTGCGGAGGCCATACTCCGCGTAATCAACAGGTAAATGAACTGTCCATAAACTCAAATCAGTCGGGCGCAGCACCCAAGCGACCCGAAATTCACCGGTAACTGCTATGTACATTGATTCCCACTGTCACCTCGATTTTCCTGAATTGTCGGCCCGCTTGCCGGAAATTTTATCCACAATGAAAGCCAATCGTGTCGGCGCTGCCTTGTGTGTGTCGGTCGATTTGCCTGATTTTCCGCGTGTGCTCAAACTGGCCGAGGGCTACCCTCATCTGTACGCGTCGGTTGGAGTGCATCCGGATTATGCTGATACGCCGGAACCGTCTGTTCAGCAACTCGTGACATTGGCAAACCATCCTAAAGTCATTGCCATAGGCGAAACGGGTCTGGACTATTTTCGTTTAACAGGCGATCTGGAATGGCAGCGCAAGCGTTTTCGCACCCATATTGAAGCCTCCCGCGCCACCGGAAAACCGCTGATTATTCATACACGCGCCGCTGCGGAGGATACGCTGACAATAATGCGTGAATCCGGTGCCGGCGTTGCACAAGGGGGTGCAGGGGGCGTCATGCACTGCTTCACTGAAACCTCGGATGTCGCGCTGGCTGCTATTGATCTGGGATTTTATATTTCGTTCTCGGGTATTGTTACCTTTAAAAGTGCACGGCAAATTCAGGAGGTGGCCAGGACACTGCCACTGGAACGTATCCTGATTGAAACAGATTCGCCTTACCTTGCGCCAGTGCCGCATCGCGGGAAAATGAATGAGCCGGGCTGGGTCAGGCACGTCGCCGAATTTATCGCCGATTTAAGGCAGATCCCCGTGACACAGGTTGAACGGCAGACAACCGAGAATTTTCAGACATTGTTCAAAGTCAGCCTGCCGTCGGAGCTGTAGTTGGAGCTGTAGTTGGAGCTGTAGTTCGAGCGATCCGGTCGCGGGGTGCCACGGAGACACCTTTATCAATCAGGTTAGAATTTCATCGGCTGCGCGGAGGCCGGACTGCAGTGCACCTTCCATATACCCGTAATAACTGACGGAGGTATGTTCACCACAGAAGTGAATGCCATCCACTGCCTTGGCCAGAATTTCTGTATTATCGGCAGGCGTTAGTGGAGTCCTGACTGTGTAGACGCCGCGGACCCATTCATCGTTGTGCCAGGTCGACAGGACTACCTGAGACCGGTCCAACCGTAATTCGGGTCGGCAGCGTGCCAGTGCATCCACCCACTCATCAGGGCTTCGGTCGATATGCAACGCAGTCAGGCTTTCCATAGGACCGCCAAAGCATCCGACCAGCGGTAACACCTGACCCTCCGCCCCACAGCCGGTAAATGACCAGAACCCGTCCTTCACACTGATCACGGCGCTGGGTGCGGCCGGTTCTTTTAATCCGACAAAAAGCTTTGCTGCCTGACCATACGTGGTATTTTCCAGAGCGGCTATTTTATGGCGGGGTAATTCAGGTTCAAACCGGATCCGCTGCAAGACACTGGCCGGCGTGGCAACGATGACGGCATCGGCGTCCCACTGGATTGTGCGGTTGCCTATGCGATACCCCTGGGCCTGCCGAACCACGTATTCGATCGGGCAATTCAGTTGAACCTTGGGCAGTGACTGCGCAAGATGGTGAGCAACAAGCTGATTACCGCCGGCAATCGTGTACGTGGGATAGGCGAGAAATTCAGAGGTGTCATCGCCGAGCGCGCTGGCATCAACCTGATCAGCCCGGTAACCATTGGTCGCGGCGATTCGAACCAGCAAGGTGTCACGCACTCCGCCTGCCATGGGAACCGATGCCAGAAATTGGGCAACGGATTGCCGGCATGACCGATCGCGCTTTTGCAAAGCAAGATTTAATGACGCCAGTCCTTCGTTATATTCAAGTGCCGTATAGCCAGCGCCGCCGCGTGATTCACGATAACCGAATTGCATTTTTTTGTCGGCAGCATTCAGATTGAAGCGTTTGGCCAGATTTAACAGGACGTGGTGGTCTGGCATGATAAATTCCGCGCCGCGTTCTATCGTGTACCCAAGGAAAGACTGTGACCAGACCCGCCCACCAACCCGGTCACGCGCTTCAAAAACGCTCACCTCAATACCATTTCTGTGCAACTGATCGGCTGCAGCCAGACCGGCAAAACCGGCTCCTATGATGGCAACGCGCATGGGCTTGTTCACTTTCGTTGTGGGTGGATAACAGTCAGACCCGACAGTCCTGTCGATAAAATTACCTGATTAACACCGGATCAAGGCCGCAAAGGGCAGATCTGGCACGATTTCTGGCTGAATTACTCCGGCCGGCCGTCATTTTGTTGTTCGGGGGTACCTGCCATTGTTCGGGTAGCTTGTGGTATATCAAGACTCTGTCCTGATTTTCTCGTAAAATCTGACCGTATAATTGTAATCTCATTGTGAGAAAAAAACGACCCGGGAAGTCCAGTCCATGTTAACTGACCTGCATAATGCCATTGTAAAGACCACGCCCGTTTTTGATGTCGAGTTAATTCGTAAAATGAATCAGCTCGGACCACGCTATACGTCCTATCCGACCGCGGACCGCTTTTCCGACACGTTTCAGGTTGATGATTATAAAAAAACAATTGACGCTCTGCGTGTGTCGCCCCGGCAGTTGCCTCTGTCGCTGTATATCCATATCCCGTTCTGTGCCTCGATCTGTTATTACTGTGCCTGCAACAAGGTGATTACCAAAGACCGCAGTAAAGCCGAGGTGTATCTGTCATACCTGAAACGCGAAATCGCGATGCAGGCGGCGCTCTTTACCGGCATGAACCGGGTGGAACAGCTGCATTTTGGCGGGGGAACTCCGACCTATATCAACGACGATCAGATGGCTGATCTGCTCGCCGAACTGCGCAGTCATTTTGACTTTGCCCCCGATGACATCGGTGAATATTCGATTGAAGTCGATCCGCGGACCGTGACACCCGAACGCATACAGCGTCTGCGCGGCCAGGGTTTTAACCGGCTCAGCCTGGGCATACAGGATTTTGATCCGGTGGTTCAGAAAGCGGTGAATCGGATTCAGCCTGAAGAAGATACGCTGGCCGTCATGCGCGCGGCGCGTGATGCCGGTTTCAGATCGATCAGCGTTGACCTGATTTACGGACTGCCAAAGCAGACATTGGCCAGCATGACCACGACACTGGATAAAATAATCAGCGCCGATCCTGATCGCATTGCCATCTATAATTACGCGCATTTGCCGCATTTATTTAAACCGCAACGACGAATTGAGGTTGATGAACTGCCCGATCCTGAATCAAAGCTGCAGATGCTGTTCCTGTGCATAAAAAAATTGACCGACGCCGGGTACGCCTACATAGGCATGGATCACTTTGCCAAACCAACCGATGACCTGTTCCTGTCTCAGCAACAGGGGCGATTGCAGCGAAATTTTCAGGGCTATTCAACCCATGCACAGACAGAGATGCTGTCCTGCGGGGTTTCTGCCATCAGCGCCATCGGCGCCTGTTATACGCAGAATGAAAAAACCCTCGAGGCCTATTATGAACGGCTCGATGAAGGGCAGCTGCCGGTTGCGCGCGGCATTGGTCTGAACCAGGATGATGTACTGCGGCGCGACATCATTGGCCAGCTGATGTGCCATTTCGAGCTGGATTTTGGCCAGTTGAACAAGGCCTACGGGATCGATTTCGCGTACTACTTTCAGAAAGAATTATCAAGTCTGGGCGCGCTTTCCGAGCACGGATTGCTGAGCCTGACGGCTGGCTCAATCAAGGTGAGTCTGAAAGGGCGATTACTGATCCGCAATATCTGCATGGTGTTTGATGCGTATCTCGGGCAGAAGCAGGAGCCGTTGCGCTATTCAAAAACGATTTAGGCGCAACCGGACCGGGTTGCATTGGACCGGGTCCGGGCTGCCGGTGTGCCTGATCAGGAACGGATCAAAAAGTCAAAAGCAGCCAGAGCCGACTTTGCACCTTCACCTACCGCAATGACAATCTGCTTGAACGGGACTGTGGTCACATCGCCCGCTGCAAACACGCCGGGTATCGAGGTTTGTCCGCGGGCATCAACGATAATTTCGCCGTGGCGGGACAATTCCAGTGTTCCCCTTAACCATTCCGTGTTCGGTACCAGTCCGATCTGCACAAAAATACCATCCAGCGCAAGGTGTTTTGCATCGCCTGACTTGAGATCCTTGTAATCAATGCCGGTCACCTTGCTGCCATCACCTTTGACTTCGGTGGTCTGTACACTGGTGTGTATCGTGACATTGGTCAGACTTTTCAATTTGCGCTGCAGCACCGCATCGGCGCGAAGTTCTGGCGCAAATTCAAGCAAAGTCACATGATTGACGATACCGGCCAGATCAATTGCCGCTTCAACGCCGGAATTACCGCCGCCGATGACCGCCACATGTTTGCCTTTAAAGAGTGGTCCGTCACAATGGGGACAGTAGGCCACACCGTGGTTGCGATATTCCTGTTCGCCCGGGACATTGATTTCACGCCAGCGTGCGCCGGTAGCAATGACAACGGTTCTGGCTTTCAGGGTCGCTCCACTGGCCAATTTTATTTCGTTAAATGGCTGACTGCCAGTCGCCGGGACCAGTTTTTCAGCACGTTGCAGATTGATAATGTCAACGTCGTAGGTTTTGACATGCTGCTCAAGTGCCGCGGCAAAGCGCGGGCCCTCAGTCTCTGTAACCGATATGAAATTCTCGATCGACATCGTATCCAGCACCTGGCCACCAAAGCGGTCGGCAACCACGCCGGTGCGTATTCCCTTGCGTGCAGAATATATGGCTGCGGCCGCGCCAGCGGGTCCGCCGCCAACGATCAGCATGTCAAACGCCTCTTTGGCGTTTAAGGTTTCTGCAGTGCGTTTTTCAAGGCCGGTGTCCAACTTCGCCAGAATTTCTTCGATGCTCAGGCGACCCTGATCAAATTCCTTGCCGTTCAGGAAGATGGTGGGCACAGCCATGATTTTGCGCTGCTCAACTTCCTGTTGATACAATGCGCCGTCGATCACCACCGAGGAAACGCGCGGGTTTAACACGGCCATTAAATTCAGGGACTGCACGACTTCGGGGCAGTTCTGGCAGGTCAGGGAAATATAGGTTTCGAAGTGATATTCGCCTTTAAGCTGCTGTATCTGTTCAATAACGGCCGCGTCGACTTTGGGCGGATGGCCGCCGGTCTGCAGCAATGCCAATACCAACGAGGTAAATTCGTGCCCCATCGGAATCCCGGCAAACCGGATTGCCACGCTGTCCCTGGTGCTGTCTGCACGATTGATGGTGAATGAGGGCGTGTGCGGATCGACGTCGCTGCTGACTCTGAGAGTAATTTTGTTCGACAGACCCACAATGTCGTCCAGCAGAGAGCGCATGTCGCGCGAGGCATCGCTGTCGTCCAGCGTCGCCACCAGTTCGAGGGGGTGCACCACCTTTTCCAGATAGGCCTGGAGCTGTGTTTTCAAATTGCTGTCTAACATGATACTCACCTTTATTTAAACGTCAGGGCATGCTGTCACGGGTCCGACCAGAAAAACATCCGCGACGGCAGTGCGGGTCTGGTTGTCGTCTGGCGACAGCACGCCCTTTTTCAACATGAAACTTACTGGTTAAATCTTGCCGATCAGGTCTAATGAAGGCGTCAGGGTATGCGCGCCCGGCGTCCATTTGGCGGGACACACTTCATTCGGGTGACTGGCCACGTATTGTGCCGCCTGAACCTTGCGCAGCAGTTCTTTTGCATCGCGACCAATACCGTTATCGTGCACTTCAATGATTTTGATGCGGCCTTCCGGGTTCACGACAAACGTGCCGCGCAGCGCCAGACCTTCTTCTTCGATCAATACCTCAAAGTTACGTGACAGTGCCAAGGTGGGGTCAGCCAGCATCGGGTATTTGATCTTGCCTATCGTGTCCGAGGTGTCATGCCATGCTTTGTGGGCAAAGTGCGTGTCAGTCGAGACACTGTAGATCTCAACGCCCAATTTCTGGAATTCACCGTACTGTTCGGCCAGATCGCCCAATTCAGTCGGACAGACAAACGTGAAGTCAGCCGGATAGAAAACAAACACAGACCATTTTCCCTTGATGGTTTCATTGCTTACCGGGACGAATTTTCCGTTGTGAAAAGCAGTCGCGTTAAAAGGTTTAATTTCAGTATTGATTAATGACATGGTGGTTTCCTTGTAAATTGGTTGAGGAGCTTGCATGGTAGGGCAATGCGCCAAATTAGTAAAATTGATTAATTGAATTAACTTAATTAGTTTTAACTATCAAACTTGATCCGGTTATTAATATTTTCAAGGACAGCTCTGACTGGCGCTCTGAAACCGACCGCTTTTAATGTTTGGCGGTTTTGTGAAGCAAGTCACATATTGTCAAGAGCGATCAGCATAAAATCAAATCCGGAAATCAATGCAGGCTGGTACAAAGAACCTAAAATAAATTGCAAATAAGAAATTTTTTGCGCGGTGAATTTATTTAATTTTTATCAAGACACTGGATTTTTTATAAATTTTTCAAAAAATGTTGTTTTTTTATTAGAAGTTACTTTTTTGAAAACCAAATCAAGTAATATGTGGCGTTAATATGTAGATGTTATGAATTTTCAAAATGACATTGGTTGTACGATATGCATGCCGCATAGTTATTACAAATTATTAAAAGCTGGCGGATGATGGAAAGGGGAAGCGGATGTTTGCAAATATTGATGTGCACAGCATTTATCTGGTGCTGGCCGTATTGAGTATCACACAAGCATTGCTTATGTTTTATGTGCGGCAGGTACATTACAACTCGACTTATGTGGCTGAATGGGCGCGTGGCAACGGATTGATTGCCCTGGGTTTATGCCTGGTTGTGCTGAGTGAAGTTATTTCTCCGGCGTTTCTTTCCATGTTGTCATATATGCTGATCATCTGGGGCAGCATGCACATCGCGTTCGGTGTGGCGCTGGTGTCCGGAAAACGTCCCCAGTGGAGCCTGTGTCGCGCCATATGCGTTATTTTTATCGTGGCCTGTGCTTTGGCGTACTCGGTTGACATACACGGCATTGGCGGCATTGTCCTGTTTACACTGGCTTCCAGTCTGTTTTTCGGTTACTCCATTTATTGCTGCTACACGGCCAATCGTGACGAATTGCGTGGCAGTCTGCTCATTGTTGCCATGTTAAGTGCGGCCTATATTGTCAGCCTGTGCATACACCTGTTCGGCTTTTACCTTGCGAATGTCAATCACCCGGCGCAGAACACGCTCTGGCAAAGCAGTGCCCTGATAGTCAATATCGTGCTTGGTTTTGCCCAGACGATTATGCTGATTGTCATCACCAGCCATCGCTTGCAGATGGACCTGCACCAGCAGGCCACTCACGATCCGCTGACCAACGTATTTAACCGGCGCGCCTTAAGCACGCTGGCCGAGCGGGATATTGCGCGCAGCAACCGGCGCGGCACATTGATCAGCGTCCTGATGATTGATGCGGATCATTTTAAAAAGATTAATGACCGGTTCGGTCACGCTGTCGGCGATGCGGTTCTGGTTGCCATCGCCCGAAAAATTCAGGCCGGCCTCCGCACCGAAGATATCCTGGCGCGTTTTGGTGGTGAAGAATTCCTTGTGATGCTGCCTGACACGAGCCTGAAGCATGCCTGTGAAGTGGCCGACCGGATCCGGGTGGCCATCAGTCAGATTGCCTTGCCCGTGCTGCCCGGCGGACACCGGTTTACGGTCAGCATCGGTGTGGCAGAACGCCGTGGGGTACAGCAAAGTTTTGAAGAGCTTATTGAAATGGCTGATCAGGCACTCTACCAGGCCAAGAAAAGCGGTCGTAACAAGGTGATCGGTAGCAAACCCACTCCTGTTGCGGTTTACCATACCCAGGACGCGGCAGAGGTCGCTGTCGCATAACATGTCACCCGGACCGTCGGGCACTGGGTGGTCATCATCCCGTCCCGGTATTCGGGTGTTGTTCGTTCCATGACAAAATCTTCCCCCAAATTAACGCTGGATCGCCTGTTGCAATCGCAGGGATTCGGCACACGCAAATGGTGTCGCAGTCTGATTGCGGATGGTGAAGTCAAGGTCAATGGCGAGGTCGTCACCGACTACCGCGCCAGTGTTGATCCTGCCGGACTGTCGTTTGAACTCTTTGGTGAGGTCTGGCCCTATCGGGAACACGTGTATATCGCTCTGAACAAGCCGGCCAATTTCGAGTGCTCCAGAAAACCCAGTCATCATCCGGGTGTCTTGACTTTATTGTCGGAACAATGTGCCTGGCGCGATGTTCAGCCTGTCGGTCGCCTCGATCACGATACAACCGGCTTATTGCTGATGTCGGATGACGGCGCTTTTATTCATGCACAAACCTCGCCCAGGCGGCATGTCCCCAAAATTTATCTGGCCACCACCCAGGAACCGGTCACACAGGCCCTGATCAGCGAATTGCTCGCTGGAGTTCAGTTACATGACGAACCTGCGCCGCTGCGTGCATTGGTCTGCAGGAAGGTCGGCGACTATCAATGTGAAATTGTGCTGGAGCAGGGCAAATACCATCAAGTCAAGCGCATGCTGGCCGCAGCGGGTAACCATTGTTCGTTTCTGCAGCGCACAGCCATAGGCGGGCTGACGCTGGACGAACTCGGTCTGGCGGAGGGTGAATGGTGTTATCTTGACCAACGGCATCTCGAATTGCTGGCGGTCGGGCTGACCACCCGGTAAATATTAACTAATTTGCATGTCTAACCCATTCACTCTAATGCCATGTAAAATAGCGTTTTTGTCTAACGGTGAGACTTTACAATGAATACTGAACAAGCCCGCTTCAATATGGTCGAACAGCAGATTCGACCCTGGAATGTCCTGGACAAAGACGTATTGGAATTGCTCTCCATTGTGAAGCGCGAAAAATTTCTGCCAGCGAATCAACAGTCACTGGCATTCATGGATACCGAGTTGCCGCTGGCAGACGGCAGTCTGATGTTAAGCCCCAAAATAGAAGCCCGCATCGTTCAGGAAGTGGCCGTCAAGAAGCATGAAACTGTGCTGGTGGCCGGGTCTGGAACAGGTTATCTGCCTGCCTTGCTGGCATTTCATGCCAGGCATATTACCTGTGTAGAAAGTTCGCCTGCCGTGTTCAGCTATGCTGAGCAGACCCTGCATCGCGAAGGCATCACCAATGTCAGTATCCTCAAAGGCGACGCGTGCCGGGGATGGTCTTCCCTGGCACCGTACGATGCCATCGTCGTGACAGGTTCATTGCCTGTGCTGCATGAAGAATTGAAGAACCAGCTGAAGGTCGGCGGGCGCTTGTTTGTCATTCTGGGGACGCCGCCCGTAATGACAGCGTATCTCTATACCCGTCTGAGTGAAACCGAATTTACGTCAAAATCACTGTTCGATACCAGCGTTGCCCCGATTTCAACGGCTGAACATGTTTCCCGATTTTCTTTCCAGTAGGTCAGTAATTCGATGCCACAACAAATGACAGTTCAGGATTTGGCAGAATGGCTGGGGGATAAAACCCGACCGGCGCCGGTACTGCTGGACGTTCGTGAAGCGTCAGAGGTACAGCGCTGCCAGATTCCGCAAAGTCGTCATATGGCGATGCAAACCGTGCCGGTTCGAATGAGCGAACTGGATCCCGACACACCGATAGTATGTATATGCCATCATGGTGGCAGAAGCATGCAGGTTGCGAATTTTCTGCAACAGCACGGTTTTAATCATGTTATCAATCTGGCCGGTGGCATCCATGCCTGGGCAACGCAGATTGATTCAACGATGGCCACCTATTAAGCACGGTGTCCTGAGCGTTGTTTAGCCTTTATTTTCTGCATCTCACCACTCAAAAAATGCAGTTGGTCGCATTTAAGTGGCGACCGCTCCGCCCCTCACCTATAGTGCATCCAGCGCAAGTCGGCGTTCCGGTGCTTTTTCTGGCCCGGCCCAGCCTTATATTGGTTAATAATTAATTCGGAGTTTTTGCCATGCCCAGTCTGTCCAAATTCAATTCAAAAAAATACCGTGCTGGCAAGGGGTTAATACTGGTTGTGACCTGCGTAATGACTAGCCTGGGTGCCGGTTCGGTCAGCGCTGCCGATCTTCTGCAAACCTATCAGGAGGCGCTGCAAAACGATCCGACCTATGCCAGTGCGCGGGCCGCACTGAATGCCGGACAGGAAAAGGTTATACAGGGGCGGGCAGGGCTTTTACCCAACGTAAACCTGACTGGCTCGAACATACGTTCGATTACCGATTATTCGGTCGAATCACAGGGTGATCTCACCGGCATACGAAGCTCCAGCAATAATTACACGTTACAATTAACCCAGCCCCTGTTCCACTGGGAAAACTGGCAGCAATATGAACAAGGGAAGTTATTGACGCTGGCCAGTGAGACGCAATTCAATCAGGCCGGACTTGATCTGATGGTGCGGGTCGCGCAGGCCTATTTTGATGTCCTGTCTGCGCAGGATACATTGGAATCTGTACAAGCCAATAAAACAGCCATTACCGAGCAGCTGGCATTTGCCAAGCGCAATTTTGAAGTTGGCACGACAACCATTACCGACCAGCACGAAGCCCAGGCGCGTTACGATCTGGCAGTGGCACAGGAATATGCGGCTGTCAATGATCTGGAAATCAAGCGCAGCACCCTCCAGCAAATCGTCGGACACCCGACCGACTCGCTTGCCCCGTTGCGTAAAGGCGTGCAATTGTCCGCTCCGGAACCGATTAATATTAATGACTGGGTCAGTGCGGCAGAACATGATAATTACACTGTGGTGGGGGCGCAGATTGCCCAGGAAATCGCTAAACGGGCCATATCATTCAATCGGGCCGGTCATATGCCCACACTGGATTTCGCCGCCAACATCAATCGATCCAGTAATTCGGCTATTCCTGTAGAACAGCAACCTGCCTTCATTCAGAATTCCAGAAATATCGGCATCCAGTTGAATGTGCCCTTATTTTCGGGATTTGCCGTGACCAGCAAGGTTCGTGAGGCCATCGCGCTGGAAGACAAGGCCGGCAACGACCTTGAGGCCACAAGGCGCAGCGCTGCACTTGCGGCCAGACAGGCATTTTTGGGTGTGAACAACGGGCTGGCGCAGGTCCGGGCGTATGAGGCCGCGGAAATCTCGAGTCAGTCTGCACTGCAGTCCAACATGCTGGGTTATGAGGTCGGAATCCGGATTAATATTGACGTTTTGAACGCGCAGCAACAGCTGTATACGACACAGCAGAATCTGGCAAAAGCGCGCTATGACACCATCATGAATGGTCTGCGTCTGAAATCGGCGTCGGCGTCATTGAAAGAAGAGGATCTGGTCCAGGTGAACACGTTATTGCATTAACGGTTTCAGGATCTCCACAGTCCGTTCCGTAGCCCCGCCGTGTTGCTGCGCAAAGGCCGACCCGGAGTGCCCCATGGCGATTCTGAGTTCCTGATCCATTAACAGTGCTGCCGTTGCCCGGAACAGGTCGGGGGCGTCCTTAATACGATTTGCTGCGCCAGCGGCAATGGCGTCGGCGCTGACAGCTTCGAAATTGAATGTATGCGGGCCAATCAGGACCGGCTTTGCAACGGCGCAGGCTTCGATCAGATTTTGTCCGCCTAACGGCAGCAAACTTCCGCCAATATAAGCGATGTCGCAGCTCACGTAATAACTGACCAGTTCCCCCATGGAATCGCCCAGCACCACACGGACATTTTTTTCCAGTGGATGCAGATTTATCCCGGTGCGCCGCTGCATCGTCAGACCACGTTGCTGAATGGACTGTTCAACCTGGTCAAAACGCTGCGGATGACGCGGCACAATGATCAGCAGCAAATCCGGAATCGCCGCTTCAATAAACGCATCGAGCAGCAGTTCTTCCTCACCATCCCGTGTTGACGCACACAACAATACCGGCCGGTTACCCCATTGCTGGCGCATCCAGTGGCCTGTTGCCATTTTTTCGGCGGGAATGGTGACATCAAATTTGGTGTTGCCGCTAACCCGGACGTGGGCTGCCCCAAGTGACGTGATGCGGTCTGCATCGGCAGCTGTTTGCGCTGCGACGCAGGTGATCAATTGAACGGCAGGTCGTATCAATCGGGCGAGTCGCTCGGCCTTGTGCAGCGATCTTGGTGAAAGTCGGGCGTTGACCAGGGCTACAGGAACATTTTTCTGGTGGCAGCTATGTATCAGGTTGGGCCAGACTTCGGTCTCCATCAAAATGCAGATGTCGGGATTAAAATGGTTCAGCAATCGGCGCATCAGTGCCGGGATATCGTAGGGCAGATAGATTTGCCGCAGCCTGTTGGCATTGATTTCCGTTTGAAAAAGCGCCGACCCCGTTGCGCGGCCTGTAGGCGTCATATGACTGAGCAAAATACCATGTGCCGGGTAATTCTGCATTAATTGGCGGATCAGCGGTTCGGCAGCCCGGGTTTCGCCGACGGAAACTGCGTGCAGCCAGATAAGTGCTGCCCCCGGTTTGTCATCGATCCGGTCAGCCGGATACAGACCGAACCGTTCGGCGATGTGTTGGCGATACCCCGGTTCTTTGCGACCGCGCCAGACTAATCGGGCCAAAACCAGCGGTAATGCGCAGATCCAGAAGAAAGTGTAAAAAATACGCATGAGCCAGGACAGTTTCCAGTAATGCGGCATTATCTCTGATTACTGAAGGGTTCGCCACGATTTGATATTTTTTTGAAAAAAGCGGCGCCAATCAATGACGGTTGGCGCCGCGATGTACTAATGGCCAGTCCAGGAGGGTGGTTCTGGACCGGATACAGGCTTATTTTACTTTCAGCTCTTTCAACAAATTATCAGCGTGATCGACGTTGGTCATTTCCCACAAAATGTAGCGCACGTCAACCTGAATCGACCTGGAATTGATGAGGTTATAGTCCCAGTCCGAAATGATTGAATCCAGTGTGCCATCAAATGCCAGTCCGACCAGTTCACCTTTGCCATTTAATGCTGCCGAGCCCGAATTGCCGCCGGTAATATCCAGGGTAGCCAGGAAATTGACCGGGACCGATTTCAATTTTGCGTCACCGTACTCGCCGTAGTTACCGCTCTTGGCTGCAGCCTGATCGTACGCCTTGATTGCCGCGAGCTGGTCCGCCGGCGCATTGAATTCACCGCTGCCGGTATTCTTCGCTACGATGCCGCGCAAGGTTGTAAATGCCGTCCAGCTTGTACCATCGGCGCCTTTTCGCGGCCGGCCACTTTACCGAATGTGACTCGCAGGGTACTGTTGGCGTCGGGGTAAATTGCCTGTCCCAGACTGTTCATGTAGGCGATTTTGGCTTTCATGTAGCTCGCATAGGCCTGCTGTATTTTCCCGTTCAGCTCGTTATCACGATCTTCCCGCTTCATGTTTTCATCATACATTGCCACAGCGGCCTTGATGAAGCTGTCGTCGCTGGCATTGAAGTCGGACGGCTTCTTGCCCAGCCAGGCGGTGCGTGCCTCTTTGCTGCCCAATTGACTGCCGGCATACAGCGCGTCCAGTGTTGATTTCAGCTCGGCCTCGCTCATGCCTTCATGCAGATTTAATGCTGCATCGAAATTTGCATTATGCATTGTGGTGGGCGTGGCGACGTAGTTGCTCAGAAAGTGCAGTGCCAGTGCCTTATCGACTTTTTCATCGTAGCTGCGGTCCAGTCCTTCCACCAACGCGTTAAAGCGTCCCCGGTCGTGTTCCTGATAGCCGATTTTGCGATCGATATCGGCTTTTTCTGATTCATGTGAGAAGCGCAGCATTCTGGCAGCCAGGCCAAGCAGGCGTGGCGTGGAATAAATCACCATAAAATCTTTTTTGGCCTGCGTATCACGTTCGGTCATGTCTTTCTGCACCATCTCGATGTCGTGTGCATACTCGTGTTTGCGTTTCGGGTCGGCATTCACCCAGGCCAGCAAATCATGTAACTGTCTGGTTTTGCGGGGCAGGATGTCACTGCCGGCATAACTGTCCAGCATGCCCTGGCGGTTTTTGTAGTAGTTATTGATGGCTGCTACCTGACTTGCATATTTCAGTTTGAGATCTTCATTGCCGCTGGTTTCCCGGGCAATGATGCTCAACTGGTCACCCGAAGCCTTGACGAAGGCCGGGTAGCTCCAGTCAAACGTGGCTGCAATTTCTTCCGGCAGCCGGTGGCGATTGGTGCGTCCGGGATAGCCCGTTACCATGACAAAATCACCTTCCTTGAGCGGTTGCGATGCCAGCTTCAGATAATGTTTCGGGACATAAGGGACGTTATCCTTGCTGAAGTCGGCTGCTTTGCCGTCTTTGCTGACATAGGCCCGGAAAAAGCTGTAGTCACCGGTGTGGCGTGGCCACATCCAGTTGTCGGTGTCGCCGCCAAATTTACCGACACCTTCGGCCGGGGCATGGACCAGGCGCACATCGCGTATTTCCAGTTGTTTGATCAGATAGAATTCCAGGCCACCGTAATAACTGGCGACATTGCAGTGTGTACCGGCTTCCTTTTCACATGCCGCGACCAAATCCTTCTGATTTTTTTCAATCGCATCAATGCGGTTTTTTCCGCTCAGCGTGGCCACTGCGCTAGAGATGACTTTCGTGCTGACATTGCTGACATCGGTCGTGACATAAACCCTGAATCCGGGCGACGCCGGTAATTCATCGTCCAGCGTCGGCGCCAGAAATCCATTCGCCAGATAATTATGTTCCGGCGTTGAGTTATGGGAAATGCTGCTGTAGGCGCAATGATGATTGGTGATGATCAATCCCTTGGGTGACACGAACGAGGCCGAGCACCCGCCCAGACTGACAATGGCGCCCATAGGAAAGTCGGTTAGCCGGGTCAGTGTGGCCGGATCGAGTTGCAAGCCGTCTGCTTTAAGTTGTTTTGCCACTTGCGGAAGCTGTTGAGGCATCCACATGCCTTCGTCGGCCCACGCGGAGCTGCCTAACAGGCCGGCGATAAAAAGGGTCAGGAGTGATTTTTTCATTGGAGTATTTTAAAGAATGTGAAGGGGAAACAAGACGGAAAACAGTGTCCAGCGACGAAATTAGAGAATATGGTGTGGGATGTCAATAAAATTCTGTTTCTCTGAAGTAAATATTGAAATCAACGTCTATGGGGGAAGGAAGTTTTGAAATGGGGAAAAATGCCACGTATAATTTGGCACGGTTATTTATTGTAAATTTGCAACGGGTTCCTCAGACTGCATTCAGGGGAATCTTCAGGTAAACGGTACCATTATTTTCGGGCTCGGGCAGTTGACCTGCCCGTATATTGATCTGGATCGACGGCAGAATCAGATTCGGCATCGAGAGTGTGGCATCGCGCGAGGTTCTGCGTTTGACGAACTCGTCTTCCGGAACGCTGTCGTTGACATGGATATTCTGTTCTCGTTGTTGCTGCACCGTCGACATCCATTGAATCTCCCGCCCGGATGTCGGGTAATCGTGACACATGAACAAGCGTGTTTCTGGCGGAAATGCGAGCAGTCGCCGGATCGACCGGTACAGCATATGTGCATCGCCTCCCGGAAAATCGCAGCGCGCCGTACCGACATCGGGCATGAACAGGGTGTCGCCGACAAAGATGACGTCGCCGATCTGATAAGCCATGTCGGCAGGGGTGTGTCCCGGGACAAACAGGGCTTTGGCGGTCAACCGGCCGATACTGAAAACGTCGTTGTCGGCAAATAAATGATCGAATTGTGAACCATCAACCCTGAAATCGGCACCCAAATTGAAGATGGATTTAAACACGCGCTGAACCTGGCAGATGTGCTCACCGATAGAAATTTTACCGCCGGTTTTTTCCTGCAGATAGTGTGCAGCCGAAACATGGTCGGCATGGGCGTGCGTTTCCAGTATCCATTCCACCGTCAGCTTTTCTTTTGCAATAAATTCCAGCACCTGATCGGCGGACTTCGTGGCGGTTCTGGATGAATTGGGAAAATAGTCGAGTACCGGATCGATCAGAGCGGCATGACCGCCGGTTTCATCATAGACGATGTAAGTTATTGTGGCAGTTACTTCGTCGAATATGGGGTGGATAAGTGGGTTCATCAGTCGGCGCTGGGGTCATTGTGTGCAAAATTGCTGGAGCGATGGTGACATCATATAGCAGGTCGGCCGTGTCAGGAAAGTTCGGCCACGGAAACAGTCTGTTGGCTATACTGAACCGGAAGCAGGGACGCATCGGGTATTCTGCGCAAACAATGCAGAGGTGGTAAGCTGTGACATTACGTTATTCATTTCTGAAGGAATATCATCATGTTACCGAAAAACCTGTATTCCGTTCTGTTCTGTGTTCTGGTTGGGGCAAGTTTCAGTGCACTGGCGCAAACAGCCGCCCCGGCACCAGTACCTGTACCCTCTGTTGCAGCGTCGGGCCCTGCACCGTCCTGTCCGGCGATTCTGCATTACACCTTTGATCGCCTTCAGGACAATGCCAAGCAGGACTTGTGCCAATATGCAGGCAAGGTGGTCTTGATTGTGAATACCGCCAGTTTTTGCGGATTTACCAAGCAGTATGAGGGATTGGAAGCGTTATACGCGAAGTACGGCGACAAAGGGTTGGTCGTTCTCGGATTCCCTTCCAATGATTTTGGAAAGCAGGAACCCGGTACATCTAAGGAAATTGCCGATTTTTGTTATAACACCTATGGCGTGAAATTTCCCATGTTTGCCAAATCTTCAGTTCATGGCGATGAGGCAAATCCTCTCTACGTGGCACTTATAAAAGCGACCGGCACGACGCCCAAATGGAATTTTTATAAATACCTTATTGATCGCAAAGGAAATATTGTCGACAGCTATACCAGCGTGACCACGCCTGAAAGCGGCACTCTGGTGGGGGATATTGAAAAAGCTTTAGCAAATTAAGCTTAAAAAAGTGGTGCGTATGCTCTATCATTCCACATAAGCAGGCATTTTTCAGGGATGCGAAAAGAATTGGTTTAATTTTTTTGCAATTTCCGGCTGGTTATTTGTTAATAGAGTGTAAATTAATTATTGTTATGGCAAATTCGGATGTATCCAAACTTTTGCTGTCTCTGGCCAAGTTAATTGAAAAGCCGGAGATTAAAGCATTTCAGATTTCGATCATCCAGACCTTAAGTAATATCATCGTGGCAGATTCCATCAATCTGTACGAAGTTCGCACCCTTAAACAACTGGCGACCAAACATCCGCAGGTGTTTCTGGTGCGGGTCGGGTATGAAGAGCGGCTCGAGGATGAATTGCCTGAGCCCATGCTGCTCGACGAGTATCCGGAATACCTGGAAGCACGCGACAGCAATGACCTCGTTATCAAACAAATCAGTCACGGGCCCGAACCGACTTTTCGGGCTGTGTTTCCCGTGTCCGGTGCCAAAGGCGTGAATGGTTTTCTGACTGTCGAAAGCCGGGAATTAAGCCAGCAAAATCAGGAACTTGTGTCGATTTTTATCGGGTTTTACAAGAATTATCTGGCGCTGCTGAATGATAATCAGCGGGATCATCTATCCGGTCTGCTGAACCGTAAGTCATTTGATGACAAGATGATGCAAATTATCATTTCACTCGGTGAAGTGAACAAGCGCGATGGCGAAAAAGTTAAATATTGCCTCGCCCTGTTTGACATAGACCGGTTTAAAAGTGTCAATGATACCTACGGGCATCTGGTGGGCGATGAAGTTTTATTGCATTTTTCGCAATGCATGACCGAAACCTTCCGGGAATATGACCTGCTGTTCCGGGTCGGGGGTGAAGAGTTCGTCGCGGTCCTGAAAAATGTGAATGAAGAACTGGCTAAGACAATCATGGAGCGTTTCCGTCGTGTCGTTGAGGCGCACCACTTCCCGCAAGTCGGCAACGTGACCGTCAGCATTGGCGCCACGTTCATCAGTCCATCCGATTTGTCGGTCACTATCATGGACAGGGCCGACAAGGCGTTGTACTACGCAAAAGAAAACGGTCGTAACCAGACCGTGTTTTATGAAGAGTTGATCGCTTCCGGCAAATTGCAGGCAACGACGATGAATAGTGACGTCGACATGTTCTGATGTCCAACCGGTTATGTGAATAATATTGCAATTCTCTGAGGTACACGCCAGTCATGGCGAAAAGCACAGCGGGGCGGCTCATCGCGAAACGGTGCTGGCTGCTGCTGTAGGGCTGTTTCTGGGTTAAAATGCTGTCCATGCAAAATGGACCCATTTCCCACGAAAACCAGGAACCCGACGATCAAAGCAGTTCGCTTCAAGCCTACTTCAAGCCTGACGTTGCATTCGATGATATCGAACAGGTTTACCAATTAAAACGATCTCAACCTGTCATCCAGGCATTCACTGCGCTGTTCCACGGCGGATTTGACAGTGTACTGATACGTTTGCTGGTATTGCGCGAGCTGGCCGGTGACACCGAATCGTCCAGTTTCAGCCGGGCGGACATCAACGCCAAACTGGCCTATCTCCAGCCAGACAGTCTGGAAACGGTGCTGGCACGCTTGCGCCAGCATCAGTTGCTGATCTGGGAAACCAGCACCTCGCTCTACCGGGTCGCTCCTCTGGCACGCAACGTCCTGTCGGCACTAGATGGTTTATTCGTGACCGATACGGATACCGATCAGGCGGACATGGGCTTTCTGCTGACCCAGGTGGCCGGTGCACAGGCGCTGGGCGGCGTGACAGTTGAGCAGCTGCAGCATTTGCTGGGCCGGTTAATTGAACTGACTGACGAATTTCGAGATGCAATTGCGTCAGGCTCGGAGTACCGGTTACGTGCTTCGCAGAGCAAATGGAATAATGCCTGCGACTGGGTTGAAAAAGGTACCCGGATCATTTACTCGATTACCCGAGATGGCAACGCCGACCCGTTGACACAACGCACCGCCCAGGCCATAGGTCGGGCACAAAGTGCCTTGCTGAATATGCAGGGCATGTTTTCGCGCGCATTGAATCAGGTCGAACGGCAGCGCGTGCATTTGGGCCAGTCGGGTTTATCAACCACCGATATCAAGAGCTGGCTGATGGCCCATCCCGATATCGCGTCGCTGGCTGATGATGCCATCGATATACCGGTCACCCCGTTATTCGCCACACCGGCTGAAATGATTGATGTCGCCGAAGCCGAACTGTTTGCAGAGCGTCAGAACCAGAATTTCCAGCTGCCGACCGGTAGCGATACCGAGTTTCAGCTACAGGATGACGCGGTGCTGTACACACAACTGGATACCTGGCTGGTATCGTTACTTGACACGGCGCAGACTGTTTCGGCAGCACCTGGTCTGCCGGACGGTGTCGACATTGCCAGGGTCTTGTTGCCGAACAGTTTCGCGATCGCTTCGTATCGGGCTTCCCTGCTGCCGTTAATCGGCGACCAGGACCAATCCAGCCTGCAGGGTGCGACAGCACGTTTGTCCGGGTTGCCCTTGCAATTCACCCTGACGGATAACCTGAAACAGGTCGACGACAGCACCGTGGCCGCCCTGTCGGACGCAAAATTGACCAATTTTAATAATAACTGACAATGAACCAAGAATCCCAACAACTGATCGCACGACTGATTACGCACCAGACGTTAAAACGTGAAGACAAGCTGGTCAAGCGTGCACTGACCGATGAACTGTTTCGCGCGGATGTCGATGCACGACTGCTTGCCTGCGGCATGAAGTTCGTTGATAACGTCTATGCGGATCATGTCACGCTGGCGTTGATACGCGACGTGGAATCCAAAGTATTTGGCGCGCGTGATACCTGGCAGAACAATAATTTTGGCCTGGCACGCGACGGGGTTGCCCTGCTGGTTGTTTTGTGGGCGCTGATTATCCTGCCCAAACGGGAACGGCAATCACTGCATCTGCTGGGTGAACAGGATCAGAGCGAAATGTTTGGCAAGGAAAAGCCGATGCCGCGCGCCGCCGAAGCCTCGATGGGAATTTCCTATAAGGCGCTGTTAAGTGACTTTGGCGACAAGCTTGGGAAGAAAACCAAAATGGATATGAACCTGGGCAGTCTGAATCGATTGGGATTTATCGAGCGACGCGGCGATCTGATCTGCGAAGGTCCGCTGCTTGACCTGATGATGGATACCGACGCGCTGAAGGAACGTATCATCAACGGCGCTCTGGCGGACATATTTAAACTGAATCCAATAACAAACCAAGAATAAAATCATGTTTCATATAAAATCGCTGGAACTCGTGCATTGGGACTATTGGCAACGTATCAAAAATATTCCGCTGGACGCAAAAATCATCACCATATCGGGACAAAACGGATCGGGTAAAACAACCCTGCTTGATGCACTGCGTACCCTGTTTGGGCTGGATTGTTCGATGGGACGGACCTACAAACATTATGCACGCCATTCCGGTCAGCCCATCGCATGGCTACGCGCAGTGGTGGACAATAAGCCAGTGGGTCGGCAACTATCCAACCGTCCGTTCCGGTCTTCAGGATTTTTCAGTGAAGATGAAGTGACGCTGATATGCCAGATCCAGAAAAATGGTGGTGACTGGAAGCGCCAGTATCTGATGCGACCCGGTAGTGTCGAAGTGGAAGAAGTGATAGACGCAACCGATTGGCTGGGGGTTGAAACCTATCGCAAACGTCTGGCCAATGCAGGGTTGTCGCCTGCCATGGCGAAAGTACTGGCCCTGGAACAGGGTGAAACCGACAAGCTGTGCGAATACGCGCCACGGCAACTGCTTGATCTGGTGTTTCAGGTTTTTGGCGACAAGGAAGTGCTGGATGCCTACGATGAGGCCAAACGCCATCAGAACGATACTGAAATCGAGCTTCAGCAATTTGAAGCCGAACTGGAAATAGCCAAGACCAATCTGGAGGGCTTGCGTCTGCGGGTCGCCAATTATCACCAATGGGAAAACAAGACGCGTGAGCGGCGTGATCTGCTCGAGCAGATTCTGCCCAGCCTGCAGTATCTGGAGACCCGCAAGCAGTTTCTGGCAGTGAGTCAAAGTCTGCGCGCGGCGAAAAGAAATCTTCAGCTGCAGGACCAGCAGTTGAGCGGACAGCGGACCGAACTTGCCGAAAAGGCGCGACAATTTACGGATAACCTGAAACACGAAGGTACCCTGGAACTGGAAGAAAAAGAGCTGCAGAAGCGCTTGTCCGACATTAATGTGCAATTAAAACCGCAGGAAAATCTCCTGGAACAGAAGCAGCGTCTGGAAAAGCTGGCTGCCGAATCGGGCGCCGATATCGCTGAAACCACCCGGCAACTGGAGCAGCAGGAGGCCCTGCTGGCACAGCAAAAACAGCGACGCACCGAGCTCAGCGAAAAAATTGCCGAACAGCAGGCGACTATTGACGCGCTGCAAAATAAGACGGGCGTACCTGATCCTGAACATGTGCGCAGTATGCGCCGCGCGTTGACCGAGGATAACATCCACCATGTGATGCTGGCCGATGTGGTGGATGTCATTGATCCGCGCTGGCAGGGCGCTGTTGAAGGTGTGCTGAAAGGCTTTTCCTACGTAATGCTGCTGGAAAAATCGCAGGACGCCTCAGCCGCTTTCAGGGTTGCCGAGCGGCTGCGCTATCCGCACTTCATTGTTCCGGAGCGCATCAGTGCGCCGAAAGTGAACGCGAAACAGGATGCCAGTCTGTTTGCGGTGGTCAGGTTCAGCGCACCCGTCCCATCGTGGTTGATCGACCAGTTAAAACGGATACAGCGCGTTGACAGCATCGCGGAGGGAATGAAATTATCCGGATCCGAAGAATGGATTACTCCTGAAGCATTCCATTCTGAACGTCGTGGCGGTCGTTCGCTGTTCGTCGAGGTGGCGCGCTACCGATTCGGTCAGGCCGGGCGCACGCAGCGTCTGGAAGCGCTGCAGGCCAGCTTGCCCAGGCTGGAACAGCAGGAAGACCAACTGACGCTGGATATCAGCAAACTGGCTGGCAGTGTCAGTGACCTGAAAACCCGCCTGGCCGGTGTCGATGCAGCCAAGGAATTGCATGCACGACGCGATGAATTTGCGGAGGCGAGCCGCAATGTTGAGCCGCTCAGAAAATTGCGCACTGAAGTCGGCGGTCGACTGGGTGAATTGGGTGATCTTCTAAAACAGGCCACGGTAAGCAAGACGCGCTCTGAAATAGCGTGGCAGGAAGCGCAGAAGCATCTGTCGATGTCGGAGCAGCAAAACCGTGACAATGAGCAGCGCCTGGCGCAGGAACGCAGCACTCAGGCGCAGGTGCTGAAAGACAGCCGTCATGGCTGGAGCAAATTGCCCGCCGGGTGGCGCAAGGAAAGTTATCTGGATGGTCTGGTGGAGCGATATGAAAATTCACGCCAGGTTGAATTGCGTATAAAGAGTATCGATCAGGATATTTCCGGCGAAGAGTGGGAAACGGATGCGACTGTGGTGGATCAGCACCATCGCCTGCATCATCAACTGACGGGCCAACAGGCTGAAACCGAGGAGCGTCGTTACCAGAATAATCGCGCCAAGGAAGCGACCTCGAACGCGCGCGGCGCTTATATTGAGCGACTTCGGTATACCATAAAAATATACGCCAAAAATATCAAACAGCTTGGCGAACTGGCAGGCATTGAGGTCCATGCCGATCCGGTCCGACTGGAGAACGACGACATACAGCTTGCCCAGGCCGGATTGCATGTGCGCTTCAAATTTGATGGCAAAGGTATCATAGGCATGAACGATGGAGAGGCATCCGGTGGTCAACAGGTCATGAAATCGCTGATATTATTGATAGGCCTGCTGAAGTCCGAAGACGGTAGTGGTGGCTTTGTGTTTATCGATGAGCCGTTTGCCCATCTGGACATTCGTAATATTCAGCTAGTGGGTGAATTCCTGAAAAACACTGATGCACAATATCTGATGACCACACCATTGACGCATAATACGGATGTGTATGATCCGTCAGAATTAACCTTAATTACCAGCAAAAAGAAAAAAGAGGCGGAATGGGCTCAACCGATTTTTGTCCTGCAACGCCGTGCCGATAAAAATTCGACGGTATAAACCAAATGAAAAAATCACCACCGCATGTCATTGACCCATCGCATTTCAAAGGCGCGTTGTCGCAATTTGCCACGGGGGTCACGGTTATTACCACCAGAATGCCCAACGGTAATTTTTGGGGTATTACGGCCAGTTCATTCAATTCCGTGTCGCTGGATCCACCGTTAATTCTCTGGAGCCTGTCTGACGTCTCATCGACCCTGCCATTATTTACCGTTAATTCGCATTATGTCGTTAATGTGCTGGCAGCGAACCAGAAGTCCGTTGCAGACCAGTTTTCAGCATCGGGCAAAGACCGGTTTCAGGGAATTGAATACAGCCTGTCACCAAACGGATATCCCGTCATTGCCGGTGCAATCGCCTGGTTTGAATGCAGCAACCGGCGCCGTTATCCCGAAGGGGACCATATCATTTTCGTTGGTGCAGTGGAAAAATGTGAATTTACACCAGGCGCGCCGCTCCTTTACCATGGTGGGCAACTGTTGGGCAGTGATTAATCTGCCCGTTGAGCCAACATGCCAGCCATTTTGGCCGGCATCTCTGTTGCTCAGCGACGCTGCTCAAATTCACGGCGGGGGCCGTAACCACGCGGGGTATAGCCATATCCGCCGCGGTATCCGCCATAATGGGGATTGAAATAAACTGACGCGACAAATCCCGGACGTCCGTAGGGGTAATAGCGGCGGTACCAGGGCGCGTAAACATTGAGATACCAGACATCCTGAACGAAAAATACCGGGTAATAACAGGCATTATAAAAGCCGCAGTATTGAGGCCAGTTCTGATAATAACCGGGTGGCACGCGCAGATAGACCGGGGGATAGTAGGCACCCTGCGGCGCTGGCTGGACCACCACCGGTGTTGAATAAATAACGGGCGGTGGCGCATTATTTGCAAGATCCACCTGACCATAATAACCCTGGTCACCCACAGGGACATTGGCGGCAGGTGCGGCCATGGGCGCCTGCACAGGCCCATCCTGCAGCGGCACCTGTTCCTGTGCCAGCCCGACCAAAGGCAGGGTAGCGATGAGTGCCAATAAAAAGACGTGTTTCATGTTCAGTTCCTGATCCAAAAAGTGCATAAGATTCTAACGGCAAATGGCCGCTCTGGTTGACATCAGATTTGTAACGCACTATCAGGGCCTGTGACCGGTTCGCTGATTTCTGTTGAACTTAATTTTTAAACAATTCCAAATAAATCATGACCGATACCGAGTTTGAAAAAATTACCTATAGAAAAGTGACAAGACGCCTTCTGCCGATCCTGTTCCTGTGCTTTGTCGCTTCGTATCTGGATCGGGTGAATGTCGGCTTTGCCAAACTTCAGATGCTGGCAGATCTGGGTTTCAGTGAGACGGTCTACGGGCTCGGAGCGGGGATCTTCTTTATTGGATATTTTCTGTTTGAAGTGCCGAGCAATATCATTTTACACCGGGTTGGCGCGCGGCTCTGGATTGCCCGTATCATGGTCAGTTGGGGAATCATTTCGGCGGCCATGATTTTTGTAAATACTCCCGCCTCATTTTATGCAATGCGGTTCTTGTTGGGCGTTGCCGAAGCAGGTTTTTTCCCGGGTGTGATCCTGTATCTTACTTACTGGTATCCGGCGCGACGTCGCGGAAAAATTACTGCGATGTTCATGACCGCTGTGGCGGTATCAGGCATCGTCGGTGGTCCTTTATCCGGATGGATCATGAACACGATGCCCGGTGTGGCCGGGTTGGCCGGATGGCAATGGATGTTTCTGATTGAAGCCATTCCTTCGCTCATTCTGGGCGGGGTGGTCTTTTTGTTTCTCGATAATGGCATAAGTGATGCAGACTGGTTATGTCCAACCGGGAAGCAGCTGCTGACTGATCTGGTTCGAGAAGATAACCTGCATAAACCCGAATCCGGATTCAGGGATGTCGTAAGGTCCAGGGTGGTCTGGCACATGGCATTAATTTATTTCTGCTTTGTGATGGGCCTGTACGGAGTCAGTTTCTGGCTCCCGACCATCATCAAATCCACGGGCGTGAGCAATACCCTGAATATTGGTCTGCTGACTGCCGTGCCGTACCTGGCCGCTGCGGTGACGATGGTTTTAATCGGCCATAGTGCCGATAAACACCAGGAGCGCCGCTGGCACATCATCCTGCCAGCCATGGCAGGGTGTACAGGTCTGTTACTGTGTACCGCTTTTGCGCATAATACGACATGGGCGATGATCTCGCTTACGCTGGCGACAATGGGCGTGTTGACGACATTCCCCCTGTTCTGGAGTTTGCCGACGGCGATTTTGCGTGGCCGTGCCGCGGCTGGTGGCATTGCGCTGATCAATTCCTTGGGCAATCTGGCCGGATTTGTCAGTCCGTATTCGGTCGGGTGGCTAAAACAATTGACCCACAGCACGGATACCGGCATGGTGATGATGGCCGCATCAATGACCCTCGGTGCCCTGCTAACCTTTATGGTGCCGGAGAACTAGTTTTATGATCACCCGACACACCATATCGAGCCAGAAAAAGTACCTGAACGTGTGGCAGTCATTGCCGGTGGTTGCGCAACCGTTCTGCATAAAATTAATGGCGCCATCTACATGCATGCGCCGCCCTTTGCCAGGACCCGGGAAATTCTGACTGTGGCGGGAAATGTTGCCTAAATGTTGCCCGATAGGCGCCGGGCAGACAGCGTGGCCGGTTACTTTATTAACCGGGCCAGCACACCCAGTGAATCATGGGCAGCGCGTTTCAGGCGATCGTGCACGCCGTGCCAGTCGGCGTTGTCGGGCGGCGCAACGACAAGGATCACGTCGGCGGCGGCCATGTCCAGTTTTCGCAGGCTGGCATAAAGTTCATAGGCATATTCGGTGGCCTGCTCAGAGAGATCGATCTGGCTGACACAGTCGTTGCGGGGCGGTGTGGCGTAGGTCAGAAGCGCAGTTGTTCTGTTGGCGCGTTGCAGTTGCCCTAAAACCGGATCAAGCTGCGCCGGTTGAATTACCACCAGTGGCGTGTGGGGGGCGTAGTGCGCTTCCAGCGTGCCCGAAGCGCGTGGCGTCTCGTGACCCGTTGCCGGTGCAGTCAGTTTCCTGCCCAGCACCGCAGCCAACTGACCGCTGGTGATGTGACCCGGTCGGAGCAGGACAGGACCATGCGCCGCCAGTCGGCTTAAATCGACGATGGTTGATTCAATGCCGACCTCACTCTGTTCTCCCGCCAGCACCATCTTGACCAGGCCATTGGGCTTGAGCTCGTGAATGAATTCATCGCGCACATGCTGTGCGGTCGTTGGGCTTACCCTGCCGAATTTATTTGCCGAAGGAGCTGCAATGCCACCTTGCCCTCCTTTAAAAGAGCGCAGGAGCGCCTGCGCGACCGGATGCGAAGGGCAGCGTATGCCTATCGTGTCCTGTCCGCCCGAAACTGCATCCGGAATGTGATCAGCGCGTTTCAGAATCAGCGTCAGCGGTCCGGGCCAGAAGGCTGCTATCAATTTATGCGCTTCGTCGGGAATGTCCTTAGCCCAGTAACTCAGGTCCGCTTCGGGCGATAAATGCACGATGACAGGGTGATTTGCCGGTCTTCCCTTGGTGGCATAAATTGAGGCTACCGCAGCGGGGTTTTCCGCGTCCGCCCCCAGCCCATAGACGGTTTCAGTCGGGAACGCGACCAAGCCACCTTTTTCAAGGATGTCCGCGGCATGGGAAATCTGCAGGGATGTAGGCATCATGGGATTGAAAAGGTGAGGGCGCATGGCCCTCGCCCGGTCATGTCATCAGGCGACTGTCAGCAATCGCAGTGCTTCGGCGTATTTATCTGCTGTCTGTTGCGCGACTTCAGCAGGTAATCGTGGTGCCGGGGCCTTTTTATTCCATGGCTGTTGTTCCAGCCAGTCGCGGACAAACTGCTTGTCGAAGGAAGGCGGCGACATGCCAACCTGGTAACTTGCCGCCGGCCAGAAACGCGACGAGTCCGGTGTCAGTATTTCGTCGATCAGATAAATATTATTGCTGGCGTCCAGGCCGAACTCAAATTTGGTATCCGCAATAATAATTCCCTTGGTGGCAGCATATTCGGCCGCTTCGGAATATAACTTGATCGCCAGGTCGCGGACTTTGGCAGCAATCTCGGCACCGACAATTTTTTCAGTTTCTGCAAAAGAAATATTTTCGTCATGCTGACCGGCAGGTGCTTTGGTTGATGGCGTAAACAACACCTGCGGAAGTTTCTGGCCTTCTTTCAGTCCGGCGGGTAATTGATGGCCGCAGACCATGCCCGTCTTCTGGTAATCCTTCCATCCTGAACCGATAATATAACCGCGTACGATCGCTTCAATGGCCAGCGGCCGGAATTTCCTGACCACAATGGCCCGACCTTCGACCTGCGGGCGTTCTGCGCTGGTCACCAGTGACAGTGGATCGATATCGGTCATGTGATTGGGCATCAGATGGCCAAATTTTTTGAACCAGAAATTGGACATGGTGGTCAGGACTTTGCCCTTATTTGGAATCGGGTCGTCCAGAATGACATCAAAGGCTGACAGCCGATCGGTCTGGATCACCAGTAAATGATCGTCACCGACAGCATAAATGTCACGAACTTTTCCCCGGTGTAAAAAGGGCAGCGAGGTTAATTTGGTTTCTAGTATACCTGTCATAGCTTTTCCTTGTGTCTTTTGAATTAAAGTTCCGGCAATCTGGAATTGCGCACTTTTTCTGCCTGATCCGCGCGATACTTGACCAGTTTGGCACGCATGTCAGGGTCGTGCAGCGCGAGTATTGCGACCACTGACAGGCCTGCATTGGCAGCACCTGCTTCGCCAATGGCCAGGGTCGACACGGGAATTCCCTTGGGCATCTGGACCATGGCCAACAGTGAATCCAGACCTTTCAGATATTTGGACGGGATCGGCACGCCAAACGTCGGCAATATCGTTTTAGCGGCAACCACACCCGCCAGGTGCGCTGCGGCACCTGCGCCGGCAATGAATGCCTGACAGCCTGAGGCTTCCATTTCTGTCATCCATGTTTCCAGCTCAACAGGCGTGCGATGTGCCGACAGGGCACGTGCCTGATAACTGACACCGAAATCCTTGCAGATCTGTGCCGCTTCTTTCATGACATCCCAATCCGATGTCGATCCCATTACGATACCTACGGTTGCCATACCCACTCCGATGCTGTTAGTTAACGATCTGCGCTAATGCGCCCTGTTTGTATTTCTCGGCCATTTTTTCCAGGGGAACCGGATGGATTCTGCCTGCCTGTCCTTCACAGCCAAATGCCAGGAATCGCGCTTTGCAGACCTGCATTGCTGCTTCACGGGCTGGTTTTAAATAATCGCGTGGATCAAACTTGCCGGGGTTTTCAAACAGGTAACGGCGCACTGCGCCGGTCATTGCCAGACGGATGTCGGTGTCGATATTGATTTTGCGGACACCGTGCTTGATACCTTCCTGAATTTCTTCAACCGGTACGCCATAGGTTTCTTTCATGTCGCCACCAAACTGGCGGATTTCAGCCAGCAGTTCCTGCGGCACGGACGATGATCCGTGCATCACCAGATGGGTATTGGGGATGCGCTTGTGAATTTCCTTAATCCGGTCAATCGCCAGAATGTCACCGGTCGGCTTTCTGGAAAACTTGTAAGCCCCGTGCGAGGTTCCGATAGCAATGGCCAATGCATCACATTGTGTATGTTTGACGAAGTCGGCGGCCTGGGTGACATCGGTCAATAACTGTTCCCGAGTCATTTTACCGTCGGCGCCGTGGCCATCTTCCTTGTCGCCCATCATCGTCTCCAGCGATCCGAGCACGCCCAGTTCGGCTTCGACAGTGACGCCGATGTAATGGGAAAATTCAACCACTTTGCGTGATACGTCCACGTTGTAGTCGTACGAGGCCACGCTTTTGCCATCAGGCATGAGGGAGCCGTCCATCATTACCGAGGTAAATCCGGACTTGATTGCTGCCATGCACACCGCGGGTGACTGACCGTGGTCCTGATGCATGACGACAGGAATGTGGGGATACGCTTCAACCGCCGCGGAAATCAGGTGTCGGAGAAAGGCTTCCCCGGCATATTTGCGCGCGCCGGCAGACGCCTGCATGATGACCGGTGAGCCGGCCTCATCGGCAGCCTGCATGATGGCGCTGACCTGTTCGAGATTATTCACATTGAATGCCGGTAAGCCATAACCGTGTTCAGCGGCATGGTCAAGCAGTTGTCGCATAGATACGAGTGCCATATTTTCTCCGAAATAAACGAGTTTTAAAAAGTTAGGTTAAAAAATTATTTGACCAGGTCACCCACGCGCACAATTTTCAGCGCATTGGTTCCGCCAATCTGACCCATTGGTTCACCCCACGTGACAACAATCGTATCGCCTTCCTGGACCACCTTGTTGTCCAGTAAAATCTGTTCGGCGTTTCTGAGCATGGTTTCGCGGTCGCAATGATAAGGCAGTTCGTAAGTGCGAACATTGCGGTACAGCGCAATTTTTCGCTGCGTGGTGCGGCTGGGCGTCAGCGCAATCAGGGGGATATCAATATTGTGACGACTCATCCAGAGTGCTGTGGATCCCGATTCGGTTAGCGCGACAATCGCCTTTACACGCAGATGGTAGGCTGTAAATAATGCGCCATAGGCAATCGACTGATCGATGCGGGTAAAACGCGCATTCAGGAAATCGGCGTCCAGTTCGCACACATGGGATTTTTCTGCTTCCAGGCAGACGGCAGCCATCATTTCGACCGTTTCAACCGGATACCTGCCCGACGCTGTTTCGGCTGAGGTCATGACGGCGTCGGTGCCATCCAGTACCGCATTGGCAACGTCAGACACTTCCGCGCGTGTTGGCACGGCGTTGACGATCATGGATTCCATCATTTGCGTCGCCGTGATGGTGAGCTTGTTTGATGCCCGCGCCATTTTAATCATGCGTTTCTGCAATGCGGGCACTGTTGCGTTGCCAACCTCCACTGCCAGGTCACCCCGTGCCACCATGATTCCGTCCGACGCGTCCAGGATTTCCTGAAGCAGGGGAATGGCCTCGGCGCGTTCTATTTTTGCGATCATCATGGGTTTGTGACCGTAGGGCTCGCCGGCTATATTGGCCAGTTGCCGTGCCATTTCCATATCCGTGGCATTTTTGGGGAATGAAACAGCGACGTAATCCGCCTGGAAATTCATTGCTGTCTTGATGTCTTCCATGTCCTTGGACGTTAATGCGGAAGCCGTCAGACCACCGCCCTGGCGGTTGATGCCCTTGTTATTGGATAATTCGCCGCCGATTTTCACCGTGGTGAAAATCTGTGCTCCGACGATGGTATCGACGACCAGAACAATCAGACCGTCATTTAACAGCAGGAAGTCGTTCGGTTTGACATCGCGCGGCAGTGCCTTGTAGTCGAGTCCCACCCGCTCCTGATTACCCAGTTCGCATTCCGCATCCAGGATGAATTTGTCATCATTTTTAAGCGTGATCCGGCCATTTTCGAACTTGCCGATCCGGATTTTTGGGCCCTGCAGGTCAGCCATGATGGCGATTTCACGTCCGCAGGTTGATGCGGCTTTTCGTACCATGGCAGCGAGATCAATGTGGTCTTGCGCTTTGCCATGGGAAAAATTCAGGCGTACGACGTTAACGCCGGCCTTAAACATGCGTGTCAGAATTTCAGGAGAATTTGATGCAGGTCCAATGGTTGCTACTATTTTTGTGCCGCGCGACATGGTTGTCTCCAGATTTTTTTGCATGGTAGAAGGAAGTAGGGCCCAGTGTTATTTGATGACGTTCATCCTGCTGCCCGTTGCATCAGTATCTCAACGGCAGGCAGGGTTTTTCCTTCCAAAAATTCCAGAAATGCACCCCCTCCGGTCGAGATGTACCCGATTTTGTCGGCAATCTGGTATTTGGCAATGGCAGCCAGTGTATCACCGCCACCGGCGACGGAAAAACCGTTGCCGTTGGCAATTGCCAGCGCCAGCGTTTTTGTGCCATGACCAAACTGGTCAAATTCAAACACACCTACCGGACCGTTCCAGACTATCGTGCCTGCCTGGTGGATTTGGCCGGCCAGCGCTGCAGCCGTTTCCGGGCCTATGTCCAGAATCATGTCGTCATCAGCCACGTCGGCGACCGGTTTCACGGTGGCGCTGGCGCTGGCGGAGAATTCTTTGGCGCAGACAACGTCGACGGGGATCGGTACCGTCGCACCGCGTTGGGACATCATGTCCATGATGGCTCTGGCTTCATCAATCAGGTCGGCTTCAGCCAGGGATTTACCGATTTTTAAACCGGACGCCAGCATGAATGTATTGGCGATGCCGCCACCGACGATCAGGTTATCGACCTTGTCGGCCAGCGATTTCAGAATGGTGAGCTTGCTCGATACCTTGGATCCGGCGACTATGGCCACCAGCGGACGGGCCGGTTGACCCAGAGCGCGTCCCAGCGCATCCAGTTCCGCGGTTAGCAGCGGTCCGGCACAGGCGACCGGGGCGAACTGGGCGATGCCGTGGGTGGTGGCTTCGGCGCGATGGGCGGTACCGAATGCATCGTTAACATAGACATCGCACAGTGCTGCCATTTTTTTTGCGAGCTCCGGGCTGTTTTTCTTTTCACCGACGTTGACGCGACAGTTTTCCAGTAGCACGACCTGGCCCGGCTTGACGTCGACACCATCCAGCCAGTCCTGTTGCAGGGCAACCGGTTTGCCGAGCAACTCGGCCAGTCGACGGGCGACGGGCGCAAGACTGTCCGCTGCGGTCAGCGTACCTTCGGCAGGACGGCCCAGATGTGACGTCACCATGACTGCGGCACCTGCGTTTAACGCCTGCAGAATGGCGGGAACGGAAGCGCGAATACGGGTGTCTTCAGTGATATTGCCGTCGTCATCCTGGGGAACATTCAGATCTGCGCGGATAAAAACACGTTTGCCAGCCAGGCTGCCCTGTGCGATTAGATCGCTGAATCGAATAAATTGCATGTGAAAGTCAGGTGAGAGTGGTTAATGAAAAGGGATAAGTTAACGTCATGTCCGGCTTAAAAAAGGCAGCTTCCGGGAAAGAGCGCTATTTTACCGTATGCGCGTTGCGCCTGATAGATGCATGGTGGCAAACCCTTGCTGACCGGCACATTCTCGCGCAAAAATAATGTTAATAAGATAATAATGGCGCTCAGTCAGCCGTTAATCAGCCATTCAGTCTGATTTATTATCAAAATGATATTTTGATCAGCTTAACAGACGAATCAGCGTAAACGCGGTCATGCCCAGTAAAATCGTACCCAGCATGCTGCGCTTGTAAAGGAAAAAAATCGATGCGATGAGGCCGGCGACCAACTGCGGATTTTTGAGGCTGACATCAATCTGTTCATGTCGAATCAGGAAGTCCGGGACAATGATGGCGGCCAGCGCGCATGCCGGTGCGTAACGCAGTGCTTCATGAATGCGTTTCGGTATGGTGATGTGATGGCCTACTAACCAGAATGTTGCGCGGGTCAAAAATGTGGCCAGTGTCAGCAAGGCAATAACGGTCCAGATGTCGGTATCGGTCATGTTTTTTCCTTCCACTCTTCCCATGCCATGGCGCAGAGCATGCCAATCACCACGGCAGACAGCATGCCCAGTTTGTATGGCCAGTGGAAGGTGCTCAACGCCACGATACCCGCCACAAGAACACCGATCAGGGTTGCCCGGCTGACGACCATCGGCAGTAATACACACAAAATCGCCAGTGTGCCCGCATAGCCGACACCCCAGTTCTCAGGTATCTGGCTGCCCAGAAACAGACCGGCGACCGACCCAATTTGCCAGGCAGTCCAGTTGGCGACAAACAGGCCCTTCATGTATTCAAATTTGCCGATTTCAGGTGTTTCGCTGGGAAAGCGTCTCATGAAAAAAATCATGGAGACGTCACCGGTCATATAGCCCCAGAACGCGCGCTGGCCGAACCTGAGCCCGGTAAAATGGGGCGCGATGATGACAGAAAAAATTACAAACCGCAGGTTGACCATTAACCCGGTCAGAAAAATCACCCAGACCGGTGCGCCGGCAGTAATCAGCGGTAACGCAGCAAGCTGTGCCGAACCGGCAAACACGGTGAAGGTCATGCCGAGTGCCTGCGCCACCGTAAAATGGGACTTGATCATCGCAATCCCGACCACCAGACCCCATGCGGCAATGCCTACTAGCGTTGGCGAACAGGCTTTGACACCTTCATGAAACGAGCGGGTCTTGACCGCCTGAATTTGTTCAGGTGATAACATGGGTGTATTCATGCCGGGATTCGGTGACGGGCTTTCGGCGGTCTGTTGCATCGTGATTGGGTCAGTTTGATTTGTAAAATCAATAAAACGCTGATTTTACAGAGTTATTATTTAATTCGCAGTGGGAATCGATTAAAATCCGGTAATGAATTCATTTCACGAGGACGGTCACCATGAAAACGACAAGTATTGTTGAATTAGATTTACCTGATTTACCCGCCTTTTGCCCCAACCCGGTCATGCCGCTCTGGTCATCGCATCCGAAAGTATTCCTGGATCTGTCGCACAACGGGCATGCAACCTGTCCCTACTGCAGTACCAGGTATCAGTTAAAAGCCGGCGTCACACTGAAAGCACATTGAACCGGCGGTGGGTTCATTTACAAGGCAACCATGCAAGCACCTCTTTTCAGCTCTGCCGATGAAACCGAAGCGGCTTTTTATGATGCATTAAGTCGCGCAGATATCGAAGCACTCATGGCACTCTGGGCCGAAGACGAGGAAATTGTCTGCATTCATCCGGGTTCGGCCCGCTTGGTCGGGCATGCAACCATTCGCGCTTCGTTTGAAGCCATATTTGAACGCGGTTCGGTCAACATTCAACCGGTTCAGTTGCATGCCAGTAAAAATATGATGACGGCGGTTCATAACATCATTGAAGAAGTCCAGCGGACGGCCGATATGCCCCAGGATATTCATATCTTATGTACCAATATCTATACCAAAACGGCATTGGGCTGGCGTCTGACCTTGCATCACGCGTCCGTTGCACCGGGACGCGCTCCGAATGAATTATTTCGGGCGAGTATGCTGCATTGACGATGTCACACTACGTTTCGCCCCGCTGGCTCACCAATGGCCATACGCAGACCATCGTCCCGGCCAAGCTGCTTGACATACCTGCAGTCAGGTTTCGTCGCGAGCGCTGGACATGTCCCGATAATGATTTTATTGATCTGGATTTTGTAGACGGCGCAGAGAGCGCCCCCCTGGTGGTTCTGTTTCATGGACTGGAAGGCAGTTCAGAAAGTCATTATGCACGCGCATTAATGTTTTCGGTCAGACAGCGAGGCTGGGCGGGCGTGGTTGTGCATTTTCGCGGATGTTCGGGCGAACTGAACCACGGACCGCGCTTTTACCACTCCGGTGATTCGGCTGAAATTGACTGGGTATTGCGTCGCCTGCATCAACTGCAGCTGAATCGAAGCCTGTTTGTGTGCGGCGTCTCATTGGGAGGAAATGCGCTGCTGCGCTGGTTGGGAGAACACCAGCGGCAGGCGGAATTTGTTCGCGCTGCATGCTCCGTTTCTGCTCCTTTGGATCTGGTCCAGGGCGGTGCCGCGCTCGGGCGCGGTTTCAATAAAGTATACACCTCGGTATTTCTGCGGACCTTAAAGCCAAAATGCCTGAAAAAGCTGGTTCAGTTTCCGGATCTGTTTGACCGCCAGCGCATGCTTGCGTCAAAAAATCTCTACGAGTTTGATAACGTGGTCACCGCACCGCTGCACGGCTATACCAGTACGGAAGACTACTGGCATCGCGCCAGCGCCAAACATGTCATGGGTGATATTACCGTGCCGACCCTGGTATTGAATGCACAAAACGACCCTTTTTTGCCGGGCCGCTTCTTGCCGGCCAGTGCATCGCCCAGTGTGATACTTGAGTACCCGCAACAGGGCGGGCACGTCGGTTTTGCCAGTCAGGGATGGCCTGCCACCAATATGTGGTTGCCAAAAAGGATATTGCAGTTTTTTGACCGGTTCAATGTTCGCTGAACCGGTGCGATCTGACGGCCTGTAAGCGGACCCGTTTTTCTGAATTCAACAGCGACTAACCGAACATGGACAAACAAGTTCAACTGGCTATGGCCAAATGGCCGAATGTACCGCACTGCTATGGCTGGCTGGGATTGGATGCGCGCGGCCAGTGGCGCATGCGCGACCAGCGTACGCAGGACATGGGCGGTCTGGGCAGCAAGATCAGTCATGCGGCGTTGTGCGGCTTTATAAACCGCAATTACTGTGCGGATCAACAGGGATGTTATTTTTTTCAGAATGGCCCGCAGCGCGTTTTTGTTGAACTGCAGGCCACACCCTACATCGCCCATTTTGATCCGGCGGCGGGCTGGACCCTGCATACCGGGGTTGCCCTGCATTTGTGCGACAGTGTCGGCATGACTGACGAGGGCAATCTGATCTTTGAAAGTGGCCACTATCTGGCTCAACTGGACGATCGCGACCTGGCTGTTGCCATGTCCCAGGTTTGTTGTCATGGACAGACAGCAGGTGATGAAACGATACTGGCGTGGCTGACAGAGGCTGTCGGTCATTTAACGTTTCTGTTTGATGGTCAGCATGTGCCCATCAGGCGGGTCAGCCTGATCGAACTGGCGGCATCCGTCCCCTTTGTGCCAAGTCCGGCGCGGCTGCGTGAAAGGGCGGGAACCCCCGCCCCCTGATTACAGGTTTGCAGACACCGCTTTTGTACGCTGTACCATGGCCGATAACCGGATCAGCTGCCTGAATATCCAGCGCAGAAATAACACCGTCATCAATGCTTCAAGCATGGTGATTACGAAGGCCAGCACGACATTCATGTGCGTGGCACGCGATCTCAATTTGGCAAACAGCCGGTCACGGGAAATTTCAATACTGTCATAAAATGTGGGTACCACCAGTAACGTCAACAGGGTGGACGTAATGGTTCCGCCGATTATTGCGACGGCCAGTGGACGGTAGAACTCACCGCCTTCGCCCAGTGCGATCGCGACTGGCATCATCCCGGCGATCAGCGCGAAGGTGGTCATCAGGATAGGACGCAACCGTTTTCGACCGGCATACATTAATGACTCTTCACGTCCATGTCCCAGTGCTTCATGTTTGCGTGCGCAATCCAGCAGCAGGATCGCATTTTTTGCAACCAGGCCCATTAGCATGATGACGCCGATCAAACTCATCAGGTTGATCGTGCCACCGGTCAGCAGCAGCGCGAGGACCACACCGATCAGACTCAATGGCAAGGACATCATGACGGCCAGCGGAGCAGTGAAAGAACTGAATTGAACGACCAGAATAAAGTACATAAGGCCGATGCCCATGACCAGTGCGATGATCATTTCGGTAAATAATTCCTGCTGTTCGCGCGCGTCGCCGCCCAGCTGAATCCCGAATCCGTCAGGAAAATCAATGGCTTTGGCGATGCTGATGGCGTCTGAATTGACCTGGCCGGCTGAGCGGCCTTCAACATTGGCCGACACCGTAATCATCCGTTTTCCGTCGTTGTGCTCAATTTTGGCGGGACCTTTGCTCATTCTGATCGTGGCGATCTGGTCGAGCGGCACCATGGAGGTGCTGCCGGTGACAGAGATCGGCAGGTGCTCGATATTTTCTGCATTCAGCCGGTCCGCCGGTTGCAGGCGAACCGAAACGTCCCGGGTTAAGCCCGTTGGGTCGACCCAGTCACCGGCTTCAACACCGGCGAAGGCAACATGCAGTGCCTGGGCTGCATCGGCGACCGAAATGCCGAGTGAGTTGGCCAGTCCGCGATTCAATTCAATCTGCAGCTCATCCTTGGGTTCCTGTTCGGACAGCCCAACGTCAACAGCACCGGGAACGTGCCTCAGCCTTTCCATGAAGCTGCTGGTGATTGCGGCCAGCTTGGCGGAATCGGACCCGTAGAAGCGGATCTGAACCGGCTTTTGGCCACCGTTGTTCAGGTCGTCCTGAATCACATATTCTGCACCCACGAGGCGCGCCATTAATGTACGCAATTCAGCGGAGATCTGTTTTGCAGACCGCTTTCTGTCGGTGCTTTTGCCGATATCCACATAAACCCGTCCGCCGGACGCATTGACGGTGCTGTTGGTCGCCACCGTTTCCGGCAGGGTACGGGCCAATTCAGCCGCCTTTTCAACTTTCATCCGGTTGAATTCCAGACTTGAACTGGACGGTGTCCGCACATTGATGATTACCGAACCGCCGTCCTGTGCCGGCAGGAACTCGGACCCGCCGAACATGACATGGAGGGCGATGGCACAAACCAGGCTCAGCAGGGCAATGGCAGCCATCGAGCGACGGTGGTGCAGCGCCCAGGCGATCACATTACCGTAGCGGTCGGCCTGATGGTCAAACCATTTATTGAATCTGGAAAGCCACAGGCTGATGCCGGTTTTCGCCTGCAAATGATGACCGACCGGGTCGCCCCAGTAAGCCGACAGCATCGGATCCAGCGTAAAGGAAATGAACAGGCTCACCAGCACAGATGTCGCAACAGTCAGTGCAAACGGGCGAAACCATTCGCCGGCACCACCCTGCATGAAGGCGACCGGGATAAACACGGCAATGATCGAAAACGTGGTGGAGGCCACCGCCATGCCGATTTCGCTGGTACCCTCGGACGAAGCAGTTCGCCGGTCTTTGCCCATTTCCATGTGTCGTACTATGTTCTCCCGCACCACAATCGCGTCATCAATCAGTACCCCGATCGCCAGCGACAGTCCGAGCAGCGTCATGAAGTTCAGTGTGAAACCGCACAGCCATACGGCGATAAATGCGGCGATCGCTGAGGTCGGCAGGCTCAGTGCGGTAATCAGCGTTGAACGCCAGGAATTGAGGAAAATGTACACCACAAAGATGGTCAGCACCGCGCCAAACATCAGCGAGTCGATGACGTTATCCAGGTTATTCTGTGCATCCTTGCCACCGTCATCGGTGATCGTCAGCGATGTTCCGCTGGGCAGCGTCTTACTCACTTCGGTGACCATGTCCCGGATTTTCTGGGCAATCGCAACCGTACTGGCATTGTGCGCGCGAGTGACGGAAATACCGACATTGGGATGCCCGTTGCGAATGCTGTAGGTATTTTCGTCGGCATAACCATCGGATATGGTCGCCACCTGTGCAAGGCGCACCAGTTGATCACCATTGCGCCTGACCACAATCTGCTGGAATTCCGCAGGCGATTCAATACGGCCTACCAGCCGGATACTCTGTTCCTGCAGGGCGCCGCGTACTTTGCCCACCGGAGCATTGGTGTTCTGGTTGCGCAGTGCATTGACCACGTCAGACACCGAGACGTTGTACTCGCGCAGCTTTTCTGCCTGTAGCAGGACACTGAGCTCGCGGCGCAATGAACCGTTAACGGTGACCGTTGCCACCCCGTCGATGGATCTGAATTTGTCGGCCAGCTGATCCTCGGCCAGCCGTGAAATATCGGCATGCGACTGGGAATCGGATGACAGTGCCATTTCCATGATGGGCATGTCGTTCGGATCAAAACGTTCAAGTACCGGTTCGCGCATTTCAATCGGCAATTTGTAGCGCACCGTACCGATCGAATTGCGTATTTCATCAGCGGCTTCAATCATGTTCTTGCCGAACCTGAAGATCATCACGATGGTGGCACTGCCCTCGGCTGACGTTGATCGCATCTGATCAATCCCGCTGATACTCTGTAACGGTTTTTCCAGCCGGTTAATGATTTCCCGTTCGACGGTTTCGGGTGAGGCGCCCGGGTAGGGGATGGTAATCACCATGACCGGTTCCTGTACATCCGGCATCTGGTTGACACGTAATTTTTTTAACGCCAGCAGACCCAGACACATCAGCATCAGGATGATCACAATCGTTGCAATGGGGCGCTTTATGCTGAAATTGGACAGGAACATGGTTCAGTTCCCCTTGGTTGTCGGCGCAGCCGCTGACACACTTTTATTGGAAGTATCCACTTTCTGACCGTCTTTGAGTGTGATACCGGGGCTACGCAACAGGACGTCGCCTTCGGCAACCCCCTTGTTGACGACATAGTCCCCGCGGCGCTGATCGCGCTGACCCAGTGCGACATCCACTTTATGGATGACATTGTCCTTTACTTTCCACACCGAGGTTTTGTCACCGTTCCGGGTAATGGCGATGTCCGGGACCATCAGCGTCGCGGTACTGCCGGCTTCAATCTGTCCTTCGGCATACAGTCCGGACACGAGCGGCAACCTGCTGTCCGTGAAGCTGACCAGAACTTCAACCTGACGCGTCACCGGGTTGGCTTCCGGGTTGATGCGTTTGACCACACCGTTAAAGATCCGGTCCGGGTAACCATTGATTCTGAAACTCACAGCCTGCCCCACTTTGACCTGGCTGACTGTATCTGCAGAAACCAGTCCTTCAAAACGCATGCTGGACGGATCAATCACCTTGATCAATTCCTTGCCGATCTGTGCGGTATCGCCGTTGGAAACTTTGCGTTCACTGACGATGCCATCGAACGGGGCACGGATTTCAGTCCTTTGCAGTTGCTGGCGCGCCTGCACTGTGCGGGTCCTGGCGGCCGACAGGTCACTCTGGCTGTTGTTCCTTTTGACTTCGGCATCCTCCAGTTGCTGTGCTGACGCCATCCCTGACGAACGTAATGTTTTCAGGCGTTCGTACTGGCGTTGCGCCTGATCCAGTGCCTGCGATGCGGCACGCTCCGATTCCTGGGCCGAATTCAGGCTGTCACGAATGGAGGTATCGTCTAACCGCACCAGCAAATCGCCTTTTTTAACCTTTTCGCCATTTTCTTTCTGTACCTGTAAAACAACCGACGAAATTTCAGCACGTAAATCGGCCTTTTTCTCCGGTTGAATGGCACCGGTAATCGACGGTCCGGAGGCAAATGCACTGCTGTGAAGGATGGTCAGGTCTTCCGGCGCGATCAATAACACTGGCGCTGTTCCGGTCGAATTGTCCGATTTGGAGGAGGCATTGTTACATCCACTGAGGGTGACCGACACGGCAGCGACCAGTCCGGAAGCCAACAAAAGTTTGTATACAGAGTGCTGCGTCATGGTGTTTCTCCGAGCTAAGACATTGAAATTGCCGCGAGTATATATAAATTTGCCGATGTAGACTGCGCAGCATTGAAAATTTGTAATAATTATAATAAACAAATGATGATAACGTTTGAATTTATGAACTGACGCAAGTATAGGGAATCCATTTTTTGTCAGGGACACTATGCGACAAACTGTGGAATCCGGGGGATGAATGGATTAAATGAGCGATGAATGATGCAATGACCTGCCGGACCGGGTGCTTTGATCCGGCTTTCCCGGTACAGACCGGGGTTACTGGCGACCTGGTACAGTGCAAAAATAACCACTGGCGCACGGGCATTATGGAAGAAATGGTTTGCACAACAACAGTTTCGGAAATGGGCCGGGTCGCGATAAATGGTACGACCGCTTTTGCCCGGCGCCGACGGGGTCATGTCGCCGTACCCTCATTTTGAGGTTTGATTCTGGTGCCGCAGGTCTTATAATTCAGCACCGTTCCGGATTTGCGCGGATCCAATCACACTGAGACTATGCACGCCACTATTTTTGAAACTCCGGTGCTCAATACCCTGATGCGGTGGCTATCTGTTTTGATACTGCGCCTACTGGGCTGGCGAGTCCACGGCACTGCGCCGGAAACAGAAAAATATGTGCTCATAGCCGCGCCCCATACAAGCAACTGGGATTTCCCGTTGACGCTGATGATGTGTTTCGCACTGCGCCTGCGGGTTTACTGGATGGGTAAATCCAGCCTGTTTCCACCCGTGGCCGGTCGCGTGATGCGCTGGTTAGGCGGTATTCCGGTGTATCGCGAAAAATCAGGTAACCTGGTTCAGAGCACCATTGAGGCATTTCATCGTTGCCAGCGATTGACAGTGATCGTCCCCCCGGAAGGTACCCGCGGCAAGGTGAGCCACTGGAAAACCGGTTTCTATTACATAGCCCACGGTGCCGGGGTGCCGATTTTGCTGGGTTATATGGATTATGAAAAAAAAGTGGGTGGCATCGCCCATCTGTTTTATCCGACCGGGGAGATCGAAAAGGATATGTTGGAAATAAAGCAATTTTACCGGGGATTCTCAGGGAAAAATCCGCAGCAGTTTGATGATGAGAGCGTGCAGGTGAAGGGCCCGGCCCTGTCCGGCGCACCGGCATCGCGGCCAGACGAAGACGTGTAAGTGTCACAAGTCCAGGTTGTCGGCCAGCCGGTTTTTTAGTAGCCTGCAAGGTGAGAAGAGTTACATCCACAATGACTAGTCATGCAAACTGAATTCCAAACGATCAGCAGCAAGAAAAATGCCGGGATGACATTAAAGCCTCATCGCCTGATTCAGGTTAACATTTTCATCCTGATCAGCGTCATCATCGTTTCCCTGATCACTCTGGCGGAAAAAAAATATCTCGCCGCGAGCATTCTGCTCGCCATTGAGCCGGTTCTGCTGTTTGCTGTCTGGCTGGCACGAAACAGGAGCGTCGAACTCGCCGCGAACGTGACAGTCCTGACCCTGACCTGTTCAATGTGTCTGCTCAGTTTCTGGTTCGGAGGACTTCACGACGCCGCAATCAGCGCAATCCCGACGATACTGATTTTTGCCGCCATGTTTGTAAGCCGTCGTTTTTTTATCGGACTGCTGACATGTATTCTGGCGACCATGTCGTCGATCTATATCGCCAATGTCAGTGGATGGCATGTCAATGTCATACCGCCGATTTCATTTGCGTCACTGTTCAACATCGTTGCCATACTGTTGACCACGTCGTATTTTGTCTGGCAGCTGGCAAGTGATCTGCGCAATGCGCTGGAACGGCTTGAGAAAGAAAATGCGCGAATGAATGAGGCACTTTCGCATATTGACATACTGGCCAATAATGATGCCTTGACAGGTTTGCCCAATCGTCTGCTGGCACGTGCCCGTTTTGACCAGTTTGTTGAATTAAGCAAGCGCAACAATGAACGGATTGCGTTGCTGTTTATCGATTTGGACAACTTCAAAACCGTCAATGACTCGCTCGGCCATGCAGCGGGCGACAGCCTGATCTGTGACGTCGCGTCAAGATTGAAAAATGCGGTTCGTGCCAGTGATACCGTAAGCAGGCAGGGCGGTGATGAATTTTTAATTATCATCGCCGGTCAGGCAGACCAGGAATCGGTCGCCACCGTGGCGGTCAAGATTACTGACGTGATGGCAGTTCCGTTCAAGATAAACAGTATGGAAATCTCCGCCACCTGTTCGGTTGGGGTCGCCCTGTATCCCGACAACGGTCATGACTTTGATGCCTTGTTGAAACACGCCGATATGGCGATGTACAAGGCCAAGGAATCGGGTCGTAATGCCTTCCGGTTCTATGATGCGCAGATGAATACCAATGTCATCGAGCACCTGCACCTGATTTCCGGCATTCGTGCGGCATTGTCAAAAGGCGAATTCAGGCTGTATTACCAGCCGCAGTTTGACATCAGGACAGGACGAATTATCGGCGCCGAAGCATTGATCCGCTGGAATAACCCGGAACTGGGCAATATCCCGCCAAACCGGTTTATTCCGGTCGCTGAACGATCCGGACAGATACATGAAATCGGAGTCTGGGTGATCAATGAAGCGTGTCGCCAGGCCAGACAGTGGCAGGACAGTGGCTTGCCGGATCTGGTCGTGGCAATTAATTTGTCGCCGGTCCAGTTCCGGCGCGATAATCTGGAGCGTGATGTCATGAATGCTCTGGAAGCGGCGAAAATAAATGCGGCAACGATTGAACTTGAACTGACTGAATCGTTACTGATCGTCGATTCGGATCATATCCGGCAACTTCTGAAGCGGATTCGGGCGCTGGGGGTGCATTTATCGATCGATGATTTTGGAACCGGTTATTCCAATCTGGGCTATCTGACACGTTTTGAAGTGGAACGTTTAAAAATAGATCAGTCATTCATCCGGCGATTTACCGAAAACAAGAACGATGAAGGCATAGTCCGTGCCATCATAGAAATGGCGCACAGTCTGGATCTGGAGGTGGTCGCGGAGGGCGTTGAAAACATCGAAGTTTTAAACCGGCTCCGGGAACTGGGCTGTGAGTATGGTCAGGGCTATTATTGGTCGCCTGCATTGCCGGCCGACGATTTTTTTACCTTCGCCACCGATTGGAAACGCAACAGTTCTTCCTCATAATTAAAAATTTCACGATGAAATGCAGGTAAAATTCATGTTTTACACTAACCGCCACCGTCAATGTCAATGAATAAATTTTACGATGCCCCGTTTGCGACCCCGCATGACCATGTGTTTTTAGGTGAAGGCCATGATGCCAACGGACGCAAGACCTGGTCTGTCATTGTCCTGTGCACGGTGATGATGATAGGTGAAATCGTCGGTGGCAGCATGTTCGGCTCACTGGCCCTGGTCGCGGACGGCATGCACATGTCGACCCATGCGGGTGCCATGCTGATTGCAGCACTGGCCTACACCTGCGCACGCAAATACGCGAACAATCCGCAGTTTGTTTTTGGCACCGGCAAGATGGGCGATCTGGCCGGGTTTACCAGCGCAATAATTCTGGCCATGATAGCCCTGCTGATAGGCTACGAAGCGGTAGACCGGTTTGTATCACCGGTGCAAATCCGGTTTGCTGAAGCGATTCCGATCGCCGTGCTGGGTTTGCTGGTGAATATGGTCAGTGCCTGGTTGCTGAGTGGCGGCGATCATGGTCATGCGCATGGTCATAGCCATAGCCATGGTCACGCGCATGCCGACGACAGTTGTCAGGCCGGTGACCCGCACGACCATTCTGCACACCATGATCATGAGCAGCACACACAGCACGACCACGATGCGCAGGATGCACACGACCATGAACGTAATTCCCGCGATCATAATATGCGTGCGGCCTATATTCATGTCATTGCCGACGCGGCGGTCTCGGTACTCGCGATTATCGGCCTGTTACTGGCAAAAACGCTGGGCTGGGTGTGGATGGATCCGTTAGCCGGTATCATCGGCGCGCTGGTGATCTTCAGCTGGTCCTACACACTGATCCGGGACACCGGCGCCATACTGCTGGATATGAATCCCAGTGTGTCGCTGGGTGATAACGTGAAACTGGTGATAAAAGAAGCCGGTGATCAGCTTCTCGATTTGCATATCTGGCGTTTAGGTCCGGGCCATTTTGGTGCGGTTGTGTCGGTCAGAACCGGCACAATCGCACGCGGGCCTGCTTATTACCATGAATTATTAAGGCAGTATCGCGGTCTGTCGCATATTACCGTCGAAGTCCATCACACCAGCCCGTAAATCAGTACCGATTGGACTCAGGCACGCTTTCTGCCAAATCCGTCTGCCTACCCCCCCGCCAGCAAAAAATAGTTATCAAATAGTTTTGTAAAATTCACAATTTAACGCGTTTTCCAGATAAAATACGGCCTGTCGCGCACCGCTTCGCCAACCGGCGATGTGACGGGGCGGGCCGGCTGGGAGCCCGCATCTGTCCGGAGCACCCGCGCACCCGGACTGGCTCCCGCGAGGCGAATCAATTTTTATCTCTACATGATTAAAGGTGTTAAATGAATAATATTTTCAAACCACTGGCTAATTTGTGTGGATGGTCAAAAGGCTACACGACCATTTCACCGTTGGATGACGATCGGTTTTCACATTTCAACGACAGTGATTCCATACAGAGTGCGCCCAGTCCGTCGATGCTGGCAAAATGTACATCAAAAGAAAATAGGGCAATACTGACCAACCTGGCCAGTGGTCTGGTATGTTCCACAGGTGTCGTGTTCACGAACGCGGGTGCGTCGCGCCTGATCTGTAACCAGATGATGGACGGCTCCATGCATGACGTCGTTATCGAGCCCGGTGTTGCCATGACGGTCGGTCTGGTACTGTTTGTCCTCGGAGCAATACCGCCATTACTGGGGGAAAGTCCGGCCAATCGCCTGGCTATCGTGAAGAGCACGCTGAGTCAGGCCGCCATTCTGAGTGTCGCGTGTACCTCCCTTTATCTGTCGGTGGAACATCAGATTATCTGACGTCCGGTAAGGCTCTGGCGCGGGGTCGGGTCGACGGACCCGGCTAGAGTCGGCGCGCCAGAAATCCATATCGACCTGAAGTACACCCGTCCACACCTCACTCATGCCTGCGATAGTCGCCAGCCCGGAATGGGCTGACCCGGTTAAGTTGAATTCAGGGGTTGAATTCGATATACTCGCGCGGCGTTTGACACAATCAATCGTAGCAGGGCGTTTTTGAAACAACCTTTCAAAAACAACCTCGACCTGTCCAGATTATTCTTTAACCCCATTTATAGCGTTGTGCATAAACTGTTCTTATCAGAATGGTACTTTCAACAGCGCGCGGAGCCATCAACATGACTGCATTTGTATTTAACGAACCCAATTTCGATGACCATGAACAGGTGGTTTTCGTCTCTGAACCAAAATCCGGCTTAAAAGCAATTATCGCTGTCCATAACACCCAGCTGGGCCCTGCCATGGGCGGCTGTCGCATGTGGAATTATGTGAATGAAGGCGCGGCAATTAATGACGTATTGCGCTTGTCGCGCGGTATGACCTACAAGAATGCCGTCGCTGGTTTGCCTATCGGTGGCGGCAAAAGCGTGATTATCGGAAATCCAAAAGCAGATAAAACGCCGGCGCTGTTTGAGGCCCTCGGTGTCGCCCTGGAGCGTCTCGGTGGACGGTATGTGACTGCCGAAGACGTTGGCACCAGTCCTGCTGACATGGCGGCTGTGGCCAGAAAAACCCGCTACGTCGCGGGTTTGGGGGACCGTGGTGATCCGTCGCCCTTTACGGCGTTAGGCTGTTTTGTCGGGGCAGAGGCGGCCGTGAAATTTCATTTGAACCGCGACAGCATGGAAGGTCTGGTCGTCGCAGTGCAGGGGTTGGGCCATGTCGGCTATGACTATGCCCGACGCCTGCACGCGGCCGGTGCCAGGCTGATTGTGGCTGACATAGACCAGGCGGCTGTCGAACGGGCCCGCACTGAATTGGGTGCGCAGGTGGTATCGGTGGATGACATTTATGATGCACAGGCGGATATCTACGCACCATGCGCACTGGGTGCGACCTTAAACCCGGCGACGTTGCCGAGAATCAAAGCACGCATTATTGCCGGCGCAGCGAATAATCAATTGGCCACGCCTGAAATCGGTGACCAGCTGCGTATGAAAGAAGTACTGTACGTGCCGGATTTTGTGATCAATGCCGGCGGGATCATCAAGGTGTGCTACGAATATCTGAACAAGCCCGAAGCCGATGTTGAAGCCCATGTGCGTCAGATCGGTGGCACATTAACGGAAATTTTTGAGCACGCCGCGAGGCAGGGTCTGTCAACCAGTGTGGTGGCTGACCGTGTCGCTGAGGCCCGGTTTAAACGCGCAACCTGATACAGGTTGCCTGCGCCAGCACGATGTCACCAGGAGCCGGCGCAAGCCGGCTTTTTTGCGCGAAAAGTCGTGTCCGGGAATACATTAATTGTTGGGTTGAACAGACCTGACGCCGTGCCCTTTAGTTTAAAAAACTTGCCAAGTGCATTGAATTGATGCATTATTGGTCATCTATCCCGTTTTCGCGCCCGACAAATGAACCATTCATTCTTTTATTTTAGCTTTTTCTCTTCCAGCCCAAGGGCGGTGGAACAGAGGTGAGCGCGCGAAATGCGAACCGACATTCTGAAAACCGCCAGACTGGCGGTTTTTTTTTACATTTTTGGTATGGGTCCATTTTAATTTAGTCTGGAGAAATTATGTTACGCACCGATGATTTACGCATCAGGGAAATGAAGGAGTTAATTCCACCGTCGCATTTAATCCGTGAATTTTCCTGTTCGGAAACCGCGTCGGCAACCGTCGGCAATACCCGGAATGCCTTGCACCGTATTTTGCATGGTCAGGATGACCGTGTGATGGTGGTGATTGGTCCCTGTTCGATTCATGATCCCAAAGCGGCGCTGGAGTATGCGCAACGCCTGGTTCAGGAGCGCGCCCGCTTTGCCGGTGAGCTGGAAATTGTGATGCGTGTTTATTTTGAAAAGCCGCGCACGACAGTCGGCTGGAAAGGATTGATTAACGATCCGTACATGGACAACAGCTTTCGTATCAACGATGGTTTGCGGATTGCGCGCGAACTGCTGCTGACGATTAATGAAATGGGTCTGCCCGCCGGAACCGAATATCTGGACGTGATCAGTCCCCAATACATCGCGGATTTAATCAGCTGGGGTGCCATAGGAGCGCGTACCACGGAATCCCAGGTGCATCGTGAACTGGCGTCGGGTTTATCGTGCCCGGTCGGATTCAAGAATGGCACTGACGGAAACATCAAAATTGCGATCGACGCGATGAAGGCCGCCTCGCAGCCGCATCATTTTTTATCAGTTACCAAGGGCGGTCATTCCGCCATCGTGTCGACCAATGGCAATGAAGACTGCCATGTCATTCTGCGTGGCGGCAAGTCGCCCAATTATGATGCGGCAAGTGTGGAATTGGCGTGCAGGGAAATAGCCGCGAGTGGCATAGCATCCCGGCTGATGATAGACGCTTCCCATGCCAACAGTTCAAAAAATCCGCAAAACCAGTTGCCGGTCTGTGCCAATATAGCCGGGCAGATAGCCAAGGGCGACCGGCGCATCGTCGGCGTAATGATTGAATCCAATCTGGTCGCTGGACGTCAGGACCTGGTCGCCGGTCAGGAGCTCGTGTATGGGCAATCGGTCACCGATGGTTGTATCAATTGGGATGACAGTGTGCATGCACTGGACACACTGGCCACGGCGGTTAGGCAGCGACGCCTGAACGAGGACGAGTAGACAACCCGGAGTCGTGAAGGGCGCGCCACTGTCAGCAGTTTTGCGAGTCTTCCCGTTCCGGCAGGCATCCGGGGGCATTGGCTGCGCTGTCAGTCTTATTGCTTCTTTGCCATTTTTGGCAAGCACTCTTCGCGGGGGTTTTGTTAAAAAATCATGATTTTATCGTCATTTGTGTAAAATCAGGTTCTCAACCGCAAAGTCGCCCCTGCGCTCTGGTAAAATAAGCGATTTTGCGACGTCAGCGGTCCCTGGTGGCGCGACGCGGCCTGATTTATCAACATAACCACGACACTTATGCTCCCTCCCTTATCTGTTACTACCAAAATGGCCAACGCGATACGCGTTTTGGCCATGGATGCTGTTCAACAAGCAAATTCCGGTCACCCTGGCATGCCTATGGGTATGGCAGACATTGCCGTTGCCCTGTGGTCGCAGCATTACAGTCATAATCCGGTGAATCCGACGTGGGTAAATCGTGATCGGTTTGTTGTGTCCAACGGGCATGGCTCGATGCTTCATTATGCGTTACTGCACCTGACCGGCTACGACCTGCCGATGTCCGAACTCAGGAATTTCCGTCAATTGCATTCCAAAACACCCGGCCATCCGGAAGTGCATGTCACGCCCGGTGTAGAAACAACGACCGGTCCGCTCGGACAAGGGCTTACCAATGCGGTGGGCATGGCACTGGCTGAAAAATTGCTGGCGGCGGAATTTAACCAGACCGGTTTGCCGGTGGTCGATCATTACACTTATGTCCTGGTCGGTGATGGCTGTCTCATGGAAGGCATTTCTCACGAAGCCTGCTCATTGGCCGGTACGCTGGGACTGAATAAATTGATCGCCCTGTACGATGACAATGGGATTTCCATAGATGGTCACGTCGAAGCCTGGTTTGCCGATGATACGCCAACGCGGTTTGAAGCCTATGGCTGGCATGTGATACGCGCAGTGGATGGTCACAATGCGGAAGCGGTTTCAGCCGCTATTGCGTCAGCAAAAACGGCATCGAAGCCGACCCTGATCTGTTGCAAAACCGTGATAGGAAAAGGGTCGCCGAACAAAGCAGGTACCCACGACGTGCACGGCGCTGCGCTTGGCGATAAAGAGATAGCGGCAGCCCGGCTGGCGCTGGACTGGCCCGATGCGCCGTTTGACATTCCGGCTGACGTGTATGGCGCCTGGGATGCCAAAGCAGCCGGGGCAAAGCGCGAATCCGACTGGAACGCGCTGTTTGCCCGGTACAGCGAGCTGCACCCGCAGAAGGCTGCGGAATTGACGCGCCGGATGAAGGGTGAGTTGCCCGGCAATTTTTCTGAGGTGGCGGATGCCTACATCAGACTGTGCATGGAAAAGCAGGAAACGATTGCGACCCGAAAAGCCAGCCAGAACGCCATTCAGGCATTTGCGCCAGCCTTGCCGGAATTTTTGGGTGGCTCCGCGGATCTGACCGGTTCCAATCTGACCAACTGGAAAGAATGTGTGCCGGTTCGTCACAATCAGGCCGGCAATCATGTTAATTACGGAGTACGCGAGTTTGGCATGAGCGCCATCATGAATGGCGTAACTTTGCACGGTGGCTATCTGCCGTTCGGCGCGACCTTCTTAACCTTTTCTGATTACAGCCGCAGCGCGATTCGTATGGCCGCGTTAATGCAGATCCGCACCCTGTTTGTTTTCACGCATGATTCGATCGGTCTGGGTGAAGACGGCCCTACCCATCAATCGGTTGAGCATGTTTCAAGCCTGCGCCTGATTCCGAATCTGGATAACTGGCGTCCCTGCGATACGGTGGAATCCGCCGTGGCATGGAAAAGTGCCGTGCAGCGCCGGAACGGGCCTTCGACGTTAATTTTCTCGCGTCAGAACTTGCCGTTCCAGGTGCGTACTGATGCCCAGGTCGCGCAAATTGCCCGGGGTGGTTATGTGCTGCAGGATAGCCCGGATGCCCGTGTCGTGCTGATTGCGACCGGTTCGGAAGTGGAGCTGGCGGTTAAAGCGGCCGCCGAGCTGGGTGGCAAAGGGGTGGCTGTCCGCGTGGTATCGATGCCGTCGACGGATGTGTTTGATCGTCAGGATGCCGCGTATAAGGCCAGTGTACTGCCGGCCGGCTTGCCGCGTGTTGCGATTGAAGCCGGTGTCACCGATTTCTGGTACAAGTATGTGGGGCTGGAAGGCGCCGTTGTCGGTATCGACAGCTTTGGTGAATCCGCACCGGCCGGCGTGCTGTTTAAACATTTTGGCTTCACCGTGGACCATGTGGTGGCAAAAGTAAATTCAGTGTTAGCTTGATTTTGTTTATTTAATTAGGGGAGTGTAAGTATGACTATTCGTGTTGCAATTAACGGCTATGGCCGCATCGGCCGTAATATTTTGCGTGCGCATTATGAAGGCGGCAAGAAGCATGACATACAGATAGTGGCGATCAACGATCTTGGTGCGCCGGCGTCCAACGCGCATTTGACCCAGTACGATACTGCTCACGGCAAATTCCCGGGCACAGTCAGCTCCGATGGCGATTATATGATAGTCAATGGCGATAAAATCCGCGTATTTGCGGAACGAAATCCGGCCAATCTGCCATGGGGTGACATTGGTGTGGATGTGGTACTGGAGTGTACCGGTTTCTTTACCACCAAAGAAAAGGCATCGGCGCATCTGGCCGGTGGCGCCAAGAAAGTCATTATTTCTGCGCCGGGTGGAAAAGATGTTGATGCGACGATTGTTTATGGTGTGAACCACGGTGTTTTAAAAGCCTCCGATACCGTCATTTCCAACGCGTCCTGCACCACCAACTGTCTGGCACCGTTAGCAAAGGCCCTGAACGACACGGTGGGCATTGAAACCGGCCTGATGACGACGATTCATGCTTATACCAATGATCAGGTGCTGACGGACGTCATGCACGAAGATCTGCGCCGTGCGCGTTCCGCGACACAATCCATGATTCCGGCCAAAACCGGTGCGGCAGCGGCAGTAGGGCTGGTTCTGCCTGAGTTGAATGGAAAGCTGGACGGCTACGCGGTTCGCGTCCCGACGATTAACGTGTCTATCGTCGATCTGTCGTTTGTATCAAAACGCCCCACGACGGTGGAAGAAATCAACCAGATCATGAAGGCTGCATCGGAAGGTGCCATGAAGGGCATTTTGGACTACAACACGGCTCCGCTGGTATCAGTCGATTTCAACCATAATCCGGCTTCCTCCACTTTTGATGCAACGTTGACCAAAGTCGCTGGCAATCTGGTCAAAGTGTCGTCCTGGTATGACAATGAGTGGGGATTTTCTAACCGTATGCTCGACACCACCGTGGCATTGATGAACGCCAAGTGACCGGTAACGAACGTTGAATCCATAAAAAACTCCTCGATATGAGGAGTTTTTTTTATGCGAGTCATTGCCAGTCTGATGTGTTATCGGAAGCCTGATTCGGTTGACTGCCTGCCAGGTCGTGGCTCGCAGCACAGGCGTCGAGGAACTCAGTTCAGATACCTGGCAAACCAGTCCATGGTTCGTTTTTCCAGGTCCGCCAGCGTCGCCGGATCCCGGAACGCATGGCCTTCACCCGGATAGATTATGGTCGACGAAGGCACTCCCAGTGCTTTTAATGCATGACCGAATTCCTGGGTTTGTGGCGCCGGGCATTCCAGATCGGCCGCACCGACCAGACTTAACGTCGGCGTCTTTACCTGACGGATAAAATTAATGGGTGATGATTTGGCATAGGCGGCAGGATCGTCATAAACGGACGCGCCAAAGTATGGAATCATCCATTCATCAATTCCGTTTTCACCGTAATAAGACAGCCAGTTACTGATGCCGGCACCGGCCACTGCCGCTTTAAACCGGTTGGTCTGGGTCACTGCCCACATTGTCATGAATCCGCCATAGCTGTGTCCCATGATGCCCAGTCGCTGCGGATCAATCGGGGCTGCCGCGATCACGGCGTCAACACCTGACAGAATGTCGCGCAAATCACCGTAACCGAAATCTCTTACGTTGGCCGCCGTGAATTCCTCTCCCTGACCGTAGCTGCCGCGCGGATTGGGCAGAAATACCGCATATCCGGATTCCAGTAGCGAGCGCGTGGTACCCGCACCGATGAACCACGGGTGATAGGACGCGGCGGGGCCGCCGTGGACCACAGTGATCAAGGGAAGTTTTTTGTTATTGGCCGTGCGGGAAGCGGCATCTTGCGGCAAAATCAGCCAGCCCTGTATGGAAAACTGATCACTTTTCCAATTCAGACTCTGCACCTGATAGGCGGTTTTGAGGTGGCTGTTAAGGTGCGTGAAATCGCTCCATTTGCCTATTTCCCCCACAGCTATTTCAGGTGCCGAGGTAAACGACTGGTGCACCATCGCCGTCAGCGGGGAAGCACAGTTATCGGTATGTCGGGTGGGTTCCAACCATACGGAATCCTGGCCTTGCCACAACAGCGAGCCCGGATTCGGTTCGGCACCCTTGCCAAAATCCACAAATTGCACCTTATCGCCGGCCTCGACATTGGCCCGGAGGGTATTTGCGCAGGTCCATTCAATCGCGGCGACCGATGCGGGGAGTTTGGGCGTGATATTGATTGCGGTGCCGCCGCTGACCGGGATCGTAAAGATGTCACCGCCGGTTGAACCGAAATCGCTCATGATGCCGACAATGAAGGCGACGTTCTTGCCGTCATGCGACACAACCGGGTTGGCAAGCTGTTGCTGAGGATTGGCCGGCGTGTATAACACATGTGCCTCTGCCTGCCTGAAAGTGTAGAGTTTGGCGATCCACCAGTTATTGTCGCCATCCCCTTCGGCAGCGGTGCCGACGAAGCCGCTACCATCCGGAATCCAGTCGAACTCATACACAAACAGATTGGCCGGCGACGCCCAGTGCAATTCATTTTTCTCGAGGATGGCAATGCGCTGTTCAGGTGGAGCAGCGTCCAGATCACCCGAAATGGGGGCGCCAGCTTCAACGGCACCCAATTCTTTTGTTGCATTTTCTGTGGCCAGCATCGCGAGTTGACCCTGCTTGTTATACATCAGATCGCTGATCGTACCGTTAAATGAAACCAGCTTTTTCAAATTTTTTCCATTCGCATCGACTTGATACAGAGAACGGGCGTGGCTCCCCGGTGACCGTAACGCAAACGTGATTTTTCCTGAATCAGGTGTCCATGCGGGTGATTCCGGCCAGCACTGTTTTACCCTGCCGCAGGGCAGGCTGATGTGAATCACCGTCTTGCCGTCCGTGCTGCGCAGTATCAGGTCACGCAGGGTCGGTGCACCCCCTGAGGCTGACGTCTCGCCCTCGACGCTGACGAGCTTCGATTTGTCGGGCGACAGGGCCAGCGCCATAAAAATATGGGGCGCCGGGGCAGAAATGGCACTCGTGGTACCGAGCGTTACACTGACACACAGTGCAGGCAGGATGAATCTGGCAGTTAGTCTGATGAACTGGGCGATCATATTTTTCTTTCAATTTGACGTTGAAATCAGGTGAGAAACAGAATTCATGCTGCGGCCTCAGCAATATCCCCGCACGACCCGGCCTTTACCCGATGTCTTGGCTTTGTACATGGCCTTATCCGCGGTGATGAGAATATCCTTCGTAAACGCAGGAGAATGATAAATAGTGGTATACCCGATACTGGCCGTAATCGCAAATGATTCTTCGCTCATTCTGCTGGCGACCGTTTTGCACAGACCCTGACACAGGCGGTCGCAATCCTCGACCGTGGTATTGGGCATCAGGATAACAAACTCGTCGCCGCCAATCCGAAAGGCGGTATCGGACTGGCGGGTATGTTCAAGCAATATGGCGGCCATGAGGCCGAGGGCCCGGTCTCCTTCCTGGTGACCCATCGTGTCGTTAACCGCCTTAAAACCGTCCAGATCAATGACGACCAGCGAAAAAAAGCCGCCGTAGCGTTTCTGGCGGATGGTTTCATTGTGAATGGCAATTTCCATTGCGCGCCGATTGCTCAGCCGTGTTAGGGGATCGGTGCTTGATAACCTCTCTGCTTCCAGGATGTTGGTACGGGCATAATTGGCGATCAGCGCGAAGGTGATATTCGAGAAAACGATGACAAAAAAGGAATATATTTTTATCGGGAGAAGTTCATCGGTAAAGGTCAGCAGCGCGAGAATCTGAACGCTGATCGATAAAATGACGGCACCAATGACAAAGCCATTTCTGCCGCAATGCAGCGCTATCAGCGTCAGCGGAAACACATAGAGGACATGAAAGGACACGCGTGATCCGGTGATGATGTCGAGTGGAAATAACACCAGAATTGTCAGGTAACTCAGAATGATGGCAAGGTTCTCCGGGACAAATCCGGGAGTGGCAAACTGATTTAAGTGGGGAGATAACATGGCTGATTGAGTAAGGGTTTCTGTGGTACCGATTTATGTGACCGAAACAATCCCGGTCGTATTATGACTCAGGATACTGATGCTGCCAGAACGCAAAAACAATAAGATACGGTTAAACCAGTCCTGCCAGCAACAATTTGTGCGGGTGTGCCGCTGGCTGCCGGATCTGGATTCGTCAATCATACATACAGCTATGTTATACCGAAATAATATTTATAAATAGTCTATCATATTACATATTGATCATTAAAAAAAAGTTAAAAATGAACGTTTTGGTGAATTTCGTTGTCAACCTCCCAAATCCGGGAGCCGTTGTCAAAATCAGGCATGGAAAACCCTGCCTGATCGGCGTTTGAAATCGGGCAATTCAGCTAAGTTTTTCTGTCAAAAAATAGCACAGCGTATATGATTAAATGACGGCGCGGAAAAACTGTTATTGATATCAACTTTGTCAAGGCAATATTCGTTCAGGCAGCGGAAGTTAATGTAATTTTGTTTGAGTCATAGAGGACGCATCATGAAAATCTTTGATAACTATGCAGCGCGTTACGAACGTACCCGTGAGGAAGAATACTCTTTGCAGGAATATCTTGAAATATGCAAACGTGACAAATTGGCGTTTGCGACGGCGGCTGAACGGCTGTTGGCCGCCATAGGCGAACCTGAACTGGTGGATACGCGCCATGACCCGCGCAAATCGCGCATTTTCGCGAACAAGATCATAAAAATTTATCCGGCTTTTCGCGATTTTTACGGCATGGAAGAAGTGGTGGAGCAGGTGGTTTCGTATTTTCGCCATGCTGCGCAGGGACTGGAAGAGCGCAAACAGATACTCTACCTGCTTGGTCCGGTCGGCGGTGGCAAATCATCGATCGCCGAAAAATTAAAAAGCCTGATGGAAAAAATTCCCTTTTATTCGATCAAGGGTTCGCCGATTAATGAATCACCGCTGGGTCTGTTTAATGAAGAGGAAGACGGCGTCATACTGGAAGAGGATTTCGGCATACCGCGTCGTTATCTGCGCACCATTCCGAGCCCCTGGGCGGTCAAACGGTTGCACGAATTCAATGGTGATATCAATCAGTTTCGCGTGGTCAGGCGCTATCCCTCAGTGCTGAAACAGGTTGCCATTTCCAAAACTGAACCTGGTGATGAAAACAATCAGGATATTTCGTCGCTGGTCGGCAAGGTCGACATCCGCAAACTCGAAGATTATGCCCAGGATGACCCGGATGCCTACAGTTATTCGGGCGGACTGTGTCTGGCGAATCAGGGTCTGATGGAATTTGTGGAGATGTTCAAGGCGCCCATCAAGGTGCTGCACCCGCTGCTGACAGCGACCCAGGAAGGCAATTTCAAGGGTACTGAAGGATTTGGCGCGATCCCGTTTGACGGCGTGATTCTGGCGCACTCGAATGAATCTGAATGGAAGGCGTTTAAAAATAACAAGAACAATGAGGCATTTCTGGATCGTATTTATATAGTCAAAGTGCCATATTGCCTGCGTGTCAGCGATGAAATCAAGATTTACGAAAAGCTGGTGCGCACGTCGTCGCTGGCACAGGCCCCGTGCGCTCCCGGTACATTAAAAATGATGGCGCAGTTTTCTGTGCTGTCCCGGTTGAAAGAACCGGAAAATTCGAGCATTTTCAGCAAAATGCTGGTGTATGACGGAGAAAATCTGAAAGATACCGATCCGAAGGCAAAGTCCCGGCAGGAATACAGTGACTATGCGGGTGTCGACGAAGGGATGAACGGTCTGTCGACCCGTTTTGCGTTTAAAATCATTTCCAAGGTGTTCAATTTTGACACCACCGAAGTGGCAGCAAATCCGGTTCATCTGCTCTACGTGCTTGAACAGCAGATAGAGCGCGAACAGTATGCCCCCGAAGTGGAGCAGCGCTACCTGTCCTACATCAAGGAGTACCTGGCGCAGCGCTATATTGAATTCATCGGCAAGGAAATCCAGACTGCCTATCTCGAAAGTTATTCCGAATACGGTCAGAACATTTTTGACCGTTATGTTCTGTTTGCCGATTTCTGGATCCAGGACCAGGAATTTCGTGACCCGGATACCGGTGAGAGTTTTGATCGTGAAGCGCTCAATAATGATCTCGAAAAAATTGAAAAGCCGGCGGGCATTTCGAATCCCAAAGACTTCAGGAACGAGATCGTCAATTTCGTTTTGCGGGCCCGCGCCCAGAATGCAGGCAAGAACCCGGCATGGAACAGCTACGAAAAATTGCGCACGGTTATCGAGAAAAAAATGTTCTCCAATACAGAAGAGCTGTTACCCGTAATTTCGTTTAATGCCAAAGCCAGTGTCGATGATGCGAACAAACATCAGGAATTTGTCGAGCGGATGGTTGCCAAAGGCTACACTGCCAAACAGGTACGTCTTTTATGTGAATGGTATTTGCGGGTGAGAAAAACCTCGTAGCCCGAGGATGGTTGATGCAGATTGACCAGCGTCACAGGCGGTGTCTGGCTGAGGCCGGGTGAGTCTGTATGCAGGGTCAGCTTGCAAAAAATCAGGAGAATGTCTTGGTTCACTTAATTGATAGACGGATTCAGGGGAAAAACAAATCGGCGGTGAATCGAGAACGTTTCCTGCGCCGCTATAAAGATCAGATCAAGGAAGCGGTCACACGTGCTGTCAAAGGGCGTTCCATCACCAATGTTGAAAGCGGTGAAAAAATATCCATACCGGTCAAGGATGTTAACGAACCGACCTTTGGGCATGACCATGGGGGGGTCTGGGAAAGCGTTCGTCCCGGCAATCAGGAATATCTGAAGGGTGACCAGTTCAAACGGCCAAAAGGGGGTGGTGGCTCGGGCAGCGGCCAGGCAAGCAACAGTGAAGAGACCTCGGAAGACCAATTCGTGTTTGAAGTCAGTCGTGAAGAATTCATGAATTACTTTTTTGAAGATCTGGAATTGCCGAATATGGTGAAAACCCACCTGACGGCGTCCACGGATTTCAAGCAGTTGCGTGCCGGGTACAAGATGTCAGGCACCACCTCCAATCTGCATGTCCTGCGGTCACTGCGTGGCGCACTGAGCCGGCGTATTGCTGTCGGCGGCAAGTCAAGTCGACGGCTCCGATCGGCTGAACAGGAACTGCATGATCTTATCAACGCGGGGGTTGATGATCACGATGAACGGATCACCGCCTTGCGACATGAAATCACCCATCTGCGCACACGATTACTGGCGATCCCGTTTCTGGATACGTTCGATTTACGTTACAGCAACCGGATCAAGGTGCCCAAACCGTCCAGTCAGGCTGTCATGTTCTGCATTCTGGATGTATCCGGCTCGATGGATGAGGCCAAGAAAGACACTGCGAAGCGTTTTTTTATTCTGCTGTACCTGTTTTTGACGCGCTCCTACGAAAAAATTGAGCTGGTATTCATCCGACACCATACAACGGCGATGGAAGTCGATGAGCAGGAGTTTTTCAATTCGCGCGAGTCGGGCGGCACGGTGGTATCGTCGGCGATCAATCTGTTACATGAAATTATCAATTCCCGCTACCCAACCTCGGAATGGAATGCCTATGTCGCTCAGGCTTCCGATGGTGATAACTGGGATAACGATTCAATTACCTGCAAACAGATACTCGAGGATAAAATCCTGCCGCTGGTTCAATACTATGCCTATGTTGAAATCACCGATGGCGAACCCCAGAATTTATGGCGTGAATATGAGCAGGTGGCGGCACGCCACGCCCATTTTGCGATGCGCAAGATCGAAGATCCCGCAGATATTTATCCGGTATTCCGGGATTTATTCAAAAAGCAGAATGCGAAATTATGACTGAACGAAAATCGTCAAAACCGAGAAAGACGGCCCGGTCAGCCAAGGCCCGACTGGGCCGGCATCGTTTGCCGGATCAGTCTGAATGGACCTTTGATCTGCTCGAACAGGCGGAAGCAGAAATCAGCCGCGTGGCCAGGAATTTCGGTCTGGATACCTACCCGAACCAGCTGGAAATCATTTCAGCAGAACAGATGATGGACGCCTATGCCTCGGTCGGAATGCCGATTTCGTATTATCACTGGTCGTTCGGCAAGCATTTTCTGAGAACAGAAAAAAGCTACAAGCGGGGACAGATGGGCCTGGCCTACGAGATCGTGATTAATTCGAATCCCTGTATCGCCTATCTGATGGAAGAAAACAGCCTGACCATGCAAACCCTGGTCATCGCCCATGCTGCGTACGGACATAATTCGTTCTTTAAGGGGAATTACCTGTTTCGGACCTGGACCGATGCTGATGCGATTATTGACTACATGGTGTTTGCCAAGAATTATATTGCCGACTGCGAACAGCGTTATGGCATTGATGCGGTTGAAGCGCTGCTTGATTCCTGTCATGCGCTTCAGAATTACGGCGTGGACCGCTATAAAAGACCGGCGCGCATATCACTGGCCAAGGAGCAGTTAAGGCAGCAGGAACGCGAAGACTATCTGCAGTCGCAGGTTAACGATTTATGGCGCACGGTGCCGCGCCGTGACAAAACGGCGGTCGAAGAGGAACCCCGGCGTGTTCCGTCCGAGCCGCAGGAAAATCTGCTGTATTTTATTGAAAAATATTCGCCCAAGCTGGAGCCCTGGCAACGTGAAATCGTGCGTGTCACCCGCAAAATTTCGCAATATTTTTATCCGCAGCGGCAAACACAGGTGATGAATGAAGGCTGGGCCACGTTTTGGCATTACACCATTCTGAACCAGCTCTATACTGAAGGCATTGTCGGCGATGGCTTCATGATGGAGTTTTTGCAGAGCCATACCAATGTGGTTTATCAGCCGCCGGTTACCAGCCCTTATTTTAATGGCATCAATCCCTACGCCTTGGGATTTGCCATGATGTGTGATATTCGCCGTATCTGCGAAAATCCGACTGAAGAGGATTTTCGCTGGTTTCCCGATTTTGCAGGACAGGACTGGATCAGGACTTTGGACTTCGCCATGCGAAATTTCAAGGATGAGAGCTTTATTTTGCAATATTTATCGCCTAAACTGATACGTGATTTCCATTTTTTCACTGTTTTGGATGACGATAGTCAGGATACACTTGAAATTTCGGCAATTCATGATGAAAGCGGTTATAAATACCTGCGTGAACGCCTGGCCGGACAATATAATCTGGGCAATCGCGAACCGAATATTCAGGTCTGGTCGGTGGACATGGAGGGCGATCGTTCCCTGACCCTGCGGCATAATCAGTTTTTGCGACGCCCGTTGAACCAGCAAACGGACGAAGTTTTAAAACATGTGGCGCGATTGTGGGGTTTTGATGTGTATTTGGACACACTGGACGATGCCGGAAAAGTGTTAAGCCGCAAAGAATGCCGCGTCATGCGTAATTAGAACCCGCCATCGTGCCAAATGTTGAAAATCAGTCCATTATATTTTGGGGTCATTTGTTTGTAGTGAATCGGAAACTAACAGGGGCAGGTAATGTATTTAGATCATCCAACTATTTCTGCAATCAATAGTGATACTGAGCCAGATCGTCTGGAAAGGTTAAATCGCGTTTATGGTTATGTGATTGGACAGGCCGATATTACCGACAACAAGACATGCATCACCAAAATTGGCAACCTGCATGACAATAAAGGCACCTTATATGTGTCCTGGCGTGTTCAGCCGACCGATCAGGAAAGAACTTTTTTTGCCCGCGCATGGCGGAGTCACATCGGGGATGAATCCACCAACATCGTCCATCAGCTCATTCTGGACTGATCCGCATTCTTTAAGACAGGTAATTTCGTTAGTCGTTCATTCTGACTAGTTGGATCCAAATTAAAAGTTGGGATTGGGTCGTGTTAAAACGATATTCTGGCAGCTTTGATGATCAACCTGCGATATCGCTACATAAATTATATTTTATAGTGGCACTGGTTGTGACGTTGGTTGTTTTATCGGCGGTAATCCTGACGCTCTACAACCACGAACAAGCCGACAAACAGGTTATCTCTGAAACCCGCAACCTGGCGAATTCCCTGGTACTCACTTTCGATGGCATGATCGACACGATCGACATTGCCCTGCAGGCTTCGGCTGATGAGATCTCATCGCTGCAGGCCAATGGCAAGCCCGACCAGAACCTGGTTGATCAGTATCTGCTCCGCCAGAAAAAACGGGTTCCCAGTCTGGTCTCGCTCCGTGCAACAGACGAAAATGGCAACCTGATGTACGGACTTGAGAACGAGGGGCTCGTCAATAATGTTAGTGACCGCGAATATTATTCCGAACCCCATAATCATCCCGAGTACGGGTTGTATATCTCGAAGCCGATTGTAAGTCGCATTAACAGGAAGTGGATCTGGCTGTTCTCGAGGCGGATAGTCAAGGCCGATGGCAGTTTTGGCGGAGTGGTGTCAGGTGCTGTTCTGACCGATGAAATCAATAACAAGCTGGGTAACATTACCATGCCGCCCAATAGCAGCATTTCGCTGAGGCACAGGTCGATGGAGCTGGTCGCACGTGCTGATTTTGACAGAAGCAATGTCATTCCGGTCGGGTCGAATAAATTATCCCAAACCCTGATTGACGCGCTGAAAGAAAACCCCATGGAAGGCAGTTACACCAGCGACATATCGGGTCTCGACAAAATAATCAAGACTTACGGTTACGTCACCAGCAAAAAATACGGATTTTTTGTGATCGCCGGCATTTCCAGAGAGGTCGCACTGGCAGGCTGGAAGAAGCAGGTTGTCGTCGTCAGTATACTTATCTCGGTGTTTGTGCTGGGAGCGCTGGTATTTGTTTTTTTCATACGTTCTGCATGGTTGCGTCGTGATATCGATATGAAAACGATACGCGACAACCATCAGGCACTACAGCGACTCAACAGGGAACTGGAGGAGCGGGTGGAAACCCGGACCGCCGAATTATCAGAAACCCTGGCAAATCTGCGCGCCACCCAAAAAGACCTGGTTCAATCCGAAAAATTGGCGTCACTTGGATCGATTGTTGTTGGCATATCCCATGAAATCAACACGCCAATTGGGAACGCCATCACGCTGACGTCGATACTGAGCAGACATCTGGCTGAACTGCATGGTCAGGTTCAGGACGGCAAAGTATCCAGATCGAACCTGCTGGCCTGGATTGAGTATGCAGATGAAACGGTGGGCCTGGTGGACCGGTCAGTCAACCGGGTTGCAAACCTGGTCAGCAGCTTCAAGCAGTTGGCCATTGAACAAACCTCGGAACGGTTGCGCCGGGTCGATTTGCATGACGTCCTCGAGGACATGGTCATGATGCTCAGACCGACACTGAAGCAGCATCCCTGGGTGCTTGAGAACACGATTCCGGCAGGCATCATACTGGAGAGTTATATAGGATCGCTGGAACAGATAATCGTCAATCTTGTCAACAACGCTGTTTTGCATGCTTTTGAAGGACGCGAGCACGGAAAAATCATTTTTTCTGCGGTCGCGGATAATGAAAAAGTGAAGATATCGATTGTCGATGACGGCACGGGCATGAATGCCGACGTACTGGCGCATGTGTTTGATCCGTTTTTTACCACCAAGCTGGGACGGGGCGGCTCCGGTCTGGGCCTGACAGTCAGCAGGCGGATCGCCAATAATATTCTGGAAGGGGATCTGCAGGCCTATTCCACGCCCGGTAATGGCAGTCGTTTTGTCCTGATTCTGCCGAAACGGGTATCCGGCAAATTCTGAGTCGGGTACTTTAAGTGACGCATCCGCGCCCGAGATAATTATATTAATACAGATGCAATTAATTACCAAAATGCAATTAGTTATATTTAGTAATTATCATGCTAATATGCAACGTTATCGTCAAAAGTGGTAATACGAATTTTTAAGCGATAATTCTGGACGTATCTCATCTGCAATTCTGTCGGTCAGGTTGAAAATTCGATTCACTGTAGTCGGTTCATAAAATAAATAACGAGGAGTACGCATGTCATTAGTTTCTTTCTCTGCCAAGGGCTTATGCCTTGCTTCCCTGTTGGCGGTCGCTGTTTCACTCCAGGCAACGACGGCTGTTGAGTCCAAACCGGACACCCGCCTGGTGTTAAGCATGAGTCCTTCCGTAGCTGTTTCTGATAACAGGACCAAGGGCAGTCTCGATGGCATTCCTTTGGCCGGTGCGCATGCGGCGTTCGTGCGCACGCCGAGCGCATCGAATGCCTGGGGCGGTCCACGAAGCGGAAAAGAGCCGACCTTATCGGATCGGGTTGTCAATTACGATATTGATGCCACACTGGACCCCGTGAAACATACGGTTCTGGGCAAGGAGAAGTTGACCTGGCGTAATCGCAGTAATCGCGAAGTTCGTTCGGTTTACCTGCATCTTTACCTGAACGCATTTGAAGGCAACAACAGTACGTTCTTTAGTGAAAAAAAGACTCACGGTTTTGAATTCCGTTCAGACGTGCCAACTCACGATGGTGACTGGGGTCACATTGAGCTGGAAAAAGTGGTACAGGGTCGTGCCGATGTGCCATGGACTTTTGTGCATCCTGATGACGGACCACAGACCGATCACACAGTGGTCCGGTTTGATCTCCCTGAGGCCGTTCCGGCAGGGGGTACCACCACGCTGGACATCAATTTCCTTGATCAACTGCCTCGCGTCGTTGCCCGCACCGGCTATTTTGGAACATTTCACCTGGTCGGACAGTGGTTTCCCAAAATCGGTGTACTGGAATTGCCCGGCGAACGTGGTGCAACTGAACCGCGCTGGAACGTGCATGAATTTCATCTGCACTCCGAATTTTACGCGGACTACGGCAACTTCGATATCAGGCTGACCGTACCAAAAGATTATACCGTGGGCGCCACCGGCGTGGAGCAGGGGACACCGGTTGAAGCAGATGGCAAAACGACCCACCGGTTTGTACAGGGCGATGTGCACGATTTTGCATGGATGGCAGATAACCGTACCGCAAAACCACTGGATAGCGTTTATACCGGCGAAGGCAGTCCTGAAGTCAAGGTACGCGTTCTGTATCCACCGGAGTATGTGGCATCGGCCCAGCCGGCGCTCAAAGCCACTATTGATGCGCTCGGTTATTTTTCAAGCACCCTCGGTCCGTATCCCTATAAAACCGTTACGGTAATCATCCCTCCCTACAATGCAACTGAAGCAGGTGGCATGGAATATCCGACCTTCTTCACGGCGGAAGGTTTTGATGAAGTCAAACATGACACAATGACGGAGTTCTTCCTGGATTTCGTCACCATCCATGAATTCGGTCATGGTTATTTCTATGGGATTTTAGGATCCAACGAATTTGAAGAGCCGATGCTCGACGAAGGCCTGAATGATTACTGGGATTACCGCATGATTCGTGAACGGGGCCAGGTTATCCATCTGGCCACACCTTTGCTGAAGTCACTCGGCATCGACCAGGTCGTCAAGCCGTTTGAAGCAGAAAGGCTGGGCGCAAGCAATCATGCGCCCGCTGACCCGACCGGCGCAAATTCCTGGGACCGGTTCTCGTCTGACAGCTACGGTTCGGTGTATGCGCGCACAGCCACAACCATGCATGATCTGGAAGAGCAATTGGGCAAAGAAGTCACTGAAAAAGCCTTTAAACAGTATTACGCGACCTGGAAATTCCGCCACCCGGGTATAGGTGATCTGCAGGCAACGCTGGCCGACGTGTCCGGTAAGCCCGAGATCGTTGCCAAAGCGTTCAACCAGCAGGTCTATAGCACCCAGGCACTGGATGACCGTATTGAGACACTGAGCAGCGAAGAAATGGTGCCGGAACAGGGCACCTCGCTGGTCAATGGCAAGTGGGTCGAAGTGACGGAGCAGCAGGCCGGACAGCTCGCCGATGAAAAACGCAAGGAATGGGCAAAGGCAAATCCACAGGCAAAAGAAGGAACTGGCCCATTCCCCTATCTGACCACGCTCACGTTACGGCGTCGCGGGGTTTCCGTACCTGAAACGATCGTGGTCAAATTTGCCGATGGCAGTACCGAAAAAGTGATCTGGGACGATGACTTGCGCTGGGCCCGATACAACTGGGTGAAACCGGTGAAAGCCGTGTCCGCCTCGATGGATCCCGAGGAGCAGCACTATCTCGATGCCAATAAACTGGACGACAGTCGCACAATAAAGGCGGACGGCACGGCAGCACGCCGCTGGACCTCCGAGCTGGCAAGTTTAATTCAATTCATTATTTCTTTGATTGCGACGATATGAAAACGACGACCTTTTCAGATTTTTCATCCATAGTTAAAAAGTCGGCCCGGTTTGCCCTGCAGTGGCGCCTGTTACTGCTCTGGGTTCTCGTTTTACTGGCGCCAACCCTGGTGATGACGTTTCCGTTATGGAAAATTATTTCATCACAGCTGAATCATTCGGTGCTGGCTGGCGAACTGGCGCAACATTTGAACATGAATGCCATTAACGATATTATTTCTGTCATGGTGATCAATAAGCTGCTGTTGCAGCAGGCGGGAATGGGTGCGGTGGTTCTGACCCTGCTGCTCTCACCGTTACTGACGGGTGCCGTCATTACGGCGGCAAGAGCCCCGACACCGTTACCGATCGGCAAGTTGATTCACGGTGGCCTGACTGAATACTGGCGCATGTTCCGGATGCTGGTCTGCGCACTGATTCCCTTTGGAATTGCCGGTGCGATCGGATCGGGCGTCATGCACTGGGCGGACAATTATGCTGAACAGGCGATATTGCAGTCAGACGCAGAATTTGCCAGTCATATAGCGACTGCGGTCATGATAATTTTACTGGTGATTGCGGATGCGTCCCTGGATGCCGGGCGTGCTCAATTCATTAATAACGGTAACCGTCGTTCGGCGATTATCGCCTGGTGGCGCGGAGTCAAATCGGTCTTTAAACGTCCGCTGCCGACCCTGGGACTGTTTGTGGTGATCAGCGTGACGGGCCTGGTGACTGTTGCGATTCTTGCCCTGCTGCGCCTGAATCTGGGACATATTCATCTGCCTGGATTCATTCTGGGGCTGGTGTTGACGCAACTGATTGTTGCCACATTGGCGTGGGTAAAGATTGCCCGGTTGGTGGGCCTGGCTGCAGTAACTAGATAAGAATTTGGAGCTGAGGAATGCGTTTTCTCAAAATGCTGGTGGTTGCATTGTTTATCGCTGCTATCGGGTTATATTATTTTGTTTATGTCACATCACCACAGGCAACCGACTACTTCATTCATTATGAACGTGAAGCGGCCAAGCTGACCCGAAAAGAAGTGGTGCTGCCCGACGGCACGCATTACTTTTATCTCGAGGGTGGTCGTGGCGAGCCACTGATTCTGTTGCACGGGTTTGGCGGTGACAAGGACCACTTTATTCGAATCGCCAAGTTCCTGACGCCGCATTACCACGTCATTATTCCGGATCTGCTCGGGTTTGGCGAATCATCGCACCCGACCAGTGTGGACATGTCTGCCCGTGTCGATTATACCTCCCGTGCGCAAGCCGAGCGTGTCCGCGCGCTGGCCCAGTCGCTGGGGCTGAAATCCGTGCATCTGGGGGGAAATTCCATGGGCGGCCAGATTGCACTGGCGTATGCGGCGGCTCACCCCGCTGAAGTCGAGAGTTTATGGCTATTAAGTCCGGCCGGCATCTGGAGTGCGCCGCAAAGCGAGCTGGAAAAAATCGTTGAAGGCCAACAGCGCAATATACTGTTTATCCGGAACGTCGATGACTATAACCACGCCTTTGATTTTGTAATGAACCGGCCACCGTTAATTCCGCGCCCGATTTTGAATGTACTGGCACAGAATTCAATCCGGAACGAGAAATTGTCCGAACAGATTTTTACCCAGTTCACCAACGACTCGGTTGAAAAACGTGTAACCGGGTTAAAAACACCGGCACTTATTGTATGGGGCAATCAGGATCGCGTTCTGAATCACCTTACCGCAGAAGTGCTGTATAAACTGATGCCAAAGTCACGCGTGGTCATTATGGATGGCATAGGTCATATGCCCATGCTGGAAAGTCCTGAGCAATGCGCAGAAGATTATCTCTATTTCCGCTTCAAACTTCAGGCGCCGGATGAGAAGTAACGGTACAGATTGTGATTCCAGGTAATTCCCCTACGGTTGCCTGTTCCATTTAAGGTATTTAAGGCTGTTTATGTTTCAACGTAACTCAAATCATGCGTCCAGTTACTACGCCAGCACCTGCACTCCACCAGAACGACCTGCCCAGACAGAAAATATTGACACTGGCGTGCTGATTGTGGGCGCCGGTTTTTCCGGATTGCATACGGCGTTGCGTCTGGTGTCTGAGGGAAAGCGTGTAACCGTGATTGATTCGAGTCGGGTTGGGTGGGCCGCAACGGGCAGAAATGGCGGGATGGCGATTTTAGGATGGTCCTCGGATATGGACGTCATCGAGCAATCGCTGGGCTGGGAACGCACCCGCGCATTGTGGAAGCTCATGCGCTGGGCGGCGGCTGAAGTGAAGGAACTGCCGTTGCGCCACGGATTTCAGTGTGATTATCAGGAAGGCCATTTATGGACGTCGGTATTGCCACGTCGTGTACAAATGCTCCGGGAATGGCAGGAGAGCGCCATAAAAAAATGGGGCTACGAAAATCTGCAATTTGTTGAAAAGCGCGACATGCCGAATTGGGTCGCCAGCGAACGTTATGTGGCGGGATTGTTTGACCCGGAAGCCGGCCACCTGAATCCGCTCAAGCTGGCATTGGGTCTGGCGGCGGCCGTCGAGAAGGCGGGTGGCGTCATATTGGAGCAGACCCGCGCACTGTCTTACAGGGACGCCGGAGACCGTGTGGTGGTCACGACCGATAAAGGGCAGATACACTGTGATACGCTGGTGCTGGCCTGCAATGCCTACATTGACGAACTCGACCCGGCATTGAGCCGGAAAGTGCTTCCGGTCGGGACGTTTGTCGTTACGTCGGAAGTATTATCGCCTGAGCGGGCAAAGTCGCTCATACCCAGTAATGCGTGCGTAACGGACAATCAATTCATACTGGATTATTTTCGCCTGACGCCGGATCATCGATTGCTGTTCGGTGGAGGCTGTACGTATTTAGGTGGAATTCCGCGCGATATCGGACAGGCAATGCGCTCGGGGGTTCGCCGGGTGTTTCCTGCGCTGAAAAATGTAAAATTCGATTTTGCCTGGGGCGGACATATCGATATCACGATGAATCGGGCACCGGATATCGGGTTCAGAAACAACATTTACTGGATGCAGGGTTTTTCAGGCCACGGTCTGCTACCAACCTGTGTGGCGGGACGTGTCGTGGCTGATGCGATTTTGGGACGGCGCGATCATATCGATTTATTCATGGCCATCAAGCACCTGGACTTTCCAGGCGGAAAGCGCTTGGCGCCCTGGCTCGAGGCGGCCGGGAAAATGTGGTACCGTCTGCGTGATGTAATCTGATTGTGGTGAATACCTCCAAACGAAAATTCATGACTAATTCCCCGCCCTTATTGAGCGTCACCGACGCCTTAACCACACTGCTGGCGGCAGCGTCCGCCGCACCGGTAACGGATGTCGAATACATCGCAACGCTGGCCGCTAACGGCCGGATACTGGCCAGGGATGTCATCGCGCCGGTCGATGTTCCTTCTGCCGAAAATTCACAGATGGACGGCTACGCCCTGGAATCGGCTACGGCGCAACTGGACTCACCCATTCAAATCAGTCAACGTATCGCAGCAGGCCATGTGGGCAAAGCGCTGTTGCCGGGTACGGTAGCGCGACTGTTTACCGGAGCGCTGCTGCCGCAAGGTGCCGATACCGTTGTCATGCAGGAGCACTGTGAACTGGTTGAACAGGGTACGGCCATCCGGCTAACGCACCTGCCAGAAAAAGGGCAATGGGTCCGGCATGTCGGTGAAGACATACGGAAAGACAGTGTGATTTTAAAGGCGGGGACGCGCTTGCGGTCGCAGGAACTGGGGTTGGCCGCGTCGGTTGGATTGCCATCTGTCGCCGTGAAGCGGCGCCTGAAGGTCGCGGTATTTTTTACGGGTGACGAATTGGTGATGCCCGGCGAACCCCTGCCGGCCGGTGCCATCTACAACTCCAATCGTTTTCTGTTGACCGCACTGCTACAGAACCTGGGCTGCGAAATTCATGATTTTGGGATCGTTCCGGACAATTTGCAGGCGACCCGGGCGACCCTGAGACAGGCGGCGCAGCACAATGACGTCGTGATTACCTCGGGTGGCGTCTCGGTGGGGGAAGAAGATCATGTCAGGCCGGCGGTGCAAGCGGAAGGAAAACTGAATCTGTGGCAGATTGCGATAAAACCCGGCAAGCCGCTGGCCTTTGGTGAAGTCGGGCCGAGTTTTTTTATCGGTTTGCCCGGGAATCCGGTATCCGGGTTTGTGACCTTTTTACTGTTTGTCAGGCCATTCCTGTTGCGTATGCTGGGTGTCGCCGATGTGGTTCCCAGATCGTACGACCTGCGTGCCGATTTTGACTGGAACAAACCCGACCGGCGTAATGAATTCCTGCGCGCCAGACTGAACAGTGGTGGTGGTCTGGATTTATACCAGAACCAGGGTTCTGCCGTATTAAGCTCGGTGGTCTGGGGGGACGGTTTGGTTGATAATCCAGGGGGTAAGGTCATTGAGCGAGGTACCATGGTCAAGTTCATCCCGTTTTCGGAAATCATGCAATGAATGCCCCTCTGACTGTGCAGTTGCGATTTTTTGCCCGGGTGCGTGAACAACTGGGCTGCTCGGAAGAAACCGTCACATTACCGGCTGAAATAACCACCGTGGGCGACGTGCGTCACTGGCTGATCGGGCGCGGCGGTGCATGGGCCCGAACGCTGGCGATGGATAACAATATACGCATGGCCTATCAGCATGTCATGTGTAACGAATCGGAACCCCTTGTAAAGTCAGGCTCAACGCAGGAAATCGCTTTTTTTCCTCCTGTCACCGGCGGATAATGACTGATCATGAAAATTGCCATTCAATCGTGCGACTTTGATGTCGGTGCCGAACTGCTACAGTTAAGGCAGGCGCACCGGCAGACCGGTGCCATCGTGAGTTTTGTAGGGACCGTACGGGACACGGCCGTGGGCGATGAATCAAAGCAGCCCGTGGTGCAGATGGAGCTTGAGCATTATCCTGGCATGACAGAAAAATCCCTGACCGACATCGCGCAACAGGCGATCGGTCGATGGCAGCTCCATGATGTGGTCATTATCCACCGGATTGGCGTGCTGGCGGTATCTGAACAGATCGTTTTTGTGGCGGTGGCCAGTCAGCACAGGGGCACCGCATTTATGGCGTGCGAATTTATCATGGATTATCTGAAGACTGAAGCGCCATTCTGGAAAAAAGAAACCCGTGAATCCGGCTCTGAGTGGGTCGACGCACGGTCCACCGATTTAAGTGCGCTGGAAAAATGGACCTAGCTGGTTGCGGCGCGCCATCGCGCTGCGTGGCAACGGTGATGACTTCAGAGACGGCAGAAATTGATCGTCAG
>CAITOF010000094.1 GCA_903893945.1 uncultured Oxalobacteraceae bacterium | reverse complement strand
GCAACGATTTGCATCTTAGCTTAACCCACCAGTGCTATAGATGAAGATTTGAGAGCAATTATGGTAATCACCCTGCACTAACCAGACGGGCACCACTTTGTAGCAACTTTCTTACAAACCACAGTACCCATCTGGTTAAAAATTAACTTCAATTACCGATTCGCCTCAGCATCATGCAAAGCATGCTCAGCAGCATGAATGGCTTCGTAAATATGCCGACGCACACGTTCCTGCAAGCCCTGGGTTTCCGGATTGTCTTCTTCGTGGGAGACATCGCCTTCGGCTCGTTTCAGCAGCTCAATGGCGTGATGCAAACGGCCTGGGTGATCGAGTCTGGCGTCTTCCGGCATGTGGTCACGGATATCTTTTCCATCGTCAATCGCGGCTCGTTTGACTTCTCCGATCGCTTTGTCGATTTCAATGATGGCGACGTCTTCCTGACTGCTCACTGCAGCATCGCCCGGGCGGTGTTCCAGATTCCAGCGTGCGTCGCGCAGATCAGACAGTGCGTGCAGATAGGCGGGATGTCTGCCGGGGAGGTCAGCGTGCGCTGCTAACGGCAATACGGCTGCCAGCATTAAGGCAAGTAGTGAACGATTCAATTTCATGATTGGATTTCCTCAAGTTGTTTATGATTTATGGGACAGAACTGACTTCGAATTACACTTCAGGTAAGCGCTGAATCTTGTTACCTGATTCATTAACGATGTGTGAACTCTCAGGATGACACCTGCAAAAAAATACCCAAACTTTTTGGAGGAGTCTGGGTATTTTTGATTGGCCATTGCTGCGACCAATCGGGAAGCGATGCTTATTTACCGATTGCTGCGCTGTTTTGATTCAATTGCTGATTCAATGCTTTCTGGTCTGTTTTGGTGATATGGCCATTGTCCTGTGAGGCCATCGCCTTTTCTTCGCCGTGGATGGTCTTGTCATTGGCGCGCAGGTTCTGCGCTTGTGCTTTTGAGATTTGACCGTCTTTGACTTCATTGGTAATACGTTTATTCTGGTTTTTCAGGCGATCATTCACCTCAGTGCGACGCGGGTGATCTTTCTGCCATTGAGTTTCGTTGGTGGTTGTGGTCTGCGCAAACACCGGAGCGGCTACCAGCGTGCCGAAAGTGACGATGGCGGCCAAGGTCATTGTTATGCGTGTACTTGTGTTCATGATGTTTTCCCTGTGTTAAATGATAAATGTACCGGCTGTTTTCTGTATGCCGCTTCGTTCGACATGAGCCTATAACGGAGGTGCTTTGGATCGCGATGACGGGTATTACAAATTGTTTCATTTAATCAATTCTGTGACAGGTCGTTTGATTCTATGCCTAGTGGCATGAGCAATCAGTCATGCGCGCAGTGCGGGTATAGCTGGTCGTGGGCGGCCGACATCTGGATTAGTTTCCCTTAACAGAAATTCGCGCTCCGGGTGTTTGCATAATTACAATATTTGTGTAAGTATCGCTCGGAGGGGTTGGGGAGGGGTTGGCAAGGGTTTGCAACGTATCTGGCACCACGGTAAAAGCGTCGCGAATGCGCATATCGATCCGGAGACGGCAACGGTCGTTTGCCGCGCAATTTCATTCGAGTTTCAACCGGATACCGTTCATTTGGTTTTAATTTAGCAATATAATTGTTTATATACCAACCCATTTACGTTCAACCACACCCAGTAATTTTATTTCTGAATGAGAAAACATTTATAATCACTGGTTTGATGTATTTTTCGAGATAAATAATGCCGATTTATGCTTATCGCTGCAACGCTTGTGGTTTTGCCAAAGATGTTTTGCAAAAAATATCAGATCCTGTCCTGACGGTCTGCCCGGAGTGCAACCAGCCTGAATTCAAAAAGCAGGTGACGTCGGCAGGCTTTCAACTGAAGGGATCGGGTTGGTATGTCACCGATTTCAAAGGTGGTTCGGGTGGCACCTCTGCACCAGCGACCGATGCCAGGAAGAATGAATCGGGATCGACGGCAACATCGGCGGCACCCGCGACAGCGAGTACCCCGGATTCGGGCGGAAGTTCAAGCCCGGCACCCTCCACCCCCAGTACGCCGACCAAACAGACCTAACTCACCATGCTAAGAAAATACTTTATTACTGGCTTACTGATACTGGTTCCGCTCTTCATTACCCTGTGGGTGATACGCTCGGTCATCGGTGTGATGGATCAGTCGTTACTGCTGTTACCGGTCGAATGGCGCCCCGAGTCATTTCTGGGACATCATATTCCCGGCGTCGGCACAATATTGACGCTGCTGATCATTCTGATTACCGGCATACTTGCCAAGAATTTTATCGGTAATTATGTTTTGGCCGGCTGGGAGGCGCTGCTCAATCGCATTCCGATCGTGAATTCGATTTACTCCAGCGTCAAGCAGGTCTCGGACACGCTTTTTTCTTCCGACGGCAACGCGTTCAGAACGGCCGTGTTACTGCAATACCCGCGTGAAGGCGTCTGGACGATTGCATTTGTCACCGGCACACCGAGCCTGGAGGCGCAACGGCATCTGAAAGGCGACTACGTCAACGTCTACGTGCCGACCACGCCCAATCCCACCTCGGGATTCTTTTTAATGGTGCCACGATCAGACACCATTGAACTTGAGATGAGTGTTGATGTGGCGTTAAAACACATTGTGTCGATGGGGGTTGTGGCACCTGATCCGACGCCTAACAAGACGATTTACTGAACTAGCCAATTAATTTATTCATTTACCGGAACCACCATTATGTCCATGCGAACACATTACTGCGGCCAAACTACCGAAGCCGCGTTGGATCAGACAGTCAGCCTTTGCGGTTGGGTGCATCGGCGCCGTGATCATGGCGGCGTTATTTTTATTGACTTGCGCGACCGTGAAGGACTGGTGCAGGTTGTCTGCGCTCCCGAGCAGGCCGAGGTGTTTGCGGCTGCCGAAGCGATCCGTAATGAATTCTGTCTGCGCGTCACCGGGGTGGTGCGTAACCGCCCGGAAGGTACCGTCAATGCCAATCTGAAATCAGGAAAAATCGAAGTGTTGTGCCAGGTGCTGGAAATTCTCAACCCGTCGGTAACGCCACCGTTCCAGCTGGATGACGAGCACCTGTCAGAGACCACCCGGTTAACCCATCGGGTACTGGATTTGCGTCGCCCGCAGATGCAGAACAATTTGCGTTTGCGTCACAAGGTCACCATGGAGGTGCGCCGTTACCTCGATGATCTGGGTTTCATCGACGTTGAAACACCGATGCTGACCAAATCAACACCGGAAGGCGCCCGCGATTATCTGGTGCCGTCACGGGTTAATGCCGGCCTGTTTTTTGCATTGCCTCAATCGCCCCAACTGTTCAAGCAGTTGTTAATGGTCGCCAACTTTGATCGCTACTACCAGATCACCAAGTGCTTCCGTGATGAAGATTTGCGTGCGGACCGCCAGCCTGAATTTACCCAGATCGATTGTGAAACATCGTTCATGTCTGAACAGGAAATTCGTGATCTGTTTGAGGAAATGATCCGTTTGATCTTCAAAAAATGCCTGTCAGTGGATCTTGGCAATACCTTCCCTGTCATGGATTACAGCACGGCGATGGCTTTGTATGGTTCCGACAAGCCGGATATGCGCGTCAAGCTGGCTTTCACTGAACTCACCTCTGTGATGAAAGATGTCGACTTTAAAGTCTTCTCCGGTGCGGCGAATATGGTGGGCGGTCGCGTGGTCGGTCTGCGTGTCCCGGCGGGTGGCACCATGCCACGGTCGGAAATTGATGCCTATACCCAGTTTGTCGGCATTTACGGCGCAAAAGGTCTGGCCTACATTAAAGTCAACGACAAGATAGCCGGACGCAATGGACTGCAGTCGCCGATTGTGAAAAACATCCACGATGCGGCACTGGCGCAGATTATCGAACTGACCGGCGCGCAGGACGGCGACCTGATTTTCTTCGGCGCTGACAAGGCCAAAGTGGTGAATGATGCCATTGGCGCATTACGCGTCAAGATCGGTCATAGCGAATTCGGCAAGGCGAACGGTTTATTTGAAGACGCATGGAAACCGCTGTGGGTGGTTGATTTCCCGATGTTTGAATATGATGAAGAAAGCGCTCGCTGGTTTGCCTGCCACCATCCTTTCACTGCACCGAAGGACGGTCATGAAAACATGCTGGAATCCGATCCTGGCAGCTGCGTTGCCAAAGCCTACGATCTGGTGTTAAACGGTTGGGAAATGGGTGGCGGTTCGATCCGTATTCACCAGGCTGATGTACAGAGCAAGGTCTTCCGCGCGTTAAACATCGGCGCGGAAGAAGCGCAGCAGAAATTCGGCTTTTTACTGGATGCTCTGCAATACGGCGCGCCACCGCATGGCGGTCTGGCCTTTGGTCTGGATCGTATCGTAACGATGATGGCCGGTGCAGAATCGATTCGTGACGTGATTGCATTCCCCAAAACACAGCGGGCACAGTGCTTGCTAACTCAGGCACCTTCAAGCGTGGATGAAAAACAGTTGCGTGAACTGCATATACGCTTGCGGGCTACTGAGCCGGTGGTAAAGACCTAAGGCGATTGATTGCTGAGGGCTGAATTGCAGGCTCAGAAATTATGGTTCAGCGAGTCGCTGCGATTCGCTGTTTAAATCAGTCACCGGACTACTTCAAAAGGCGCGATAATCCAGTATTCGCGCTTTTTTTATGGATAACAATGGCTGCAATGAAATCACCCTACAAAATTCCCGAATCGGTTTTGGTCATCATCCATACGGTGGATTTGCAGGTGTTGATCATGGAACGTGTCGACAGGGAAGGTTTCTGGCAATCGGTGACGGGTTCCAAGGACAGTCCGGACGAAGCCACACAGGTCACGGCGGCACGCGAGGTGCTGGAGGAAACGGGACTGGTGGTTGCCGATTTCACGCTGCGCGACTGGCAGTTGCAGAATGTATATGAAATCTATCCTGTCTGGCGGCATCGGTATCAGCCTGGGGTCACAACGAATACCGAACACGTGTTTGGTCTGACATTGCCGGCGATCCTGCCCATCACCCTGGCACCCCGGGAACACCGTCAATATCGCTGGCTGCCTTACCGTGAAGCGGCGGATAGCTGTTTTTCAGCATCGAACGCCGAAGCGATTTTACAGTTACCGGAACGGCTTTAACATGAAACTTCATGTCGCGACCTACAACATCCATAAAGGCGTCAGCTGGTTTGCGCAGAAGCCCACCATACACGACATGCGCGTCGCTCTCGAAAGTCTGGACGCTGACCTGCTGTTTTTGCAGGAAGTCCAGGGCAAACACGATAAACGTGCGGCACGTCACGAACATTGGCCCAAGGAAGCGCAGCACGATTTTCTGGCCGGCGACCGGCGTCAGGCCGCGTATGGAATGAATGCCGTTTACCAGCACGGACATCATGGCAATGCGTTACTGAGTCGCTTTCCGATTCTGCATAACAGGAATCAGGACGTGTCCGACCATCGCTTTGAAGAGCGCGGCATTTTGCATTGCATCGTGCAGATGCCCGACCTGCAGGTGCATTGCTATGTGGTGCATTTTGGCTTATTTGCTGCCGGTCGGCGACGCCAGACTGAACGCCTGATTCAGACCATACTCGAGGAAACACCCGGCGATGCGCCGCTGGTCATTGCCGGTGATTTTAACGACTGGCAAAATCATTTAAGCACACCGTTACGGCACAAACTGGGCGTGGAAGAAGTGTTTGAACATTTATCACCGGCGGATTCGCGGAAACATCCCAAAGCGGCCAACACCTTCCCGGTGGGGGCGCCGATATTGCCGCTGGACCGGATCTACGTGCGTGGCATACAGGTCAACTCGGCAAAAGTTCTGAAGGGCTCGCCGTGGCGCAGCCTGTCGGACCACGCACCGCTCACCGCCGACCTGGAAGTCAGCATCGCGCAACGCTAGTTTGCATCACGTCCCTCAAATTGCGCTAAGATTGCGGCATCACCAGCGAGGCATCAATGGTTCTGCAACGAAAAGTCATTTTTACGGAAGGGAATCAGGTCACCCTGTTAAGCGGTGGTAATGAATTTTTCCCTGCGCTGATTACCGCCATTGATGCTGCCCAATCCGAGGTTTTTCTGGAAACCTACATTTTTTCCGAAGACATTACGGGAAATCTGGTCAACGATGCACTCTGCCGTGCGGCCAGGCGGAACGTGAAGGTGCATGTCATTGTCGACTGGCTGGGCACCGGCAATCAGCGCAGTAACGAGTTGGCGCACACTTTTGCAGACGCCGGGGTGCAGTTCCGCCGCTTTAACCCGTGGTTTCGGCGCGGCTTTACCCGGACGCACCGCAAATTATTTGTCGCTGACCGGCAAGTCGCGATGATTGGCGGGATCAACATCAATAATGACCTGTATGCCGAAGGCGAAAATAAACGTGTACTGGATTACCCACGCTGGGATTTTGCTGCCCGTATCACCGGCCCGCTGGTCAGGGACATCGATCAGCTCATGGCGGATCAATGGAAAAAAACCGGTCGGTTAGACTGGCGGCTGCGACTCAGATTGCTGGTTAAAAAACGGGTCACAACCCCGCCGCCGCAGGCGCCGATCGTGGCCGGTCTGGCGCCGCGCGATAATTTCTTATATCGTCGCACCATCCAGAAGGCCTACCTGTACGCGCTGGGTAACGCCAGACACCAGGCAGTGATTGCCACGCCCTACTTTGCCCCTGGACGGAAGTTCCGCAACGCCTTGATAAGTGCGTCAAACCGGGGCGTAAAGGTGACCCTGCTGATCGGTTGTGGTGATTTCAGGATTCAGGATGCCGTGGCGCATTCGTATTACCCGAAACTGCTGAAACACGGTGTGGAAATTTTTGAATACCGCAAATCGCAACTCCATGCCAAAGTGGCTTCCGTCGATGATGAATGGTCGACCATCGGCTCGTGCAACTGTGACGCCCTGAGTCTGTTTATCAATCAGGAGGCGAACATATTAATCAAAAATAAAGTGTTTTCAGAGCAACTCACGCAGGCCATTTGGAAGGGCATTACCGAAAGTACCCGGATCAATCTGGCGGACTATGAAAATATCGCCTGGTATCGAAAATTTTGG
>CAITOF010000093.1 GCA_903893945.1 uncultured Oxalobacteraceae bacterium | reverse complement strand
GGCGCCCACTGCCATCACAGCACCCGCGCTGGGCAGCGCGCCCGTCGCCCTGCCTGATGCGTCTGGCGCAGGTCCCGCCGCATCAAAACCGGCCAGTAAAGACGTTGTGAATTCCGCACCTGACGCGGGATCCGCGCCCGGTACATCGACCCCGTCCGCCAGAGTGGCGGTAAAGCCTGACGCAAAAACTGAACCAAGGCATGACGCGGCCCCCGCTGCAACGAAAGACAGTACGACCAAACCGAAACCGGCTGCAAAAACAACCGACTCACACACCGGCAGTGACGATGCGGCGCGCGCACAGGCCATACTCGACGGCAGCGACACCACGACCGGGTCAGGCTCACCGGCTGCAATCCGCATCGTGATTCAGGTCGGTGCCTTTGCTACCCAGGAAAAAGTAGCCGAACTGCAGGATAAACTGGCATCAGCGGGGATTAAATCCTTTACTCAAAAAGTGGCAACAAGCTCCGGCGACAAAATCCGGGTCAGGGTAGGGCCATTTCCTGATAAGGAATCCGCCGATAAAATGAAACGCCAACTGGAAAAATTGGGTTTGAATGCAAGCTTGATTACGCTCTGATAATGACGATATTTGATTATTCTGTTTTGTTCATTTTGATTGTCTCTGTCATCATCAGCACCATGCGGGGAATAATCAGGGAAATATTGTCACTGGCAGCCTGGGTAATCGCTTTCATTATTGCTAACGCTTATGCTGCAAAAATGGCACCATTTTTCCCGCTGGATGAGTCGTCCTATCGACTGATCGCCGCCTACATCAGCTTGTTCATTGGCGTACATTTGCTAATGTGGTTGATATCGAGACTGATCGAAGGACTGGTTGAGGCCAGCGGACTGAAATTGGTGGATCGGGGCTTAGGGAGCCTGTTTGGACTGGCACGCGGTTGCGTGATCATCATGGCGCTCATGCTGGTTTGTGGCATGACCCGATTACCGCAGCAACCATTCTGGAGACAGGCATTGTTAAGACCGGTGATCGAGTCAGCAGCCGTGACGATCAAGCCCTATTTGCCGGGTGCATTTGCCCGGTATGTCAGATTTTAATTTTACAGTTTTAGGAGTCCACCATGTGTGGGATAGTTGGCGTAGTTTCATATAGCATGGTCAATCAGGTCATTTATGATGCTCTGTTATTGTTGCAACATCGGGGCCAGGATGCAGCAGGTATCGCAACCACGAATGGCAGCACGTTTTCCATGCACAAGGCGAATGGTCTGGTGCGCGATGTATTCCGCACCCGTAACATGCGCTCCCTGCCCGGGAACGTCGGCATAGGCCAGGTTCGTTATCCGACGGCAGGCTCAACCAGTGAAGAAGAGGCGCAACCGTTTTATGTGAATGCACCTTTTGGCATCGTCCTGGCACATAACGGTAACCTGACCAACGCAGAGCAACTGAAAATTGAACTGTTCAAAAATGATCGCCGCCACATCAATACCGAATCCGATTCAGAGGTGTTGCTGAATGTGCTGGCACATGAAATTCAGCAGGCAACCAGTTCCTATTCCCTCGAACCGGCGACCCTGTTTGGTGCCATCGCCCGACTGCATACCCGAGTGCGCGGTTCGTATGCGGTGGTCGCGCAGATTTCCGGATACGGCCTGCTCGCATTTCGCGATCCGTACGGAATTCGCCCCTTGTGTTTAGGCGTGTCAGAAACGGATCAGGGAAATGAATACATGATCGCCAGCGAATCTGTGGCACTGGAGGGCATGGGTTTCAGGTTCCTGCGTGATGTCGATCCCGGCGAGGCACTTTTTATTGATGAAGACCATAAACTGTACAGCCAGCAATGCGCTGAGAACCCGTCGCTAAACCCCTGTGCCTTTGAATTTGTCTATCTCGCCAGGCCCGATTCGGTTCTGGATGGTGCGTCAGTCTATGCAACACGTCTCAAGATGGGTGAATACCTGGCCGAACAGGTGCGAGAGCAGGTATCATCGGGCGCCATCGATGTGGTGATGCCCATTCCGGATTCTTCCCGTCCTTCCGCGATGCAGCTGGCCCTGAAACTGAATCTTGAGTACCGTGAAGGTTTCATCAAAAACCGTTACATTGGACGTACTTTCATTATGCCGGGTAACGTATCGCGTCGCAAATCAGTGCGGCAGAAACTGAATGCGATAGGCTCGGAATTTAAAGGCAAATCCGTCCTACTGGTCGATGACTCCATAGTTCGCGGAACCACCAGCCGTGAAATTGTGCAGATGGCCAGGGAGTCCGGTGCCACCCGCGTCATATTTGCGTCAGCGGCACCGCCGGTCAAATACCCCAATGTTTACGGCATCGACATGCCAACACGCCAGGAACTGATTGCCTACGGCCGTTCTGAGGAAGAAATTCGCCGCGAAATTACCGCTGATGCACTGATCTACCAGAAGGTATCAGCGATGCGACAGGCCATCGCGGATGTGAACCCGCGCCTGACCAGTCTGGAGGCGTCCTGTTTTGACGGTGAATACATTACCGGAGACATCACGCGTGACTACCTCGACAAACTTGAAGCCGCGCGCAACAACCCGAAAGCCAGTGTCGAAGACGGACAATCGTCCCAATTGAATCTGAATTTAGCGAGAAACGATTAGCCATGCCCAAGGGATTTACCACGACCATACTGCACAACGACCGGCAAAACCTGATCGAACATGGATCGATTCATAAACCGGTACACAGCTCGGTCACGTTTGGCTACAGTGATGCACGGGATCTGGCGGCGGTATTCCAGAACAGGCAGAGCGGTTATCGGTACGGGCGACAGGGCAATCCGACTGTCAGCGCACTGGAAGATAAAATTACCCGGATGGAAGCAGGTGTCGCCAGCGTGTGTTTTTCAAGCGGCATGGCAGCCGTAGGCGCGCTGACACAGGGACTGCTAAAAGCAGGCGACCATGTTGTGTCATCCATTTTTTTGTTTGGCAATACCAGCAATTTGTGGCAGACAACCAGCAGCCTGGGCATACAGGTCAGTTTTGTCGACGCCACACAGGTTGAAAATGTGCTGGCGGCCCTGACGCCGGCAACCCGCATGGTGTTCGTCGAAACCATTGCCAATCCACGCACCCAGGTAGCTGATCTGACAAAAATCGGTGAACTGTGCCGTCAACGCGGAATTTTATTTGTTGTCGATAACACGATGACGACACCGTATCTGTTCCAGCCCAAACAGGTCGGCGCCGGGCTGGTCATCAATTCATTGACCAAAGCCATCGCAGGTCATGGCGATGTGTTGGGCGGATGTATCACCGACACCGGCGCTTATGACTGGCATAACTACCCGAACATTACCGCCAATGCCCAGAAACAGCCCGAAGCGCTCTGGGGTGTAGCCCAATTACGTTCCAAAGCATTACGCGACTATGGGGCCTGTCTGTCGCCAGAAGCGGCACACCAGATTGCCATCGGCGCCGAAACCATGGCACTGCGGGTCGAGCGGCAGTGCAGCAATGCCGCGGCACTTGTTGCAATGCTGGCCGCGCATCCGAATGTCGATAAAGTGCACTATTCCGGACTGAGTCAGCATCCGCAACATCAGTTAGCGACCGACCTGTTCAAGGCACATGGCTCGATTTTCAGTTTCGAACTGAAGCAGGGCATCGATTGCTTTGAGTTCCTCAATCGCCTGACTGTCGCGATTTCGGCCACCCATCTGGGTGATAACCGCACCCTCATCATTCCTGTTGCGCATACCATATTCTTTGAAATGGGTGCGGAACGACGCGCCGCAATGGGAATTTCAGACTCCTTGATACGCGTGTCGGTCGGCATCGAAGATGTGGCAGATCTGCTGGCCGATTTCGGACAGGCGCTCGATGCGTATTAAGCGGGTTCCACTTTTCACTCTTTTCCCGGGATAACCATGTTGCTGCAATCCTTGCGCATGACCTGGCGTGACTGGCGCGCGGGTGAACTGGGCTTTTTGCTGGTTGCGCTGATTGTTGCCGTTGGCGCACTCAGCTCGGTCGGCTTTTTTGTCGACCGGGTCAGTAACGGATTGCAGCAGGACGCCAATAAATTGCTGGGCGCCGATCTGGTGGTTAGTTCGGATACCGAGCTCAATGCCGACCTGGGTGCGCTGCTCAGCCCGCTACTCCGTTCGCTTCAGCAGGCCCAAACAACCAGTTTCGTCAGCATGGCGCTCAGCGATGATGAATCACAGAGCAAGTTGGTCTCGGTCAAGGCTGTGTCGTCCCATTATCCATTACGCGGACAGCTTACCCTGGACGATGGCGTAACCCACCAGACGCCGCAGCCAGGCACAATCTGGGTCGACAGGGCGGTTCTGACGGCGCTGCAGCTTCAGCGCGGCCAGCAGCTTAAACTTGGCGACAGCACCTTCCTTGTCAGCCATATCATTGACGACGAACCCGATCGGGGCTCGGCCTTTATGAATTTCGCACCGCGCGTCATGTTGTCCGACGCCGATCTGGCCGCCACGCATTTGATCCAGACCGGATCGAGAATAACGTACCGATTGCTGCTGGCAGGGGGCGCGGATCAGATACGCCTGGCCCGTCAGGGAATTGAAAACGAGATTGAGAATCGGCATTTGAAAGGACTCAATATTGAATCCTTTGAGTCGGGTCGACCGGAAATGAGCGCGACGCTGGATCGGGCAAAACAGTTTCTGTCGCTGGTCAGTCTGCTGTCGGCCATGTTGGCCGCGCTGGCGATCGCCTTATCCGCGCGACGATTCATGCTGCGCCACATTGATGCATGCGCCATGTTGCGCTGCCTGGGCCTGACCCAGAATCAGATGACGTTGCTGTTTGTGGTTGAATTTGTGCTGCTGGGTCTGGTCGCCAGTATCTTCGGCGCCTTGCTCGGTTATCTGGGCCATCTCGGGTTATTGCTCTGGCTGGGTCAATTCATTACCACCACGTTGCCACCAGCGAGCATCGCACCCGCTTTCCAGAGTATCGCCATTGGCTTGCTGCTGTTACTCGGTTTTGCACTACCGCCGATTATGCAACTGCGTAACGTACCTCATAATCTGATGACACGACGCCAGACCGGTTCACCCAAGGCGCACAGTGTGTCAGTTTATCTGGCTGGACTGGTCATGTTCGGCGTTTTGCTGGTCTGGCAGACCGGTAATATGAAACTGGCCGGCTATACCTTGCTCGGTTTTTTGGCCGGACTCCTGCTGTTTTCAGCCTGCGCCTGGCTGTTTTTGCGCTTCATGAAAACCATGCGTTACTGGTTCAACTACCCCGCCTGGCATTTTGCCATCAATGCGTTGCAGCGCCGACCTTCTGCCAGCGTGATTCAGGTCGTGGCATTGTCACTCGGACTCATGGCGCTGTTACTGTTAACCCTGATTCGTTCTGATTTAATTGCTGCATGGCAAAAATCCACACCTGCCAATGCACCGAACCAGTTCATTATTAACATTCTGCCAGACCAGAAAGACAGTTTAGGCGCCCTGTTTGTGGCACATCAACTCCCGGTTCCCGAGTTATATCCTATGATTCGGGGTCGACTGATTGCTTTAAACAACCAGCCGGTCAATGCAAATGGCTACGAGTCTGATGGCGCAAAACGGTTGATTGAGCGCGAATTTAACTTATCCACCATGACATCGATGCAGTCGCACAACCGGCTGATCGCAGGTCACTGGTTTGCCAATCAGCAGCCGGAAGCGTCCGTCGAAGAAGGTATCGCAAAAACCCTGCACCTGAAATTAGGCGACAGCCTGCGTTTCGATGTGGCAGGTCAGCAGATTGAGGTCGCTATTACCAGTATTCGCAAACTGGACTGGAGCTCCATGCAGGTCAATTTTTTTGTCATAGTTAACCCGGACGTGGCGGCCGATTTACCCCGGACCTGGATCACCTCATTCCATCTTCCACCTGACCGGCCGAGTTTTGTTACTGAATTAACACGAACTTTTTCAAACCTGACGATTATTGATACCGGTGCAATCCTGCGCCAGTTACAAAACGTGCTGGACCAGGTGATTGCAGCGGTGCAATTCCTATTCATGTTCACGATTGCGTGCGGCTTACTGGTGCTGTATGCGGCGCTGCAGAGCTCGCAGCATCAACGCCTGCATGAAGCCAGTCTGTTGCGCGCCCTCGGCGCCTCAAAAAAGCAGTTATCGGAGGCCCAATGGATAGAATATGGGTTGCTCGGTAGTCTCGCAGGATTCTTGGCAGCGACCGGGGCTGCGGCGACCGGATGGGTTCTGGCCCATCAGGTATTCGAGTTTCCATTCCAGCCGAATCCGCTTTTATGGGTGGTTGGGGTCGTTGCCGGTGCTCTTTGTGCCTTGCTGGGTGGATGGTTCGGATTGCGGCATGTTCTGCAGCACCCGCCCTTACTCAGCCTGAGAGAAGGTTAATACGACCATGAAAGGTAACCACGAACTTCTGGCATGGGGCGAAGCACCACAAACCCGGGACAGCTTGTGGCGCTCCGAAAACGGCATGCAGCCACCCAAAAGGTTCATTCTGGCCGACGATAGCCTGAACGCTGACAGCGCCTATCAATTGGCTTGTGAAGGCGTCGGCCTGCTATGGCAGGGTGATTTTCAGAATGCGCGTCAGTTGCTGAACGCCATGGCACGGCGCTGCGATCGTCCGGCCCGCAAGTCCAACAAGGACAGAAACGACAGAAAGGACGCGGCGCCTGCACCGGCACAGCAGTTTCACTTGCATCGTCAGGTCCAGTCGCAGCGGGCCCGGACCCTCGGCATGTTAATCATCCCGCTCACCAGCCACTACACGATAGCCCTGAAACGTGCACCTGACGTGGTCGACGCGTGCACGGAGGTTTATGGTGCCATATCGGCTGACACCGGTGATTCCATTTTATCGTTACGTGCCCTTCAAAGCCTGATTGGCGCTCACGAATGGCGCAAAAAAGGCGTGTTTATACCGGCGCTGGGCGATGCGATTCACCCGTATTACGGCGTTTTTTCACCAATACGCGGCGAATATATTGATCTGGTCGCCACGACACCCTTGCCCGGTGCCGCGCTGGCTTTTGATATCGGCACCGGTACCGGTGTGCTTGCCGCGGTACTGGCGAAACGCGGCGTAAAGCAGGTCATCGCGACTGACCAGGACACGCGTGCACTGCAATGTGCCAATGATAATATCCAACGACTGGACTTAAGCGACAGGATCAGACTTGTGGTGGCCGACTTGTTCCCGGAAGGGAAAGCACCGTTGATTGTCTGTAATCCTCCGTGGGTACCGGCGCGGCCAAGCTCTCCTATCGAACACGCCATTTTTGACCCCGACAATCGCATGCTGCGCGGGTTTCTGGAGGGTCTGGCCGCGCATCTGGAACCCGAAGGGGAAGGGTGGCTGCTGCTGTCCGATCTGGCCGAACACCTCGGATTGCGAACCCGCGACGAATTGCTTGGCTGGATTGCGCAGGCAAATTTAGTCGTGGTAGACCGGATCGATGTGAAACCTTCGCACCGCAAAATAGCGGACCAAGCCGACCTGTTGCATTCCGCCCGGGCATCCGAAGTGACCTCGCTCTGGCGTTTAGCGATCAACCATTAACCCATCTTCAGGAAGAGCAGGGACGAACCATGGCAAAACCAGCGCGAATACTGACGTTCAAATGCAAAAAATGCGGTAAGGCAGTTCAGGTCTTTTTGCAGAAGGTGTCTGCCTGTTCCCATATACAGCCGTATCAGGGCCTGTGTGATTGTGGCGAATTGCATCGCCATGCAACCGGCCAGGCGGACGCTGTACAGTCGTTTTTGACTGCAACCAGCCTCGATTGGACGCACAGTCATTAATTTAATATTTTAAATTAAGTAAATCTATTAACTTATTGAATAATATAATATTTTAAGAGTTTATTAATGCTTTTTCTAACTTCACTGTACAGGATCGTTGTCTGTGTCGCCTTATCAACCGCCTGTCTGACGACCTTTGCACAATCAGACACCGACGACGACACGTCAATCCACTGGCAAGCGACCAACATTACCCAAAAACACGATAGTTTTGTCGCGCCCTACAGTGGAACCAACAGTCTGGACCATCAAAGCGCAACGGCCGAAACAACGGATAGCACACTTTTCATCGGACAGCGTTTGTGGCAGGGCGCCGAAATCTGGATCAATCCGGAAGTTGACCAGGGTTTTGGTTTTAATAACACCCTGGGACTGGCCGGATTTCCAAGCGGCGGCGCCTATAAAATTGGCGCAAATTCGCCCTATCTGCGCGTTCAGAAATTATTTATGCGCCAGGTGATAGGCTTGGGTGGCGAGTCGCATCAGGTTGACGATACGGCGAATCAACTGGCTGGCATGCAAGCCGCGAATAACCTGACCCTCACGCTGGGCAAATTTTCAGTCGTGGACATTTTTGACACAAATGCCTATGCCCACGACCCTCGAGCCGATTTTCTCAACTGGTCGGTGATCGACTCGGGCGCCTTTGATTACGCGGCTGACCCGTGGGGTTACACGTTCGGAAGTGCCATCGAATGGAACCAGGACGACTGGACCTTGCGAGGTGGCTTCTTTCAGCTTTCTCCCATTCCCAATGGAAAAATTTCCCGAGTCAACTTTGGTGAAAACTCTACCGATATCGAACTGGAGGCGCGACATGTCTGGTGGGGCCATCCTGGCAAAATCAAACTGCTGGCATGGGTGAATGAGGGACGAATGGCCAGCTATCAGGACGCGGTGGCTCTCGGCGCGCTGACCGATTCAGTGCCCAGGGTCGATCTGGTGCGTCGCTACAGCTCACGACCGGGTGCCGCTCTGAATCTGGAGCAGGAATTACGTCCGGATCTTGGCGCCTTTGTCCGAATTAGCGCGAATCGTGGCAACAGGGAAACTTACGAATTCACCGATATCAATTCGTCGGCATCGGCCGGATTGTCATTAAAAGGTAGATCCTGGGGACGCTCTGGCGATACCTGGGGCATCGCCCGCGTGGTCAACCGGATCTCGGGTGAAGCGCAGTCTTACTTTGCTGCGGGCGGACTGGGGTTATTGATCGGCGACGGGAAACTGGATTACGCCCCGGAAAAAATCGTTGAGAGCGTTTATACGGCGTCGGTCTGTGCCAATTTAATGGTCAGTGTTGATTATCAATATATCACTAACCCCGCTTATAATCAGGATCGTGGGCCCGTGTCAATCTGGGGAATCAGGACGCATCTGAGCTTCTAATGGGCCGAACGTTAAGGCATTGTTTCGCAACTATCTTAATGTTATTAATTAATAAACTGCTTTAACTTCATGATTTTGAATAATTAGTTATCTATTACTGCAACCCGCCAGAAGTTGCGTATTTCCTTGCCATCGTCTCTGTTGTTGGCGCGCATTCAATTTTGACCACCCGGGGGCGGGTAGGGTGGCGTAGTTATTTTATTTCGGATATTTTCGTTTGACGTGGAGCACATTTAACACCGTGACCTAGGTCTCGTCCTCTTCCAAAATCACCAGGTAATTGGAGTGGGCAACCAGTTCGATGGCGTCGGGCACGACCAAGCCTTTTCGGCGTGGATGGTTCGGATCGGCCAACAGATCGACTTGATGATCAATTTGCAACCACAGATTGACGGCGGCTTGTAGACTACCTTGCTCGGCAATGCGCGTTTCTATCGCATTCAGATCATCAAGATAAGTCTGTGTGCGCTTAACGCGCTTCATAAATCATCGCGACGTTGTTGCTTGGCTTTACGGATGGCTGCCCATTCATCCGGTTCAATCAATGTATTTGTACCGTTGGCCAATCCTTCGCGCGACGCCTGCACTTTTTGCTGCGCCCATTCACTATGTGAAAGCGCGGCGTGTGCCGCCAATAATCGCTCGGCAGTGTCAGGGCGCTTCACTGCTTTGACAGTAGGATCAAAATTAGCGGCGTTGATCTCGTATTGAGCAAGGTGGATTTTATCGCGCATGAAACGGGCGACAGCATCCAGTGAGGTAAATACGCGTTCCTTAATTTGACCACCACGAGTGCGAACTGAAACAGTACGCTCGACCGTCCCATATTTCACATTGATTTTGAAGGCTGCTTTGTCGGCCACCACAGTTGCGTGACGGATAGCGTGGGCCTCAACCAGGTCTTTTAAGGTGCTGGGGGCGATTAACTCAGACATAATACAACTCACAATATAAGATAATTTTCTTATTTTATGTTATAAAGTGACTTTTTACAAGGTGAATAGTGGTTTTTTGATTAACATAATGTCCCATTGTTGGAAATTTTTGGTATCCGTAATTAATGATTGATTTTCTTGTTTGCGATTTGATACCCATCTGCTTGCGAGCCCTTTTCCTTGGACCTACGTTAAAAGTAGCGGGCAGGCTGATTTTAGGATGTTCATGTAGACATTAACTCTGAATAAAGACAAATTTGGCAACCGTCATGATGGGCTTTATATTCAAAATTGTGCCTGCATATACTTAGTCTAGTGTGCAGACTAGACCAAGTTAGTTTGACTTTTTGGGGATAAATATGAGCGAATATGGCATTTACGAGGCAAAGACAAAATTGCCAGACCTGATCAAACAGGTTCTACAAGGGGAACGTATCACTATCACTAATCGCGGACAACCAGTTGCCGACTTGGTACCGGCAGCCAGTCGCGCTTCCCAACAGGCAAGCGATGCAATAAAGGCAATTAAGGCCATGCGCGTTGGAACAGTTGATCACATGCAATTCACAAAAATGCGTCAGCGAGGACGTCGCTGATGATTAATGATTTCGTTTTAGACGCTACAGTGACAATTCGTTGGGCGTTGCAAGATGGCTCAGAATCTGATCGTATCT
>CAITOF010000092.1 GCA_903893945.1 uncultured Oxalobacteraceae bacterium | reverse complement strand
TTTAGGTGGTATCTCCTGGGCCGATTTTAAATTACGCCTGGCGTGGTTTTACTATTCAGACGCGGGGTGGAGCAGTCTGGCAGCTCGTCGGGCTCATAACCCGAAGGTCATAGGTTCAAATCCTGTCCCCGCAACCAGACAAAAGGCCACGAATTTCGTGGCCTTTTCAGTAAAAGTGACTAAATCTAAATCCGGCCGGCGTGGTGGTGTTTTTGGTAATTTAGCTTGCGGTCTAAGAATAATCGTTTACAATTCCCCGTGAAATGTACTCGAAAATGAATGAATTTATGCGGGTGTCAGCTGCGAACTTATTATTCCGGGCTGACAGCTGACCTTGATAGGACGTAATCAGTGTTGCGAACTGAGTAGGACCTGACTACATTATCGTTGATTATCCCATCCTGTCACCGGTTCAGGTTTCGGATAATAGTTGGCAAAGCCAAATTTGGATGTGCACAGATATAACGCCATCCGCAAAATACACAATAAATTCATTTCCCTTCACACGTTGTTAAAGAGTTGCACATGAATACTGCTGAGGCGAAAGTAGTCCTCGAAACTGCTCTGCTATGCGCGCATGAGCCGCTTTCACTAAATTCCATGAAAAAGCTTTTTGTGGAAGAAACGTCTTCGGACGATGTCATTGGAAATGACGCCATCAAATTGATGCTGGGTATGTTGAAGACCGAATGGCAAGACCGTGGTGTCGAGCTGGTGGCTCTTTCGACCGGATGGCGTTTCCAGAGTCGGCCGGGGATGCGCAAGTATCTGGACCGGTTGAATCCGGAAAAGCCGCCCAAATACTCGCGCGCCGCTCTCGAGACCTTGGCCATTATTGCCTATAAGCAGCCGGTCACGCGCGGTGATATTGAGGAAATTCGCGGCGTGACCGTCAATGCGCAGACCATCCGTATGCTCGAAGATCGGGGCTGGATAGAGACAATTGGTCACCGCGACGTGCCGGGACGCCCCGCTTTATTCGCATCAACGAAACAGTTTTTAGATGACCTTGGACTGGAATCGTTAGGCCAGTTACCACCGCTGCAGGCCGTGTCCGAAGAAACCATGGGTGGCAGTGACCGAGAACACATTGAAGTAATTCAATCGCATTTGCAGGAAAATCTGCAGCAATCCAGTATGGATTTTTCCGGTGAAGACAGCAATGTCCCGGCAACAGAAGTTGCCATTGCACAGGAACAATTCAATGAAACCCCAGAAAATGATGCCATAACCAGCGCCATAGAACCTGAATTAATCACCCAGGATGCGCCGGATCCAACCAACCACGAATGATAACGATGTCCAATAATGCCATAGATGAATCCGGTTCCACCGGCAGCGATGCACAGGCCGCTTTGCCCGATGGTGCTGAAAAAAATGCTGATACAAATACTGAGAAGAAGGCGAAGCAGTCACGCGAAAAAAAGCACGGCGTGCGTGGTCCGCGCATGATGCGCCGGGTGCGTAATGATCGGACAGATGCCGCCGCTGAACCGAGGGAATCGGAACCGACTCCTGCAGAGGCACCAGCGGCAGTAACGCTTGCTGCTCCAGCCGATTCGTCGGAGCGGCCACCAGGAAACCCGGCCAGAGCAGCGCGTCCTCCGCGTGAGGGTAAGCCGGGCGGCAACAATAAAGCCAGGGCTGGGCAAAAAAATAATCCGCGCAATGGGCACAAGCTGGCTGGAAAAGCCGGTGTGACCGCTGATGAAGTATTTTCATTTGTGACGTCAACGGCGTTTGACCAGTCGGAGGCGGAGGCAAAGCAGGTGGGGCGCAAGCCGCAATCGAAACCACCACAACGCAATTTGACCTCCGACGACGATGCACCCAAACTGCATAAAGTGCTGGCGGAAGCCGGATTAGGATCGCGTCGCGACATGGAAGAACTGATTGTGGCCGGGCGTGTTTCTGTCAATGGCGAACCTGCCCACATCGGACAGCGTATCCTGCCAACGGATCTGGTCCGTCTCAACGGCAAGCTTATCCAGCGCAAGATCAGTAAAAAGCCACCCCGTGTGCTGGTTTATCATAAGCCGGCCGGGCAGATAGTCAGCACCAACGATCCGGAGGGCCGCGAGTCGGTTTTCTCCAGCCTGCCGTCGATGAAAACAGGAAAATGGCTGGCCGTGGGTCGCCTCGATTTTAATACCGAGGGACTCCTGCTGTTTACGACTTCCGGTGATCTGGCGAACCGGTTGATGCATCCCAGGTATGGCATCGAACGTGAATATGCTGTCAGGACATTAGGTACGCTGGAAGAAGGAATGCGTCAGAAATTACTCAGCGGCGTCGAACTGGATGACGGACTAGCCCAGTTCTCAAAAATCAGTGATGGCGGCGGTGAGGGTGTCAATAAATGGTACCGGGTGGTGATAGGCGAAGGGCGAAATCGTGAGGTCAGGCGCATGTTTGAAGCCGTCGGACTTACCGTGTCCCGACTTATTCGTACCCGGTATGGCGTGATGACGTTGCCACCGAATCTGAAACGTGGCCGCTGGGAAGAATTGGAAGAAAATGCCGCCCGTGATCTGCTGAAAGTATGCGGCATGGAAAAAGAGGCAAAGATCGGGCGTGAGGACCGAGAGGGTCCAGGGCTGAAAGACAAAACGGGGCAACAGGGACGGTTTGGCAATCAGGCCAGGAATGGTCTTAATGGCAATTTTATTGAAAAAAAGTCACGTTTTGCCAAGTCACCTGAAAATGGTGCCGGTGCACCAGGCAGGCCACAACGCAGTCGCCAGCCGGATCCGATGCAGACGGCGCTGGGATTTCCTGCGGCACCGCGCAAACATCGCAGTGGCCCTGCGGTGGCATCAACGCATAATTACCAGGGAATCCCGCGCAAGCGTTCCCGTGGCTAGACAGCTTTTGCCACACTCTTGATATTTATGCCATATTTACTCAAATTGGCCCAATTTTGCGTTGTCAGCCTATAAGTTATCGTTTATAATCCGGTAGTTAAAAAGCTTTCTAGCTTTTGGTGGAAGTGTCAAAAAGAAGATGGGCTCGTGCCCATTTTTTTTTTGCGAATCCGGTCATGATGACAGTCGGTGATGCCGGTTGCCTGAATTGATGTGTACAGCGGCGCAAGTGGCTGATCTGGCAGGCTGACGTGGACGTTAATGCTGAAATTCGGGCGCGGCAATCTGTGGTAACAGGAGGTGGGTTTGAATTCTCGTACGTTGATTGAAAAAACAGTGACAGGCCTCGGCTTTGAAGTGGTTGATGTTGAAATGGCCGCGCGTGGTCTGGTTCGTGTTTTTATCGATTGTACGCCTGAGCAGGATGCCACCATAACCGTGGAAGACTGCGCCACAGTAAGTCACCAGCTTAGCCATGTACTGACGGTTGAAAACATCAATTACGAACGGCTGGAAGTGTCGTCGCCGGGTCTGGACCGGCCGTTGAACAGGCTGTCGGATTATGTTCGGTTTGTCGGACAGGAAGCGATTGTAAAATTAAGGTTGCCCATGCCTGGTACGCCGAACCGCAAGACATACCAAGGCGTGATTCGGGAGCCGGCAGGGGAAACATTGCATCTGGAATTTGAAGTTAAAGATGGGGCAGCCATGTTGGCGTTTACACTGGCTGATGTAGATAAGGCGCGTTTGGTGCCACAGGTCGATTTTAGGAGTCGCAAAGCATGAGTCGCGAAGTTTTATTGTTAGTAGATGCCTTGGCACGTGAAAAAAACGTGGACAAGGAAATTGTTTTCGCCGCTCTCGAGCATGCTTTGGCACAGGCGACCAAAAAACGTTATCCCGGTGATGTTGATATCCGCGTGACGATCGATCGTGAATCGGGCGAATTCGAGTCATTCCGTCGCTGGCACGTGGTGCCTGACGATGCGGGTCTGCAATTGCCCGATCAGGAGATACTGCATTTTGAAGCGATGGAGCAATATCCTGACATTGAAGTCGATGAGTATATTGAAGAATCCATTGAATCGGTCGAATTCGGTCGCCGCTTTGCCCAGGACGCGAAACAGGTGATGCTGCAACGGGTTCGTGACGCTGAGCGTGAGCAGATTCTGGCCGATTTTCTGGAGCGTGGCGATTCGTTGGTCACAGGCACGATCAAGCGCATGGAACGCGGTGAAGCGGTTGTTGAATCCGGAAAAATCGAAGCGCGCCTGCCTCGTGACCAGATGATCCCGAAAGAAAACCTGCGTATCGGTGACAGGGTGCGCGCGTATATCCTGCGTATCGATCGCAATGCACGCGGCCCCCAGGTTATCCTGTCGCGTACGGCGCCTGAATTCATCATGAAATTATTCGAGCTGGAAGTCCCCGAGATCGAACAGGGTTCACTGGAAGTAAAATCGGCTGCGCGTGACCCGGGTGTTCGCGCCAAAATCGCGGTTTACACGCATGACCAGCGCATTGATCCCATCGGGACCTGCGTCGGTATGCGTGGCTCGCGCGTTCAGGCCGTCACCGGTGAACTGGGTGGCGAGCGCGTTGACATTGTTCTGTGGTCCGACGATCCGGCCCAGTTCGTTATTGGTGCCCTTGCGCCGGCGAATGTCTCGTCCATTCTGGTTGATGAAGAAAAGCACGCCATGGATGTTGTGGTTGACGATGAAAATCTCGCCATCGCTATCGGACGAAATGGTCAGAATGTGCGCCTTGCGGCAGAATTAACCGGTTGGCAGATCAATATTATGACTGCCGAACAGTCGGCCAATAAATCCGAGCAGGAAACATCGGTGATTCGTGCCTTGTTCATGGAAAAACTCGACGTCGATCAGGAAGTGGCTGATATTCTGGTAGAGGAAGGTTTTTCCAGTCTGGAAGAAATTGCCTATGTGCCGATCAGCGAAATGCTGGAGATTGAGGCATTGGATGAAGATACCGTGAATGAACTGAGAAATCGTGCGCGTGACGCCATTGTGTCCGAAGCGATTGCGTCGGAAGAGGGTGTCGAGGGCGTCGAAGACGCGTTAATCAATTTGCCGGGCATGGATCGTGTTACTGCCGGTAAATTGGGGTTGGCCAACATAAAAACGCTGGATGCGTTCGCCGGACTGGCTTATGACGAATTCGGCGCGGTGCTGGCGTTGTCGACAGAACGTGCGCGCCAATTGATCAAGAATGAATTTGAAGACGTGACAGATGATGAAATGAAACTCATCGATGCCAAATACGATGATCGTGCCAAAGCCATTCTGGCAAAGGCATGGAGCGTCACAGAAAGTAAATAGAGATCTAAATAAAAAGTTGCCCAGGTTTAAACCAGTGACAGGTTTCAGTTCTCTTTGTGCAGGCTTTATCAGAGAAAAATGTCGGGTTGTAAAACTGCCGTAATAATTTTGTTTGATCCTGTTAGTAATGGATGGCTGGCATGTCAGTCATTCACCGCGCCACATAGAAAAAGAGGACTGAATGGCGAGTAATAACGTAGCCCAATTTGCCACCGAGCTGAAGATGTCAGCTGAAGTGCTGCTAACTCAATTGCGTTCAGCAGGTGTAGTCAAGGGTTCGACTTCCGATGCACTGTCCAAAGAGGACAAGGAGCGTCTCCTCGAACATTTGCGCCGTACTCACGGCGTCGATGCGGATCGGGATACCCGAAAAATCACCTTGACTCGCAAAGAGACAACGGAAATCAAGCAGGCCGATGCAACCGGTAAATCACGGACCATTCAGGTTGAAGTGCGTAAAAAGCGTACATTCGTTAAACGTGATGATGCCACCCCCGAAGTTGAAAAATCCGTTACGTCGGCAAAATCAGATGATCTGGAAAAACAGGCCGAACAGGATCGCCTCGACGATGAGTTGCGTGCCAGACAGGAAGCAGAATTAATAGAAAAGCAAAACCACCTGTCCCGCCTGGAAGCAGAAAAGGAAGCCCAGACCAAAGCGCTTGAAGAGGCCGAACTGGTCGCTTCCAAACAGGGTGAATTGGCGGCAAAGTCAGCGGCCAAGCGTGCGGCTGGCGAAGAAGATGCAGCAAAATTGCAGGCTGCTCAAACCAAGAGGAAAACGACGGCCAAATCGAAGGCCACAGCGGCTGACGACACTGTCGCGGAAGACCTGAAAGCCGATAAAAAGACGCTTGCGGCGGATGCTGCAAAACAGCTCGCGGAGGACGACGAAGCGGCGGCCCGGAAAAAATCGGCGGCCGTGGTTCAGGCAGCAATAGAAGCGACCAAGGTGGCCAGTGAACGTGCTGAGGCAACAGAAAATGCACGCAAGGTTGTAGCAGATGAGGTGGCTCAGATCAAGGCGATGATGAGCACACAGCGCAAAGTGGTTAAACCTGTGCCGCCTGCGGCGCCGGTAAGCGATGCCGACGCGGCCGCAGAAGCACTTGCCAAAGCAAAACCGAAAACATCGGAAGGTACCTTGCATAAACCTGCCGAAAGAAAACACAGCGAGAAAAAAGACGAAAAAAAGACGGTTGTCATCGATAAAAAATCGATCAAGTCCGCCAACGTTTCTTCCACCTGGCAGGAAGACACAGCCAAGAAGAAGGGACTTAAAACCCGTGGTAATACAGCCGCACCCACAACCGGGCGTGAGGGTTGGCGTGCCGGTGGCAAGAGTGCGCGGCGTGGATCGCATCACGTCGAAGAACGTGAAACCAATTTCCAGGCTCCGGTTGAAGCCGTGGTTAAAGATGTTTACGTACCGGAAACAATTACAGTTGCCGAACTGGCGCACAAAATGTCCGTTAAAGCGTCTGAAGTCATCAAGCAATTAATGAAACTGGGGCAGATGGTCACCATTAACCAGGTGCTGGACCAGGAAACTGCGCTTATCCTTGTTGAAGAAATGGGGCATAAGGCCTTTGCTGCCAAACTGGATGACCCTGAAGCAATGCTGGTCGAAGGTGGCACGCAGATCGAATATAAAACATTCCCTCGCGCACCTGTGGTGACGGTCATGGGGCACGTCGATCATGGTAAAACCAGTCTGCTCGATTATATTCGGCGCGCCAAAGTGGCGTCCGGTGAAGCAGGTGGAATTACCCAGCATATTGGCGCGTACCACGTTGAAACGCCACGCGGCATGATTACGTTTCTGGATACGCCGGGTCACGAAGCCTTTACGGCAATGCGTGCGCGCGGCGCCAAGGCAACCGACATTGTTATCCTGGTGGTTGCCGCCGACGACGGTGTGATGCCGCAAACCAAAGAAGCCATTGCACATGCCAAAGCCGCCGGAGTTCCGCTGGTTGTGGCTGTCAATAAAATCGATAAGCAGGGCGCCAATCTGGATCGGGTCAAGCAGGAACTGATCGCTGAAAACGTGCTGCCGGAAGAATACGGTGGCGATTCGCCTTTCGTCTCGGTGTCCGCCAAAACAGGACAGGGAATTGATGAATTGCTGGAACAGGTTTTATTGCAGGCTGAAGTTCTCGAACTTAAAGCAGCGACAGAATCGCCGGCGCGCGGTCTGGTTGTCGAAGCACGTCTGGATAAAGGCCGTGGTCCGGTTGCCACCATCCTGGTTCAGTCTGGTACCTTGAAACGTGGCGACGTGGTTCTGGCCGGTTCGTCGTATGGCCGGGTACGCGCCATGCTGGATGAAAACGGGCAGTCCATTTCGGAAGCAGGACCCTCCATTCCGGTTGAAATTCAGGGACTGGTGGAAGTGCCTAACGCCGGTGAGGAAGTCATGGTCATGGCTGATGAGCGCAAGGCGCGTGAGATCGGTCAATTCCGTCAGGGTAAATATCGCGACGTGAAACTGGCCAAACAGCAGGCAGCAAAACTTGAAAACATGTTTGAAAATATGGGCGAAGGCGAAGTCAAAACCCTCGCGATGATTATCAAGACCGACGTACAGGGCTCGCAGGAAGCGCTGGTGCACTCCATGACCAAACTGTCGACCTCGGAAGTGCGTGTACAGGTTGTGCATGCCGCGGTGGGTGGTATATCTGAATCGGACGTCAACCTGGCTGTGGCTTCAAAAGCGGTGCTGATCGGCTTTAACACTCGTGCCGATGCTTCTGCACGCAAGTTGGCCGAAGCAAATGGTATCGACATACGTTACTACAACATCATTTATGATGCGGTTGATGACGTAAAAGCGGCATTGTCAGGCATGCTCGCACCAGAAAAACGTGAACAGGCACTGGGTCTGGTTGAGATCCGTCAGGTGATCACCATCAGTAAGGTCGGCGCGATTGCCGGCTGTTATGTTCTGGAAGGCCTGGTCAGACGCGGCTCATCGATACGTCTGCTGCGTGACAACGTCGTTATCTGGACAGGCGAACTGGATTCATTGAAACGCTTTAAGGATGACGTGAAAGAAGTCAAATCCGGCTTCGAATGCGGTTTGTCGCTGAAAAATTTCAATGAGATTCAGGTTGGTGACCAACTCGAAGTATTCGAAGTTCAAGAGGTTGCTCGGAAGCTGTAAACAGGCAGGCATTCACTCCAAGGTGGTGGTCAGAGAAAATGCCTGATTTTGTTTAAACAGGAATTAACGAGTTCAGATAATGGCAAAAAACAGTAAATCCATACCCGGCCGGGGCTTGCGCGTGGCAGATCAGATTCAGCGCGATCTGTCCGTGATTATCAGCGCGGAATTAAAAGACCCGCGGGTGGGTATGATAACGCTGACTGAAGTGCAGGTTACGCCCGATTATGCACACGCAAAAGTCTATTTCACGACCTTGCGTGACCAGCCCGACCAAATCGTCACGGCGCTTAATTGTCTCAACAAGGCGGCCGGTTTTTTACGCATGCATTTGGGCAAACGCCTGCATATCCACACACTTCCCCAACTTCATTTTGTGCATGACACGTCAACAATGAATGGCATTGCCATGTCAAAATTGATAGACGAAGCCATCGCCACCAATACGACCCAGGCCGAATCGGATCAGCATGTCGGGTCTGACGATGACACCAGCAAAAGTTAAGCACGTCCGGGTTGCTCTGAACGGCGTGTTATTGCTCGATAAGCCGGTGGGTCTCAGCAGCAATGATGCCTTGATACAGGCAAAACGCTTACTGAACGCCAAAAAAGCAGGTCACACCGGCACGCTTGATCCATTTGCGACCGGATTATTACCACTCTGTTTTGGTGAAGCAACCAAATTTTCGCATGATTTGCTGGACGCGGATAAAACTTACGAAACCGTGGTGCATTTAGGCATAACCACCGAAACCGGTGACACCGAGGGTGCGCATGTCTCAGTTCATGAAGTGACTGCGACCCGGGATCAAATCGAAGCTGTCCTCGGCCAATTTCGCGGCGCCATTCAACAGACGCCGCCCATGTATTCGGCCTTAAAGCGTGACGGTAAGCCGTTGTACGAATATGCTCGCGCCGGAATTACACTGGAGCGTGAAGCGCGTGCGGTAACTATACATGAATTAACCTTGCTAGGTTACGAAACGCCTTTTGTACGCTTGCGGGTAAGCTGTTCGAAGGGCACGTATATTCGTGTTCTGGGTGAAGACATTGGCAAGGCGCTCGGGTGCGGTGCACATTTGAACGCCTTGCGGCGAACCCAGGTCGGGAATTTACGTCTGGTCGATGCGACGGAGCTGGAATCAATCAGGCAAAGTACGGCCGAACAGCGACTGGCACTGTTACAACCGGTTGATGCACTGCTGTCTGACTTTGCCGCAATCCAGCTTTCCGATACGCTGGCAGAACGTTTCTTGCATGGTCAGCGAATCAGTCTGGCAAAAGAAGGCTTTCCGGAGGTGTTTGCACTGGGCCGTAAGCGCGTCTATCGCCAGAGTGATCAGCAATTTCTGGGCTCAGCCTTATTGCAAGAATTTCAAGTTTTGGCTCCCGAACGACTTGTATCGGCGACATCCTGAATTGTTCGGCTGACTTATTCATTAAATCAGAGCGCTGCGCCAGTTTTTTGCAACGCAACATGTTATAATGTTTGGTTATCAGAAATTATCAATTAAATCACACTCTATCATGTCAAATCAAAAACGCGCCATCCGCAACATCGCGATCATTGCTCACGTCGATCACGGTAAAACCACTCTGGTTGACCAATTATTACGTCAATCAGGCACTTTCCGCGATAATCAACAAGTTGATGCACGCGTCATGGATTCCAACGACATTGAAAAAGAGCGTGGCATCACGATTCTCGCAAAAAACTGTGCCGTGGAATACAAAGGCATTCACATCAACATCGTTGATACCCCGGGCCATGCCGATTTCGGTGGCGAAGTGGAACGTGTTCTGTCGATGGTGGATTCTGTGCTGTTGCTGGTCGACGCAGTTGACGGCCCGATGCCACAGACCCGTTTTGTCACACGCAAAGCGCTGGCACTCGGACTGAATCCTATCGTTGTGGTCAACAAGGTTGATCGTCCCAGCGCAAGGACCGAGTGGGTCGTGAACCAGACATTTGAACTGTTTGACAAATTGGGTGCCAACGATGAACAGCTTGATTTCCCGGTTGTATACGCCTCGGCGTTAAATGGCTACGCGAGTCTGGATCCTGAAGCCCGCGAAGGCAACATGGATCCGTTATTCGACGCCATACTGCGACACGTGCCGGTGCGCGACGATAATCCTGACGGCCCGCTGCAATTACAGATTTCCTCGCTCGATTACAACTCGTATGTGGGTAAAATAGGCATTGGCCGTATCAGCCGCGGCCGTGTCAAAGCGCTGCAGGACGTGGTTATCATGGACGGCCCGGATGGTACACCGAGGCGTGCACGGATTAATCAGGTGCTGAATTTTAAAGGTCTGGAGCGCGTGCTGGTGGATGAAGCCGTGGCAGGCGACATCGTGCTGATTAACGGTATTGACGAAATTGGCATCGGTACCACCGTGTGCGCTATCGATAATCCGGATCCGCTGCCGATGTTAAAGGTTGATGAACCGACCCTGAACATGAATTTCATGGTTAACAATTCACCGCTGGCGGGTCGTGAAGGCAAATTTGTCACCAGCCGCCAGATTCGTGATCGTCTCGATCGTGAATTGAAGGCCAACGTGGCATTGCGTGTAAATGAAACTGGTGATGACACCACTTTCGAAGTGTCCGGTCGCGGTGAACTGCATTTAACCATTTTGCTGGAAAACATGCGTCGTGAAGGTTATGAACTGGCTGTTTCGCGTCCACGGGTTGTTTTTAAAATGGTCGATGGTGTACGTCATGAGCCGTTTGAAATGCTGTCGGTCGACGTTGAAGAAGCCAACCAGGGCGGCGTGATGGAGGAATTGGGACGTCGCCGTGGTGACCTGCAAGACATGCAGCCCGACGGAAAAGGTCGTGTCCGCCTGGAATATCGCATTCCTGCACGCGGCCTGATCGGTTTTCAGGGCGAGTTCATGACGCTGACGCGCGGTACCGGTTTAATGAGTCACGTGTTTGATGAATACGCCCCGGTGGATACCACTCGTGGCGAAATGGCCGGTCGTCGTAACGGTGTGCTGATTTCCCAGGACGACGGTGCCGCGGTTGCCTACGCTATCTGGAAGCTGCAAGATCGTGGTCGCATGTTCGTGTCACACAATGACCCGGTCTATGAAGGGATGATTATCGGTATTCATTCACGCGATAATGATCTGGTCGTCAATCCGATTAAAGGCAAACAGTTAACCAACGTGCGTTCCTCCGGAACCGATGAAGCCGTGCGTCTGGTGCCCCCGATTCAGATGTCGCTGGAATATGCGGTCGAATTTATTGATGACGATGAACTGGTTGAAATTACTCCAAAAAGCATACGATTGCGCAAACGCTACCTGAAAGAGCACGAACGCAAGAAAGCATCGCGCGAAGAATAACTGTTTCAGGATCTTCAAGTTTGAAAAATCTGCCCGCCGAAAAGCGGGCATTTTTTTTCACGCCCTCATGTCGCCCTCATGTTGCCCGAAATCCCGCCTGAACCCGCAAACGCCGACCCGCTTTCAATGTCGCGTGCGTCGTTATAACACGCCACAAAATCCGGTTTACCCGTGGTTTATTTCAGGCGCAACCTGCGCCAGATGTGACCCAGGTCACAGGATGCCACTGTCACGCGGCATAAAATGGATTTCACCGAATTCCCCTGAAGTGGCGTGGCACGAATCGAAAAGGAGTGTTAATTAATGAATCCGACCAAAATCAGAACCACCATGGCGGTTAAAACGCACCTGTGCTGCCTGACCTTGTCGATGTTGCTGGCGGCATGCGGTGGTGCCGGTACTGACCCAAATTCCGGCAACCTGAGTGGTGTAACGATACTGGCAGCGGCATCGCAGGCCAGATCAACGCCGCTCGCCACGGTCGGGGCCGCCAATGACCTTGAAAGTGTGGCCAACCTTCAAAACCTGACGCCTGCAACCGCGGTCAGCGACGGTGTGTCACCGGGCACCTCGACATGGATTACCGCAATGGAAATGGCTGCCGACCAACCCATGGCAGCAGCGCCATTGCCGGCGGATGTGGCCAGCCTTGCACAACATTGCGCGACGCCGCGACCATCAGGCACGATCGATCCGGTCACCAGGCAACCCTATGGTGACGTGCAGGGCAGTCTCACGACTGAAATGCAGTGGATCACCGCTTTCGTCCATGATACGTATCTGTGGAATAACGATGTCCCGATCGTGAGCATGGCACCGTATGTGCCTGGCGCGACGGTGCCCTTTATTAATCCGACCGATAATTCGGTTTCAGCACAATTACTGTCGTCGAACTTCGATGTGGTCAATGCGTATTTCAACACGCAACGCACCCAACAGCTCACCGCAACCGGAAAACCGGTGGATCAATTTCATTTTACGGTTCCAACCGGCCAGTTTAGCGCATCGGCCACGCTGTCAGCGCCAGGACCGCTCAGCTTTGGCTTTGAGCTGGCCCTGCTGCAGGCCGCGCCGCCGCGAAAAATTGTGGTGGCGTATACGCTGAGTGACTTTAATCCGGCGGATCCCAGCCAGATTAATACGAACAACAATCCAGCCATTGCCAATCGTATCGTGCGCGGCACCGAAATCGTATCAGTCAATCGTGTGAATGTCGCTCAGGGAACGGACATCAACACGCTCATTGAACTATTTCAGCCCTTAAAAGGAAAACGGTATACGCTCGAAATCCTCGACCCGGGTAGCGCGACCACGCGTCAGGTCACGTTGGAGGCAACCAGTTTAACAACGAGTCCGGTGCCAGTGTATAACACGCTGGCGAACGATCCGTCGGTGGGTTATATCCTGTTTAACGACCATAACGCACTGGCCGAATATTTCCTGGCCGTAGCGATAAATTATCTCAAGGGCGCCAACCAGGGTGCTGGCATCAAGGATCTGATACTGGATCTGCGCTATAACACCGGAGGGCTTGTGGGTATCGCCAGTGAACTGGCCTACATGATTGCCGGTCCGGCATCGGACGGTAAGGCATTCGCCAACCTGGCCACGAACGGTACCTACCAGGCTGGAAATGCAAGATTCCCATTTTCCGGCAAAGCGCCGGGAAATTATATCTTGCCAGCCGGGACGCCATTGTCAAGTCTGAATCTGAACACGGTCTATATCATTACCGGTTCAGATACCTGTTCTGCCAGTGAGGCGGCTATAAACGGACTTGCGGGTATCGGCATCAATGTGGTTCAGATCGGAGCCACGACTTGCGGCAAACCCTATGCGTTTGTGCCCAGGGATAATTGCGGCACAACCTACTTCGCTGTACAAACCAAGACCACTAACAATAAAGGCTATGGGGATTACGCGGATGGGTTTGTTCCTTTGGGGGGTGATACCAGCGCTGCGCCGGGCAGCAGCAATCAATTGCCAGGCTGTGCCGTTGCCGATGACTACCATAATCAGCTAGGCGGCACGTCCGAAGCCAGAATCGCGGCTGCGATGTATTTTCGGGCAAACCATTCCTGTCCGGCAGCAACCCCAACGGCGCTGGACAACGCAGCGGCGCAGCATCAGGTTCTGGTACGATCGCCCGAAAAAACGATCGGCATTATTACACCGGCGGCGTTTTGAAATTGAAATTAACTGACGATGTTCGGATTGAACACGGCCTGATAAAACGACCTGTCAGTGTGCATTCGGCTTTTTAGCGGAAGGAAAATGTCATGACAATTTTGACCAGCACGGCCACCCCACCGACCACTGTTTCACTGCAACGGCATTCCAATTCGTATGCCACCCAGGAAATGTCTGGCCCGGAACAGTTGGTGAACGATTTTATCAATGGCGCAGGCAGCAGTGCAAAATACTTTAAAGATATTCAGTGTTTTGAGAACTTTTGCAAATTGCTGGGTGGAAATTCAAACGATGAAAACGCGAATAAAATTAATTTGGGTGGGGAAAATTATTCGTTCGGAGTGGCTCCGTCGATTGATGATGAAGACATGCTGGTACTTGTACTTGTCCCGGAATCGGCCGGACAGGATCAAATTGACTTTTCAGTTTCAAAGACGTTGTTGATTGAGCGGCTCGCCATCTGTTTTATGCAAATGAAGGACAATAATTGCTTATCATCGGACCTGCCGGTACCGTCAGAGGTCGCGGATAAACTTCTGGAAAGCAATTATTCAGAAGGGTTTATAGTGGCCAGCGATGGGTCTGCTGCAGTCGGGGCGGCGCACAATGTCAGTCAAAAGCCAGCCAGTACCAAGACCACGGCACTGCCTGTGCTAACTGTGGATGAAGCGCGGAATGAAAAAAATTTTGGACGCCAGTGTATCCTGGTGCAGAACCAGGTCCTGGACGATGGCCAAAAAAATCAGCTTCAAATTCAGAACGTTAAAATTCTGGAGGGGCACCTGGTTGTCGATCAGTCGCTCAACTTCGAGCAGTTGAAAGTGGCTGAGCAACGCAAGGTAAATGTCGCGGGTTGCAAGATCGGTGCGAAGCCGGAAGAAATGACGCCAGCCCAATTTCTGTATGCAGATGAACACGGCCTGCTGTTACCCAGGTTTAATGCGACTGAACGGAACTGGATGACGCCGATGGAAAAGTCCCTGCGCATTAAATGCGGTGAGACCTTGCCAGATGATCTGGTGCTTGTCCATAGCGATACGCGTGACCCTGACTCCATCGTCACGCTTAGGGATGCGGGAATCAAGGTAATAGACGGTCATCTGGTACTCGGTCAGGTCGTTGAGCCGGCGGTTGCCATGGCACTTTTAAAGCAGAAAGTGCCGCTCGACGGACTCGGATTATCCGGTGATTTTACCAAGGTGGATGCACCATCAACAGCGGACTTGCCCTATCTGAGGGGCATTGCCTTCAGTAATGTCATCCTTAACAGAAGCTGGTTTGATGCGGCGGTAAAACTCGGCGTCATATTTGATAGCCAGGTCAAACTGGACCATGACGAAAACTATGAATTCACTAGAGAGGTGAAATTCAGACCCGATTTCCTGAGCGAAAACAACAGCCAGTCGGTTTATCGTAAATCGAAACTGCTGGCCGATTCGAATCTGGTACTGACAAAGGACGAAGCGAAAACAAGCCATCATACCATTGAGAATACAGCTAATACTGCCAAAAACATCATTCTGCTCCAGAATGAAGAATTAGATCCGATTACAAAATTCAGGCTTCAGAATCACTTTTTCCAATGTGTCGGCGACCATCTGGTGACTGACCAGGCACTGGATTTTTCTCAGATAAAACTGGCGGACCAGTTGAAGGTGAATGTGGAGGGCAGCCATTTTACCGGAAAAGAAATTCCTGAATGGATGAAAGTGGATCAATTCCGCCTGATGAAAAATAAAGGGGTCGTATTGCCAAAGGTGCCAATGGCCTTGTTCAATAAAGGCTATTTTTGACAAGACAGGTATGGTGATGCCGGCGTTGTCCGCCAATCACGCCGCCACCTCATGGCACATTATCTGACTTTTTTAGCGTCCGTCCGGCGGAACGGTCAGTTTTTATCACGAAAGAAATTGTATGCCGATTATCACCTCCATGAACGCCAAACCAATCGAACGATTGCTGGACAGTTTTACGCCTTCAAAAAATGCCGCTCCGCAAACTGTGCTGATGGATTTTGTGCAGGGAAAGGATAGAGTTGGAAAACCCTTTGACGACATTCAGGGTTTTAGAAATTTTTGCAAATTGATGACAGCACCTTCAGGTGAACAGGGATCTGATCGAATTGTCCTGGGCGGCAAGGAGTATACATTCTCGGTAAGCAAGACAAAAGAAAATGAACTGACCGTAAAACTTAAATCAACCTCCTGGGGTGGAAAAGCAGTTGAATTTCCAGTTGAAAAAGATTTGTTGGAGGCACGACTGGCGACCTGTTTTATCGAATTGCAAGCCAGTGATCCACATTCCCCTGATTTAAGATCGATACCGTTGCCGTCTGAAGCCGCCATGCAGGTATTGGCATGTGGACATTCGCTGAAAGGGTTTACTGTAACGGGTGATTTCACAAAACAGGATCACGCTTATATTCCAAAAACGAACGATTTGAAAGGCGTTAAATTCAAAAATGTGGTACTCAATGAAAAATGGACAGCGACCAGCAATATTGTGCTGGACGACCAGGTTAAATTTACGCCTGTAGGCGAAACGGCATTTGAGAATGTCCACTATACGCCAGGTTTCCTGAAAAATCTGAATTCTGGGCATGAGTTCAAATATCAACGAGCCCTGATTAGCGCGGCGACTATCGTATTAACTGAACAGGAATCAACGGACCCGCAATTTGACGGACATTCAAAAATTATCGTTCGGAATGAAAAATTGGATTCGGCGCAGATCGATCAGCTGGAAAAGATCGGGTGCGCTGTCATTGGCGGTCGCCTGGAGTGTGCCCAGAACTATACGTGTGACCAGTTACGGGTGGTGGCAGAATTGAAGGTCAACGTAACAGGCAGCAAAGTCGCTGCCGACCCGGAGACGATGACTGCCACCGATTTTGGGTTAGTAAGCAGGTTGGGTGTCGATTTGCCCGCACTGGCATCGGGACGCAAGTGGATTACGTCGCCCGAGCGTTCATTGCGGCTTAAACACGGCCAGGACGTTCCTGCCGATTTGATCGTGCTTGGATATAACAAGGCATTGAACCCGGACAACGCAGTCAAACTGCTGGAGCAGGGACACTCTCTGGAAGGATTCGTGTTGTATGGCGATTTTTCCAAGTTGCCCGGTTCGTACCAGCCGAAAGCGAGTGATTTACAAGGGGTGGTGTTCGATTACGTCACGTTGAATGACATCTGGTTTCAGGCTGCAAAAGAAAGTGGTGTTGTATTTGACAGCCACTTCACGCTTGCTGGCACAATCGGCAAGGATGATACAGGCAATATAAATACCGCTATCTTCGAGGGCGCCCGGTACACAAGGGGTTTTTGGGATGCAAATCTCGCATTTTTTACTTTGCCGGACAACAAGCGATGCAAGTCGATGCTCGAAACGGCATCGACGATGATTGTCACGGCAGAGGATGCCAAAGACAGCGCAATCGAATTGAACACGAAAATTATCGTTCACGGCAAAAAACTGGATTCTGAGGTGAGAACTGCGCTTGAAAATGCGGGTTTGAAATTGGTTGACAATCGTTTGGTGGCCGGACAGCTCGTCATGCCTGAAGTTGCCATCGCTCTGCTGAAGAACAACGTACCACTGGACGGATTAGTCCTGACGGGCGACTTCTCGGCAGTGACTGACGAGGATTACCGACCGGCACCGGGCGCCTTGAACGGCGTGCTATTTAAGAGTGTCATATTAAACGAGGTATGGTTTGATGCTGCGGCAGAAAGTGGCGTGATATTTGATGATAACGTGGAACTGAAAAGCGCTGCTTCGTACAATTTTACCGATAAAATCAAGTACCGACCAGGTTTTATGGAAGGTTACGGCTGGCTGACTTACCCCCAACAAAGCCAGCGGAATGAAAGATCGGTTTTGGTGTTGACTAAATCGGAACTGGATGCAGGCGATTATTCTGCGCGCAAGAAAGTTCTGCTCCAGGACAGAGAAATTGATTCGGATAAAAAGTCCCTGCTGGTAAAGTCCGGTTTCCAATTTCTTGGCAATCATATGCTCGTCGAGCAGAATTTGACGATGAAGCAGATAAAATTGGCCGTTGAACTCGGTGCCGATGTGAGCGGTAGTACTTTTTACCCACGTTATCTCGAGGCTGGCCTGAGTCGCGAACAATTTACCATGTTGAAAGAAAAGGGGCTGGTACTGCCCAACCTGTCCCCCGCGTTAGGGCAGAAATTGGCATAGCACAACCAGCCAGCGAATTGCCATTGAATACAGGCAGGGTCATCCGGACGAACAGGGTTGACAGGTTGGGCGATTGTTTTTGCGGTGGCATCGGAATTGACCGGTTTATTCCTTTGGGTATTTTTAAACAAACGGAGCTAAAGTTCCACAGAATTGATAAATTAGCCGTTTTTTTGCACCAACCAGTATTTTCCTCGCCCGAACATCAGATCGTTGAATACAGCGCGTTTTAATCGATCCGATTCTCTCCTGTTTCTTGCTAAATATGTATTTACGGTAGGCAATTCATTATAGAATGCCCGCCCGTATTTTCCAAATAGCGAGAGATCCCGATGCCCAGAATGACTATTTTCAATGCCTTGGAACAGGAGGCTTTTGAATCCCCGCCCGTGTTTAATAATGCTGATCGTCTGAATTTCTTTTTCGCACCATTAATGTTTAATGACGCAATGGAGATCATGCGAACACCGACTAATAAAGTATGCTTTATTGTAATGGCTGGTTATTTTAAAGCACGTCGAAAATTTTTTGCGCGACAATTTCATCAAGCCGGCATCGATTTTGCTGCCATACAGATCGGTATTGATCCAGCGAAGTAGTGCTTAACAATTACAGCAAAGTGACCTATCTTCGGCATCAAAATCTTATTCTACATTACTTCGGCTGCAGAGCTTTCGACGCAGCAGCAAGAATATTTACCTCCAACGAAATCGCGCTGATGGTACGCGTTCAATTCCGACCAAAACTAGTTCTTCTGGAAATCATTGATCTGCTGATCACCAAAAAAATTGCCCTGCCAAGCTACGTTCTCCTAGCCGATCTGATCGTATCGGCGATCAATCATTATCAACAAGAACTGAGTCAAATTATTGATCGCTGTCTTACCGAAAATTATGAGGAGCAAGGGCACACGGCGCTCTTGCCGCACCGCGCTATTCGCGAAGCAATGATCGAATCGCAGTGGGACGAAGTATTGCGCTTTATTACGACCATCCGGTTGAAGGTAGCTAGCGTATCACAACTTTTCAAACGATTAAATCCCTATTCCAAACAGCATCCTTTGTACCTTGCGCTCAAAGAATTTGGTAAAATGCCTAAGTTGCTTTTTATCCTGAAATACGTTGACGATCCGGCGTTTAGGCAGTCGATCGAGAAACAGTTAAACAAAGTGGAAAGTTCGAATAAATTCTCCAAAGCTATATCGTTTGGTCATAACCATGAATTTATTCAGAGCGAAAAGGAAGAGCAGGAGATCGCTGAAGGTTGTCGACGCTTGATCAAAAATGTGATTACGTGTTGGAATTATCTTTTTTTGACACGGATGTTGGATCAAGAGACCGATCCGGCGCGCAAGGTAGAATTGATTGAAGCTGTTCGCAATGGATCAGTCGCCACCTGGAGGCATTTTAATCTGCACGGAGAATTTGATTTTTCGGATGAAAAAATGGTTGATTCGGTTGGACTGACTAACTCTAAAAATCCGCCACCATGAGAAAATTGTTTAACAAAAATTAGCAGATAGCCAATAAAATCGGACCGATTAAAACGCGCTGTATTCAACGATCTGATTTTCGGGAGAGGAATATACTGATTGTTGCAAAAAAACGGCTAATTTTTCAATTCTGTGGAACTTTAGCTCCGTTTGTTTAAAAATACCCTAAATTTG
>CAITOF010000091.1 GCA_903893945.1 uncultured Oxalobacteraceae bacterium | reverse complement strand
CTGTATCAGATGCATCAGGAAGGCAAGCTGGCATTCCCGGCGATTAACGTGAATGACTCGGTCACCAAATCCAAGTTCGACAACCTGTACGGCTGCCGCGAATCGCTGGTCGACGGCATTAAACGTGCGACTGACGTGATGATTGCCGGTAAAGTCTGCGTGATCGCCGGTTACGGTGACGTTGGCAAAGGCTGTGCTCAGGCCATGCGCGCCCTGTCGGCCCAGGTCTGGGTCACTGAAGTGGATCCAATCTGCGCCCTGCAGGCCGCCATGGAAGGCTACCGCGTCGTGACGATGGATTACGCCGCGGCCCAAGCCGACATTTTTGTAACGGCCACCGGCAACTACCATGTCATCAATCATGACCAGATGCTGGCCATGAAAGATCAGGCCATCGTCTGTAACATCGGCCACTTCGATAATGAAATTGATGTTGCCTCGTTAGAAAAATACGAATGGGACAATATCAAACCGCAGGTGGATCACGTGGTATTCCCGGGCGGCAAACGCATCATCATGCTGGCCAAGGGCCGCCTGGTGAATCTGGGTTGCGGTACCGGACATCCCTCCTACGTCATGAGCTCGTCGTTTGCCAACCAGACGATAGCCCAGATCGAACTGTTCGTGAATCCCGGCAAATACCCGGTCGGCGTGTACACCCTGCCCAAACATCTGGACGAAAAAGTGGCGCGTCTGCAGCTGAAAAAACTGAACGCCCAGTTAAGCGAACTGACTGACCAGCAGGCCGCGTATATTGGTGTACCTAAAGAAGGCCCTTACAAAACCGATCAGTACCGTTATTAATCGGCGTTCACAGGGTTTATTTGCAATGGCTGCACGCTCCATAGCGCCGGAGCGTGTCAGCCGATTTTCAGGGAGATTTTATGCGTTTGTTAGCAACCTGGTTGATCAACGCCATTGCCTTGCTGGCGTTACCGTACCTGATGCATTCTGTCAGTATCGACAGTTTCGCGACCGCCCTGGTGGTGGCCGTGGTACTGGGCTTTGTCAATACCATACTGCGCCCGATTCTGATCCTGCTGACACTGCCGGTAACGGTACTGACCCTTGGACTGTTTGTGCTGGTGTTAAACGGACTGCTGTTCTGGATGGTGGCTGAACTGTTCACCGGGTTTCATGTTGCGGGTTTCTGGTCGGCGTTCTTTGCCGCCATCCTGTACAGCGTGATCTCCTGGGCGCTTTCCACTTTACTACTTAAAGATTAATTTCATGTCGCAACCTAATTTCAGCATTGAATTTTTTCCGCCCAAAACACCCGAGGGCGCAGAAAAATTAAGAGTGACACGGGCCCGGCTGGCTGCATTGAAACCCGCGTATTTTTCAGTCACTTTCGGCGCCGGTGGCACCACGCAAAAAGGAACACTGGACACGGTACTTGAAATGCGCGCCGAAGGACTGTCAGCTGCGCCGCACCTGTCCTGCGTTGCCGGCAGCGAAGCCTCGATACGCGCCATTCTGCAGGAATACAAAGACAACGACATACACCGCATCGTCGCCTTGCGCGGCGATATTCCGAGTGGCTACGGCGCCGGCGGCGCCTTTGCGCACGCCAACCATCTGGTTGAATTTATTCGCAAGGAAACCGGCGACTGGTTCTGGATTGATGTCGCCGCCTACCCGGAAATGCATCCGCAATCGCGCACACCGCAAGAGGATCTGGCCAACTTCTGCCGCAAGGCAAACGCCGGCGCCAACGCCGCCATAACCCAGTATTTTTATAATGCCGACGCCTACTTCCGTTTCGTCGACGCGGCCAACAAATCCGGTGTACAGATTCCCATCGTCCCCGGCATTATGCCGATCACCAACTACACCCAGTTAATGCGCTTTTCCGACATGTGCGGCGCAGAAATTCCGCGCTGGATCCGGCTGAAGTTGGCCAGTTTTGGTGACGACAGTGCCTCGATCAAAGCTTTTGGCCAGGATGTGGTTACCCGCCTGTGTGAACAACTCCTGGAAGGCGGCGCGCCCGGCTTACATTTTTATTCCATGAATCAGTCGGAAGCGGTCACCCAGATCTGGCAGCAGTTAATTTAATCAATAAGCGCCGGCATGGCGTGGAGTTTTTTTTCAACCAAACTAAACTTAATCTGTAAATCCCTGTCGAATTTGTTTTATATCGGCACTGCTACGCCTGTTGCTGATGGCGATGTTGCCCTGATGAGAGTCGGACACAACGCCACCCGCGCAAAAGTACAGCGTCGATGACACCAACTCGAAAAGGACAGCGATGCAGATTAAGACCCAATGGATGGCCACGACGTTCGCGGCACTATTAGCGGCCTGTGGCGGTGGAACCGCGAACATCGACCAAGGCGGACCTAATCCACCGTTCATTCCGCCCAACCCGTCACAGACCGAACACCTGCAAACCGTTGTTCCGCCACCGACCTATGGAGCGAACACGGACAATCTGACGTCATTTAATGCCATCAACCAATTTCGCGCCAGTTTAGGGCTGGGATTGTGGGCGCAGAACAGCAAGCTGGATAGGGCGGCGCAGAATCATGTGGATTATGAAGTGCGCAATAAGACATTTGGCCATTACGAGACCAAGGGGTTAGCGGGCTTTACCGGTGTCGGTCCAGCGGACCGTGCTGCATTTGTAGGATACATTACAAATTCCATTGGCGAACTTGCCATTACTTGGAATGGATCAGGTGGTATTGAAGATCTTATAAATTCGGTTTACCACCGCAGTGGTTTAATGAATCAACAAATTACGGAAGTTGGTATTGGCAATTCGGCAGATTTGCAATTTCCGGCGCAGTGTGTCGATTTCAGTAATGCAAAAAATAGCCAAAATAATTCACCTACTTTTATAGCCGTATATCCATTAAATGATCAAAAAAATGTCCCGACATTCATGACACGTGAGACGCCTGATCCAATTCCTGCAATATTATCTCCAAGCTCTCCAATTAGTTATGCAAGTGTTGCGGGTTCAAAATTAGTCGTCACCAAATTTATCGTTACCCGACAAGGCACCTCCAATCCATTAATAACCCAACTAATCACAAAGGATATTGATCCCAATCTGGGACTCATTCCTTCACATGAAGCGTACATTGTAGGCGTTGAACCATTTTTACCTGACACGACATATAACGTCCATTTTGAAGGACTGATCGATGCAACGCCCATAAAACGTAACTGGCACTTTACAACCGGGGCCAAATAACGCAGGCGGATAATAGGCCGCCCACCAATAAATTGTGTGCGGCATTCTATCAGGGCAGATTCTGTTCGTTTCGGGTTCCAGCCGGGTAACCCCGTGCATCAATGGTAAACGGGCGCATCGAGGATCCGCTCGCTTCACAATTGAATCTTGCCGAAACTGATTGATTCGGGGCGGCGGTCGGCCACACTTTGATAATCACCGGCATATAGCTCGCAACTCCACCGGGCTTATTCACAAAACCACCATAACATTTCCACATTAATGCATGGGAATCCGGTGGAATTATCCGGGGCCCTGGAAGGCCGTCTATAAGTGGCAGGGGCCCACCGTATACATTCGTTACCGTATAGCTATAAGAGGTACGCGGGGTCGTGGTCCAGGTGCCTTTTAACGGGCCCTTCTGAAACCAGGTGGAACGGGAGGGATATTCCGGGTATGGTACGTCCATGTACCACGTGCCGTCGACGCTGCTGTAGTTCAGTGCTAACCAGCCACCTTGTGGGGACATACCTGCGCCGAAATTATATTGGTAGCTGTAGGGTTGCTTGTCGTAAGTTGGAGTCGAAAGTAATTCGGCTGGAGGTATTGGAAGCTTTCCAAAAATAGTACATTCCCCGTTGACTAGATGAGTACCATCCGGGCACACAATCGCCTCACAACTCGCATTACCCACAGCATCATGCACAAGCTTTGAACCAACCGGGCAATTCATATCATCCACCACACAATGCTGGTAATTTTTGCCGATTAACGACCAATGGGTGCCCGGATCGCAGTCTCTTGCCAGTGGAATCGGGCCACAGGACGATAACGAGATGCCTGCCGCACAATCTGCTTCGTATTGCTCGTGGGTACGATGGTCCTCGGGCCGTTGTACGTTGACCATCTGCGCGCAGGCGAAGCCTGATAGAACCCCCACTATAACCAAACTGTATTTTTTCAATTTACACTCCGTCTCATTTTATTCAATTGACCAGCGTCTATTTTCAGTGGCTGGCAATGATAAAAACAAGGGGTGCTTTTCTTTGGAGATTTTGAATTTTTGAGATATATTTCGGAGGTTTTGCGTGAAATATTGTGAGGGCTGATTTGAACTGGCCAACGCAGATCGTTGTTCCCTCGTGCAGATCGTTGTTCCCTCACTCCCGCGCTGGCAGGAATGAGGCAGGTGTTGCGGGTAAAAAGTTACTTCTGCTCAATGCGCTGCAGATCCTGCTTCAGCTCAATGCCAGCCGCTTCAATTTTTTTCAGCATCGGCACCATGGTGGTTTGCATCATCATCATGGTCTGTTGCATGATCTCCGGCATTTTTTTCACGAACGACTGGCCGGCAGGTGTCTGGTAGAAGGCGATAATGCCGTTTACGTCATCCTGGGTTAATGTGTTCTGGTAGATTTCGGTAATTTTCGGTTCGACGGTTTCCCAGCTGATTTCGTCCTTCTGGATCTTCACCACCTTGGTACGGAACACGTCCAGCGCTTTCTGCTGTTCGGGGCTGATGGATTTTCCTTTCAGGATTTCCTGGGTCATGTTGTTCATCATGCCGTCCAACTGTTCCTGCAAGCGGGGAATCATGGTGCGAACTTCAGTGAGTTCAAATAGTTTGGCCAGCGATTCCGGAGTTGGTTTCGTGGATTGCGCAAAGGACTGGGTGCTCACCAACAGAATGGCCAGCAGGACATAGTTAACAAAATTTTTCATAGGGGAATCGGTTGTCAGGGTTAAAAGCGAAACAGATTATTCGGATAACAACTGGGTGATGTCGGCCACGAGGTCTTCGGGCTTGGTTAATGGTGCATAACGATTATCAATTGTTCCGTCTTTTTTAATCAGGAATTTGGTGAAATTCCATTTAATCGCCTCACTGCCCAGCACGCCCGGTGCCTGGGATTTCAGAAACTGGTATAGCGGATGGGTCTTGTCGCCATTGACGTTGATTTTTTCAAACATCGGAAAATGGACGCCGTAATTTTTCTGGCAGAACGCGCCAATATCCGCGGAGCTGCCCGGTTCCTGGGCGCCGAACTGGTTGCACGGGAAACCCAGCACCACAAAACCCTGGTCTTTAAACTGCTGGTAAATCTTTTCCATGCCTTCGTACTGCGGGGTAAAACCGCAGGCGCTGGCGGTATTGACGATCAGGATAACGTTGCCCTTATAAGCACTCAACTCGACCGGCTGGCCTGCCAGACTGGTCGCCGTAAAATCATACACAGTGCTCATACGATGCCTAAATGCTGGGTGCCACTGTTCAGGTCGCGCTCTTTGGCTTCCTTGCCGTGCAGCATAATGGCAAGGCGCAGCTCGTTCACCGAGTCGGCATTACGCAATGCGTCTTCGTAGGAAATTTTCTGGGCTTCGTACAGCTCGAACAGGGACTGGTCGAAGGTCTGCATGCCGTGTTCGCGCGATTTTTTCATGATCTCTTTAATTTCATGCACCTGGCCTTTGAACACCAGGTCGCCAATCAGCGGGGTATTAATCAAAATTTCCAGCGCGGCAATCCGGCCCTTGGTACCGCGCAACGGAATCAGCCGCTGCGAAATAACCGCCTTCATGTTGAGAGAAAGATCCATCAGCAATTGCTGACGACGCTCTTCCGGGAAAAAGTTGATGATACGATCAAGCGCCTGATTGGTGCTGTTGGCATGCAGTGTCGCCAGACACAGGTGACCGGTTTCAGCAAACGCCACGGCGTGGTCCATGGTTTCGCGGTCACGGATTTCACCGATCTGAATCACATCCGGCGCCTGACGCAGCGAATTTTTTAACGCCGCAGTCCAGTCGTCGGTATCAATACCCACTTCACGCTGGGTGACGATGCAGTTGTTATGCGGGTGCACGTACTCGATCGGATCTTCGACAGTAATGATGTGGCCGTAGCTGTTCTGGTTGCGATGCCCGATCATGGCAGCCAGCGTGGTGGATTTACCGGAACCGGTAGCGCCCACCATAATGACCAGACCGCGTTTGGTCATGGCAATGTCCTGCAGAATATTGGGCAACCCGAGGTCTTCAAACTTGGGAATGGTGGTGGTGATGGTCCGCAGCACCATGCCAACGCGACTCTGCTGAACGAATGCGGACACACGGAAACGGCCCAGCCCGGCCGGGTTAATCGCAAAATTGCATTCCTTGGTCTGTTCAAACGCCGCCGCCTGCTTGTCGTTCATGATGGCGCGGGCCAGTTCAATGGTGTGCGCCGCGGTTAGCGGCTGATTCGACACCGGAGTGACCTTGCCATCTATCTTGAACGCAGGCGGAAAGTCGGCGGTGATAAACAAGTCTGAACCATTCTTAGACACCATCAGACGTAACAGATCATTCATGAATTTCGTGGCTTGATCGCGTTCCATAATCGGTTCTCTTTCTTAATTAACCTGGGAAGTTTTCTGGAATCTTGGCGGCAAAACGGGCAGAACCAATCGAAATCTGGTTGCGTTTGACGAGGTCGGTAAGACATTGATCCAGCGTCTGCATGCCCATATTGCTGCCAGTCTGAATCGCCGAGTACATCTGCGCAATCTTGCTTTCGCGAATCAGGTTACGAATCGCCGGTGTGCCGATCATGATCTCATGCGCCGCAACCCGGCCTGAACCGTCCTTGGTTTTTAACAGGGTCTGCGAAATAACCGCCTGCAACGATTCCGACAACATGGCCCGCACCATCTCTTTTTCTTCCGCAGGGAACACGTCGACAATACGGTCGATGGTTTTGGCGGCTGACGAGGTATGCAGCGTTCCGAACACCAGGTGACCGGTTTCGGCCGCCGTCAGCGCCAGACGGATGGTTTCCAGATCACGCAACTCACCCACCAGAATAACGTCAGGATCTTCACGCAGGGCGGAACGCAGCGCATTACTGAACGACATGGTATGCGGGCCGACCTCACGCTGGTTAATCAGGCATTTTTTGGATTCATGGACAAATTCGATCGGGTCTTCCACGGTCAGTATGTGACCGTATTCGTTTTCATTAACGTGGTTCACCATGGCCGCCAGGGTGGTCGATTTACCCGAACCGGTGGGGCCGGTCACCAGCACCAGACCACGCGGTTTTAACGACAGGTCGGCAAAAATCTTGGGGCAATTCAGTTGCTCAAGCGTGAGCACCTTGGAAGGAATGGTACGCATAACCGCCGCAGGTCCGCGGTCCTGATTAAACGCATTCACCCGGAAACGGGCCAGACCGGGAATCGCGAACGAGAAATCGCACTCCAGAAACTCTTCATACGCCTTGCGCTGACCGTCATTCATGATGTCATAAATAAGCGAATGCACGTCTTTATGTTCCAGCGGCGGCAAATTAATCCGTCGCACGTCACCGTGAACACGTATCATGGGGGGCAGCCCGGCGGACAGGTGCAAATCGGATGCATTATTCTTGACTGAGAAAGCGAGAAGTTCGGAAATATCCATTTATAATCCTGACAGTCTGTATAAATTAAAGTACCAAGAGGTGTTATCTGAAGTAATGCTTATCGTTATGCGTAGTTCTGAATATCTGACTATGAAGCACCAAATTGAATAATGCAATACGTTCGCAATAAGTAATTCATTAAACAAGCCAATATAAAACACTCATATCCTGTACTCGATTATGTCCTTAATTTCGACCAACTTGCAAGCCGTACGGCAACAGATTGTTCACGCTGCTCAACAGGCGGACCGCTCTTTTACCGAAATTCAGCTCCTGGCCGTTTCAAAAAACTTCGGTGCCGACGCCGTTTTTGAGGCGGTTAAAGCAGGGCAGACCGCGTTTGGTGAAAATTATGTCCAGGAAGCCGTCGATAAAATCGCCGCCGTCAACCGCCTTATCCAGCAAAAGTCACCGGGCGTCACACTCGACTGGCACTTTATCGGCCCCATACAAAGCAATAAAACCCGTTTGATCGCCGAGCATTTTTCCTGGGTTCATTCGGTTGAGCGCCTCAAGATCGCCGAGCGCCTGTCCGCTCAACGCCCCAGTCATTTACCTCCGCTGAATATTTGTCTGGAAATTAATATTAGCGAAAAAGAAACGAAAAGCGGCATCCACATCAGCCAGACCGCGGAACTCGCGCAACAGGTCAACGCCTTGCCCAACCTGCGTTTGCGCGGACTGATGGCCATACCCGAGCCCACCGGTTCGGTCGAACTGCAACGTTCATCCTATCGCCAAATCAGATTATTGCAAGCGCAATTGAACCACCAGGGCTTTGACCTTGACACGCTTTCGATGGGCATGTCCGCCGATCTGGACGCCGCCATCCTGGAAGGAAGCACCATCGTGCGCGTCGGCACGGCCATCTTCGGAAAACGCAATTATGATCAATAAAACAATAAATTCAGTGCCACCATCCCTTAAAATAAGCTTCATAGGCGGTGGCAACATGGCCAGCGCCCTGATCGGCGGCCTGTGTGACCCAACCAAAGGCGCACTTTGCCAACCCGGCGACATACGCGTGGTCGACATCAACCCAGACAGCTTAACCCGCCTAAAAGACCAGTACGGCGTGCACACCAGCTCAACTGTTGATGAAAACATAAAACAGAGTAATGTTGTTTTATTGTCGGTCAAACCACAGCAAATGCGCGAAGTGGCCCAGAATCTCGCTCCGTACCTGACCAGTCAACTGGTTATAACCATCGCCGCCGGCATACGGATCACGGATTTGTCGCGCTGGCTCAACCACTACAGCGCGATTGTGCGCACCATGCCCAATATGCCGGCGCTGATCAACCAGGGCATCACCGGTCTTTTTGCCAACCCGGGCGTCAATGAGGCGCAGCGCGCAACGGCGGACGCGATTTTGAGTGCAGTGGGCACTACGCTGTGGCTCACCGACGAAGCACAACTGGACGCAGTGACCGCAGTGTCCGGTAGCGGACCAGCCTATGTATTTTATTTTATTGAAGCCCTGCAAAAGGCCGCCGAAGAGTTAGGGTTCACTCCGGAGCAGGGACGGCAACTGGCACTGGCGACCTTTTCAGGGGCGGTGGCGCTGGCCCGCACCGCGCCGGATCCGGTCGCCACGCTGAGGGAACGGGTCACATCCACAGGCGGCACAACCTATGCGGCACTAACCAGCATGGAACAAAGCGGCGTGGCTAGCGCCATCATCAAAGCGATTGAAGCGGCGGACAGCAGAAGCCGGGAACTGGGCGAGGAGTTTGGGCGTTAGTTGGCCCCGGAAGCCGAAAGTTGCGCCTAAAAGCGGCATTTTCATTGACAGTTAGAGCCTCTAAAGTCATAATCTAGGGCTTCGTTTTGAACATGGTGATATAGCTCAGCTGGTTAGAGCACAGCACTCATAATGCTGGGGTCGGTGGTTCAAGTCCACCTATCACCACCAATTCCTTGTTTTACGGCGTCCAACGCCGTACGAAAACCCGCCTGAAACGCAGTGTTCATGCGGGTTTCTTGTTTTTTCCCACCCAGTCCCGTTGATTGACATCCTTAGCGTTATAGCCCATTGTAAAGACCATGTTCACCACT
>CAITOF010000090.1 GCA_903893945.1 uncultured Oxalobacteraceae bacterium | reverse complement strand
TTCAGTCCGTTCAGATCGATCTGCACGGTAAAGTCGCCATGATTGGCCGCTTCCACAACGTTTTTTTGCCCCTCAATCACCTGCGACAGTTTGGCGATGGTGTTGTTGGTGTATTTTTTCAGTTCAGCGAATGAGCCTTCATAGTGCTTGTCGATAGTCTTGCCCAGATCGCCTTCGGACAGTGCGCCCATCACGCGCACCACATCGGAAATACCGTCGCCGGTGGTGGTGATCAGCTGGTTGACACCATTAGCCAGATCCAGCTGAAAACCTTTCAGTCCGGTCAGGTCTATTCGTGATTCAAAATCGCCGCTGTTGGCCGCTTTCAAAATTTCCTGCTGTGACTGAACCGCTCCCGACAGTCCCCTGCCGATGCCATTGATGGCATCCACCAGTTGCCCAATTTCGTCGATACGGTTCATTTCAATGGTGGCGCTCAGATCACCATTGGCAATGCTTTTGGCCGAGTGCATGACTTTCTGCAGCGGAATGCTCAGACGCTGACGCATCGTAAAGTACAGGATGGCACCAAGCAGCAAAACCACCAGAATGCTGATGATCTGGTAGCGCATCGTCAGTTTGCTGTATTCACGCGAAAATTCGTCTTCGTACACGCCGCCGGCAATCACCCAGTTCCAGTTTTCCAGCGGGAAAAAAGCCACCACTTTCGTTCTGACTTCGGTCTCGCCCAATTCCGTATTCACCCACGGGTAATGAATCACACCGGTTTTCTTTTCCAGAATTTCCTTGATGAATTCGCGACCGTCCTTGTCTTTGGAACCAAGTATATTTTTCCCTTCCTTGCTGGGATGGATCTGCAGCGTACCGTAGTTGTCACCTTCCCTGGCATCCAGCGCGTAGAAATAGCCGGAGTCGCCTATCTTAAGGCTGCGGATTTTGTCTTTCATCTGCACGATGGCTTCGGTAAAATCGAGACCGATAAAAAGTATGCCTATTGTTTTTCCGGAACTGTCGACGATAGGTTCGTACTGGGTCATATACTGTTTGTGAAACAGTTCGGCCATGCCGGTGTAAGTTTTGCCATCCATGATCTGGCGGAATGCTGCGCTCTTGTGATCAAGCACGGTGCCAATGGCACGCTCGCCATTTTCTTTTTTCAGCGAGGTCGTGATGCGCACAAAGTCGTCACCTTTCTTGACGAACAGGGTGGACACAAAATGGAGCTGGTTGAATAGCTGGTCCGGCACACTGAAGTTACCGTTCATGTCATGACCGTCGACGCGCAGTACCGGTGTTGAAACGCCGGCCACATCAATCGAGCGACTGGTGTCGAGTTCAAAGGCGCTTTTGAAATTGGAACGGAAGATGCGGGCAAAGTCGTTGGTGCGTACGCGGAGGTCAACATCGAAGTTGGTCAGCATGTCGACTATCAGCCGGGTTTTTTCAGTCACGTCGGCAGTGGCCTGATGCTCTGACTGCTGTTTGAGGTTGTAATTGATCAGCGCGGTGAATGATATAAAAATAACACCGAAAATAAAAACCAGAATTAAAGTGAGTTTGGTTCCGATTGTCCAGGCCCGGACTTTGGAAAGTAGTTGAAACATGGCTTCTCCACATAAACAATTGCTATAAGACAAAGCGACGTGCTGTCTGTCTTTCAATTTAGCAGATTTAAACGGGATGTCAGCCGGAAAACGGTGGATTTAATTGGTCAATGATAGGAAATTGATAAAAGCAGCCGCCCATTACCCGCCATGGTGGGCTATTTGTTGGTTAATGCACATGTTTTTAACAGATGAAGTACCGACCCGGTTCAAACCGGATGGTTGGTCTGCAACAGGTGCTGGCGCCGCCTGTGTTATTTTCTGAACGTTTGTGCCGCGGGTTTTCCGCCCGACTGCATCGCCATGGATTGCCTGACCACGTCACTGTGTGGCTGGAGTTCAAAGCGACAGATGGGGCCGCAGTTTCTGCAGTCGCAAACGGATGTTAGAACATGTTTGGGTTTCAAGGAATTAGGGCTAATGTCTGATGTTCCCAAAGTAACCTCCAATTTAAATCGATAAATGAATTAAATTTCTCCGATCTGACAATCCGATTGATTTAGCTCAGAATGAGAATTTTAATTGGAAAAAAGGACACCGAAGTGTCCTTTTTATTTCGTTTATGACCTGTTACTGGAACGTGATCAGGCCAGTGACCACAATGGTCGTTGGATATACTCCGCTGCCATTAGCATTTGTAATGTTAGCGCTGGAAGTAAGTGCTGCTGCACCTGCTGTAAGTGCGCTTGCACCACTATCACCCTGGAAATCCAGTTGGACTATAGGTCCACCCGTATTTGCCGCCAATGCGGCGATCGGTGAGGTCGGTGTTAATGCACCCATTCCGCAACTCTGGGCGACGGTGAAATCGGACAGAAGCAGCGTATAGGCTGTAGCGCTAACGGATGTAGGCGTAAACACGTCGCGTAACAACACGTTGCATGTTCCATAAAGATTGCCCAGAGTCAGTTGCACCAGTACATTGTGATTGGTCTGATTAAACCATTCCTGGTTTTGGTTCAAAGTGAATGAAATTGACGTTTGCCCATTGATTTGCATGCCACTGGTGTTCCCTGTGGCGCTAATAGCAGTTACCCCTGGTGCCTGAATAAAAAATCCTACGTATTCGCCCGTAGCCGGGGCTGGCGGCTGATAGTAAAAATAGGCGGAACTTGTTGCAGGTGTTCCCGCATCGAATGCCCCTCCGCCACACCAGCTGGTATTGCAGGAGTAGCCATCTTCGTCACTACCGGCATAACCGCCAAATTGACCCGCGGTTGTCAGAGTCAAAACCGGCGATGGGGCGAGATTGGCACTCGCGGAAAATCCGCCTGAATAAATCAACTGAGCCGGTGCTGCACCGTTGATACTGATAGTGTGCGTCACGGATCCTGCAGCAGCATAGGTCGAGTTACCGGTCTGGCTGGCTGTGATCATGCATGAGCCTGTATTGACTGCGGTTAATGTCGTGCCGGACACTGTACAAACCGTTGAAGGACTTGCTGCAAATCCGACTGTCAAACCCGATGATGCTGTTGCAGACAGGCTGGCGGTATTTCCGGCTGTTGGCGCTGTCGGTGCAGTGAACGTAATAGTCTGGGCTTCGCCATTAACCGAGAAGCTCACCGATACGGGTATTGCCGCAGGAAAGCTGCTGTCGCCTGCCTGGCTGGCAACGATGGTACAGGTTCCGTCAGTCACTGGAGTGACGCTGCTGCCGGTAACGGTACACACGCCCGTGGTTTGGGACGCATATGAGACGGGCAGTCCGGATGTTGCTGTGGCACCGAGACTGACGGTAGCGCCGCCTACAGTCGGTGACGATGGTGCGCTGAAACTGATTGTGTTGCCTGGCGCATTCACGGTAACGTTGACTGCCGTTGAGGTAGCGACCAGGTAGCTGGAATCTGCCACTTTGGTTGCTGTGACAGAACATGTTCCGGCTGTAGCAGGAGCGGTCAATGTGGTTCCCGAAACAGTACAACTACCCGTTGTGACATTGAAGCTTACCGCGCCGCTACCACTGCCGCCGGTGGTGGTCAAGGTGGCGGTCTGATTTGTAGTGATCGTGGATGGAGAAACGACAGCTACCAAGGCAGCTTGGGCCACGGGGCCGGACGCCGTTACAGTGGGCGATACACTATCTTTTGAACTGCCACAGCCGCTTAGTGCAAACAGAGCGGGCAAGAGTGATACAACAAGCGTAGCTTTTTGTAGGTGTTTCATTTTGTCTCCAAAACCAAAGCGGCGCGGGGGCGTCCGTTACGGTTAAATTTTTATAATTAAAGGGATTGAAAGTCTTTTGAAAGCGCTTTCATCGACGAATATATGGGAATCAAAAAAGGAAGTCAAGAATTTTGTAGGCAAAAGAACGCTCGGGATGCTCCGGAGACATGCTTGGAATG
>CAITOF010000089.1 GCA_903893945.1 uncultured Oxalobacteraceae bacterium | reverse complement strand
GGCCAACAGCGGCGATTTTGAATCACGAATAGACCTGACCGGACTGAAAGGTTTTCAGCTGGATCTGGCTAATGGTGTCAACCAGCTGATCACCACCACCGGTGACGGTATTTCCGATGTGGTGCGCGTGATGGGCGCACTGTCCGAAGGCGATCTGGGCAAGACTATCGACAAGCACTATGAAGGCTCATTCGCTGAGCTGAAAAAATACACCAACAACACCATCGCCAAACTGTCGCAGGTGATTGAGGGGCAAAAAAACGTTGTGGAAGCGGCCAATCATGGCGACTTTACCGTGCAGATCGATCTGAACGGACTGAACGGCTTCCAGAAGGAACTCGGCAGCGGATTGAACCAGCTGGTTGAAACCACGGGCGAAGGTATTGCCGACGTGGTACGCGTCATGGGTGCGCTCTCGGAAGGCGATCTGAGCAAGACCATCGACAAGCCGTATGAAGGATCGTTCGGCGAACTGAAAACCTATACCAACAATACCGTGATCAAACTGTCGCAGGTGATTGATGGCCAGAAACAGGTTGTGAGTGCGGCCAACCGCGGTGATTTTTCCGCACGCATCGACCTGAAAGGCCTGAGTGGATTCCAGAAAGAACTGGGTAGCCAGCTGAACCAGCTGGTCGACACCACCGGCGCCGGCATTTCCGATGTCATCCGCGTCATGGGCGCACTGTCCGAAGGTGATCTGAGCCAGAAGATTGAAAAATCATATGAAGGGTTATTCAGTGAACTGAAAACCTATACCAACAATACCGTCGTCAAACTTTCTCAGGTCATCGCCGGACAACAGAAGGTCGTGGCAGCGGCCAACCGTGGTGACTTCACCAGCCGGATTGATCTGGATGGCCTGCACGGGTTTCAGAAAGAACTGGGCAGCGGGCTGAATCAGCTGGTCGAGACGACCGGCGCCGGGATCGCCGACGTGCTGCGCGTGCTCGGCGCGCTGGCCGAGGGCGACCTGACCAAAACCATCGACAAGCCCTATGAAGGTGATTTTGCCGACCTTAAAGACTATACCAACAGCACCATGGAAAAATTGTCCCAGGTGATCACCGATGTGAATTCGGCCTGTGAATCACTGAGTCTGGCATCAACCCAGATCAGCGAAACCGCGCAGAGCCTGTCGCAAACCGCCTCAGTGCAGGCGGCCAGTCTGGAACGCACCTCGTCGTCGATCGAAGAAATGTCCGCCTCCGTGGTCGCCAACAGTGAAAATGCCAATGTCACCGATACGATTGCCTCCAAATCATCGGTTGATGCCGAAAAGAGTGGCCAGGCCGTCACGCAGACCGCCGCAACCATGAAACAGATTGCCGCCAAGATCAGTATCGTCGACGATATTGCCGACCAGACCAATCTGCTGGCATTGAACGCGGCAATTGAAGCCGCGCGTGCAGGAACACACGGCAAAGGTTTTGCGGTGGTGGCGGCTGAAGTACGCAAACTGGCCGAACGCAGTCAGACCGCCTCGCGCGAGATCAGCGATCTGGCGGTCAGCAGCGTGGCCGTATCAGAAAGCGCCAACAAGATGCTCGGTGCGATGGTGCCGTCTATACGCAAAACATCCGAACTGGTGCAGGAAATTGCGGCAGCGTCCGGCGAACAGGCCAGCGGATTGTCAGAGATCAGCAACTCGATCAATCAGCTCAACGAAGCCATGCAGCAGAATGCGGCCGCATCGGAACAGCTGGCTGCCACCTCGGAAGAAATGTCAGGACGTACCGAGCAACTCTACACGCTGATGCGTTTCTTTAAACTCGACCAGAACCAGGTTCAGCAGATCGGTGAAGTGAAAAAACTCCAGCGATGGTGAACAGTGCCGGCAGGCACCAGGACCCGGATGGATCACACAAATTCCATGCTGCCGGTGTACGGCACTTGAAGTCTGCTGTGACTTAAACGCGATTCATCCGGGTTCTGCCTGTGATACCAGCATCGTCATTTGAGATTTTTTTCCAGAAACGTTTCGACATGCTGATAGAAGTCAATCAGGTTTTCGTTATGTTCGATACCGTGCGCTTCATTGGGGTACACAATCCATTCCACATTGGGATTGTGTTCCCTGATCTTGCTGACCATGCCGGAGGTATTGCGGATCGGGAAAGTCCGGTCTTGCGCACCATGCGCAATCAGCAGCGGATTCTTGACCAGATCGGCATGCAGCAGCGGCGAATTCTCCTTCAGCATCGCCTGGTCGGTGGCGGGATCGCCAATCAGGGTTTTGAGGTCGTACTGTTTCTGATCTGTCGAACTGTCATTGATGGGTGAATCCAGCATTTCGTTCAGATCGGTTTCGGCCGCAAATGCAACACCACAGCGAAATATCGCGGGAGTTTTGATCAATCCCATCAATACCGCGTAGCCGCCGTAATGTCCACCCAGTATGCCGATGCGTTTCGGGTCGGCCCACCCTTTACTGGTCGCCCATACCGCGGCGTCGGTTAAATCATCCTGCATGGCGAGCCCCCACTGCCTGAAGCCGGCACGGTAATGGGCAAACCCGAATCCCTTACCGCCGCGAAATTCCGGTTCGATCACCAGATAACCGCGCGAGGCCAGAAATTGTGCTTCAGAATCCCACTCCCACGAGGCGCCGCGGTTCCAGGGTCCGCCATGCACGATGACTACTGTCGGCAAGTTATCCTGCGTGACACCTGCCGGTCGAGTCACATAAACCGGTATTTCCATGCCATCGCGGGCTTTGTAGCGATAAAATTCGCGCTGCCCCATCTGATTTGGATCGATGCCGGGACGACTGGAACCCAGTCCGACAATAGATTTGTCCGATTTCCTGTAAATGTAGAATTTCTTGGGTTGCTTGTCCGACACGGATTCAAACAGCACGGCGGGTGACGCAAGGCAATTGGCACCACAGTAAATGGTGTTGGTGGTCGCGGGCAATCTTTTATCGATGTTCTGCTGGATTTCTTTCAATGCCGGATCGAACCAGACAGTGCTTTTGGCATCGGTAAAAACGTGTACCCCCAGGACCCGCCCAGCGTTTTGATCGTATTGCAAATAACCGCTGAAATCGAATCCTTTGATATCGGTCACGGGCTGATCGGCCAATTTCCGGTTTTTCAGGTCATATAAATAGAGTTTGGTAAACCCATCGTCAATTTTCGTGACGTACAGATTATTTTCGGATTCGAGAAAAACGGGCCAGAATCCGTGACTATCAAAACATTCGTTCTGATCAAGCAGATCCCATTTTCCAGATGATTCCGACAGGTACCACATGCTGCATTTACCCTCAAATTTCGCGATCGCGATACGCGGTACATCATGTCTGTCCAATAACCAGCCGATAACGTGTTTGGGCTGCAGTCCTTCGTCCCAGTCAGTGGTCGCCTGTGTTGATGTATCAATTTTATAAAGGTGTGTTTTCAGCAGATCCCCTAAGCGGTCGTAGGAAGATGTTTGCGCGATGACATTATCCGATCCGTCATGCATGGTTCCCCAGAGTCCGCTGCTGGCGGAGGTACCATGCTTAAAACCATTTAACAGTCGTTGATATGACCCGTCGATGTTTGCAACACCCACGTAGCCGCCGACGTCCGGCTTGATTATGTTGTAGTAAATCCGGTTGTCGTTGACCCATCCAAGCGAAGGTATTGAATTTTCCGCCGCTTCACCGGCGACAACCTTGAGGTGGGTTGGATCCACCGTATCAACGATTACAACAATATTGTTCCCGTCTTTCTGGCGTTGTGAAATTGCGACATGTTGACCGGAAGGCGAAATCGACACGGACACTATGCCCTCTTTCCCGAAAAAGCTGTTCAAGGTGGGCAGGCTATCAGACGACGCAGCCGTTTCGACAAGGCACGCCAGCATGGCGATTCCTGCGATGATTTCTCGAGTAAATTTGTGCATTTTTTCCCTTGGAGACGATTTTCCGGATGATTTATTTAAAACAGACCGGGCTCATTGTGACCATACACTCCCAACGTGTCAACGGCAGAAGCGCTGTGCCTGATGACCCAAAGCCTGACATCCGATACACACCCTTTCATCGGACGGCATCAGCCCTGAAATGCGGGTTTTCAATCAATCCGAACCGGTTCCCGAAAGGATCTTTGACAGCGGCCACTTTGATCCCTTCGCCGACTTCACTAACCGGCTCCAGCAGACTGGCCCCCAGTGTGATTAACCGGTCCACCTCGCCACCTATATTATCGACGCCCCACAGTGGCTGTGCGCCGGCGATGCCTGCCTGACCGTCAGGTATCAGTCCAAGTTCGAATCCACCCACACTGAAACCAACGTAAAACGGCGCATCAAAATACGGCGCCTGCCCGAGTACCTGACTGTACCAATTTTTTGCCGCACTCAAATCACCTGCAGGATAGATTGCGGTTCGTAGTCCAAGTATCATGTTATCTCCCGTATCCAGTTCAAACCATTGTGATGGGTCACACCTTGCGTAATTCTGCTGACATTATCCCCCGAATGGATTATTGACTGAGCGCTGCCAACATTCCCACACCGAATTCTCCGGTCCTCTTCACTACCAAGCACATATAACGTTTTCATATAAGAAAACGTGAATTCATTCGTTCCTAACGTAGTTTTGCTTTGTTACTCTGTGTCTTTCTTAAAATTTGAACATCTTTAAGACTATCTGCAGGTAAAAAAACCAATAAAGTTATATTTTTATACATTAAAAAGGGAATACAAATGAAATTTACGTTTCTGACATCCGATGCCCGCGTCGCTCCGGTCATGGCTACCGCCATTGTGTCGGCAGTGACCCTGTCGTTATCAAGCCCCACTTTCGCACAACTGACGCCCTCACAATACAGCGCAACAGAATTCACCACCACCGTTTATGGTGTGCTTGATGCCGGTGTTCGCTATTCAGACGGCCTGGGTCTGACAGCGACCTCGTCGCCGTCCGCAAATGCCAACTCGAACACCGCAGCAGCAAGCAGTGTTGATCGTTCGGGCCGCTTCGGGATCACCGGCGGCGAAGACCTGCAAGGCGGTTACAAAGCGCTGTTTACGCTCGAGGGTGATTTATACCTGACTACCGGTTCGACCAACCCCAACCTCGGAACAGGTAAAGACACCTCCGCTACGACAACCAACAAATTGTTTGAACGTCAGGCCACGGTGGGGCTGGCGACACCCTACGGCAACGTGTTTTTGGGTCGTCAGCAATCAGCCACCCGCGACATCATTGATGATATCGACGCGATCAATGGTCGCTTCACCTCTTTTAACCCCAATCTTCAATACACCGCGCTGAATTCGAGCTCGCTGGTCAGTTCCTCATCGACTTATTATGGCACCGGTAATCCGGGCAATGACTCCATGATGCGGCAGGATAATGCGGTCAAATACATTGCCGATGCCGGTCCGGTGACTGGCATCGTCGTGTATTCATTTGGCGGTGTCGCCGGCGCTTCACAATCCGGTTCCAGTGCCGAAGGTGCCTTGAGCTACCACGAAGGACCACTGCGTCTGTCTGGGGCGTACGAAGAATTAAACAATATCAATGACACGCTGAAATTGACCGCGTATACCGCCGGTGGCCGGCTGACTCTGGGTGACTGGCAAGTGGCTGCAAACTACGGCAGCAACACCGCGGATCGCACCACCGCAACGCAGATCAAAACAAACATTGCTTCTGTCGGTACGACGTATGCGGCAACATCCGCGATTGATCTGACATTGGGTTATTACCACGTGGATCGCAGCTGGAGCGCCGACGCGAAACCGGATGCATCGATCAAGCGTGTCATCGGATTTGCCGAATACAAGTTCTCTGCCAAAACACTCGCCTTCCTGGAGTTTGATCACAATAACTGGGGAGGCGACCCGACTCAGTTTCAGGGTAACGCAGCCAACAAGTCGACCACAACCGGCTTCACCATTGGTATCGATCATAAAATCTGATCGCCCGGTGCCAAACAGCTTATATGCCAAAAAGTAGTAAGCAAATAAGTTTAAAATCGTTTCGGTAATATAAATCTGATGCAATTATTCTGGACCAGGAGTAATTGCATTTTTTAATTGCACCGACCTCTTGGCACCGATTAATGACGTCAACAAAAGCCAGCTATGAATTTCCAACAATTGCGTTCAATTCGTGAAGCGTCCCGCTGCGGGTTCAACCTGACCGAAGTGGCCAATATCCTGTACACCTCACAACCGGGTGTCAGCCGCCAGATTCGTGAAGTGGAAGAGGAGCTGGGCATTGAAATCTTTGAGCGTAACGGAAAACGATTGACCGGACTCACCGAACCCGGTAAAGGTATTTTAGTAATCATTGAACGCTTGCTGGTTGAAGCAGAAAACCTGCGCCGCGCCAGTGACGATTATATCGATCATACCAAGGGCACGCTGACCATCGCCACAACCCATACACAAGCGCGCTATGTATTGCCTAAAGTCGTCCAGGCATTCCGGCTTGCCTTCCCGGACGTGCGCATTGCCCTGCAGCAGAGCTCGCCTGATCACATCGCCGATCTTGTTTTATCAGGCAAGGCAGATATAGGCATTGCCACCGAGGGTTTGAGCAAATATAAAGATCTGGCGTCGTTCCAGTGTTATGAATGGAGCCACGTGCTGGTAGTGCCCGACGGACATCCCCTGCTTGCTCTAGCTGAACGTGCTGAAAAAATCGGCCTGGCTGATTTGGCCACGTGGCCGCTGATTACTTACGACATCGGCTTTACCGGTCGCAGTCATATTGACGACGCTTTCCGGTCCGCCGGATATCATCCCGACATTGTATTAACGGCGATGGATGCCGACGTTATCGGCCAGTACGTGGCGCTGGATATGGGGGTTGGCATCGTCGCTTCCATGGCGGTGGAGTCACTCGCTGCCTACGGCTTAAAAACCATTCCGGCCAGCCATTTATTTCGATCCAATATCACCCGGCTGGCGGTACGCCGCGGCACTTTTTTGCGCAGTTACATCATTGATTTCATACGGCAATTTTCACCAGCGTTAAGCCATGAAAAGATAGTACAGGAAGTAATTGAAGCAGCGGCATAACGAACTCGCTTCCTAAGTATTCCCCGCCGGCGACACATTGCGTCGCGCCAGTACCTGCTGCAGAATAAAACCCAGCAGCATCATGGGCAAAAATATCCATGTTTCCCAGTTTGGATCGGCCAACGCGGCAATGGCCGGTCCCGGGCAATAACCGCTGATGCCCCATCCAATGCCAAAAATCAGCGACCCGGTTACCAGCTTACTGTCGACCTTTGTTAATACCGGTAAATGAAAATAATCTGAAAGTAGTGGCACTTTTCGATGCAGGATGAAATGAAAAGTCAGTATAGTGGTACCCACCGCCCCACCCAGTACGAACAACAGACTCGGATCCCAGACGCCGGCAAAATCAAGAAAGCCCAGCACCTTTTCAGGATGAGTCATTCCTGAAAGTGCCAGCCCAATTCCGAACACCACACCGGAAAATATACTCACTATAAAACTGACAGTCTGTTTCTTCATTAGATAACTCCAAACACGTGTCGAACCACAATGGCAGTCACGATTCCCGCGAGCAGAAATACCAGCGTTGCCACCAATGACCGCCATGACAATCGTCCCAGTCCGCAAACCCCATGTCCACTGGTGCAACCGCTACCAAGCGACGATCCATAACCCACAAGTAAGCCAGCTAAACCGAGCAACCAGACCGGGAAGTGCTCTCTGGGTACAGGCGCAGAACTAAACAACGTGTACACAATCTTTGCGCCGGCGATCAGGCCGAGCAGAAACAGGACACGCCACAGGCGATCAGATTTCAAGGCGAAAAACAGCTTACCAGCAATAGAACTGATACCGGCAATGCGTCCGTTAAAAAAAAGCAGGGCCGCCGCGGCAATTCCTATGCACACACCACCGAGTAACGGACCACTGATTGAGGCCGCACTTACTGTGACGAAGTCCAATCCTGCTAAATTCATTTTGTGCCTTTACATTATCATTCTGTGCAAAATCTACTAACGAACGCGCCGAAGCGACATTATATATTATGCCACACATGTCGAACTCTCTTAAATAGGCAAAATAATTCTTTACAGAGCAGTCGAATAAGGTGTATTATGTAACTACTTAATTAAATAATCAAGTACTTATTTAAGCATATATATAAATAAATGATGGCTAATGCAACTGGCGGCGTCAACACCGGTGCATAATAATCAGATTTTCGCCATTAATGACTGAGTCAATCCTTGGAAGGTAATGCATGAAAAATTTAACCATAGAAGCGTTGCAGCAGGTTGCCGCCTATTTCACTGCATTATCTGAGCCGACACGTCTGCAAATATTGAACTTGCTGAGGGAAAACGAGCGCAGCGTGGGTGAGTTGGCCGATATGTGCGGTTACACCTC
>CAITOF010000088.1 GCA_903893945.1 uncultured Oxalobacteraceae bacterium | reverse complement strand
GTTTGCCGTCAAGCGCCTGATCGGTCGAAAATTCGATGAAAAAGAAGTGCAGAAAGATATCGGTCTGATGCCGTTTCAAATTTTGAAAGCAGACAATGGCGATGCCTGGATTGCCGTTCGCGACAAGAAGATGGCCCCTCCACAAATTTCCGCTGAAATATTGCGCAAAATGAAGAAGACGGCGGAAGACTATTTGGGTGAAACAGTCACTGAAGCCGTTATTACCGTGCCTGCCTATTTCAATGATGCACAGCGACAGGCGACCAAGGATGCAGGCCGCATTGCCGGCCTCGACGTCAAACGTATCATTAATGAACCAACTGCGGCGGCTTTGGCTTTCGGTATGGAAAAGGCTGAAAACCATGACCGGAAAATTGCCGTCTATGATTTGGGTGGTGGCACTTTTGATGTGTCAATCATCGAGATTGCCGTAGTTGAAGGTGAAAAGCAATTTGAAGTACTTTCAACCAATGGCGACACGTTTTTAGGTGGTGAAGATTTTGATCAGCGCATCATTGATTACATCATCGATGAATTCAAAAAAATCAATGGGCTGGACCTGAAAAAAGATCCGATCGCCCTGCAACGGATCAAGGCATCGGCCGAACGTGCCAAAATTGAACTCTCTTCAGCGCAGCAGACCGAAATTAACGAACCCTACATTGCTTTGGCAAATAGCGCGCCAATACATCTGAATCTAAAAATTACTCGGGCCAAGATGGAATCACTGGTTGAAGATCTCATCAAGGCAACCATTGAGCCGTGCCGTATTGCGATAAAAGATGCCAAAGTAAGCGTCGCTGATATTGATGACATCATTTTGGTCGGCGGCATGACCCGCATGCCGAAAGTCCAGGCAATGGTGAAGGACTTTTTCGGCAAAGATCCGCGTATGGACGTGAATCCCGATGAAGCAGTCGCAGTCGGCGCTGCGATTCAGGGAGCGGTATTGAGCGGTGATCAAAAAGATTTGCTGCTGCTGGATGTTACACCGCTGTCGCTAGGGATTGAAACCATGGGCGGAGTGATGAGCAAGATGATTTCAAAAAATACCACGATACCGACCAAATTCAGCCAGGTATTTTCTACCGCCGACGATAATCAGCCGGCGGTGACCATCAAGGTTTACCAGGGTGAACGTGAGATGGCCTCAGGTAATAAAGCACTGGGTGAGTTCAATTTGGAAGGCATTCCTCCTGCAGCGCGCGGTACCCCGCAGATTGAAGTGTCGTTCGATATCGATGTCAACGGTATTTTGCATGTCGGCGCAAAAGACAAGGCAAGCGGCAAAGAAAACAAAATTACGATCAAGGCCAATTCGGGTCTGACCGAAGTGGAAATTCAAAAAATGGTCAAGGATGCGGAACTGAACGCTGAGTCTGACAAAAAGCTCAAGGAACTGGCGGAGGCGCGCAATCATGCCGACAACTCGCTGCATATGGCCCGCAAGTCGGTCACCGAATATGGCAGCAGACTTGAAGCCGCTCAGAATGAGACTGTCAATGCAGCCATGGCCAAGCTGGAATCAGCCATGAACGGCAATGACCGGAGTGACATCGACGCAAGACGAGCCGAATTGGCTGACATCATGCAGAAACTGGATCAGGCGATGAGTGCTAATCCATCAGCTCAACAGGCAGGAGAGGGAGCTGCGGATCCGGGGGCCAAAGCGGAACATGTAGTTGATGCCGATTTTGAAGAAGTGAAAGAGCCCAAGTAATCTGCGGGCTCCGCAGGATGGTGCAGGGGCTTCGAGGAGCATTGCTCCTCGCCTGCATATCCGTTTGCGCATTCAGACCCAAATTCCGTAAAACTCGAGCCTGCGATACTCGCTGATCAGGATTGCAATGAAATATAAAGATTACTATCAGGCGTTGGGGGTTGACCGGACTGCCACGACTGACCAGATAAAAAAAGCGTACCGTAAGCTTGCTCATCAATACCATCCCGATGTATCCAAAGACCCTAAGGGCGAGGAGAAATTCAAGGAAGTGGCAGAAGCCTATGCCACTCTCAAAAGTACTGAAAAGCGCCAGGAATATGACAAGCTTGGCAGACGTTCGGAAGGTGAACAATTTACTCCTCCACCTGAATGGCAGCAGCAATATGGCGCCGGGGCATCCTCGTTTGATGACGTAGACCTGTCTGATATTCTGAATGCGTTTCGTTCTGGCAGAAACGGGGCGGGAGGTGCATCTGGTCGGTTTTCCGAGAGGGGCGAAGACTATGAAATTCCTGTTGTCGTTTCAATAGAAAAAATATACGTCGGTGGCGAGATCGATGTCGCAGTTGATCTGCCTGAATTTGACGAACATGGCTTGCCGCATCGCGTCGCACACACTTTCCGTATCACGGTCCCTAAAGATGCCACCGACGGTCAGCGCATGCGACTTGCCGGCAAAGGCGGACCGGGCACTAATGGTGGCAAATCGGGAGATCTGTATGTGATCCTGAAGATTGCGGCTCATCCGCTGTTCCGTGTCAGTGGCCGGGATCTGTATCTAGAACTGAGATTGTCTCCTTGGGAGGCGGTGCTGGGTGCTACAGTCAAGATAAAAACGCCAGATGGCAACGTGGAACTGAAAGTCAAACCGGGTACCACAACCGGGCAGCAACTGCGTCTGGCCGGACGTGGTCTGCAGCGCGCCAAGGGTAGTTCAGGCGATCTGTATGCCGTGGTGTTGATAGATGTTCCCGCAAAGGTATCCAAAGCGGAGCAAGAATTGTATTCCCAACTGGCCGCAGCTTCGAATTTCAACCCGCGCGCAAATAAATAGGTCACACAATGAAAGTGATGCAGTCTGAATGGATAATTCTTGATGAACATGATGTGTGCTCGGCACAGTTCCTGATTGAAGTTTCCGGTCTGTCCAATGAGGAAATTGACGAACTGATCGACAATGAAGTCATCGTGCCGGTTGATGGTAGTTCACGATCATTGTCATTTCCCTGGTTCTGCATCGCCACTGCTCATCGGGCACGCAGACTCCGGGACGATTTCGAACTCGACAGTCATGGCATGGTCTTGGCGCTGAAACTGTTATGTCGAATCGATGCGCTGCAGCATGAGCTCGATTCCGCCCGCACCATATTAAATTCCAGATAGCTTCTCCGATTTAACCATTTTATTCAACTCAAAGGACTCATGATGATCAAGCATCCCAAAATCAAGGCTTGTGCTAAGGCACTGTCAATATGTTCACTGTTGTTCGCGGCATCTGCATGCACTAAACATAACGATATTGAGCAAGTCGACACCGCTGCGATAGTCTCTGAAGTTGATGACACAGTTATCAGCACCAAAGTCAAGGAAGCTTTGCTGGCCAGTGATGACGTTAAAAGTTTTGCCATTAAAGTGCGAACCGACCGTGGCGCAGTCGAATTAAGTGGATTTGTCAATAATCAGCAGCAGATTGAGCGCAGCATCGGTCTGGCACAACGAGTTAAAGGTGTTAAAAATGTAGTCAATCAGCTTGCGATCAAAGACAATTCGACTGCCGCAAACAACAAAATAAGTGATGACCTCGTTACTGCCACCGTGAAAACGGCTTTGTTAAATGACGGGCAACTCAAGAGTTTGGAAATCTCCGTCGTTACACGCAACGGCGAAGTGATGCTGAGTGGATTTGTTGATAGTCTGGCCCAAGCTAACCATGCAGTCGATGTTACACAAGGGGTAGAAGGCGTGGCAACAGTATTGAATCACATGACTGTCAAAAATTCTGTGGCCAAATAGTTTGTGGGGACAATAATTTGGGGGATTTGTTAAATAGGAAAACTTGCAGAATTGATTCTTTCTGCAAATTTTTCATTCATATTGATTTCATTAAGGACGTCTCAGAACTGAACTTCAATCAAACAGTCGACCATCGCTGCGTTTTTACATCAGTTGAAGCGGAAAAATGCTCGCCACCTAGCTCTGACAATGTCTGGTATTCCAGATATTTCTTCAGCACATTTTGTTGAGCAATTTCCAGCAGTATGGCTGCCTCACGCGGATCTGACTGAGCCAGACTGGAAAAGCGTATCTCGTTATAGGCATAATCCTTCAACGGTATTGATGGCTCCGCCGAATCCAGGCAGAAAGGATTGTGTCCGACCAAACGTAAAGCCGGATTGAAGCGTATCAACGGCCAAAAGCCGCAGGCCACAGCCAACTCCTGCTGCTTCATACCGTAGCGCATATCGATACCGTGCGCGATGCAGTGGCTGTAGGCCAGAATCAGCGAGGGGCCGTCATAGGCTTCGGCCTCGCGAAACGCCAGCAAGGTCTGTTGCGGATTGGCACCCATGGCGACCTGGGCAACGTAGATATTGCCATAGGCGATCGCCTGCAAAGCCAGATCCTTGCGTGCCACACGCTTGCCGGCGGCGGCAAATTTTGCGATGGCGCCTAACGGTGTCGCCTTTGACGCTTGGCCGCCGGTATTGGAATACACTTCCGTGTCCATCACCAGCACATTCACGTTGCGACCGGTGGCCAGCACATGGTCCAGTCCGCCGTAACCAATGTCATAGGCCCAGCCATCGCCACCCACGATCCAGATACTGCGGCGTACCAGATGGTCGAGCACCGACAGCAGATCTTTCGCGGGTTCGGAATCGATCGTCAACAGTTTGCTTTTGAGTTGTGCCACCCGGGTGCGCTGGGTGCGAATTTGCGATTCTTCGATCTGATCGGCATTCAGGATGGACTCGGCCAGTTCCATGCCCAGTTCCGGTGCCATCTTACTCAACAGTGCTCTTGCCATGGCCAGATGTTTGTCGGCCGCCAGCCGGAATCCGAGTCCGAATTCGGCATTATCTTCGAACAGCGAATTCGACCAGGCCGGTCCGCGTCCCTCGTGGTTGATTGCCCACGGTGTGACCGGCAGATTGCCGCCGTAGATGGAAGAACAGCCGGTGGCATTGGCGATCTGGGCGCGGTCGCCAAATAATTGTGACAGCAGTTTCAGATACGGCGTTTCACCGCAGCCGGCGCAGGCGCCGGGAAATTCAAACAGCGGTTGCAAAAACTGGATACCGCGCACGTTTTCAAAATCGACTCTGGCGCGGTCGTTCACCGGCAGGGTTTCAAAGAAGGCGATTTCGGCTCGTGCCATCTCGAGTATTGGCGCTTTATCGACCAGATTGATCGCTTTTGCTGTGGCATCCTTCAAACCGGGTACCGGACAGGCTTCCACACACAGCCCGCAGCCGGTGCAATCTTCCAGATACACTTCCAACGTGAAGCGCTGTTCCGGATAGCCGCGCGCATTGACTGGTGCGGATTTGAACGAGACCGGTGCACCTGCCAGTTTGCTTTCGTTATAGTAACGTGAACGGATCACGCTGTGCGGGCACACTATGGCGCACTGGCCGCACTGGATGCACGATGCAGCATCCCATTCGGCCACAATGTCTGAAACATTGCGCTTTTCCCAGGCGGCTGTGCCGGACGGAAAAGTGCCGTCTGCCGGGATGGCGCTGACCGGGATCGTGTCGCCCAGGCCGGCGAAGATGCGGGCCGTAACACGCCGCACAAATTCCGGCGCGTTGTCCGGAACCAGACCAGTTAAATCGGTCGGATTGGTGGCCCGTTTCGGCACCTTGACTTCATGCAGGTGGCTCAGTGCGGCATCCACGGCAGCATTATTTTTATTGACGGTTTCGCTGCCTTTGCGCGCATACGTTTTGCTGATTGATTCCTTGATGCGCCGAATTGCATCGTCGTGAGGCAGTACACCAGAAATCGCAAAAAAGCAGGTTTGAAGTATGGTATTGGTCAAGGTGCCCAAACCGGCCTCGCGTGCCACCGCCGAGGCATCAATGACATACAGCTTCAAATGTTTATCGATGACTGCCTGCTGTACGGAACCCGGCAAGTGATTCCAGACATCGTTTTCGCTGAATTCACAGTTGAGCAGGAAGGTGGCACCGGGGGCGGCGACCTGCAACAGGTCGAGACGTTCCAGAAAGCCGAAGTGGTGACAGGCCACAAACTGGGCCGACGCGATCAAATACGGTGCGCAGATCGGTTCGGTACCAAAGCGCAGATGCGAGGCAGTCTGGGCACCGGATTTGTGCGAGTCATAAACGAAATAACCCTGGGCATACAGCCCGGCATCTTCAGCAATAATTTTTACTGTGTTCTTGTTGGCACCTACCGTACCATCGGCACCCAGTCCATAAAACACGGCTGTTTTGATACCGGGCGGTTCAATCGAAAACTGCGGGTCATAAGTCAGGCTGGAGAGGGACAGGTCGTCGTTGATACCCACCGTAAAACTGTTTCTGGGGTGGGTTTTGTCCAATTCATCAAATACAGCCATTACCATCGCCGGTGAGAAATTTTTGGACGAAATCCCGTAACGGCCACCGATTACCGCAGGCATCTGTTTGAGTTCATTGGTGGTAAATGCATGTGCCAGCGTCGTTACCACATCCATATACAGCGGTTCACCCGGGGCACCGGCTTCTTTGGTCTGTTCGAGCACCGCAATGGAACGCACAGAGCTTGGCAGACTGGTCAGAAAATGCCGGGCAGAAAACGGGCGAAACAGGCGGACCTGCAGTGCTCCGACTTTCTTGCCCTGTTTGCATAACGCCTTGACGGTTTCTCTGATGGTCTCGGCACCTGAACCCATTGCAATGACAACCTGCTCGGCGTCGGGTGCGCCTGTATATTCGAAAAGTGAATATTTTCGACCAGTCATGGTGGCGAACCGTTCCATCACGCCTTCAACAATTTCCGGTGTTTTTGCATAGTAAGGGCTGGTCGCTTCGCGTGCCTGAAAAAAAGTGTCCGGATTATGGGCTGTACCACGGATAAACGGATGCTCCGGGTTGAGTGCCCGGGCCCTGTGCGCGCGTACTAGTTTGTCGTCGATCATCGAACGAATTTCTTGGTCGGATAGCAAATTCAGAGTGTTGAGTTCATGCGAAGTGCGAAATCCGTCGAAAAAATGCAGAAACGGCACACGTGCTTCCAGCGTCGCCACCTGTGCAATGAGCGCTGCATCGTGCGCTTCCTGTACGGAAGCGGATGACAACAGTGCAAAACCGGTACTGCGCACCGCCATCACATCGGAATGATCACCAAAAATTGACAGAGCAGACGTGGCCAGTGAACGGGACGCTACCTGAAATACGGTTGAGGTCAGTTCACCGGCAATTTTGAACATGTTCGGCAACATCAGCATCAGTCCCTGCGACGACGTAAACGTGGTGGTCAGTGCACCCGATTGCAGTGCACCGTGCACCGCTCCGGATGCGCCGCCTTCGCTTTGCATTTCCTGTACCACCGGGACGTTGCCCCAGATATTTGGAATTCCTGCAGCCGACCATTCATCGGCCAGTTCGGCCATGGTGGAGGAGGGTGTGATCGGATAAATGGCACATACTTCGTTGATGCGATAGGCGACATGTGCAACTGCCGTATTGCCATCCATGGTGGTTCTGTTGCTCATATTAATTTCCTGGTGAATAAGTTTCAGAGTGCCTGAGCTGCTGACGTAACGGCTGGTTCGGCAACCATTTCGATCGCATGGCACGGACATTGGTCAAAACATACGGCGCAACCGGTGCAGCGATTTAGGTCAATCGTGTAGCCTGGCTCGATTGTTTTTTTGATGATGGCAGTTTCCGGGCAGGCCGCCAGGCAATTGTCGCATTCGAAACAATTGCCGCACGACAGACAACGCTGTGCCTCCTGGAATGCGTCGCGCTGTGAAAGACCGAACATCACTTCATCGAACGACCCGGTACGCGTATTAGGAGCAAGTTCGCTCTGTTTCTTTGGGTCTGCGTCACTGTAAATCAGCAGCTTTAACATGGAAAAAGTGACTGTTGGATGCTTGTCGATCGCAGTGCAGCTGACGTTGTTAAGCCACGCGTCGATATGTTTGGCGGCCTTTTTTCCCTGTCCTGTGGCGATTGTGACCGAACGTTCACCGGGCACGAGGTCACCCGCACCGAATACGCCTGGTTCATCAGTCATCATGTTGGCACCGATGACCATGCTGCCATCTGGCTGAAATTGAATGGCCGGAATTTTTTTCAGAAATCCGCTGTCGGCATTCTGGCCCAGAGCCAGAATCACGGCATCGGTCTGCAACGTTTCTGTTTTGCCGGTTGGCTGGGGCTTTCCATCTTTGTCCAACTCCATGAGTTCGACTTTCAGGTTGGTGCCATCGATTTCCCTGATGGTGGTCAGCCATTTAATCTTGACCCCTTCAGCCAGTGCTTCGTCTGATTCAAAATCATGAGCCCCCATATGCGCATGGTCGCGCCGGTACACAATGAGCGTATCGGTTGCACCCAGGCGTCGGGCAGTGCGGGCCGCGTCCATGGCGGTATTGCCGCCGCCGTAGACGACGACCCGGCGACCGAGCAGGGTGGTTCCGCGGGTCTCTGCATTTTTGAGTAACGAGACTGCATCCAGCACTTTGGCAGCATCGCGTTCCGGAATGTCTACATGCCGGGATAACTGCGCACCGGTTGCAACCAGCACTGCGTCGAACAATCCGGCCTGTTTCTCCGCCAGTACATCTTCAACCCGATGATTCAGAACGATTTTCACACCCAACTGTTCAATGCGGGTTATCTCGCGCATCAATATGTCACGTGGCATGCGGTAGGCTGGAATACCGAAATGCAGCATGCCGCCTGGCAGTTCACCGGCGTCATGGATCTCTACGACATGTCCGAGCCGAGTCAAATGATATGCTGCTGACAGTCCGCAGGGGCCGGCACCAATAATGAGTACCCGTTTGCCACTCGGTGCTGTATCGATCGGCAGGGTCCAGCCGGATTCGAGCGCCAAGTCACCCAAAAAGCGTTCAACCGCATGAATGCTCACCGCGCTGTCGAGCTCTTCTCGGTTGCAATGCGATTCGCAGGGATGGTAGCAAACACGACCATGCACTGCTGGCATGGGGTTGTCACGCACCAGCGCCTCCCATGCTGCCAGATACTGTCCGGCCTGAACATGCGCCATCCAAGCCTGGATATTTTCACCGGCCGGACAGGCACTGTTGCAGGGAGGCAGGTGGTCTTTATAAACGGGGCGCTGGCTGCGTTTTGGACCGGTACCGGAAACCCGGGTCAGATTGATTACCGGTGTCATATCGGTTGTTTTTGTCTGACTCATTTCAATACTCCATATTGACTGCGCTGATTTGTTTGGCCTTACTTCCGGTTTCCCGGATAAAGGAAGCCAGAACGATGGCAATGACTATGCCGACGGCACCCGCAGCGCCCGCCAACTGAAAGTCCGCCAGGTTCAGCTCGGCACCGTGTGAAATAGTGCTGAGCAGCCAACCATAGAGCGGTGCCGTCACGGCGCTTAAAGTAAACACCAGGAAATTGATCGCACCGGTAGCGCTGCCTTTGACCCGATCAGGATTGACTTCTTTAATCATGGTGTACGGAATCATGGCTGCGCCGGATCCAAAACCGAGTAAAAAACCGGCCAGGTAGGGTGGCAGAATTCTTGGCGGCAGATACAGAATGGCCAACGTTGCGAGCAACATTAATATCGCTCCGGCGATCAATACCGGTTTGCGGCGGCCCAGATGGTCGGCCAGGTAGCCCAGTATTGGGCAGCCTATTACCCAGCCCAGCGGCACCATTGAAGTGCGCATGACCGCCTCGGTATAGCCGATATGCAAGCCGTCGCGCAGAAAGTCAACGCCCCAGATCATATCGCCGATGGTGGTAGGCAGGAACAGCAGGCCGGCAGCAATGCCGCAAAGGTAGGATTGCGGATTGCTCAGAACCGTTTTGTAGGGGGCAAACATCGACCACAGTGATGATTGCCTGTCCGACGTTGTACTGGGCGATGCCGGTGTCACAATCAGCATCAGCACTGCCACGCATAAAATCGCAATTCCGGAATAAAACCAGAATTGTTCCCAGCTGATTGGCCCATGAATCAGTGGCGCAACCAGCAACTGTCCGGCCGAACCACCCAGCATGCCGAAGCACTGGGTGAAACCAATCGCCGTGGCCAGATACCGCGCCGGAAAACCGTGAGTGGCCAGATACACCGCACCGGTGAAGGCAAATGCACCGCCGGCACCCTGCAGCAATCGCCCGCCTTCAGCTCCCGTCACCAGTCCGCCGCCAAACAGTACCGCACCGGCAGCAAGCATTGCCACGCCGGCCGGTATCACATATTTAGCGCCATAACGGTCCAGTAATGCCCCGGCGACCAGCGCGAACAGCGAATAGGTATAGTAATACAGACCAACCAGTGAACTGACTCCGAGGGCGGTCAATGTAAACGCGTGGGTCAGTTCCGGCATCATCACGCCAGGCGCCGAGCGCAGTGCATATTGGGCGAAATAGAAAATCAGACAGAACACCCACGCAATCAGGAATGCGGGATGCAACCCTTCGCTGCGTGATGCCGATGCTGCCGGGGTCGGAGATGAAGGGTGAGTGTCATAGATCATTTCGTATCGCCTCTGTTGGTGTTCGCGTGGTGAAGACAGGAACCAGACGTCAATAGGCAGCGACGGCATGTTTTATGCCGGAATGCCCAGTGAAAATCGTTGAACCGTAATGGTCGGGTTGATGCTAGGGGTATTCAAAAACGTAATCTGTACGTTACCGCACGGTCTGTCCAAGTGCTGACCACCTTATTCGCATTCTGCTGAATTAAAACAGTACCGTTTTCGGGTGAACTGTCCGGGCACTTATGTCAACCGACGCCTGAATAACCATGCCGCACCGAAAAGAGTGAATATGCCAATTAAAATCAGCGGAATAAAGTCAGAAAGCAGCAAGATAAATCCGGCATGTTCCAGATAGACGCGCTTGGTGATATCGAGGGCGTAACGCAACGGATTAATGACCATGATCGTTTGCAGTACCTGGGGTATGCTGCTGAAG
>CAITOF010000087.1 GCA_903893945.1 uncultured Oxalobacteraceae bacterium | reverse complement strand
GGCGAAATTTTCAACAAGAATTCGGCCAATTACACGTTAGGCAATGCGTCCAACACCGGCTATGGAGTCCGGGGATTTGATCTGGGTCTCCGCCATTCGTTCTGATTTAACCATGAACTCTTCTGAATCCACTGAGACATGACGTCATGAATATTCAGTTCCGTCCCGCAGGTCGGGACGACGCAGAGGCTGCGATTCAACTTGTTTATTCGTCCGGACCGAATGCGTTTGATTTCGTATTCAATACCGACAAGAACGGTATGGCCATTGATTTTCTGCGCAACGCCTGGCTTGATGGCGCAGGTGAATTTGGCTACCGGAACCATACAGTGGGTACGCTGGACGGACGAGTGGTGGTCGTGGGCGGCGGCTGGAGCGGAAAAACCGGTGTGTCATACATGGTGGCAGGAGCGCGGCAAATCATTGCACAATATGGCCTGTGGTGTGGTATGCAGGTGATCGTCAGGGGTCTGCGAACTGAAAGCGTCATACCACCGCCGTCGGCACAGCATTTTTATCTTGGGCATCTGGGTGTCGTGCCAGAGCTGCAGGGGCAGGGCATTGGGCAATTGCTGATCCGACACCTGCTTGATCTGGGCAAGGCGCAAGGCTACACGATCGCCGAGCTGGATGTGGCAGTAACGAATACGCGGGGTCAGGCATTATACGAACGACTCGGATTTCACGTCATGCAGGAACGCAAGTCCGGTTTAAGAAATCGATACGGTTGCGTTGCGGATCACCGAAAAATGCAGCTCAGACTCACAACCTGATTCCTGTCTGACTGGTCGACACATTAAGGGCGCAAAATGGCAGAGTTATATCTGGTGCGACACGGCCAGGCCTCGTTCGGCTCGAGCAACTACGATCAGCTTTCTCCAATGGGAGTGCAGCAATCGCTTTGGCTGGGGCAGTATTTTGCCGAGCGAGATATTCAGTTTGACAAAGTGATCATAGGCACGCAATTGCGTCATCGCCAGACGGCAGAACAGATCTGTAGCGGCATGGGCATCATGCCTGAGTTTGAGCTGCATGCGGGCCTGAATGAATACGATTTTCAGGCGCTGTTCCGTGCGCTGGGCGACGACCACCCCGACATCAGGCAACTGGCCACAGGCGATAAGCGCAGCTTCTATAAAGCGCTCAGGCAGGTGCTGCTGCTCTGGGCGCGGAACCAGCTAAAGGACAATGTACCCGAAACATGGGACGAATTTGGCCGGCGTGTCAACGCAGCGTGTGAATTTATCCGGCATTGCAAAGCACAGCGTGTTCTGGTGGTCAGTTCCGGCGGTCCGATCGGCATGTTGAGTCGTCAGGTACTGGAAGCGCCAGCCCATACCGCCATCGAACTCAACCTGCAGATCAGAAACAGCAGTTTTTCACATTATTATTTCAGTGCCGATTCCGTGAAACTTGCCAGCTTTAACAACATCCCGCACCTCGACCAGCCCGGCCGTCTGGATGCGATCAGCTACGGATGACAACGATGGAGACACGACCCATGACCAAGGATGCAAACAGTCTCGACACGGTCAGACTGGCCGCCTATCTTGAGACCCGTATGGATGGCTTCCAGGGACCTCTCTGCGCTGAAAAATTTGCCGGTGGTCAATCGAATCCCACTTTTCATCTGAAGGCCCGCAGCGGCGACTATGTGTTGCGCCGTCAGCCGCTGGGGACCTTGCTTAAAGGTGCGCATGCTGTCGATCGCGAATATCGTGTGCTGGATGCCCTCAAAGATACCGGCGTACCTGTCGCCCGGGTTTTTCATCTGTGTCAGGACACGGAAGTCATCGGTAGCATGTTTTACGTCATGAGTTATGAGCAGGGACGGATTTTCTGGGATCCTTCATTAACAACGCTTACACGCGACCTCCGTGCACCCCTCTATACTGAAATGATCCGCGTCCTGGCAACATTGCACAATGTCGATGTCAACCAGGTCGGGTTAGGTGACTACAGCCGATCCGGCAATTATTATGAACGCCAGGTCGCGATGTGGACCCGACAATATCGCGCTGCGGAAACGGAAACACTGGTCGCCATGGAAACGCTGATGGACTGGTTGCAGGCCAACCTTCCGGCTGATGATGGACAACTCAGCCTGGTTCATGGCGACTATCGCCTGGATAACCTGATTTTTGAAATGGACCAGCCGCGTGTGCTGGCGGTACTTGACTGGGAACTGTCTGCGCTCGGTCATCCACTGGCCGATCTGGCCTATTTCTGCATGTGCCTGCGCTTACCGACTGTCGGACAGATGTCAGGATTGGCGGGCAAAAACCGTGACGAGCTGGGTATTCCGCACGAAGCCGAACTGGTTGCCGACTATTGCGCGCAACGCGGCATTGACCGGATTGATAACTGGTCATTTTATCTGGCATTCAGTTTTTTCCGGCTGGCGGCGATACTACAGGGCGTACTGAAACGCTCGCTGGACGGAAACGCGTCGAATGCCAAGGCGGCAGAGGTGGGCAGAATGGCAGGGCATCTGGCTCAGCTCGCTGTCGCGTTGTTTGACGCAGACAGTCGCAACTGATGTTGATTGAGATGACCCTCAGTGCGGGTAAGATTGAACCCGTGAATACCGGCAACCAGGCAAACCCGACCGACCGGCAGATGACAAGGCGAAATGACCATGCAGACAAATGGCTTTAAAAACAGGGTGATCATGATTACCGGCGCGGCCAGCGGATTCGGAAAATTGCTGGCCGGGCAACTGGCTGATCTGGGTGCGCGGCTGATACTGGGTGACCTGAATCAGGTTGCGCTGACAGAGGTCGCAGCAGCATTGCAGGCAAAAGGCGCTGACGTACTGGCGCTGCCGTGCGATGTGACCTGCGAAACCGACGTCAGGACGCTGGTCGAAGCCGGTGTAAGCCGGTTCGGTCAGCTTGATATCGGTGTGAACAACGCCGGTATATCGTCTGCGATGAAATCATTTCTGGATACTGAAGAAAATGATCTTGACATCAATTTTGCGGTTAATGCCAAGGGCGTGTTCTTTGGCATGAAATATCAGATTCGCCAGATGCTCAAACAGGGGGGTGGCTGCGTGCTGAATGTGAGTTCGATGGCCGGTCTCGGCGGTGCCCCCAGACTCGCCGCTTACTGTGCGTCGAAACATGCCGTCATCGGACTGACCAAGACGGCGGCGATCGAATTTGCCCGTAAAAATATTCGCGTCAATGCCATCTGTCCTTTCTATAGCCTGACACCGATGGTCGTCGACGGTCTGGCCGGTGAAGGCCCCGAGTTTCTGCAACTGCTTGCGTCGGGTGCGCCGATGAAACGACTTGGTCAGCCAGAAGAGATCGTCAGCGCCATGCTGATGCTGTGCTCGCCGGACAACAGCTATATGACCGGTCAGGCGATCGCGATTGATGGTGGGCTGTCGGCCAGTTGACACGTGCCGCTGAATGACATCGGCCTGACGTTGATCGTCAGCCTGCAACTTTATACGTACCAGAAAGGTCAACGATGGATTTTGGATATACACCGAAGGTAGAGGATCTGCGTAATCGCCTGCGAAATTTTATCGACCAGCATATTTTGCCGCGCGTGCGCCAGTATAACGACGAAGTAAACGCCGGTATGTTCCCGGTGTCCTTCATGGAAGACCTGAAAGCACTGGCCAGATCGGAAGGATTGTGGAATCTGTTCTTGCCACACCTTGAAGAGGATGCGCCCGGTACCGGCTTGACCAATCTCGAATATGCACCACTGGCGGAAATCATGGGCCGTATCAGCTGGGCGTCGGAGGTATTTAACTGCAATGCACCGGACACCGGCAATATGGAATTGCTGCATATGTTTGCCACGCCGGCGCAGCGCGCACAATGGCTGGAACCGTTATTGGACGGCAGAATACGATCCGCTTTCGCGATGACAGAACCGGACGTGGCCTCGTCAGACGCCACCAATATCACGACGCTGATTCAGCGGGATGGCGACGACTATGTCATTAATGGCCGCAAGTGGTTTATTACCAATGCGGCGCACCCGAACTGTACACTGCTGATTGTCATGGGCAAAACCGACCCGGATGCGGCAACCCATCAACAGCAGAGCATGATCCTCGTGCCGCGCGATACCCCCGGCGTCGAGGTGGTGCGCAATATTACCGTCATGAACCATCATGCCCCGGAAGGTCATTGCGAAATCGTGTTTCGTCAGGTTCGCGTCCCGGCAGGCAATTTGCTCGGCGAAGCAGGCAGCGGGTTTCAACTGGCTCAGGCGCGCCTGGGACCGGGGCGGATTCACCATTGCATGCGCTCGATAGGTGCGGCCGAATTGGCACTGGAATTAATGACTGAGCGCGCCCAGGAACGCCAGGCGTTCGGCAAATACCTGCATCAGCATGGTGTGGTTGCGGAGTGGATTGCGAAATCGCGTATCGAAATCGAGCAGGCGCGCCTGCTGGTGCTGAAAACGGCCTGGATGATAGATAAACTTGGCGCAAAAGCGGCACGCAAGGAAATTGCCATGATCAAGGCCCTGGTACCATCGGTGCACACCACGGTCTGCGACCGGGCCATCCAGACCTTTGGCGCTATGGGTCTGTCGCCCGACACGCCACTGGCTGATCACTGGACCTGGGGGCGTGCTTTGCGCTTCGCAGACGGCCCGGACGAAGTGCATCTGCATTCGATTGCCAATATGGAAATCAGGGAGAGCCGGAAGACACTCGGTGCCAGCGCCGCCTACCTGACCACGCCGCAGCGACTTTAACCGTTTTTGATAATTTTTATAATGTCATGTCAACCAATTCCGTATAATTGCGCTAATGTTGCAGGGACGATGTTTTGAATACCACTCGCCATCAGGCGAGTTTTTTATAATGATTTTTGGATAACTATGAAAAAAATACTCTTGGGGACAGCCGTAAGCAGTGCGATCCTGTTAACAGGTTGCGTGGTGGAACCGGCTCGTGTTTATGTGCCACCACCGCAGGTCTATGTACCTCCCGCCCAGATCGTGCCACAGGTTGAATACCAACCACCAGCACCGCAACCGGTCGTCAGCGTGTATGTTGAACCGCCACTGGTGCAACCTGCACCGGTGCTGGTGGCATGGGCACCGCCGCCTATGCTGGTCGAAGTGCCGCCACCCATGCCTTATCCCGGCGCTTACTGGACAGGTGGCTACTGGGCCTGGGAAGGTAACTGGGTCTGGGCACACGGCCGCTGGGCCGGGCCACCGCAACCCGGTTTCGCCTATGTGAATCCCTATTATGAAAACCGTGGCGGTTCCGTCGTGTTTGTGAACGGTTTCTGGGCGGCCCCCGGTATAGCATTCGTACCACCTCCGATGGGTATCAGCATTGCTGTCGGTGTCGTTGCCGTTGGCGTTATTGCAGGACCGCGTCCAATGGGGCCGCCGGGCGTCTTTCTACCGCCGCCACCCGGTTCACATCTCGGGATGATCGTTCCTGCACCCGTAGGAACGGCCCCGGCCGTATTGATGAGCGCGCCACCGGTGGTTTCTGCCGGCATGCGCGTAACCGCTGGCACAGGCGGCAACGTCAGTGTGGTTGCCTCAGCAGGTGTCGTCGCCGGCGGTCAACCGTACAATGGATCTATTCCCGCCCAGCCTCATCTGGCTGCTGCATTACCTGCACAGGTACAGGCAATGGCACCCATGCCCGCGTCGTCCAAGCCCATTCCCGCTTATGTGGCAGGACGCCCGCCAGCAGCACTGCCCGCGCCGCAGGTGGTGCATGCACAAGTGACCCCGCAGTTCAGGGCGCAGATGCAGACCCACAGCCCGCTGCCGCCACCCGGTATCAGCCGTCCCAATCCCGTAATGGCGCCAGCGAACGTACCTGCACCTGCACCTGTACCTGCACCAGCGGCGCCGGCTGCCCCGGCAAAGCCGGTGACTGCGCCATCTGCACCCGCACCCGCACCTTCAGTGCAGCAGGGCAATGCGAATCATCCGGTCAGCGAACCGCAGCCAGCCACTCTGCAGAATCAGCAGAAGCAACCGAATCTGCCACAACCGCCCAAGGCCGTCAAACCACCTGCCGAGCCTGCCAGCGCGCCGAAACCACCGGCACCGAAGAAGGAAAAACCCAAGGCGCAAAAACCAGAACACGAGCACGAACACTAGCGAACGTTCGGCTTGTTTCAACACTGGGAAGAGCCTGATGAAAATCAGGCTCTTTTTTTAACTGGCCTAAGCCGAAAGCGGTAAAACAGGATTTTGGCAACGCCCGCATTCTGCAAGTTGGCCGGGTTGTTTTTAGCATTGCCGGTAACAGGTATGGTCAGTTGACCGCCCTTACGCGCAGGCCGATCATGCATCCGAAATTCTTGCGGGCGGGCGACTCACGGGTCGTCGCTTAGCGGACACAGGGAGATAACTGTTTCGTCAACAAAAAGTGCTTGCAGCAGTAGATTTTAAATTAAAGTTTTGGCCTGCCCTAGTGGAATCGAACCACTAACCTATGCCTTAGAAGGGCATTGCTCTATCCAGTTGAGCTAAGGGCAGTTTGGGGATAGGGGAGTTTGATATGGCTGGTTGGGGAATTCCGGAAACGGCGTATCTTACCGTTTCTATGCACGAATGACAAGATAAACGCGTAGTGCCCGGACGGGCGGCGATTGTTTGTGTCTGGCCCACACCGGCCTTGTCAGGGGGTGTATCCGGGGATTTTGTTTTCATCCACTTCATCGACCTGTGCCGGGTGCATAAAGCGCCTCGCATAATCCATATAGACTTTATTGCGCACAAACACGTCAAAAATGGCCGGATCTATGTGGCCATTCAGGCAGAAATTACCGAGGATATTGAGGGATTCTTTGAGTGTTTTTCCCTGTTTATAAGGCCGGTCGGCCGCTGTCAGCGCTTCAAAAATATCCGCAATGGCCATTGCTCGTGCCTGTACCGACATCTGGTCGGCTTTGAGTCCGCGTGGATAACCTTTGCCATCCATGCGCTCATGATGGCCGCCCGCGTATTCCGGGACATTTTTCAGATGTTTCGGCCACGGCAGTGCCTCGAGCATTTTTATCGTTAATACAATGTGATTGTTGATAATGGATCGTTCCTGGGCGGTCAGTGTACCGCCGCTTATGGTCAGATTTTCAATTTCGTCGTGATCCAGGAATTGGATGGTTTCACCATCGGGACCACACCAGCGGTAGTTGGCAATCTGTCTGACCCGCTGCTGATCTTCGTCTTTCATGCGCTCACCGCCGATATTGACCCGATGCAAAAATCCGCGATCCTGGTCGAGCTTTATGATTTCGTCGGCAAGTTCCTTGTCCAGTTCCTGATTCTTCGTGTCGTCATTGCCATAGGCTAACTTCTGTTTCAATACACGAATCTCGGCATCACGTTTGAGCACTTCATAGCGGCAATCGATGGTGTGGATCCGATCGTAGATGGTCTCGAGTTTGGTCGCTTTTTCAACAACATGGGTGGGCGTCGTAATTTTGCCGCAATCATGCAGTAAGCCTGCCGTCCATAATTCTTTCCTGTCGGTTGCACTCATCGTAAAGTCAGCCAGCGGGCCAGTTTTAGTCTGATGAATTGCATCTGCAATCATCATCGTAAGTTCCGGTACATTCATGCAATGTTTGCCGGTATGGGGCGATTTTTCGTCGATGCCGATGTTGATCAATTTAATCAGGGATTCAAACAGGGTTTCCAACTGTCGAATCAGTATCTGGTTGGTCAGTGCGATTGCCGCCTGCGACGCTAACGCTTCAATAAACTGTTGATCGGTTTCAGTGAATGCCTTTATCTTTTTTGTTTCAGGATCCGTCGAGTTAATCAGTTGAAGCACGCCGATCAGTTCTGCCTGGTGATCCAGCATCGGTACCGTCAGCAGTGATACCGTGCGGTAGTTCTGCTGCTGATCAAATTGTCGCATGCCGTTAAAGCTGAAGCCTTCGGCCTGGTAAATGTCGGGGATATTGATTGAGCAGCGTTTGTTGGCGGCATAGGTTGCGACCGCATTCAGGTTCGGTGCGCCAGATTCATCGGTCAGCGGAATCGGTGGCAATTTGATCGGTTGACCGGAAATTCCGCCCTGGTACATCTTTAGGCTCTCGTTAATTGAGATATTGAATTCGAGATGCTTTGCGTCGTCACTGACCCGGTAGAGCGTGCCGCCATCGGAATCGGTCATTTGCTGGGCAACCCGCAGAATGTGCTCAAGCAACGATGGCATGTCATGGTTATTGCTCAACTCGACACTCAAGTTGGTGAGTTGTTCCAGACGCTGCTCAATGGAAGGCGAAGTAGGGTGGTGTGCTATGGTCATTTTAATAGTCAAATTGTAAGCCGCTGGTTAAAGCAGTAAATTGAAAATCGGAATTGGCCTTCAGCTCATCCATAATCAGATTCTCCTGACCGGGCTTCAGATGAGTTACAAAAAACTGTGTCGCTTTTGGCATGTCTGAAACGTCAGCGAGCAGGGTGCGTGGGCAATAATGCTTTGACGCGAGGGCTATGGTTATTTCACTGTTAGTAAACGAACAATCGATGAACACATGCTTCAAGCGACTTTCGGTTGAAAAATGCGACCATAGTCCGGGTGTTGACGATAAGTCGCCGGTAAACAGAAATCCGCTGTTCTGGTTATGAACCCAATAAGCCACGCCATCGACCGTATGGGATACCGGGTGCGACTGTATAAATCGGCCGTTGAGCTCCCTTGTTTCCATTTTTGGCAAGATTTCCCATCGTAATATTCCATTGCCGGGGCTGGGGATAACGGAAAAGTCAGGCCAGATTTTCCAGTTAAACAAATGGGTGTTGAGTGTTGAGATAACTTCTTCGCTGGCGTGGACGGTAATTGGCGTTGTGCGCTTGCCGAGTACGCTGTCGACCAGCAGCGCCAGTCCAAAAATGTGATCCAGGTGACTGTGCGTCAGAAAGACATGGTCGATCTCGCAAAGCTGGTCGATGGTCAGTTTGGTCAGACCCGAGCCTGCGTCGATCAGGATGTCATTATCAAGCAGAAAGCACGTCGTGAACTGCTCTTGCCCGCCAATACCTCCTGCGCATCCAAGTACTTGTAGCTTCACATTGCCCCGCCGGATAAGTTTTAAATATTATAGGCACGATAGGCGTAGTAATGAAGCATATATTGCTGAAATGGTGTTTTATTTAACACACTGACCGAGCAGGTCTGCCGAGGTTGGTGCGATGGATATCGACATCGCTGCCGATATCCACCGTACCTTACCAGGTGGTGTGGGATCAGACCAGCGTCCGCAGTACCGGTGGCAATTCAATCGGCAACGCGGTTTTTTCTTTCAGGACAGCCTTTGGTGCGGCACTTGCGATGACGATCGGCAGTATCGGTTTTCCCTTCAGGATCGCTTTTGGACCTGCCAGTGCGCAGCTGCCGCTCACCAGTAAAACGCCTGCAACGATTAATGTAGATAGATTTTTCATGCTTACTCCTTTGTGTGATGTGATGACAAACAGTGAAATTTGCTGGTTTGGATTCGAGTTCGACAGTATCGTCAGCCAGCAATTTCATTTTATGAAGTTTATGTACGGCAACATGTGAGCTGGTTCACAGCCGCAGCATATAAATGGACGTTTTATCTTGCGATGAGTGGACGTTTTAGCTTGCGATGCAGTGCCTCCTGTATCCAAACTATATTTCGTATAATTTATATTATGTTAAATTGAAATAGAATGGGGATATGGTTGTCCTGCTTCGCATAGCGCGTAACCCAGGCCCACGGCCAGGGATCGGTCGGGATTTAGCCGGCAAACAAGCGCCACTACGGTAAAGATACGTATAGTGTTGATCAAAACATAACGATATTATCATTGTACAAAGACAGAAAAATCCGGTTCTACGGGTGGAAATCTGTTTTGACGAACTACAAAGCGAGGTCATCCGCTATGGGAACCTTGCGATGATTGTCTCGTAACGATGAAAGCCCGTTTGACTAACAAGTACGTGTTTATTATTTAATAGATTGGAGTAGCAACCATGCCCAGCCCTATCGTTCCAAATCCTCCAGCAGTCCACCCTGAAACTGAACCACTAGCGGTTGAAAAAAGGCGGATTCAGTAGTAAAACCGCCCCATTCCCTCGATCTGGTGAAATTCTGCCGCAGTCCGGTCGGCCGCTTTATCGGATCAAACACCGTTAATTATGCATCCGGCGGCCTGATAGGTCTGGGTGCGGCGTTCTTGTTATCCGGCTTTGGCGCGCCGGTTGGCGTTCCTCTTATTGCCGTGGGCGCGTTTTTACTGGTGTTAAACACGGGTGTATCGAGTGCCGCGCTTGAAGACCGGAGTGCATTGTCTGTGACCAGAAATATTGTTCGCTCGCTGGCAATTGCAGGCGTAGGGTGCGCGCTGTGTACCCTGTTTATGCCCTCGATACTTGGATCGGGATCCCTCGGACTGATGATCGGTGTCGGTGCCTATATCGGTTTAGCACCGGGGATGTTGTTCGATAGTAAATCTTTATATCAATTTTGTCGTGAGCGATATGAAGCGAGATGGAAAGCAGCGGTGCTGAGATCCAACAATCCGACACCGCTTAAGGTGGATTGCAATAATCCAACGCCGGATCAGGTGGATTGATAAAATCAATGCAAATAACCGCGCACTGGCCTGATTCGTGGCCTTACTGTCAGCAGTCAGTGCGTCCAGTGTCCCTCCCCACGCCAAGTTTGGGCAATTAAAACGACGAGCGTCCCTGTACAACCATCGCTGAAAAATGCTGCTATAGTGAACTTGGTGGCTAGCGTGTCTTAACGGCATTTTTCAAGTGGTGGGAGTGCATAATGTCTTCCAAACAACCCGGCAATTCAACTCATTTTTTAAATCCCTTTGACAGCGATGCGGTGGAATACTGGACCGACGCCTTTCAGCGTTCGGTGCTTTTCTGGGATATTTTGCGTGAGCGCGGTAACGAATATATCGAACATGAACAATCCGGCAAGCCTCCGGTTCTGGTTTTTGATTTTCAGATTATTCTTGATGCGCGCAAGTTCGTTCGACCGGCCAATTATGCGCTCGCCGCCATAGTTCCGCCGCCCGATTGTGTTCCTACCGACCAGAACAAGCGCCCGTTTGTGGTTATCGATCCCCGTGCCGGCCATGGCCCTGGCATCGGTGGTTTCAAGATGGATAGCGAAATCGGTATTGCGCTCAAAGCCGGACACCCCTGTTATTTCGTCATGTTTTTCCCTCACCCAGTCAAGGGCCAGACCATTGAATGCGTCACTATTGCAGAACGCCAGTTCCTTCTGGAAGTGAATGAACGTCACCCCAATTCGCCCGGAAAACCGTTCGTTATCGGCAACTGTCAGGGAGGCTGGGCACTCATGATACTGGCATCCCTGGCGCCCGATTACGTAGGCCCGATTTTGCTGGCAGGCTCGCCCCTGTCGTATTGGGCCGGGGTTGCCGGGAAAAATCCGATGCGCTACATGGGCGGCCTGTCAGGGGGTACCTGGACGGCGTCACTAGCCGGTGACATGGGTAATGGAAAATTTGACGGCGCACATCTGGTCAATAATTTTGAAAAACTCGATCCTGGTAATACTCACTGGAGCAAACTGTATGGCCTGTATGCGAATGTGGATACCGAAAAGGAGCGTTTTCTGGAGTTTGAACGTTGGTGGGGCGGTCATTTTTTGCTGAACAAGCAGGAAATGGAGTGGATTTCCCAAAATCTGTTTGTCGGTAACCGTTTAAGTGCCGGCGAGATTACGATCGACGGGGACGTGGTCGATTTTCGTCATATTCGCTCACCCATCGTTGTATTTGCGTCGTGGGGCGACAATATCACACCGCCCCAACAGGCCTTGAACTGGATCCCTGATCTTTATGACAATGCAGACCAGATCCGCGACAATGAACAGACCATAGTCTATTTCCTGCACGAACAGATTGGTCATCTGGGTATTTTTGTATCAGCCGGGGTTGCTAACCGTGAACACAGTGAATTTGTCAGCGCACTGGACCTGATCGACGTCCTGCCGCCCGGATTGTATGAGGCTATCATTACTGATACGACGCCCGACATGCCCGGGCTTTCAATCGGCGACGATCGCCACGTAATCCGTTTTGAGCCGCGCGAGGTCAGTGATATTCTGGCATTGGGTGACGGTCGCGAGGGTGAGAAAGCCTTTGAAGTGGTCCGGCATGTGGCTGAAATGAATCAGGCGATGTACGACAGATTTGTCTCCCCTGTGGTCCAGATGTTTTCGAATGAAATGACCGCCACTTGCCTGCGCAATCTGAATCAGTCGCGGCTGGAACGGACCCTGTTTTCGGATTCCAATCCATTTTTGAAAGCGCTGAAACCGGTCGCCGAATTAATTCGGACTCAGCGCAAACCTGTTGCTCCTGACAACCGCTGGTTAAAAGTTGAACAACAGAATTCCGCGTCCCTGCGCGAGGCCTGGGACAAATACCGTGACACGCGCGATGCGGGTTACGAAAAGCTGTTTCGCGCCGTGTATGAATCGCCGTTACTGGCGCAACTGGTCGGTTTTAAACCGGAACCGGAAAAGAAGACCCGATTGCAGCATGGAATGGCAAAAAAGATCAGGGAACGGCAGCTTGAACATGAACACTGGTTTGATCAGGGCACACTGGAGCACGGCTTTTTACGCCTGCTTATCTTTGTCGCCAGCGGTAACGGGGTTGTGGATGAACGTCCGTTTAATGGCATCAAACGATTAATGAAGGAATTAGGTCCTGACAAAACGATCAGTTTGCAACAGTTGAAGGACGACATCAGGAAGCAAACGTTTTTGGTGCGCAGGGACGAGCAGCGTGCACTGACTGGATTGGTCAAACTGCTGCCGACCGAAGCGGAACGTATGGGCGCTTACACCATGACAAGAGATTTACTGAAGTTAAGTGGTCCGATAAGTGCCGAAAAAGAGGGACGCTTGCAGCGCGTGGCGGACATTTTGGGATTCAACGCGGCCGGCACGTCGCCCCCGCAAGCAGAATCCGTTACCGAAAAGTTACCTGCCAGGAAGCGCAAAATAACGCCCGTCTGACACCCCTGGCTGTGGTTTCCCGGTTTCCCACCGAACAACTCAACTAACCTGAGCGTATTTAACCTCGTTCATGAGAATTTTCCTTTAGTGCATCATATAAATCTGCACGCCAGCTTTCTTGGCGGCCTTCTGTAAATCTTGGTCCAAAGTAGCAATCGGTATATTCAGTCTGCGCGACAATTCAAGGTATTGGGCATCGTAACCAGAGAGCTTAAATTCTCTTGATATCGCGGCAACAGCAAGCTGAATACCCGATGGAGCCGCCCCATCAAGGGCAATCGGTAGTTGTCCAAGTCTATAAATAAATCCCGTCAACGCTGACTCACCAAATTTTCCATCATTCTCGGCACATCGTAGAAAATGAATCGTCTCTGTGTACCAGAGGGCAGGCACATGTGCCACTGCACTAGTTAACGAATCAAGTACCGTATCGGCATAGATACGATCAGATTCTGAGCCATCTTGCAACGCCCAACGAATTGTCACTGTAGCGTCTAAAACGAAATCATTAATCATCAGCGACGTCCTCGCTGACGCATTTCTGTGAATTGCATGTGATCAACTGTTCCAACGCGCATGGCCTTAATTGCCTTTATTGCATCGCTTGCCTGTTGGGAAGCGCGACTGTCTGCCGGTACCAAGTCGGCAACTGGTTGTCCGCGATTAGTGATAGTGATACGCTCCCCTTGTAGAACCTGTTTGATCAGGTCTGGCAATTTTGTCTTTGCCTCGTAAATGCCATATTCGCTCATATTTATCCCCAAAAAGTCAAACTAACT
>CAITOF010000086.1 GCA_903893945.1 uncultured Oxalobacteraceae bacterium | reverse complement strand
TTGAAGGTAAGGGAAAGTTTAAATATGGCCAGAAATATGCGCAGAAACAAAAAAGCGCCTGAAAGGCGCATGTTTGCTTGATAATTGGCGGAGATCTAGGGACGCAAAGCACTGCTTTGCGAATTGTCGACTGATTTCTGGTCTATTCAGGTTTTGATAATTGGCGGAGATCTAGGGATTCGAACCCTAGATGCAGGTTTAAGCCCACATGCTTCCTTAGCAGGGAAGTGCCTTCGACCACTCGGCCAGATCTCCACACTCAAACGGTACAATTCCACCTACCGTCAGAAGACAAGCATAATATCTGCCCACCCACTGTTGGTCAAGAGAAAAACGAGGGTTTGATGGGATTAGGTTAAGTATTTTCCATGCCAAAAGCTTTATGCAATGCTCTTACGGCCAGCTCCATGTATTTTTCGTCAATCAGGACGGAGATTTTGATTTCTGACGTCGAAATCATCTGGATATTAATCCCCTCCTCCGCCAGCGTTTTGAACATCTGCGAAGCAATCCCCACGTGGCTGCGCATACCGACGCCCACGACAGACACTTTCGATACTTTGGCGTCACCTATGACACCGGTCGCCTGGATATGTTGTTTCACGCCATTTGACAGCACGTCCATGGCTTTATTGAATTCATTGCGCGGCACCGTAAACGTGAAGTCAGTTTTGCCTTCCACCGACTGATTCTGGATAATCATATCCACTTCTATGTTGGCGTCGGCAATCGGGCCGAGAATCTGAAAGGCAATACCGGGTTTGTCTGGCACACCGAAAACGGTGATTTTTGCTTCGTCGCGATTAAATGCGATACCAGTGATGGTAGCTTGTTCCATGTGGGTGTCTTCCTCAAACGAAATCAGGGTGCCGGAATTCGCTTCGATTTCCAGCGGCAACAGGGGGTCGGTTAATGACGATAAAACGCGGGTTGGCATTTTGTAATTACCGGCAAATTCAACCGAACGAATCTGCAATACTTTGGAGCCCAGCGAGGCCATTTCCAGCATTTCCTCAAACGTCACCGTCTTCAGGCGCCGGGCTTCTGACACCACGCGCGGATCGGTCGTGTACACGCCGTCTACGTCAGTGAATATCAGGCACTCTTGCGCTTTGAGGGCGGCAGCTACGGCCACGGCCGACGTGTCTGAACCGCCCCGTCCCAGTGTGGTGATATCACCGTTTTCATTGACGCCCTGAAACCCGGTAATGATGACGATTTTTCCGGCATCCAGATCGCGTTTTACCTTAACTTCATCAATACTGGCAATACGCGCTTTGGTGTGCGACATGTCCGTATTGATGGCGACCTGCCAGCCTGCATAGGACACTGCCTGCTTCCCTATGGCCTGAAGTGCGATAGCCAATAAACCCACTGAGACCTGTTCGCCGGTGGAGGCAATCATGTCGAGTTCGCGAGGATCAGGCTGGTCGGATAGTTCCTTCGCCAGTCCAATCAAACGATTGGTTTCGCCAGACATCGCGGACGGCACCACCACGATCTGGTAACCGGCGTCATGCCACTTGGCAACGCGTTTCGCCACGTTTTTGATACGTTCAGTAGAACCCATGGAGGTGCCACCGTATTTATGTACGATTAAAGCCATAATTGACAGTTAAAAATAAAAGCAAGGGTGCCAGACGCAACGACGCGAAAAAGTGCAAAAAGAAGTTCGGAAACACCGCAAAAAACAGCCATCAACTTTACATGTTGCAGCGCAAAATAACAAGCCTAGTTTGCAGAATTCATAAGCATATTACGGAATAGTATTAAGAAATCGTGATTTTCTGCTGCCAAAACGAAAGATTATGCGGATTTACTGTGCATAAAGTTACTTTCCTATGGTTCGGCGCAGTTTTTGCACTTTTTAATCACACGTTTTCACGCTTATTGCGGAACACCTGGAACCTTTCCATTCAAACGTCGTCCAACCGTTTGCTCAATTCCAGTCTGCCTCCACCTTGCCGAGAGGAATGACGGCAATCCGCCTTATAAATCATCAACAACGGACCACACCACCATGGATTTTACTTTTGCCCAACCTTTAATTTCACGAAACCGTTTTCCCCCGCCACTACCCTCCGATAACCCCACTCAACCCGCTGCGCCCGCCGCCAGCGCAGGCCAGGCGACTGATACCTCGACAGAAATGCAGGCACGACCTCCGGCACCCGTGGCAAGCTGGCCAGTAGCCAACGCAACTATGGATAACTTACCGCCCGAACTTGGTTTCCGGATCGATGAATATCTGGACCCGAGATCCCTTATTGCCATGGGCGGTACGTCGCGCTACCATCGGGCCATCGCGCAACTCGAAGCCAAAAGACGGCTGTCACCGAGGTGTATCGCACACCATGAAAAGTCCGGCAATGCAGGCTGGCTCGGATTACTCACAAATCCGGCTAACTGGTCGATAACCTACATGTTTTCCTTCAGCCAAGCGTGCCCCGATTATGAGCGCGGACGCATTTCCGCATTTAAACTTGGGGTCCACCATCCATGCACGATTGCACAGATCAGGAACGGTCACGTAAAAACCTATGACCAGGCGGTCTTTCACCAGTCATCGAAAGTCAAGGAAGATTTTGGGCAATTTAGCAGAGACACGGCACTTTTATCAGAGCTCGGCGAACCCGGTGGATACCTTCATGGCACTTTCAGCGACTTCATCAAACTTGGAATTGTCTCTTACAAGGAAATTGCGCCCTTAAAATTGAAACGACTATCGATATTGGCGAACTACACTTATCAATCTGCGCTGACTGAAGGAACCATCTGCATGAGCCATTTGGCCCATCTGTCCGATGATTTACTGCGCTTTGCAAAGTTCCTCTGCGACTGGACGGAGCCCATCTCCCGTGACCTGCTTTCCAGCTTAAGCAAACTGAATGAAAAAGACCGCGCTCTGGTACTTCAAGCGTTGGACAACATACGCAACACTGACCATCAGAAATTTATAAAAGATCTCGGACTAAAACGACTCCTTGACTTGAGCGACATTCAATTTGAACTGTTATGTTCACGAGTGACAGGTTATCTGGACAGGACCAAACTGACCGAAATCACGCCGGACAATCTGGTCAACATGACGCACGACGAATCCACCTACTTCAACAATGCACTCCTGAAATTGGATAAGTGCGGCATGGGTGAGGTGAAAGGATTTGGCGTCGTCAAAGGATTTCATCTGGCACCCTTCGCAACCTTGCAGAAAGAGTACCAGGCCCAGTTCAGAACCGAATAACTGCAACCGGATCGACTGACGCCTGGGTGGGTCAACTGCCCGGATGGCCTTCGCCAGCGGTGTATTGTTGCCAGCGCATGCATACGCCGCTTGCGACGGACGTTAAAAATTTTCCATCGACACCGACACCGGCTGCAAAAAGCAGGGTCGTCCCGGCAAAAACAAACGGAAGTCGTTTGCGCTGCCAGTACGGGATGCCCAACGTTTGATAGTGGCTCTTGATATCACGCGTGGGCCGGTTCGCCGCCAGCCGGAGGCGCTCCCCACCCTGCCTCGAGCGTAACGTTAAGGGCTGCGCCAAAAGCCAGTCACGGTCGATGCCGGTCTGACCGGATTCGGGCGTCTCAAAATGCAGATCACCACCAAAAGCCGGGAACGCCATACAGGTTTCACCGTTCCAGACAAACGGCTGCAGTTCGGGCAATGGATTGGCGCAATGGGCAATCTGCAGGTGGTGGCGATAACGGTGCAGTTCAATCGTGTCATGCCTGATAGTGACCTGGGCATCGTCGCGTGCATCCAGAAGCTGTTTGCGCATTTCAGCCAGTCGCGCCGTGGACGGCATGGGAACATGATGGAGTGCTATCCAGTGTCGCAACACATGGTCAATCCGTGCCTGGGACAAGGTTTGCAGTCGCGTGACATCCAGTACGGCTGTTTCGCCATCGATCCGGCATAGGGCATAATCCTGTTCCGTGATCTGTGCGAGTAATTCCAGACTGGCGCTGACATGGTGCGCCGTACGTGCAAAACGATTTTGATAGGCAGGAAAATGTTGTGCCAATAACGGCATGATGTTCAGACGTAATGCGTTGCGGGTGTAGCGCGGATCGGCATTCGATTCATCGTCGATATGGACCAGTTGATGATCTCTGGCGTACTGCTCCAATTCTGACCTGTTGCAATCGAGTAAAGGGCGCGCCAGGCACAATCCGTCATGACCCAGTAAGTTGGGCGCAGTGTGCAACTGCTGCATGCCGCGCAACCCGGCCAGGCCGGTGCCGCGCAGCAGGTGAAGCAGAATCGTCTCAGCCTGGTCATCCTGATGATGCGCGGTCAGCAGCACGTCGATCCGGTGACGCCGGCACAGTGTTCCCAAGGCCTGATAGCGTTTCTTCCTGGCCGTCGCTTCAACACCATCCTGGCCGGTATCGCCCAGTTGCACATGCGCGGCGTCAAACGGAATCTGCAAGGCCTCGGACTGTCGCTGGCAATGCAACACCCAGTCGCCGGCATTCGGACTGAGACCATGATGGACATGAAATGCGCTGAGCGACAAGGCATGTTGTGTCACGTAAGCGGCACACAGGTGCAACAGGACAGCAGAATCCAGTCCACCGCTGTAGGCGACAGCCAGCCGGACCGGGTTCGCCGGATCGGCCTTTTTTTTCAGTGCGCCACTGCTGACAATGCGCTGCATGGCTAGATGGAATGATTGTGTGAGCATAAATGAAGAAGGCAAGCGGCACGGGGTTCCGTGCTGACTTGCCTGTTTTTGCCAAACCTGAAGACCGTATTATTCTGAACTTTTCGTTTCTTTGAATTTTCCGTAACTCATCAATTTTTCATGGCGCGCGGCCAGTAAGTCGGCTGTTTTCACGCCCTGGAACTGGCGCAGTGTATCGGCCAGCGCACGCTTGACCAGTACCGCCATCTGTTTCGGATCACGATGCGCACCGCCCAGCGGTTCGCTGATGATTTTGTCGATTAAGCCCATGGCCTTTAATCGGTGCGCTGTCAGGCCCAGGGCTTCGGCTGCATCTGCGGCACGATCGGACGTTTTCCACAAGATGGACGCACAGCCTTCAGGAGAAATCACTGAATAAGTCGCGTACTGCAGCATCAGCACTGCATCGCCCACGGCCATGGCCAACGCGCCACCGGAGCCGCCTTCACCGATGATGGTCGCAATCAGGGGGACTTTGAGTTCTGCCATCACATACAGATTGTGGCCAATCGCTTCCGACTGACCGCGTTCTTCGGCATCAATGCCGGGCCACGCACCGGTTGTATCGATAAACGTAAAAACCGGTAAATTAAACTTTTCGGCCAGCTTCATCAGGCGCATGGCCTTGCGATAACCTTCAGGTTTAGGCATACCGAAATTGCGCATGGCGCGTTCTTTGGTGTCGCGCCCCTTCTGGTGGCCCATCACCATGCAGGCCTGGCCATTAAACCGTGCCAAACCGCCCACAATGGCCTGGTCGTCGGCAAAACTGCGGTCGCCGTGGAGTTCATGAAAGTCGGTAAAAATCTCGCTGATGTAATCGAGTGTGTAAGGACGCTGCGGATGACGGGAAATCTGTGAGACCTGCCACGGCGTCAGTTTCGCGTAGATATCTTTGGTTAATAACTGGCTTTTTTTGGACAGACGGTCAATTTCTTCTGAGATATCAACTGCGGAATCATCCTGTACAAATCGTAGTTCTTCGATTTTGGATTCCAGATCGGCAACGGGTTGCTCAAAATTCAGAAATGTGGTTTTTGTCATTCTTACTCCTTTAATGTCGTGCGAACTTCAGGCGCGGCGACTTTTTTGCTTTTTACTCAATCGGTTGACCATGTGCGTCAGGCTGCCTGGCTGTTGTTTCTGTTCGTCGGCGTTCAACCGGACCGCATCGTACTTACCTTACGAATAATGCGGCTAATTTATTCATATTCCTGATAAAAATCAATACTCAACGGCAATGGGATCCAGGCTGCGCCATAAATACCAGGTCGCGACGGTGCGCCACGGTTCCCAGTTGGCAGCGACCTCGCGAGCATCGCTGCGTGAGACAGGTTCGCCTGAAAAATAGTTAATACTAATCCCTTTTAACAGGCCCAGGTCATCCAGCGGCAAGATATTGGGGCGCAGCAGGTTAAATATCAAGAACATTTCAGCAGTCCAGCGCCCTATCCCGCGTATCTGAATGAGCTCCGAAATGACGTCTTCGTCGTCCATCTTCGCCCATTTTTCGATATGTACGCGCTTTTGGTTGAAATGTTCGGCCAAATCAAGGATATATTCTGTCTTCCGCCTGGACAGGCCACTCAGGAGCAATTGGTCCGGTCCGGCGGAAATTACATTCGAAGGCGTGCATTTTGTGCAAGTTGTCATAAACCGGCCCCAGACAGCGTCCGCTGCTGCCACCGAGATTTGCTGACCAATAATTGACCGGCATAAGGTCAGAAAAGGCTCACCGCGACCCGCCAGGCGCAAATCGCCAAACTGGGGAATTAATTTACGCATGATACGGTCGCGCTTCATCAGCTCCTGTTTGGCCTGCTCCCAGTAAGCGGGAAGTTCACGAGGGGGTTGATTTATCATGCGGTTATGCGCGGCGCCATTCTGTAACGCCGCCAGGCTTGTCTTCCAGTAAAATATTATTAGCCATCAGTTCAGCACGGATCCGGTCTGACTCGGCAAAGTTTTTTGCTAGCTTGGCTTCTGTCCGGGCTGCAATTCTAGCAGCGATTTCCGATTCTGCCATCCCATTTTTATTGCCGGCCTGTAAAAATTGTTGAGGATCACGTTGCAAAAAGCCTAATATTCCACCCAGTATTTTTAACTGGCGCGCCGCCGCGGCCGATCGGGTCTTGTTGACTTCGGTCGCCAGTTCAAATAGCGCCGCCATGGCCAGCGGCGTATTGAAATCATCGTACATGGCCGCATAAAACTGCCGGGCATGAGGTTCGTCAAGGTCCAGCGGATGATTGTCTGCTGACACCTCCTTCAGCGCTGAATAAAGGCGTGTCAGCGAGGCTCTGGCGTCATCCAGATTGGCGTCAGAATAGTTAATCGGGCTGCGATATTGCGCACGCAAAATAAAAAAACGGACTACTTCCGGGTCATATATTTTCAGTACGTCCCGGATGGTAAAAAAATTACCGAGTGATTTCGACATTTTTTCGTTGTCGACCCGCACAAATCCGTTATGCATCCAGTAGTTGACAAAGGCGTGGTGATGCGCACCTTCCGACTGGGCAATTTCATTTTCATGGTGAGGAAATTGCAGATCCTGACCACCACCATGAATGTCAAAATGCTCCCCCAGAAGATCTTCGGCCATGGCCGAGCACTCGATGTGCCAGCCGGGACGTCCTTTCCCCCACGGAGAATCCCATTTCGCTTCGTCCGGTTCCCCCGCCTTTGCCGATTTCCACAACACGAAATCAAGCGGGTCACGCTTGCCGGAATTGACATCGACCCGCTCGCCCGCGCGCAAATCGTCCAGCGATTTACCGGACAGCTTTCCGTACCCCGGAAAATCGCGTACCGAAAAATTGACGTCACCGTCAGTGCCCTGGTACGCCAGGCCATTTTTCTGCAATTTTTTGATCAGCTTGACCATCTGGGGTATATAGTGGGTGGCAAGCGGAACATGGTCCGGCAGTTGCACACCCAGAGCGGCCGCGTCTTCATGCAGATAACCGGCATAACGCTTGGTCAGGGCCGAAATCGACTCGTTGTTCTGCATTGCCCGGGCGATAATTTTGTCATCGATATCCGTAATGTTCTGGACGTAAGTGACCTGATAACCGGACGTGCGCAGCCAGCGCTGCACCATATCAAATACCAGCATCAGGCGAGCGTGACCAATATGGCAATAATCATAAACGGTGATTCCACACGCATACATGCGGACTTTGCCGGGATCGATGGGGATGAAGGTTTGCTTTTCACGAGCTAGCGAGTTATAGATTTTTTGATCGTTCATGAATTGATATGAATGAATTTTAATAAATTGGACTGGATTGAACCGCGACAGACTGGGATCAGGGGACCGGTTTTACGCTTCAAATCCCTGATTAATCAAGATATTTAGGCAAAGTTACTCACTTAAATGCATTTCCCAAGCAACAATCTCACTAATTTTTCCCACTTCTTTGATAATATGTTGCCTTTGTATTGATTCAGACACCCTGAGACGACCCTGACTTCTTCAACAGCCTTAAGTATATCACCTTAGCCTACTCACCTATGACACACAAAATGACAAGAAAATCGAAGCTTTCCTGGTTTACTGCGTTTTTTTTCGTTCTGACCACAATCACGACAACAACATGGGCCGACGACGTTGCTGATGTTACAAAACTGATCCAGGCTGGCCAATATGCCGAAGCCATGCAGAAAGCCGATACCTACCTGACGCAGCATCCCAAAGATGCGCACATGCGCTTCATGAAAGGGTTGATTCTGGCCGAACAGAATAAAACCAGCGAGGCGATTGCGGTATTCAGCAAGCTGACCGAAGATTACCCCGAATTACCCGAACCGTATAACAATCTTGCTGTCCTGTTCGCCTCGATCAATCAATACGACAAGGCCAGAGCATCGCTCGAAATGGCTATCAGGACCAATCCATCCTACAGTACGGCGCATGAAAATCTGGGCGATGTTTATGCCAAGCTGGCCAGCCAGGCCTACGACAAGGCCCTGCAACTCGACTCCGGCAATTCCGGCGCCAAATTGAAACTGAATTTGATCCATAATTTGTTCAGCAACTCAAACAGCGCGATTAATAATCCCGCCAGCGTCCCGGCCAAAACGGCCCCGGCTCAGCAGGTAGCCGCCGCAAAACCTGTCGCGACCACACCTGTCAAGGTACCCGCTGCGCCAGCCGCCAGTCCGGTTCCGGTCAAGCCGGCTGCGGCAGAACCTGCCAAGTCAGCCCCTGCCAAAGTGGAAGCCGTTAAACCGGAGCCCAAAGCAGCACCGGCCAATACGGATCAGGACGAGGTACTGAAAGTGGTCACTGGCTGGGCACAGGCCTGGAGTAGCAAAAATACCAACGCCTACCTGGCCAATTATGCGAATGATTTCCAGACGCCAAACGGTATCAGTCACAAGGCGTGGGCCGATGAACGTCGTCTGCGCATTGAAGGCAAAGGTCACCTGAGTGTTAAAATCGAGTCGCCGAAAGTATCGGTCGATGGCAATACTGCAACGGTCAGGTTCCGTCAGATATATACATCGGATCAGTTGAAGGCAGACAGCCGCAAAACCTTGGTATTATCCAGACAGGACGGTAAATGGCTGATTACCCAGGAGCGTTCGGGTGGCTAATGTGTAGCAGTGTTTTTAAGAAGTTGAATCAAGTGATGTCCATTTCGAAATATGCCGTATCGACTCTGTGTTGCTTATTGCTTGCCAGCTTGCCTGTAAGTGCCTTCGCAGGAGCCTCGATTGCTCCCGCCAGGCCGACTGTTCCATCGACACCGGCAGGTGACACCTCCGACCCGGATTCGATGCTGATTGCTGTGTATAAACTGCTGGCACAGAATCAATTGAGTGCTGCACAGACATTAGCCGACAATCTGGTTGCCGCCTACCCGACTTTCCGGTTAGGTTACCTCGTGCAGGGTGATTTATTCCTGATGCACAATACCGCGGTGACCACATTTGGCGCGGTCAAAAACGCCCCGCCTGACAAACTGAAAGACCTGCGCGATGAAGCGCGGGCGCGCATCAAATCACTCAGCGAGCGACCCGATCCCAATCTGTTGCCACGTGCCATACTGCAACTGCGCGATGACCAGAAACACGCCTTTGTTGTCGACGCTAAACGGTCGCGGTTATACGTTTATGAAAATCAGGCGGGCCACCTGAAATTCATGACAGATTATTACATTACCCAAGGAAAACTGGGCGTTGAAAAAAGTAAGGAAGGCGACCAGAAAACTCCCCTGGGGGTGTACTACATCACCAGCCATCTGCCCGGCGCCAGATTATCTGATTTTTACGGTTCGGGCGCGCTACCCATTAACTATCCCAATGAATGGGACAAGGTCAACGGGCGCAGTGGCTCGGGTATCTGGCTGCATGGCACCCCCGCAGACAGTTTCAGCCGGCCCCCGCTGGATTCTGACGGCTGCATCGTACTGACCAATCCGGACCTGAAAAAACTCTCCGAATCCGTTGAGATCGGCAAGACGCCGATCGTCATCAGTGAACAGGTTGAGTTCATCACGCCGTCAAAGTGGAACCAGGAACGAGAGCTGGCGTCGAAACTGATCAATGACTGGCGACTCGACGTCGAAAGCAAAAACAGTCAGCGCTGGTTAAGCAATTACTCAAGCACGTTCCGGAATCCACAGGGTGACAGTCTGGCTGTCTGGTTTGAAAAACAGCTGTCACCCTTTTACGGTGCACCCGACATCAACATCAAACTTTCCGACATCACCGTGTTCAATTATCCGGGCAAAGGCAACATGCTGGTCAGCACATTCACCCAGGAAACCCGCTACGGAAAAAATCGTAATGTAACTCGCAAGCGCCAGTACTGGGCGAAGGAAGCCAATCGCTGGAAAATCATTTTTGAAGGCGTGATTTAAACGCTGACTGGGTAGTGCCTTACTACCTGACGCACAACAGACCGCCGCTAACCAAGGAATTCACCATGAACTTTCGCCGTTTCTGCCCCGCCGTTTTACAGTCCGTGTTTGCACTGGCATTTAGCCTGGTGTTCAGTGCCGGTATCAATGCGGCAGAAACCGGCAATGAACCCTACCCCGCGCGTCCGCAGGTTGAATTGAAAACCAGCGTCGGTACCATCGTTGTTGAACTCGACCCGCAAGCAGCCCCCAAAACGGTGACTAACTTTTTAAAATACGTCAAAAGCGGTTTTTACAACGGCACCATTTTTCATCGTGTCATTGACAACTTCATGATACAGGGCGGCGGAATGGGCAAGGACCTGAAGCAGAAGAAAACGAATCCGCCCATTCCACTGGAAGCGCAGATGGCGTTTGACCATGGACTGAAAAATGACATCGGAACCATTGCCATGGCACGCGAAGAACTGCCCAATACGGCGACCTCTGAATTTTTTATCAATGTTGCCAATAATGACTTTCTGGACCCACAGCTGCTGCCGGACGGCGATCCGGTTGAGTTTATGCGGCGCGGTACGTTACGAACGATGCCGCGTGCACAGGCATTGCAGATTGCCGCCGGCTATACCCCTTTTGGTCGTGTGGTTGATGGCATGGATGTCGTCAATCAAATTAAAGTGGTGCAAACTGACGCAATAGGCGAAAATAAAAACGTTCCAAGAAACCCGATTATTGTTTTATCTGCGAAAATACTGAAAAAGCCGATTACGCCCAGGACTATTGAAGAACAGCTTGCGCCGAAACCCGCCGCTGCCGCACCGCTGACCACCAGCGATAACGCTGACGCGGGCACCGTGGCACCGGCAGTACCGCTGACCAGTGAACCCGCATTAACACCCGTACCGAATAACTAACACTCACTATGAAAGAAAGACAACATGGCCGTCCTGCTCACCACCAACCATGGCACTATCAAAATTGAATTAGATGCTGAAAAAGCGCCAAAAACCGTGGCTAATTTTTTAGCGTACGTCAACGATGGATTCTATGCCAACACGATTTTTCATCGCGTTATCGATGGTTTCATGATTCAGGGCGGTGGTTTTGAACCTGGCATGAAACAGAAGCCGACTAAAAACCAGATTGAAAATGAAGCAAAAAATGGCCTGAAGAACGTCAAATATTCGGTGGCCATGGCACGGACTTCCGATCCCCATTCGGCCTCTGCGCAATTTTTTATCAACATTGCCAATAACAGTTTTCTGGACTTCCCGGGCCAGGACGGCTGGGGATATTGCGTGTTTGGCACGGTCACAGAAGGTGCCGATGTGGTGGACAAAATCAAGGCGGTCAAAACAACCCGCAGCGGCATGTTTCAGGACGTCCCCGCTGAAGATGTTGTGATTGAAAAAGCCGAAGTTGTCTGACGCTGTACCGATCATCAAATTCTGTGACGACAACCGCAACCGACCAAAAAGCGCAACCGAAACCGGTTGCGCTTTTTGTTTCTGACCTTCATTTGCAGGCAGACATGCCAAAGACAACAGCAGCGTTTCTGTTGTTTCTGAAAGATCACGCTGCACGGACAGAACAGCTTTTTCTCCTCGGTGACATATTCGAATATTGGGCCGGCGACGACGACCTTGATTCGGCCTATCCGAGACAGATCGTTGATGCATTAAGCGCAGTCAGTGAGTTGGGCGTTAAAACATTCTGGATGGCAGGTAATCGTGATTTTTTGGTCGGAAACGACTTTGCGTGCGCTGCCCGCGCCACACGGCTGGACGATCCGCATACCTTTGACTTCGCCAATCAGCGATACATGCTGTCACACGGAGACCAGTTCTGTACTGACGACCAGGCCTACCAGATATTTCGTGCCCAGGTGCGGCAGGCAGCGTGGCAGGCCCGATTTCTGGCCCAGCCGTTGAATGAACGGAAAAACATGATTGCCGACATGCGCCAGAAAAGTCGCCTGCACCAGCAGCAGTCACCCATGATCATGGACGTGAACCGTGACGCCGTTAGTGAGTCGGTAGGCGCGCATCGGGCAGATATCCTGATCCACGGCCATACGCATCGGCCTGCCCGGCATGCCGGGGCTTTATTCAGCCGCTACGTACTCTCCGATTGGGACTTTGATCACAAACCGGTACGCGGCGACTGGCTGGCATTAATGACCGATGGCGAATTGAAACGTCATCATGCACCTGACGAACTTGTAATAGAATAATCGTAGTGGTTTTTGGTTACCCGCTGAAGAAATACCCGTGTACCGGTTATCTGGCCAGGAATTCATGCAAACACGCTTCATTGTCCCGTTATGTCTGTTTATTTTCTCCACGACAGCACTCGCTGAGTCGGCCGCTGAACTGGAAGAAAAAAGCGATTGGGCCGCCGCATTGGGCGTCTATCTGACACAACTGACCCGCCAGCCCGACGATCCCGCTGCGCTCTCAGGGGCATGGCGCTCGGCAATGCATCTCGGCTTATATGACCAGGCTGACAATCTGCATGCCCGACTCACCACACAGCAACAGGCTGCCCTGGAAGGCGACAAAATCGCAACCACCATCCGGCATGGCCGGATCGATGCGCGCACACTGACCGGCGTTGAACGTTACCGTACCCTTGACAGTGCATTAAGCGCCACAGATGCACTCGACCGTGCCTTCACAGGATCCGTCACGCCAGAACCGGAACAGCAGCGTCGCTTGATTGACCGGATGACGGCACTGGTTGGGCGTCAGTTACCGGCACAGGCGATCGATCTGTACCGGCGCCTGATCGGGCAGGAAATTCCTGTGCCGGACTGGGCGCTGGGCGATGTTGCAAGTGCCTACCTGACCGAGAAACAGCCTGTCATCGCCAGCCAGCTTTACCAGCAGATCCTGTCAAGGACCCCGGATGACTTCGACGCCAATATCGGCCTGTTTTATGCGCTGGTCGAATCAGAGCAACTGGACGCAGCCCAAACCCATATCGATCAATTGTCGTTGCGATTGCCTGTGCGCCAGCATCTCGATGGAGGCCCGAACGGCGAACGTACCAGCGCCGCAATACTCAGCGACCAACTGCGCGTGTATGCCAACCAGATTCACGAAGCACGACAGCGGATCGCACAGCGCCTGGCGCAGATTCCCTATAATCCTGAAGCACGACATGTGAAATATTCAGTTGATGTTGCCTCCGGCTGGCGCTATCAGGCAGAACAGGCACTGCGCAGCCAAATTGACGGCGATCCTCATAACACCAGCTTGCGCATCGAACATATGGAGTTGCTTCTCGCCCTGCAGCACTGGGACGAGTCGCGCGCCGAGTGGCAGATGGCAAATGAACTTGATCCCTTTCAACCCAGAGTCCTTCTGGCCAACGAGATCATGGCACTGCATGAAAGTCCCGAACTAACGATGGATTCCGGTTTTGGACATGGGGAAAAAAGCGATCCGTCCGGCTCGTCGGACTGGCACCTCGATACGCGCCTGTACAGCAGCCCGATGAATAACGATTGGCGGCTGTTCCTGCATAATTACAGTTCTAACGCCAACTACGATAACGCCAATGTGGACTGGAACCGAACCGGTGCCGGCCTGGAATGGCGTTCTGGCGCGTGGAACAGCTCGGCCGAAATCAATACTGGCGAGTTTGCAAGAAGCGGTTTGCTCTCGGCAATCCAGTGGCATCCTGACGATTTCTGGACCTTCCATGGCAATCTGGAGAGTCTGACCAATGACATCTCGCTGCAGGCGGTGAATGCCCGGATCACGGCAAATCTGGTCAACACAGGTATCGACTGGCAGGCCGATGAAGACCGCAAACTGGCATGGTCAAACCGTTTCAACAATTTCAGCGATGGCAATCATCGCCGGAATATGACGGCCTCCTGGTTTGAACGCTGGTACAGCGGACCACACTGGTCCATGGATACCACGCTGGGTGCCGATGTCACGCACAATTCACTGGGATACGCGGCCGCCTACTTCAATCCGCCCGACGACCACGCGGTCTGGCTCACGGGTGCCATCGACAACATGACATGGCGGGCCTATGACTGGTCATTCCACCAGAGACTGGCGTTGACAGCAGGCGACTACTGGCAATCAGGATTTGGAACAGGCTCAACCCAGGCAATAGAGTATCAACAGCGCTGGGAACTGGGTCGATCGGTCTCACTGCATTACGGATGGGGTCGCAGCCTGCGGCCTTATGATGGTATTCGGGAAGCACGAAATTTTGGGACGATGACTTTGCAATGGCGACTCTGAGCTACCTGACCACCTGCCTGTTTCTGCTCGGCGGCTGCCTGCTGCCGTTTGGACCGGCCTGCGCGCGAGATAATGAATTCATTGCGCTCTGCTATCACGAGGTGGAAAGCGATTCAACCCGCACCTTGAGCCAGACCGCCATACATGCCAGCGATCTGGCGGCGCAATTTGCCTGGTTAAAGGCAAATGGTTATCACCCGATCAGCATTGAGCAGATACTCAACGCCAGAACGGGCGGCAAGACCCTGCCTGCAAAGGCCGTCTTACTCACGTTTGATGATGGCAAAAAAGATGTTTATACACGTGTTTTCCCGCTGCTGAAGCTGTTTGATTACCCGGCTGTGATTGCACTGGTGGGCAGTTGGTCCGAGGTGCCGGACGGTGATACGGTGGATTACGACGGCCACCGTTTGCCGCGAAACAACTTTATCAGCTGGGACGAAGCAAACCGGATGCAGAACTCCGGGCTGGTGGAAATTGCGTCGCATTCCTTTGACCTGCATCGCGGTATCACAGGCAACCCGCAGGGCAGCAAACAACCTGCAGCGACTACCCGTCTCTACAGCGACGGCAAGTACGAATCCGATCCGGACTACCTTGAGCGGCTGAAAAAAGATACGCTCCATAACCGTCAACTGCTCCTGCAGAAAACCGGGAAAGCGCCCCGTGTGATGGTCTGGCCCTATGGCAGAAGCAACCTCGCCAGCCAGCAGGTTGCAATTGAAGCCGGCATGCCAGTCAACCTGACCCTAATCGATGGCGTCAACACCGCTGCAACGCCACTGAGTCAACTGAAACGCCATCTGATCGAACATAGCCCTAGCCTGCAGAGTTTTGCCGAAAGCATCCGGGCGGTCTGGGCATCGGACCCGGCCCGCAGCGTGGTTGTCACGCCGTCCGACTGGCCGGATATAGAAACCGGTCTCTCGGCAAAACTGGACCAGTTGCAACACCTTGCCGTAAATGTCAGCTTTATCGATCCACGCTATTTTTCCAATCAGGCTGAAACCATTCTGTTTCAGGGATCAGGGCGAAATACGGTCTACGATGACCTGAACTGGATCAGTTGGCAAATCGAGCGGCGCGCCGGCAGTGCCGTATTTGTCTCGATACCGGAATCCTGGCTGAATGATGACCAACTGCTAGGCGATCTGGCGCGTCACGTGAACTTTTCCGGTGTCAGACTGCCCCTCGCACCGGATGACAGTCGCGTCAACAGGATTATGGCGATACTTACCCAATGGTGCTGGCCGCTGCGAATCGCTTATGCGCCCACCACATTCGACAGCCCGTTACCGGACTGGAACAACATGCGCAGTGACGATCTCCTGGTGATACCGTCATCCTCTTTTCCCAATCTGTACATTCAACGTCGCAAGGCCCGCCAGATGCTGGTGGAATTCAACACCGAGAGCGAGTCGCGCGAAAAAATCGCGGCTGACATGCGACAGCTGGAGGCTCGCGGATTTCACCAGTTCGGTGTTAGCGGCATGCCCGGCAACGGATTTGAGCCCGTCTGGCAAATCCTTTCGCTGCGGTCCCAACCGCTTCTGCCATAAACATCATGACAGCATCCAACTTCTCCATTCCCTATTTCACCCTCCCGGCGCTCATGGGCGACTTCTGGGACGTGCTGCTGTCCTTTGTGTTTTTATATCCCGCGGTGATGTCCTGCCTGTGGATGCTGGGCAGCCTGTTTTTTTTCTTTAGGTACGAACGCGAACCGCACCGGATTGTCGACCAGCCGCCGGAACGGAAATTCTACCCTGACGTGGCCGTTCTGGTTCCCTGCTTTAATGAAGAAGACAACGTCGAAGACACCGTTATGACGTTAATGAAGTTAAATTATCCGAATTATGAAATCATTGCCATCAACGACGGCAGCACCGACAACACCGGTGCCATACTCAATGCACTGACTGCACAGTTTCCGCGACTCCGGGTGATACACAACAAACAGAATCAGGGCAAGGCCGTAGGACTGAATACCGCCGCTCTGCTGACCCATGCCCCCATCCTGGTGGGCATCGATGGTGACGCCCGGCTCGATCCGTTCTGTCTGCACTGGCTGGTTCGGCACTTTGACGATGCCCAGGTTGCGGCGGTGACGGGCAATCCACGGGTAAGAACGCGCTCGACGCTTCTGGGGCGGATTCAGGTCGGTGAATTTTCCTCGATTATCGGACTCATCAAACGTGCACAGCGATCCTATAACCTGCTGTTTACCGTGTCCGGCGTGATCGCCGCTTTCAGGCGCAGTGCACTGTTTGAGGTCGGATTCTGGAGCCCCGACAAGCTGACTGAAGACGTTGACATTACATGGAAACTTCAGCTCGCAGGCTGGGAAATCCGCTTCGAACCGCGCGCATTATGCTGGATACTGATGCCGGAAACCATCAGGGGGTTATGGGGTCAACGCTTGCGCTGGGCAACGGGCGGCGCGCAGGTTATTCTGGATTACTGGTCAACCCTCTGGCGTCAGCCGCGCATGTGGGTATTGTTGGCCGAGTATGCAATCAGCCTTGCCTGGGCTGCCTGCATGGCGCTCCTGGTAACCTATCGACTGGCGGACCTGATTTTTTACAAAATGGATCTGGAAAGCGTTCCGATTGTCATGTTAGGCTGGACCGGCATGATATTGGGAACGATCTTCCTGCTGCAGACACTGCTGAGCCTGTGTCTTGACAGCCCCTACGACCATCATTTACTCAAAAATTACTTCTGGATGATCTGGTATCCGATCATCTACTGGTTATTAACCGCGTCCACCGCCATTGCGGCCATACCGCTGGCACTATTCAGAAAAACAGGAAGGAGAGCCACATGGATCAGTCCGGACCGCGGCATCAATCCGAATTAAGTGCGCTTATTATTGAACGACCCGATCTGGCGCATCCGTTCAGGCGCATCCTCGCCTGTTTTTTCACGGCAGTTATCTGGTGTTGGTGGTTATTGCTCTGGTTTCCGGTGATTGAATTCTGTGTCGGGAAACCGGGAACTTCCTTTCCGCTGTATGTGCCTGCCTCACCCAAAAGTGTGCTGGCCCTGCATTATCTGTTCGAGGAGTTCCCGATCATTGTCGGGATGGTGTTACTGACGCTGGTTATCAATTTCATATTTCGCCAGTTGTACCACGCCATTTTCGGGGTGCGTGTAAAAGTCAGCCTAAGCAGTCATGCAACGGTAACCACAGAATTGAGCATGAACGATACGCGATTCAATGAATGGCAGTCCGCACGGATTCTGGCAGTCGATCACAATCGGACTGGACAGGTCGTTAACGCCACTATCCAGACACCCTAGTTCGTACCCGGTTTTAAAAAATGCATGGTTAAGACCGTAGACAGGGCGACGATTAATCGCTATTCTAGCCGTGGTTCTTTTATGACCGGACGATGACAGCAGTCATTTCCGACAACAACAAATTCAGGGAATGGAATCAACTTGAAAAAGATAATTACACTGATTGGTCTGACCTTGGTACTTGCTTCCTGCGGTGGAGGTGGCGGCGGCGGCAGCGCCACTGTCGCAAGCGGGGGTAATACATCGGGCGGCACGACACAGATCACCAGCGCACCGGCACACTGCGCTGTTCCCCGTCCGGCCAGCACCATCGATCCTGACACCAACGCACCGTATGGCGACGTGCAAGGCACCTTGTCCGACGAAATGGCCTGGATTGCCTCGTTTGTGAATCAGACCTATCTCTGGTATGCCGATGTGCCCGTCGTCAGTTCAACACCTTACGTCATCGGTGCCACGGTCCCTTATGTGGACCCAAGCGATAATTCGGCCGGCACCAAAACGCTGATGAGCAACTATGATGTGGTTGACGCCTATTTCAACAGCCAACGCTCACCGCTGTTTACCGCCTCGGGCAAACCCAAGGATCAGTTCCACTTTACCTATGTCACCACCGACTGGCAAAACCTGTCGGCACAGGGTACCGAGGCCGGCTTCGGTTTTGACGTGGCCCTGCTGGCCGCAGCACCACCCCGTGAGGCGCTGATTGCCTACGTATCGCCCGGCTCGCCGGCCGATCTTGCAGGCCTGGTTCGTGGCACCGTGTTTGTTTCGGTCAACGGTGTCAGTGTCGCCAATGGTAGCGACGTGAATACGCTGAATGAAGGCCTGTTTTCACCGACAGTCAATACCAGCTATACCTTTGTCGTTCAGTTACCCGGTAGTAGTACACAAACCACGGTAAATCTGACCGCCCAGAATATCGTGCTGACACCGGTAATGAATGTTCAGACGATAACGGGCTATCCGTCAATCGGCTACATCCAGTTCAACGATCACATCGCCACAGCTGAAAGCGAACTGGTCGCTGCCATCAACCAGCTCAACGCAGCCAATGGCGGCACCGGCATTACCGATCTGGTACTGGACATGCGCTACAACGGCGGTGGTTATCTGGACCTGGCGAGCGAGCTGGCCTATATGATTGCCGGACCTGCCGCGACCAATGGAAAAATATTTGAACTGGATGCCTACAATAACAAAAATCCGTTCGACCTGACCACCGCCCAGGCAACCACGCCATTCCTCAGCACCGCCCAGGGACTGTCCACCACAGCCGGTACACCCCTGCCGTATCTCGGCCTGCCTACGGTCTACGTCATCACGACCGGCGGCACCTGTTCAGCCAGCGAAGCCGTGATCAACGGACTGGTGGGTGCCGGCATCAACGTCATACAGATAGGAACAACCACCTGCGGCAAACCGTACGGCTTTTACCCACAGGACAATTGCAGCACGACTTACTTCACCATCCAGTTTGATGGTGTCAACAATCTCGGATTTGGTGCTTATGCCGACGGTTTTACGCCCAGCGGTACGAGTGCCTTCGGCAGCACCCAAAATATCCTGCCGGGCTGTCCCGCCAATGATGACTTCAGTAATCCGCTTGGCAATCCTGCTGAAGCCAGCCTGGCCACCGCCCTTTACTACAAAACTAACGGCGTCTGTCCGAATCCGGAAATTTCGCTGGCGGGCAAACCCCAGGCCAAGGCAGTTCTGGGGCGCTCACCCGCTCGTGAAAACCGGATCATGCGGCGCCACCTGGTGGCAGAATGACCATGGATTAGGTCATGATCATCAATTCGACGTCGTATCAGCACTACCTGCTGGGATTGTTTGCCGTGGCCAACAACATCCCGGCAATACCGCTGTATATCAGCCTGATTCAACACCTGAATTCGGATGATCAGCACAAAATCTGCCGGATTGCGACACTGACGGCATTTCTGACCATGACAGTCGCAATGTTTGTTGGGTTGGGGATACTGAATTTTTTTGAAATTAGTGTTCCTGCCTTTCGCATTGCCGGCGGTCTGTTACTGGTCAATACCGGTTTTGTCATGCTGAATTCAGAACAGAAAGCCGTGTCAGTGGCACCCCTGGCGTTGTCGAAGATAATATCCACAGCGGTCATTCCGATTGGCATTCCGCTCACAACAGGCGCAGGTACCATGACGACCATCATCCTGTTTTCCGAAACGGCGCGCGACAAGGCGTATCTGAACTTTGCCCTGATGGGGGCCATCGTCACCATTACTGCCACCATCTACCTGTCATTCCGTTACGCACCGAAAATCGTGCAATTGCTCGACGTGACCGGCCTGAACGTATTCACCAAGATTTTCGGCCTGATAACGCTGGCACTGGGCATACAATTCATTCTGAATGGAATATCCGGTGCATTTCCCAAATTGATGTGAGGTACTTCTATCATGAACACGTTTGAGCACCCTGCATACTCCCGGCCTGAGCCGCTCCCGACATGCACCGGGACTGTCATGAAACTGCTGCTGTTACCGGTTTTTTTTGCACTCGGACCTGGTGCCTGGGCCGACCCGATTCAGAGCTGGCAGCCGCACTGGCAGGCCCAGGACAGCCACGTCACGGCACGCCTGCGCGGCATCAGTGCCACCAGTGACAACGTGGTCTGGAGCAGCGGTTCGGACAATACCGTGCTGCGCAGCGCCGACGGTGGCCACACCTGGCAGCGCCTGACGCTGCCTGCAGAAATGACCAACGACCCGCTGGATTTTCGTGACATTGACGCGGTGGACGCCAACACCGCCTATCTGCTGGCGATCGGGCCGGGAAGTGCCTCACGCATTTACAAAACCAGCGATGCCGGAAAAACCTGGACACGGCAATACCTTAACGCCGATCCGAAGGGATTTCTGGATTCGATGACGTTCTGGGATGCGACTCATGGGCTGGTAATCGGTGATGCCATCGATGGCCATTTACAGATACTCGCCACCGAAGACGGCGGCCTCACCTGGAACAGGATCGACGACAGCGTGTTGCCGGCTGCCCTGCCCAATGAAGGTGCATTCTCGGCCAGCGGGTCAAATATTGCCGTCGCCGGCGACCAGGACGCCTGGATAGGAATGGGCGCCATAACCAGAAGCAGACTGCTGCATACCGCCGACCGTGGCAAAACCTGGACAGTGACAGACACACCCCTCGCCACCAGCGAATCAGCCGGCATCTTCTCAGTCGCATTTCGAGACACTCTGCATGGCGTGATCGTCGGCGGCGACTACAAACAGGAAAATCTCGCCGTCAACAATGTGGCGATAACCAGCGATGGTGGAAAAACATGGCAGTTGGTCACCCAGCACGGCCTGTCCGGGTATCGCTCGGTGGTGAAATATCTTCCTGGCAATCGGACTGCATGGGTCGCAATCGGACCGCGTGGCGCGGATGTATCCATCGACGACGGCAACAACTGGGCACCGGTTACCTTACCTTCCCCGTTAAGCGGATTTGATACCCTGAGCTTCGTCCCCGGACAGAACACCGGCTATGCGAGTGGCGACCGCGGCAGTATGGCCAGGTTGAACTTTGGACAGGTGCAGGCGAAACCGGAAAGATAAACTGGCAGACCAGCGGGCCCGACGGCCCACTAAATGACAGGCTTGGCGTGATGTGGTTTGTAGAGTGCCACTCTTTCATCCGAAACAAAGCGACGAATATTCATTGCATCGCGGCTACGCATGGAATTGGCGCTTGCATTTAACAACACCATAATCACATTCTTGCCGGCTGCTTTTATTTTCATGATGATGCAGCGGCCAGCCTCGGTCGTGTAGCCTGTTTTAGACAGCAAGATGTCCCAACCTTTTTTGCCGACAAAACCATTGGTATTGTGGTACTCAACCTTGCGGCCTTTGATATTGATCAGGTCACGGCTGTCGGTCGTGATGCGGGTAATGTCAGGATATTGCGAGGCAGCCGAGGCCATTTTCACCAGATCGGCTGCTGTCGATGTGTTATGCGAGGATAACCCGGTCGGTTCTTCGATGGTGGTATGCAACATGCCCAGCCCCTGCAACTTGGTCTGTACTGCGGCGCTAAAGGCCTCTTTTCCGCCCGGATAGGTCCTGGCCAAAGCGGCTGCGGCACGGTTGTCCGAGGACATCAAGGCCAATTGCAGCACATCTTTGCGGGGCAGGGTCGCACCGACCGGAACGCGAGAAGTACTGTGCTTGATCGTATCGACATCCTGTTCATCGATGCTGATGGTGGCATCCATGTCCTGATGGGCATCCAGCACGACCATGGCTGTCATCAATTTGGTTAATGACGCAATGGGCACGATATTTTCCGAATTTTTCTCCAGCAGAACCTCGCCGCTGTTTTCATCAATGACCAGCGCCGACTGTGAACCGAATGGCAGCGCAAATGCGTTGGTGACTGCAAAAAACACAAATGACAGCAGGACGTTGTGGAGTTTATTCATGGTTTTAATGCCGATCTGTGTATACGTACACGATGAGGATTTCACGCGTTGCAGATTCTAACGTGCTTTGCATCTATTCCGTTGAATACAAACAGAAAAAAACTTAAAAAAAAATCTGCTGAGCCGCCTGGCCGCACCAAAGTTGCTTATTTAAGTTGCATTCTTGATCAAAATAAACAATTTGCATAGGGCAAATAAACATAATTGCAACAATTGTTGTTTTTATGCTCAGCTGTCTTACTTGGTTGTCTTACTCATTTGTGTCATTCTACAGGTTTCTCACGAAACATTGAAAATATGACATTTAAATCGACATTTTTACCGGATCGATCATTCAGTCAACCAGCTTATTTAATTGCTCCGGATTAAATTTATCGTTGTCCGGCGGTTCACTGCAGACGATGCCGGCCTGTTTAATCGCCAGATTGAGATTAAGGATCTGTTGTTCTTGGGCGGCAACATGATTGATAAGCTCATGCAGGGCCTTGGTCACCGGATCATCGCCACTGGCTGTTACACCGTAAGCACTGAACGGTGCCACACCTTTGTCAGCCGGCTTGCCCTGATCTTCTTTTTTGGTAATATGCGCCGGGTTACCGACAGCCGTGGCGCCTGCCGGAACAGGTTTGACGACCACCGAACTCGAGCCGATTTTTGCGCCTGCGCCTATCGTAAAGCCGCCCAATACCTGAGCACCGGCACCGACTATCACCCCCTGCTCCAAGGTCGGGTGGCGCTTGGCCCCCTTCAACAGCGAGGTTCCACCCAGTGTAACGCCCTGGTAGATTGTGCAATCATCACCGACTTCGGCCGTTTCACCGATTACGACCCCGAATCCATGATCAATGAATACGCGACGGCCGATGGTGGCGCCGGGATGAATTTCAATTCCGGTCAGAAACCGCGCCACGTGAGAGGTAAATCGGCCGAGCCAGTACCATTGATGGCGCCAGAAAAAATGAGCCCAGCGATGCATTACGATGGCATGCAAGCCGGGATAACAGGTCAGCACTTCCCACGCACTCTTGGCGGCAGGATCGCGTTGCATGATATTTTGAACGTCTTCTCGGAGTCGGCTAAACATGAAAATCAGTCTGTAAGGAAAATGGGAGAACCGGGAACACTCACAGGCGCTGACGACGTGCTTCGTACAGGCAGATTCCGGAGGCGACTGACACATTCAGGCTTTCCACTGAACCGAACATCGGTACACTAACCAGCAGGTCGCAGGTATCGCGTGTCAGACGGCGCATGCCTTCACCTTCGGACCCCATTACCAGCGCCACACCTTCGCTAAAGGACAGGTCGGCCTGATACAGGTTTTTTTCAGCATCGTCTGAGGTTCCCACGACAAAAATATTTCGTTCCTTGATGTCACGCATGGTGCGTGCCAGATTGGTGACGGTAATGTACGGGACTGTTTCTGCTGCACCACTGGCCACTTTGGCAGCCGTCGCATTTAAACCGACAGCACGATCTTTGGGGGCAATTACGGCATGAGCACCGGCACCGTCAGCAACACGCAGGCAGGCGCCCAGATTATGAGGATCGGTTATACCGTCCAGGATCAGGATCAGCGGTGGCCCTTCAATCGCATCAAGTAATTCGTCCAGATTACGCGCGAGCGAAATTTCGCCCGCCTTGGCAACCACGCCCTGATGCCGCCGGGTACCCACCATATTTGCCAGACGTAATTCTTCCACCGGTATTACACGAACGCCGGCACTTTTGGCAGCGCTGATCAGCTCAAGCATGCGACGGTCCTGGCGCCCTGAATCGACATACACGTCTTCGACACTGGAAGCATCATGACGCAGCCGCGCCGTGACAGCGTGAAATCCAAAAATAAATTTACTTTTCATTATCTTTTCTTCATGGTCGTTTTAGCGGATGTTTTGCCGGGGCCTTTACTGCGTCCGGTCACATTTTTCTCACGTTTGGTGGCGCCAGAAGCCGCCTTGACGACACGTGAAGACTTGCCATCGGCAGTCCCGCGACGCACCTTGTGTTTTGGTGGCGCAATTTCTTCATACTTTGACTCACCGGCGATGGCTTTCGGTTTGGCTTTTGCCGCCCCACTGTTCGCCGGCCGGGCATTTTTTGCGTTGGACGGAAACCGGACACCATTTGGCTGCACCAGGCACAGGTCAATTTTTCGCGCATCCAGATCGACCCGTGTCACCTGCACTGTGACGCGATCGGTTAACTGGTAGCGTTTGCCGGTGCGCTCGCCGCGCAATTCGTGGCGTGCTTCATCGTACTGGAAATAGTCAGCACCCAGATCAGTGACATGCACCAGACCCTCAATATACAACGCATCCAGCTGCACAAAAATACCAAACTGCGTCACACCAGAAATCGTACCGGAAAATTCCTCGCCCAGTTTATTCCGTATGTAATAACACTTGAGCCATGCTTCAACGTCGCGCGACGCCTCATCAGCGCGGCGTTCATTGGCGGAACAATGCACACCCAGGGCATCCCAGATACCGGTTTCTTTTTTCGGTTTTCCTTCCGCCTTGTCGATGATCTGCTGTTTGCGCGCCGCATTTGAGATCGTGCTGTTTAACGAACCCGGATCTATCCCTTTCGGTTCGTATTTTTTGCCCAGCAAAATCGCCTTGATGGCGCGATGGGTTAACAGGTCAGGATAACGGCGTATCGGACTGGTGAAATGCGCATAGGCGTCATACGACAGGCCGAAATGGCCGATATTATCAGGACTGTAGACCGCCTGCTGCATCGAGCGCAACAGCATCGTCTGCAATATGGGTGCATCCAGACGCCCTTTGATTTTTTTCATCAAATCCGCATAGTCTGAGGCAGACGGTTTGTCACCGCCGTTCAGGTTCAAGCCAAGCTGCTTCAAGTAGGTGCGTAACTGGGTCAGCTTTTCTTTTGACGGACTGGCATGGATACGATAGGTGCCCGGGTGCTTATGACGAATCAGCAGATCAGCGGCACAGACATTGGCCGCCAGCATGCATTCCTCAATTATCTTATGCGCCTCGTTGCGTGTGCGCGGCAGGATTTTTTCAATCTTACCGGCTGCATTACAGACTATATAGGTTTCCGTCGTTTCAAAATCGATCGCACCGCGTAGCTGCCGTGCTTCCAGCAGTGCTCGAAACGCTTCCTGAAGATTCAGCAGATGCGGCACAAGCGTCGCGCGCTTTTTCGCTTCCGGACCTTTGGTGTTGCCCAGAATTGCCGCCACTTCAGTATAAGTAAAGCGTGCCGAAGAATGCATCACGGCGGGATAAAACTGATAGCCCTTGATCTCGCCATGTTCGGTAATCACCAGGTCACATACCAGGGTCAGTCGATCGACCTCCGGATTTAATGAACACAATCCATTGGACAGTTTTTCCGGCAGCATGGGAATCACACGTCGCGGGAAATAAACCGAGGTACTGCGTAGCAACGCATCCGCATCAATCGCATCATTGGGTTTAACGTAATGACTGACATCGGCGATGGCGACAATAATGCGATAACCGGGCGTGCGTCCGATTCTGGTCGGTTCACAATACACGGCGTCATCAAAATCACGTGCATCTTCGCCGTCTATCGTCACCAACGGGATATCGCGCAAATCGACGCGATCGGTCAGGTCTGCAGGTTTCACTTCACCCGGCAATTTCGTTGCCGCTTTGAGTGCCGCATCGGAAAATATGTGGGGTACGCCAAATTTGCGCACCGCGATTTCAATTTCCATTCCCGGGTCGTCGACATCACCGAGAACTTCAACAATCTTTCCGACCGGTTGCGCATAACGGGTCGGTTGTTCCGTCAACTGTACGCTGACTACCTGACCGGCCTTCGCCTGTCCGGGCGATCCGGCCAGAATGATGTCCTGGCTGATCCGCTTGTCTTCGGGCGCGATCACCCACATGCCATTTTCATTCAGCAGCCGGCCAATAATGTGGGTATTGGCCCTGTCCAGTATTTCGACTATGCCGCCTTCCAGTCGTCCACGCCGGTCGGTTCCGGTAATGCGCACCAACACCCTGTCGCCATTTAGCACACGCTGCATTTCACGCTCGGACAGATACACGTCATCGCTGCCATCATCCGGTATCAGAAATCCATAACCGTCCCGATGACTGCTGACTTTACCGGCAATAAAATTCTCTTTACTTTGCACGTGGTAAAACCCTTCTTTATCCAGTTTAACCTGGCCGTCCCGCTCCATCGCATTAATGCGCCGCATTAATCCTTCTTCCTCACCCGGTGGAACGCCAAGTGCTGTTGCAATCTGTTGAGAGTCGTGTTTTGCGGCATTACTGCGTAACACGCCAAGGATGTCTTCGCGACTGGGGATGGTGTAAATATGTTTGCTCAAATGATGTACTATTCTTAAAAAATTAGTCAAAGGCTGAGGCAGTCACTGGCTGTCGCCATGTTCTGCCCGACTCAGCCCGATGGTCGGATGTGGTCTTGTTAATTGGGTTCGCGTTTCAAAAGCACATTAATTTAACACTAGTAGGCGTTGAATTCCGCTTTAATTTCCATTTTCACCCAAATTTCGTCGAAATCAGCGACCGTACCCAATCCATGCCCACGATACGATTTGTCCGACCACCCGGGCTTAAGCAGCAAACCTGCCAACGCAAAGTAGTGACATTTATTCAATTTAACGGGATTAAATTGCATTACTTGCGTGATTTAGTGCAATTCCGCTTTCAGAAAAATTCGATTTCCACTATAATCTCGGCTTCGTTGCCCACGTGGCGGAATTGGTAGACGCGCATGGTTCAGGTCCATGTGCCTTTGGGTGTGGGGGTTCGAGTCCCTCCGTGGGCACCACAACAAGATGTGACGCAAAACACCGCGAAACACTGAAAGATCCCGTAAATTCTTGTAGATCAAGGACTTACGGGATTTTTTTTGCCATTTTCAGGAAACACTGGCAAGACAAAATCCCTCAAATTACCGCAAAAACACATCTATTACTGTTGTAAAGGCCCCATTTTGGCCCCATTTTTTTTCAAAATTATGGCCCCAATTCTTCTGGACACTATGAAGTCTTTAGCGCTCCCCCAACGTGCCTGACTTTTATTTCGAGACCCAGTTTGTGTTCTCAAAAAAAGTGCTCTTTTAAAGTTTATTGGGCAGATATTGAGATGAGTGCAATCTTTGGTAGGATTGCCTAATTGACGGCTACGTACCCTGAGGAGACGGTCGATGGTCTGCATATCGGCCATTCGAATCGAGTATCGTCGCATCGACTCGGCGTCCCCGTCATTACCGCGAAGGCGGTAATCCGATATGTATTGACCTGTCAAACTACCTGTCGTTTTTTCTTCAATTAACGTCCTTGTAAAGGCAATGCACTTACAGCAAACCCGGCGGCGAAACGACGGTTGATCAGTCTGATA
>CAITOF010000085.1 GCA_903893945.1 uncultured Oxalobacteraceae bacterium | reverse complement strand
TGGTTTTTGATTAACAACACGGCGTGCCGGTTGACACCCAACCTTGCTCAGGGAGTCACTCTCAGCACAAAATCGACTTCGATTTCAGACCAGGCTTCGCGCTCTTTGTCCAGCCAGTAACTCAGGGTCGGATGCTGCGTCAGCCATGCACCTTTGATATCAAGTTCAATCCGGTTTTTCATTTTTACTTTTACATCGGCCAGCGACAATTCAAGCCGGGTATGCATAAATAAAACGGCCAGCCGCAAAGCCAGAATTGCTTTGGCAAAATCGCTGTCGACCAGCAAATCCTGAACCTTGCGCAGATTGCCTTTCTGGCTCAGGATCAGTTTGCTCATATTGCGTTGCTCGCGGGTCGTGAATCCCTGCATGTCCGAGTATTCAACCAGATACGCGCCATGCTTGTGATACCCGGTTTGGGACACCACCAGACCTGCTTCATGCATCTTGGCCGCCCAGATCAACTGGGCGGTATACAGTTCGGACGAGGGTTTAAGTTGGGCGAACAGGATGTGGGCCAGCTCGGCAACCAGTTTGGCGCGCTGCATGTCTACATGAAACAGCGTCGCTACATTCTGTACCGCCTGTTCGCGTCGGTCATGCTGGGTCGCACGAAGGTGGAGATCCCAGATGACACCCATGCGCAGACCGGCTTCGATGGTTTGCACTTCGGCGATGTTCAGCTCTTCCATGACACCGATCAATATCGCCAAACCGCCCACCACCATGGCAGTTCGCTCCGGCTTGATACCCGCCAGCTCCAGCTCACTGATCTGCCCGGCCTGTATGCAAAACTCTTTCAGACTTTCCAGGTTTTTCAGGCTCAGCTTGCCGTCGCCAATTTTATTCCGTTCCATCACTTCGGCAATGGAGCGAACGCTGCCGGACGACCCATACACCTGGGTCCAGTTATCCGACTGATAGGGCGGAGCCGCATCTTCAAAATGAGAGCGGGCTGACAGAATCGACGCATCAAAGCTGTCCTTGCTGATTCGACCATCAGGAAAAAAAGACAGGCTTTGTTTGACGGTCCCGACGCTGAACGAACCGACCTTGAGAATCTCCTGGCCCCGACCCAATATCACTTCAGTGGAACCGCCGCCGATATCAATAACCAGGCGATTCTCCGCGGGATTTGCCAGCACCTTGGCCACACCCATATAAATCAGCCGGCCTTCCTCTTCGCCGGAAATGATTTCTATCGGATAGCCGATGGCTTTTTCAAGTTCAGGCATGAATTCGGCAGCATTTTTGGCAATCCGCATTGTATTGGTTGCCACCACCCTTACAGCATCCATGGAATACTGGTTTAATACTAGCCTGAAGCGATACAGTGCCGCAATTGCATTCTGTATCGCCACAGTGGTCAAATTACCGTCAGCATCCAGCCCGGCGCCCAGTCGCAAGGGTTCACGTGCACTCTTGACGATACGCATGGCATCGCCATCAAAGCGACCGATATGCATGCGAAAACTGTTAGAGCCCAAATCTACTGCTGCGTACATGGCACTTCCCTTAATTTTTTACTCTTTGTACAACTGATTGTGA
>CAITOF010000084.1 GCA_903893945.1 uncultured Oxalobacteraceae bacterium | reverse complement strand
GCGTTCGGCCATGATTTTCTTGGACTGTTCCACGACGTAAGTCACAATGGCGTCCAGTTTCTGTGTGGGTGGCCGGTCCAGGCCGTTAACCAGTGCATCGACCACATGGGAACTATTGGGATTACTGACGTCATACTGTTTAAGGGCAGTTAAATACTTGGTGCCCAGTTCGGCATGGGCGGTGATCGTATCGTCGACCTGCGCAGTGTCAAAGCCTAACTGGCCAAACTGTTCCTTGAGTTTTTTCAGGTTGGTTTGTGTCAGTTCGCTCTGCTGCGAAAACGCTTTGCTGTATTTTTCAAACGCGGCCGGATCATTTCCACGCAGCAGGGTATTTTTCCATTCCTGCACCTGCTTCTTAAATTCGACCTGGGCGGTTCTGGCCGTGTTAATGGTGGCTTCCACCAGCATCGCATTGTTCATGGTTTCGAGGTCGATGTCGCGCATTTCAGAGAAAGTGCGCCATCCGGCCAGGCCGGTGATTAACATGGTGAACATCAGGAAACTTGCCAGCAGGATGAGTTTGGCGCCAATTTTCAGGTTCGCTATGGCCATTTCGTATACCCTTAAAAAGTATTTTTTTAACAACTAAAATGCCAACCAAAAATGAGGTTCAGGGGAAAGTATAGTAGGTGAGCAGCAATATGCAATTGAAGAGACAGTTTTTTGCGCGTCCGGTCGCGCCGGCGATGTAAATGCAGTGAAATCAGTGAGCTAAAATTGATAAAAAAACATGTTGCCGACGATGGCAACATGTTTTTGGGCTGAAACAGCCGCGCCTGTTAGTCTCTGAAATTATTGAATTCCAGCGGCAGATCCTTGATGTCTTTCTTGAGCAGCGCCATGGTGGCCTGCAAATCGTCGCGTTTTGCACCGGAAACCCGCACCGCATCGCCCTGTATGGTTGCCTGCACCTTGATTTTGCTGTCTTTAATAACGCGAACGATTTTTTTGGCGTCATCACCCTGGATGCCATTTTTGATCTTGATGACCTGTTTGATTTTGTCACCACCGATTTTTTCTATCTTGCCGTTATCCAGAAAACGTACATCAACGCCCCGTTTAGTCAGCTTGTTCAACATCACATCACGTAACTGTTCAAGCTGAAATTCTGCATCGGCAAACGCGGTCAGTTCGTGTTCTTTTTGTTCAATGCGTGCGTCCGATCCTTTAAAGTCGAAGCGGTTGCTGATTTCCTTGTTCGCCTGATCGATGGCGTTCTTCACCTCGACCATATTGGCTTCAGAGACCGTGTCAAATGAGGGCATGATGTCTTCCTTTGCAAAATACTATCAAAAACGCTATTTTAACGTAACTCCTTGCACGAATACCAGAACCATCTTTGGTAACGCGAACCGCAGGGATTATAATCTGTCACCATGTTAGCCTATCCACTGCTCCAATCCGACGTAGAACTGAAATCCTTTACCACATTCGGGATTCATGCCAGGTCACGTTTTTATGTCCGAATTACCGAGGCAGGGCAATTAGCGCTGCTGGGTCAGTTGCCCGAGCTGAACGGCTTACCGCGATTCGTACTGGGCGGCGGCAGCAATGTCATCCTGACGAAGGATTATCCGGGTGTCGTGATTCATATGGCCAATCGCGGCCGCGAGTGTCTCAATCAGGACGGACAGACCGTGTTGGTCCGCGCCGCCGCAGGGGAAGCATGGCACGAATTTGTGCAATGGACCCTGATGCAGGGCTGGGGCGGCCTGGAAAATCTGTCGCTCATTCCCGGCAGTGTCGGTGCCGCCCCGATACAGAATATCGGCGCCTATGGGGTTGAAGTGAACGATTATTTTCACTCGCTCTCGTGGTATGAATTCGCCACAGATACTATTCACCGACTCGCGCCAGACCAGTGCCGGTTTGCCTATCGCGACAGTATCTTTAAACATGAGTATCTGCAGAAGGGGGTCATTCTGGATGTCACTTTCGCACTGCCCAGACGTTGGCATCCCCGATTAGCCTACGGCGACCTCGCCAACCGGTTGCGCGAGGTCGAGCACCCGACACCGCAACAGATCAGTGACGCAGTCTGTGCTATCCGGCAAAGCAAGCTGCCGGACCCGAATAGCATCGGTAATGCCGGCAGCTTTTTCAAGAATCCGCTGGTGTCGTCCGACCATCGCCAACGCCTGCTTGAGCGCTTTCCCCGGTTGATCAGCTATCCGCAACCCGGCGGCCAGTTCAAATTGGCGGCCGGCTGGCTGATAGAACAGTCCGGATGGAAGGGACGGGTGATCGGGCAGGTGGGCGTCTATGAAAAACAGGCGCTGGTGCTGGTTAATCGCGGCGCGGCCACGGGGCAGGAGGTGCTGTTGATGGCAAAGGCCATACAGGCAGACGTCAAGGCGCAGTTTGAGGTTGACCTCGAGGTTGAACCCGTCTTTGTTTAAACGACGCGGGTGCCGTTGTTATTTCAGAATGTGGTGCAGAATGTCCGGCTCGGTGCCCACCACGTACTCCCTGCTTGACGCTTTTGTGAAGCGAGCCGCCTCGCCGGTGTGCGACAAACTGATGTTTTTCAGTCGGCTTTCTCCTTGGCGGAGAAATAAATCTTGCGATGTCGTCCTTTTTTTCCTACTTTTAATAAGGGCTTTCCCTCCTTTTTGGATCATTTCCAAAAGCGGATCGAATAATATTATGTTAATTGCAATGCGATGATGGGTCCATGAATAACAAACCTAGCAAGGCGGTTTGTGCTGATTGATGACGGAAAGTAATTTAATGGGAGAGAATAATGATTAAGAATTATTTATATGCGGGGGTCTGCCTGGGTACTGCACTGCTGAGCGTCGATGTGCTGGCCGGCGATGCGACGCCGGGACTTACACCGATACAGAACGGTCCGTCCGTGACATTTTCCGCTTTTGGAACCCTGGGCGTGGTGGAAACGAATACTGATAACGGCACGTATACAACCGGTGCCGAAAAACACGGTGCCACCAAAACCGCCGACTTTGGACCCGATACAAAAGCGGGCGCCCAAATGGATCTTAAATTCAACGACAGTTTTTCGGCCACTGTCCAGGCGTTTTCCAAGCAGAACGCGCTCGGCAGTTATGAGCCGGACATTGAATGGGCCTTTGCCAAATTGAAAATGGGTGAGGGATTTGACCTGCGTTTAGGGCGCATGGGTGCTCCGTTTTTTATGTCCAGTGATTTTCGCAATGTTGGCTATACCAATCTGACGGTGCGCACACCCAATGACGTGTATGAAGCGGTGCCAGTCCGATCCTATGAAGGAGGTGACGTGCTGTACCGCGGGGACTATGGCAGTACGACGTTTAACGGGCAACTCTGGCTGGGACGAGCCACGACCCTGATTGGTCAGGATGCGTCAGTTTATCTGCACAACATTGTGGGCCTTAACATTTCAGCTGAAAACGGACCGTTGACATTGCGTCTGGGGCATATGAAAACCAGACTGGATGCAACGGGTACCGGCCCCGATATTACAGGACTGAACCAGTTGCTGGGCGGATTGCAGCAGCTCAGTCAGGTACCCGGGCTTGGTGCGCTGGCACCAATGGGTGAGGATCTGGCGGTTGATAACAAATACGCGACATTTACCGGTGTGGGTGCCATACTGGATCTGGGTAACTGGGTTGCAAGCGCAGAGCTAACCAAGCGGAAAACGGAAAGTACCTATGTCCACGATACGACAGGCTGGTACACCACCGTCGGCTACCGGATTGATAAATTTACCCCTTATGTTTCGCTGTCCGGCCGTAAAACCAATAGTGTCACGTCATACCCTTATCCGGCCGCAATACCTTATCTGGGGCCGTATGGAGTGATTGCCCAGCAACTGGTGTACGGTGTCAATTCACAAATAACGGATGAAACAGAAAAAACCGGCGCGCTGGGTGTGCGTTGGGACGCGGGGAATAACTACGACATCAAGGCTGAATTTCAGCAGATCCGTGTGCCGGCCATGTCGACAGGTTCGTTCTCGATTCCAAGCGGGTTCTATAGTGTGAATACCAATGTCAATGTATTCAGTCTCTGTGTCGATTTTGTATTTTAATGGGAGATCATAAAAATGAACAATCTCATCAAGTCAGTTCTGCTCATGTCGTTATTGCTGGGTATTCAGTCTGCCTACGCGCAGGTTGCTGTCGTTGTTTCAGCCAAGAGTGATGTCGCTACAATGACGGCCGATCAGGTGTCCTCCATTTTTCTGGGCAAATCGGACAAATACCCCAATGGTTCGACGGCGTTACCCATCGACCAGCCTGCCGCCAGCCCGATTCGTGTTCAGTTTTACGACAAGGTTACTGGTAAGAGTGAGGCACAGGTAAAATCAGCCTGGTCACGTCTGGTGTTCTCGGGAAAAGGAACGCCGCCCAAAGAAATTGCGAGCAGCGCGGAAGTAAAAAAACTGGTTTCATCGAATCCGAACACGATTGGTTATATTGAAAAAAGTGCTGTCGATCCGTCTGTCAAAGTGGTATTTTCAGCAGACTGACCATTATCATCTCCTCGTCAACCGGCCAGATCCTGTCTGGGAAAGTGGCCGGTTGATTACCTGAAGCCGGGCTCTGACCCGCCGCGACTGTTTCGGCTCAATCAGGTGATTTTCAACCATGATTTTCCCTTCAAAAATGGTGTATCTGATATTTGCCTGATCAATCTGCCCGGGTCTGATTTTGGCAAGATTCTGGCTCTAAGCGACAATGAGCGACAATAAACAACAATGAGCGACAATGAGCGACAATGCCGGCAGGCTTTCCCACGTCAGGCGTCCCGATCGTGTCGCCAAGGGCCACGTGCTGCATGGGTCGCAGACATTGCCAAACGTCGTCACGGGCGAAAAAAAACGGAAATCACCCGATTTCCGCTTTTTCAACCCATCAGCGACTAG
>CAITOF010000083.1 GCA_903893945.1 uncultured Oxalobacteraceae bacterium | reverse complement strand
TTTTGACAGACTATCGGATGTTTTTGACAGATTATCGGAATAGTGGGTCTTGGTTACGTCGGGTTGCCATTGATGCTGCGTTATTGCGAGGTTGGTTATAAAGTTATCGGTTTTGACATAGACCAGAATAAAGTCGATTTGCTTAAAGCCGGCAAAAGTTACATTGAGCATATTTCGTCAGACTCAATCAATACAGCAATTAATACCGGATTTCAGGCAACTACTGATTTTTCCCGTGTCAACGAAGCGGATGCGCTGATTCTGTGTGTGCCGACTCCGCTCAACAAATACCGTGAACCTGATTTAAGTTTTGTTCTGGATACGACCGACTCCCTGGTGCCGTATTTGCGCGAAGGCCAGGTAGTCTCATTGGAGAGTACGACCTATCCGGGCACGACTGACGAGGAATTGTTGCCGCGAGTGCAGTCGGGCGGCCTGGCTGTGGGGCAAAATATTTTTCTGGTGTTTTCACCGGAACGCGAAGATCCGGGCAATCCTAATTTTACGACTCGCACCATTCCCAAAGTGTGTGGGGGCGTGACAAGTGCCTGCCTGGAAGTGGGTTTGGCGCTCTATGGGCAGGTGATTGACCGGGTTGTGCCTGTCAGTTCCACGCGAGCAGCCGAGCTCACCAAACTGCTCGAAAATATTCATCGCGCGGTGAATATCGGACTGGTCAATGAAATGAAAATTGTTGCAGACAAAATGGATATAGATATTCATGAGGTTATCCGCGCCGCAGCAACCAAGCCATTTGGTTTCGTGCCGTATTTCCCCGGTCCTGGTTTAGGTGGACACTGCATTCCGATTGATCCTTTTTATCTGACATGGAAAGCGCGCGAATACGGCGTGCACACCCGCTTTATTGAACTCGCCGGCGAAGTCAATTCATCCATGCCTGATTATGTGATTTCAAAAATTGCTTCTGCGTTGAACAGGATTGAACGTGCCATCAAAGGAAGCAACGTGTTGGTGCTGGGTATTTCCTACAAAAAGAACGTCGACGATATGCGCGAATCACCTTCCGTCATGTTGATGGAAAAACTCAGGGATCTTGGTGCCAGGGTGGCTTACAGTGACCCGCATGTGCCTGTATTTCCGAAACTGCGTGAGCATAAATTTGACCTGAGTAGCGTCGAATTGACTCCGGAAACAATAGCTACATTCGATTGCGTGCTGCTCGCGACCGATCATGACAAGTTTGACTTCGAGATGATAAAAACACATGCCAAACTCATTGTTGATTCTCGCGGCCGTTATCTGGCGCCCGCAGCACATATCGTCAAGGCTTAATCATGCGTAATTTTTCTGCACCTATAACTGATAGAAAAATTCGTTTCGCCCTGGTTGGCTGTGGTCGGATAGCACAAAACCATTTTGCCTCGATCAAACAGCATGCTGAGCGTGCCGAACTGGTCGGCGTTTGTGATGTAAATCCGAACGCACTGAAAGCGGCGGCTGAGCTGACCGGTGCAAAGCCTTATTCAAGCCTGAGTGCGCTGCTGGCAGATACCAATGCGGATATCGTGGTATTAACCACGCCAAGCGGATTGCATCCCGAGCAAACCATTGAAGTCGCAGAAGCCAAACGTCATGTGATGACGGAAAAACCGATGGCGACCCGATGGCATGACGGGCAGCGCATGGTACGTGCCTGCGACGATGCCAATGTCCGACTTTTTGTGGTCAAACAAAACCGCCGTAACGCGACCCTGCAACTGCTCAAGAAAGCGTGCGAGCAAGGTCGATTCGGCCGCATCTACATGGTCAACCTGAACGTGTTCTGGACCCGTCCGCAAGAATACTACGACAGCGCCGCGTGGCGCGGCACGTGGGAATTTGACGGTGGCGCATTTATGAATCAGGCCAGTCATTATGTTGATCTGCTGGACTGGCTGATCGGACCAATTGAAAGTTTGCAGGCTTATACAGCGACATTGGAGCGCGATATCGAGGTGGAAGATACTGGCGTGGTGAGCGTTAAATGGCGATCAGGCGCGCTGGGTTCCATGAATGTAACCATGCTGACGTATCCCAAGAACCTGGAAGGCAGTATCACCATTATTGGCGAAAAAGGGACCGTTCGCGTTGGCGGCGTCGCTGTCAATGAGATCCAGCACTGGGAATTTGCAGAACCTCATCCCGACGATGAAAATGTAAAAGCGGCCAGCTATGAAACCACGTCCGTTTACGGCTTCGGACATCCGCTGTATTACGACAATGTGATCAGGGTATTGCGTGGCGAAGCTGAACCTGAAACCGATGGGCGCGAAGGTCTGAAATCACTGGAAACGCTGATCGCCACTTATCTGTCCGCCAGAGATGGCAAGCGCATTGCGTTACCACTTGACTACTGAAATGACGACACAGATCCACCCTACCGCGATTGTTGACGAAGGTGCGCAAATAGGCGATGGAAGTCGTGTCTGGCACTGGACGCATATTTGTTCGGGCGCAAGAATTGGTGAGCGATGTTCGTTCGGACAAGGCGTTCTGGTCAGTAACGACGTCGTTATTGGCAATAACGTCAAGGTACAGAATAACGTCTCCATTTACGACGCCGTACGTCTTGAAGATGACGTATTCTGCGGCCCAAGCATGGTGTTTACCAATGTTTATAACCCGCGCTCGGCAATTACGCGTAAAAATGAATACCGGCAGACTATCGTAAAACGTGGCGCAACACTGGGCGCCAATTGCACCATCGTTTGTGGATGCACGATCGGTGAAAATGCCTTTGTTGGCGCGGGTGCTGTGGTCAATCGTGATGTACCTGCATTCGCGCTCATGCTGGGAGTGCCTGCAAAGCAGCGTGGCTGGATGTGCCGCTGCGGTAACCAGTTAAAAGGCAAAGGCACAGTTACCTGCGCGTGCGGTTCCCGATACCAGATTGATGAAAAAGAATGCTTACCACTATGACCAATAAAATTGAATTTATCGACTTGAAGGCACAGTATGCCGATTTGAAACAATCGGTTGATGCCCGCATTCAGCGTGTTCTCGATCACGGCCAGTTCATCATGGGGCCTGAAGTAAAAGAACTGGAAAGTCGACTCGAGCAGTTCACCCAGGCCAAGCATTGCATTACCGTGTCATCCGGAACTGAAGCCCTGTTGATTGCACTGATGGCACTTGGAGTGAAGGCGGGCGATGAAGTCATTACGTCACCATTTACTTTTGTTGCAACGGCAGAGGTGATTGCACTAACTGGCGCAACTGCGGTGTTTGTGGATGTTGAACCAGATACTTGCAATATCAATCCAGCGCTGATTGAAGCGGCTATTACCCCGAAAACCAAGGCAATCATTCCAGTTTCCCTGTATGGGCAGACCCCCGACATGGACGAAATAAATGCCATCGCTGCGCGCCATGGAAACATTGCAGTTATCGAAGATGCGGCGCAAAGTTTTGGTGCAGAATACAAGGGCAAGAAGAGCGGTAATCTTTCCCACATCGGATGTACCAGTTTCTTCCCGAGCAAGCCGCTGGGCTGCTATGGAGATGGCGGCGCCATTTTTACCAACGATGATGACCTGGCAAAGGCAATGCGTGAAATTCGTGTGCATGGTCAGGAGCGCCGCTACTACCACACACGGATTGGGGTTGGTGGCCGTATGGATACGCTGCAATGCGCTATCGTCCTGGCCAAGCTGGAAAAATTTGAATGGGAAATCGCGCAGCGCCTGAAGATCGGTGATCAATACCGATCGCTATTAGAAAAAAATCCGGGTGTTCAGTTGTTGTCCGTACGTACCGACAGAACCTGTGTCTGGGGACAGTACACAATTCAGGTAAGTGAACGTGAGAAAGTACTGACGGCTCTTCAGGAAGCAGGTATTCCGACAGCAGTACATTATCCGATACCCTTGCACAAACAACCCGCCTATCAGAATATCTGCAGAATTTCCGGTGAACTTGGAAATTCGGAATCCGTCGCTGCGCGTGTGTTCAGTCTCCCCATGCATCCGTACCTGGATTATAAAACGCAAGAGAAGATTGCTCATGCGGTGGCCAAGGCAGTTGTTAAAGCGACGGAAACGGTCGATGCATGAAAATCGTTACCATTGTTGGAGCAAGGCCCCAATTTATTAAAGCAGCTGCCCTATCGCGCGCAATCACGAACAAATATAAGGGCCGTGTTGAGGAAGTCATCGTTCACACCGGCCAGCATTTTGACGCAGGAATGTCGCAGGTGTTTTTTGACGAACTTGCCATACCGGTACCTAAGCACAACCTCGATATATCGGGCGGATTGCATGGCGCAATGACAGGCCGCATGCTGGAATCGATTGAAAAGGTGCTTGTTGCTGAAAAACCCGATTGGGTCCTAATCTACGGCGACACGAATTCGACACTGGCTGGCGCGCTGGCTGCAGCAAAATTGCATATTCCTGTAGCGCACGTCGAGGCAGGCCTGCGTTCTTTTAATATGCGTATGCCCGAAGAAATCAATCGTATTGTTGCTGACAAGATTTCGACGCTGTTGTTTTGCCCGACAGCGACAGCGATCAATAATTTGAAATCAGAAGGCATGACGACGGGCGTTTATAACGTTGGTGACGTGATGTATGACGTTGCTTTGTTTTACAAGGATGCGGCCAAACAGCAAAGCAGGATACTTGAGACCTTGGGGTTGGCGACAGGCGCGTATGCGCTGGCGACCTGTCATCGCGCGGAAAATACCGATGACGTGCACCGTCTGAAAGAGATTCTCTCGGGACTGGCAGACGTGTCGCAAAAGATGCCCGTGGTATTACCACTGCATCCAAGAACCCGCAAACTGATTGCGGAAAATAAAATGGGAAATTGGCTCTCCACGCTGAAGGTCACGGAACCCCTGCCTTTTCTGGACATGGTGGCACTCGAGCAGGACGCACGAGTGATTTTGACCGATTCTGGCGGCGTGCAGAAAGAAGCGTTTTTTTATGGCGTTCCCTGCGTCACGATGCGTGACGAAACCGAGTGGGTTGAGACCGTTGAATCAGGGTGGAACCAATTGGTGGGCGCGAACCGTGCAGCGATACAATCCGCTGTAGCGGACCTATTGCAAAATTCGCCTGTGAAACCGGATTCGTCACCCTATGGTGACGGCGACGCTGCAAGCAAAATTCTGGAGCATCTCACTTGATGATGCTATTTATTTTTATATTCAAATGTAGGGGGCTTCAATGAAAGTTTTTGTAACCGGCGGATTAGGACAAATTGGTTCGCACGTAGTGGAAATGTTGCTTGCTCGTGGTGATCAGGTCATTGCAATTGATAATCTCGCCACAGGTCGACGTGAGCATCTTTCCGACCATGCGAATCTGACCGTCGTCATTGATTCCATCGCCAATAAACCCGTGCTGGATAAACTGATCGGTGACTTCAAACCCGATGCCATCGTACACACCGCGGCATCGTACAAAGATCCGGATGATTGGTATAACGACACGCTAACCAATTGCGTTGGTGGCTCCAATATTGTTGATGCCGCAAAAAAATTCGGTGTTAAGCGATTTGTCTATTTTCAGACATCTTTATGTTACGGTTTGAAACCAACCCAGCAACCCATTCGATTGGATCATCCTCGCAATCCCGGCACTAGCAGTTACGCCATTACAAAAACAACCAATGAGTATTATCTGGAACTTTCAGGTATCGATTTTGTGACATTCCGCCTTGCCAATGTGGTTGGCCCACGTAACGTCGCTGGACCGTTGCCCATATTTTATCAGCGCTTAAAAGATGGCAAGCAATGTTTCGTGACCAAGTCGCGACGTGACTTTGTTTACGTCAAAGACCTCGCCAAAGTGGTTTTACGAGCTTGTGACGGTGTTGGACATGGCACTTATCATTTTTCCTCGGGTACCGATGTCGCCATTCAAGAGTTGTATGACGCTGTGGTCAATGCGCTCGAAATTCCGGGTAAGCCGAAGGCAGAAGTGAAAGAACTGGGCCCTGATGATGTGTTTTCGATTTTATTGGATCCATCCCGAACTTTTGCCGACTTTGGAAAAATTGAATTTACACCACTCCAGGAAACTGTTTCTGCCGCTATGGCTTACTATAAACAACACGGCACGTTAGGTGAATATACCCACCTGCGCATGCAAGAGAAGAAGTGAGCAGCACGATGCGTATACTGATTACGGGCGGCGCAGGCTGCCTGGGTTCTAATCTGATTGAATACTGGTTGCCAAAAGGGCACGAGATTTTCGTCATCGATAACTTCGCCACAGGCAAGCGCGAGGTTGTGCCGGATGTCGCTCGATTGACGGTCAAAGAAGGTTCGATCACGAATGAAGCGCTGGTCAATGCATGTTTTGACGAATTTAAACCGGATGTCGTCATTCATGCTGCAGCGGCCTATAAAGATCCAGACGATTGGGTGGAAGATTCGAGTACGAATGTCATTGGTAGTGTGTATGTCGCGCGTGCCGCCAAGACTTACGGTGTTAAGCGATTGATCAACTTCCAGACAGCGCTGTGCTATGGACGACCCAAAAGCCTGCCAATTCTGGCGAGTGATCCAACGGCGCCATTTACCAGTTATGGAATTTCCAAAACTGCGGGTGAACAATTCATGTTGCTATCCGGAGTGCCGACCTTATCGTTGCGCATTGCGAATGTTACCGGACCGCGATTGGCCATTGGCCCAATCCCAACGTTCTATAAACGCCTGAAGGCAGGACAAAAATGTTTTTGTTCCGATACCTCGCGCGATTTCCTGGATATGGAAGATTTTCTGGCGTTCATGGATCTTGCGATTCAGCCTGAAGCGGCGACTGGCGTGTTTAACGTCGCCAGTGGAGAAGTTCACACAATTCAGGAAATTTTTGATATTGTCAGCAGCTA
>CAITOF010000082.1 GCA_903893945.1 uncultured Oxalobacteraceae bacterium | reverse complement strand
GGATCGATTACTTGATCTTGGTTTCTTTGTACATGACATGCTTACGAGCTTTGGGATCAAACTTCATGATCTCCATTTTTTCAGGCATGCTACGTTTGTTTTTTGAAGTTGTATAGAAATGGCCTGTACCAGCACTCGATTCCAATTTAATTTTGTCACGCCCAGATTTAGCCATGATATTTTCCTAAAATAATTTTTACTTAAACTTTTTCGCCACGGGCGCGCAGGTCAGTTAAAACGGCGTCAATACCAATCTTGTCGATGATACGTAAGCCAGCGTTTGAGAGGCGTAAAGACACCCAACGGTTTTCTGATTCTACGAAGAAACGACGGTTTTGCAGGTTAGGCAAAAAACGGCGTTTAGTTTTATTGTTTGCATGGGAAACATTGTTACCGACCATCGGTGCTTTCCCGGTGACTTGGCATATACGGGCCATTGCACTCTCCTTAAATAGTTTTCCGAGATTGGAAAAAACAGGAGTATATCGAAAAACCGATGAAATATCAATGACTTGCTGAAAATAATTGTAAATTATCAGATTTTAATATTTAACAATTGCTTTATCGAGATACAAATCATAATAAACCGTGCTCAGAAAATGAATAAGTTTTATTTTCGGCAACGATGAAATGATCGAGCACGGCGACATCAACGACGGCCAGCATGGCTTTCAGTTCGGTTGTCAGGCTCAGGTCTGCCTGGCTGGGGTCAGTCTGTCCGGAAGGGTGGTTGTGCGCAAAGATAACCGCGGCTGCGTTGTGGTGCAAGACACGTTTGATTATTTCTCGCGGATAAATTTTTGCGTTGGTCAGGCTGCCGCGAAACAGTTCTTCGCACTGGATTAGCCGGTGTTTAACGTCCAGAAAGAGAATGGCAAACGATTCAAAGGTTTTTCGGCCGATCAGCAGTTGCAGATAATTTGTGACGGTCTGGGGTGAATTCAGTTTTACGCCGTTTTTCAATTCTTCGGTGAGTGCCCGTTTAGCCAGTTCCAGCACCGCCTGAAATTGACAGTATTTGGCCGCGCCCAAACCATTCAATTTGGAAAAACTGTCCAGTGAGGCGGAAAAAAGGTGGTGCAGTGAGCCAAAATGCTCAAGCATGTCGTGACCAAGTTCAACAGCGCTTTTTCCCTTTATGCCGGCCCGCAGGAAAACCGCCAGTAATTCGGCGTCTGACAAGGCCTGCGCACCGTGGGCGATCAGTTTTTCTCGGGGGCGTTGCTCAAGTGGCCAGTCTGTAATCGACATTATCTGAAAAGGAAATGGGTTAACAAGGAATAAGATCCGGCGATTGCATGGGAACAGGAATTGCCGGTCAGGGTACAATACTAGATTATTTATATCTGTTTGTGTGAACTTTATGTCAACAACCCAGCTTGCCCAACCAACGGCTGCTCCCGCGCCGGCTGTCACTGCCGATTCTTACCTGACCTTGCACTACCGGCTTGCCGCCAGGGACGGAACCGAGATCATCAGTACTTTCAACGGAAATCCCGCCACACTCCAGCTTGGCATGGGCCAGCTGGCCGGCCCGCTGGAGGCCTGTCTGGCAGGTTTGGGAGAAGGCACCCGCCATGTGTTCGAATTGCCGCCTGAGCAGGCGTTTGGACCGCGTAATCCGGCACTGCTGCAACACGTTTCCATGGCGATGCTGCGAGAAAATTCGAATCTGAACGAAGACTATGCGATAGGTGACCTGGTTGAATTTAATGCTCCTTCAGGAGGCAAGTTTGCCGGTGTGCTGCGACGCATCGACGACACTGCCGGCCTGTTTGATTTTAATCACCCGCTGGCCGGGCAGGACGTGATTTTCGAAGTGCAGATTATCAGTATTCTCTAACAGGTTAACGGACTATGGATAAAGAAGTTCTCTTAGCCCAGCCACGAGGCTTTTGCGCAGGCGTGGATCGGGCGATTGAAATCGTTGAGCGCGCTTTGAACCAGTTCGGTGCGCCGATTTATGTCCGTCATGAAATTGTGCATAACGCCTTTGTCGTTGACGATCTGCGCAAGAAGGGTGCCGTATTTATTGAAAATCTGTCAGACGTACCGGTGGGCAGCACGGTGATCTTTTCTGCGCACGGCGTGTCACTGGAAATTCGCGAAGAAGCCCGGCAGCGAGGCCTGAATATATTTGATGCGACCTGTCCGCTTGTGACTAAAGTCCATGTTGAAGTGACCAAAATGCGCAGGGACGGACGGGAAATCATCATGATCGGTCATCAGGGGCACCCGGAGGTTGAAGGTACCATGGGGCAGTCTGAAGAAGGCATGTATCTGGTTGAAACTGTTCAGGATGTCGATGCGCTGACAGTGAAATATCCTGACCAGCTCGCGTATGTGTCCCAAACGACATTATCCGTAGACGATACGGCGGAAATTATTGCGGCGTTAAAACACAAATATCCTTCCATCGCCGAGCCCAAGAAAACCGATATCTGTTATGCCACGACGAATCGTCAGGAGGCGGTCAAATTCATGGCGCCGCAAGTGGACGTGGTGCTGGTGGTCGGCAGTCCGAACAGCTCGAATTCAAATCGTTTGCGTGAAGTGGCTGAAAAAAAAGGTGCACAGGCGTACATGGTGGATAACGCGACACAGATCGACCCGGAATGGCTGACGAACAAAATGCGGATCGGGGTGACAGCCGGTGCGTCGGCGCCGGAGATCCTGGTACAGGAGGTCATCGCTGCACTGAAAGAGATGGGGGCAAAAAGTGTCCGGGTGCTCGATGGCGTGCAGGAAAATGTGGCTTTCCCCTTACCCAAAGGGCTGTAGATAAACCCGAATTGGCCCCCTGTGGCCGGTATTTCTCAAGTTTAGTTTCAATTTTTACATTTTTTTATCTCGATTAATGTGTGGTGCAGCAAAATAAACGTATAATTTTCCGTCTTTTTGATGTTGCATTTGCGCCATCAATCAACACCCTGAAAACCATAAATAGAGAGTAGAGACAATGGATACGTTTATCCAACAGATAATTAATGGATTGGTGCTGGGCAGCATGTATGCGCTGATCGCGCTGGGTTACACCATGGTGTACGGGGTGCTGAACCTGATTAACTTTGCGCACGGTGACGTGCTGATGATAGGGGCGATGGTCGGGCTGACCGTCCTCAATGTGCTGGACAAACTGGTGCCGGGTTTGCCGGGCATGGTGCAGCTGTTGATTGCCATCGCCGGCGCCATACCGGTGTGCATGCTGGTCAATGTCATTATTGAGCGGGTGGCGTACCGTCGCCTGCGTCATGCGCCGCGTCTGGCACCCCTGATTACCGCCATCGGCGTATCCATCCTGTTGCAGACCTTGTCGATGATGATCTGGGGGCGCAGCCCGATCTCCTTTCCGCAGGTTCTGTCATCAAACCCGATTGAAATTGGCGGTGCGGTGATTTCGCCGACACAGGCCACGTTACTGGTCGTGGCAACACTTGCCATGTTTGCGCTGGTGTTACTGGTCGAAAAAACGAAACTGGGTCGTTCCATGCGCGCCACCGCCGAAAATCCACGGGTGGCCGCGTTGATGGGGGTGGACACCAACAAGGTGATTGTCGCCACGTTTGCCATTGGTGCCGCACTGGCAGCCATTGCCGGTGTGATGTGGGGAGCCAATTATTCGTCGGCCCAGTTTGCAATGGGATTTGTACCCGGCTTAAAAGCGTTTTCTGCAGCGGTGCTGGGCGGCATCGGTAATATCTATGGCGCCATGGTGGGCGGCATTATTCTCGGCCTGATCGAGAGTTTTGGTGCAGGTTATATCGGTGATTTAACCGATGGCATGTTCGGCAGCAATTATCAGGATATTTTTGCTTTCATTGTATTGATTATTGTTCTCACCGTCCGGCCGTCCGGCATCATGGGCGAACGTGTCGCCGATCGCGCTTAAGGAATCGTCATGTCCATGCTGTTTGATACCAAAAATAATCCAAAGCGTGCCTATGGCAGTTTCGTCGTCCTGGCTGTCGTGCTGATGGTGTTCCCTTTTGTTGCTGCCAATTTCGGTAACTCCTGGGTCCGGATCATCGACATGGCGCTGCTCTATATCATGCTGGCACTGGGATTGAATATTGTGGTCGGTTTTGCAGGATTGCTGGATCTCGGTTATATCGCGTTTTATGCGGTGGGTGCTTACATGACCGGTCTGCTGGCCTCACCCCAGTTTGCGGCAGTGATTGAATCGTTTATCAATACGTATCCGTCAGTGGGTGAGTTTCTGGTGTGGCTGTGCGGTCCGGAGATTGTGCAGAACGGCATCCACCTGTCTGTCTGGCTGATCGTTCCGCTGGGCGCGGCGCTGGCCGCCATGTTTGGTGCATTGCTGGGCGCGCCAACGCTGAAATTGCGGGGTGATTATCTGGCGATCGTGACGCTGGGATTCGGTGAAATTATCCGTATCTTTATGAATAATCTGAATGCGCCGGTCAATATTACGAACGGTCCGCAAGGTATTAACCTGATCGATCCTATCCGGGTGTTTGGTGTATCTCTGGCCGGTGAGGAAGGCTCAAGGGCAACGGTCTATATTGGCCATTTCTCCATGCCATCAGTCAATGCCTATTATTTTTTGTTTCTGCTGTTGTGCGGAGTCATTGTGTTCGTGACGACCCGACTGCAGCATTCGCGTCTGGGCCGAGCCTGGGTTGCGATACGGGAAGATGAAATTGCCGCGAAAGCGATGGGCATCAACACGCGCAACATCAAGCTGCTGGCGTTTTCCATGGGCGCCTCGTTTGCCGGCGTTGCCGGGGCCATGTTTGCCGCGTTTCAGGGGTTTGTATCGCCGGAATCATTTTCGCTGAATGAATCGATTGCGGTGCTGGCGATGGTGGTCCTGGGCGGCATCGGTCACGTCCCCGGTGTGATTCTGGGTGGGGCTCTGCTGGCTGCGTTACCTGAAGTGTTACGCCACGTTGTCGAGCCGGTGCAGATGACGCTTTTTGGCAAGGTACTGATCGAAGCGGAAGTATTACGCCAGCTGCTTTACGGTCTGGCGATGGTACTTATTATGCTGAATCGCCCGTCGGGCCTGTGGCCGTCGCCAAAACACGAAGACCGGTTTGAATTTGAAGCCGATCAACCCAACGCCGCATAAGGAGCAGCCATGAGTGAACAGATCATGCTCAGCATTGAAGGCGTCAATAAGAGTTTCGGCGGGTTGCAGGCCTTGTCGAATGTCGGAATTCAGATAAAGCGCGGCCAGATTTATGGACTGATAGGTCCGAATGGCGCCGGGAAAACCACGCTGTTCAATGTCATTACCGGACTGTATCAGCCTGACAGCGGCACGTTTCAGCTGGCCGGCAAGACCTATTCGCCCTCCGCTCCGCATGAGGTCGCGAAAGTCGGCATTGCGCGCACCTTTCAGAATATTCGTTTGTTCGGTGAAATGACCGCGCTGGAAAATGTCATGGTGGGACGGCATGTACGGACCCATCAGGGGGTGATCGGCGCGGTATTTCGCCATGCCGCTGCGCGGCGCGAAGAAATGGCAATCAGGCAGCACGCCCAGGAGTTGCTGGACTTTGTCGGCATCGGTCAGTTTGCCGGCCGCACCTCAAAATTTTTATCGTACGGTGACCAGCGGCGTCTTGAAATTGCCCGCGCGCTGGCAACCGATCCGCAATTGCTCGCGCTGGACGAACCGGCTGCCGGCATGAATGCAACCGAAAAACTGGCACTGCGCGAGTTGCTGGTGAAAATCAAGGCACAAGGAAAAACAATCTTGCTGATTGAACACGACGTGAAGCTGATGATGGGTCTGTGTGATCGTTTAACGGTACTGGATTACGGCAAACCCATCGCGGAAGGCCTGCCGGCCGACATACAGAAAAGCGCGGCGGTGATAGACGCTTATCTGGGAGGGGGGCACTGATGAATTCAGCATCCAATTCTGTTGCCGCCGCGGTTCGGGACAGCGAAGTGAAGCCGGTCCTGAAAATTCGCGGACTGAAAGTCGCCTATGGTGGAATTAAAGCGGTTAAAGGCATTGATATTGAGGTTAACCAGGGCGAACTGGTCACGCTGATAGGCGCAAATGGTGCGGGTAAAACCACCACACTCAAAGCCATTACCGGTACGCTGCCGTCTGGCAAAGTGGACGGTGAAATTCATTATCTCGGTAATCCACTGAAAAATGTCGCGCCATTCAGACTGATTCATGATGGATTGACCATGGTCCCCGAGGGGCGCGGTGTGTTCACCCGCATGTCCATCCATGAGAACCTGATGATGGGTGCGTTTATTCGTGATGGCAACACCGGGATCGAGGCTGACATTGAAAAATGGTACACCATTTTTCCGCGCCTGAAGGAACGCTCCGCCCAACTGGCGGGGACCCTGTCGGGTGGCGAACAGCAGATGCTGGCGATGGCGCGCGCATTAATGAGTCATCCTCAACTGTTGTTACTGGATGAACCTTCCATGGGACTATCGCCCATCATGGTGGAAAAAATATTCGAAGTGATACGCAATGTGTCGGAGCAGGGCATTACCATTTTACTGGTTGAACAGAACGCGAAACTGGCCTTGCAGGCCGCCCATCGTGGTTACGTGATGGATTCCGGTTTGATTACCCTGCACGGTGATGCCAAGGCGCTGTTGAATGATCCGAAAGTGCAGGCGGCTTACCTGGGTGAATAAACCTGAATTGGACGGTGGCCGGGCGTGTGCGCCGCGGTTGCGGGTGGCCTTGCAGTAAATTTGACTGAAATGAACAAAATGATCTCCATAGTGGAAGCCAACCTCGCTTTGCCGGTTCATGCGAGTGCGCTTATTCAACTGCTGAACGAATATGCCCTGCATCCGATGGGCGGTGGCGAGCCGCTTTCCGAGGAGGTCAGAAACGGTTTGATACCAGCACTGCGACAACGTTCGACGGCGCGTGCCGTGCTGGCGTTTGACGGTGCGACGCCGGCCGGGCTGATTATCTGTTTTGAAGGTTTCTCGACGTTTGCCTGCAGGCCATTGTTAAATCTGCACGATGTGGTCGTGAGCGATGGGTATCGTGGCCAGGGGATTTTCAGATTGATGCTGCAGGAAGTGGAAGCGATTGCGCGTCGTCTCGGCTGCTGTAAGCTGACCATGGAAGTTCTGGACGGAAATGAGACCGCGCTTGTTGCCTATAAGGCAAATGGATTCACGGGTTACGAACTGGTACCGGAAATGGGTAAAGCTGTCTTCTTGCAGAAAAAGCTTCAGGTTGAAAAATCGGCCGACCAAAAAAGAGATGTTGCGGGCGCTGGATCGTGATACCATTTTTTCGTTAACCCAATCCCACTTCAGTCTTCGCGCAAATACCGATCAACCTTGATAAAAATCTACTGAAATGATCTCTGAATTTCTGCAACTGAGTCAAAAAATAGACCAATTAGCCGCACTGGCCAGGAAATTGCGTTCGGAAAATACGGAATTGAGATTGAAAATTGCTGAATTAATATCAACCAATTCGGATTTGACACAGCGCATACAGGTAGCACACGATCGTGTGTCAGATGTGCTGGAAAAATTACCGGTTTCGGAACAGGAGTCAACATGACCCAGGTCGATGTCACCATAATGGGTGCTTCCTACAAGCTGTCCTGCAAGGAGGGTGAACAGGCCGCGCTGATACAGGCTGCCGCCTATCTTGACGAAAAAATGTGCGGACTTCGTGATACGGCAAAAATAAAAGGGACAGATCGGATTGCGGTCATGGCGGCGCTGACAGTGTCGACCGAGCTGTTGTCCATCAAAGCACCGGGTGGTCCGTTTTCAGAGCAGACCATGGCGGATATCAAGAAGCAGCTGCATTCGATGAATGACGTGCTGGATGACGCCTTGACGCCGCAGGAAAATCTCTTTTAGTCGTCGCCGCGCGACCCCCGGCTGCAGATGAGCGGGTGGCGCCGCGAATTATTTTCAGGTGATAAAAATAAGCAAATTGGTTGTTTCTATTAGACAGACGCAAATAATTAAAAAATATTGTTTTCTGTCTGTAGGGTTTAAGGTAATATTTGCTTCCCTGCCGTGTTTGCTATTGTCATATATTCCTTGAACCATCTATACGCATAGGTTGTGGAAATTGTCTAATTGGTGTGAGCGTCGCTTTGTCCGATGAACCCGAAATTAAACTGACCGCAACCAACTTGAACCGCTTCGGTTCAGGATGCTGGCACAGCGGCTCTGGCGGGGATTTATTCTGGGCGGTTGCATAAATTATGCAGCCGCTTTTGTTTTGGACGCAATGCTTTTTTTTGACGGAGGTGGGACATTGAAGCGCTACTGGCTTATGAAATCCGAACCGGGTGAAGTCAGCATTGACGATGCGATCGCGCAGAAAGTCATTGCCTGGTTTGGAGTGCGGAATTATCAGGCGCGCAATTTCATGCGCGATGACATGAAAGTGGGCGATGGCATTCTGTTTTACCACTCCAGTTGTGATGAACCGGGCATCGTTGGTCTGGCTGAAGTCGCGAGTACCTGTTACCCGGATCCGACCCAGTTTGATCCTGACAGTCCTTATTTTGATCCGAAGTCGACCCGCGAAGAACCGCGCTGGATGTTGGTCGACGTGAAGGCGATCCGTAAAACAAGACTGGTTAATCTGGCCGAATTGCGCACCAGGCCTGAACTTGCCGAGATGGTGGTACTGCGAAAAGGCAACCGACTGTCGATTTCGCCCGTCAGTTCAAGTGAATGGCGGGCCATTCAGAAATTGATCTAGCGTTGCACCCCTAGACACCCAAACGGTCGCGCAAATCGTACCACGCAGCACCCATGGCCGTGAGCGGTACCCGGAATAACCGGCCGCCAGGGAAGGGGTAATGCGGCAGCCGCTCGAATGCCGAGAAACGTTCTGCCTGTCCGCGAATTGCTTCAGACAGGAGTCGTCCGATCAGGTGGGTAAACGTAATGCCGTGTCCGGAACAACCTTGCGAATAATAAATGTTGTCCGATAATTTACCGACTTCCGGCATGCGTGACAGGGTGAGTAAAAAATTCCCCGTCCAGCCGTAATCAATTTTGGCATTTTTCAGTTGTGGAAACACCTTGCACATGTTTGGACGCAGGATCGATTCGATATGCGCAGGATCGCGTGCGCCATAAATGACACCGCCGCCGAAAATCAGGCGTTTGTCGCCCGACAGTCGATAATAATCGAGCAGAAAATTGTTATCTTCTACGCAGTAATCTGCGGGCATGATTTCATCCGCGAGTCGGCCGAGTGGTTCTGTGGTGATAACCTGTGTACCGCAGGGCATGGACATATTTGCCAGCTTGGGTTCCAGATCGCCAATATAGGCATTGCAGGCAACGATGACGAATTTCGCCTTGACATGACCGAGGGCGGTATGGACAACCGGGTTGGCGCCACGATCGATTCGGGTGACCGCGCTGTTTTCATAGATCACGCCACCGTTCTGCTCAAACGCTGCGGCTTCGCCGAGTGCCAGATTCAGCGGGTGAAAATGACCGCCCGACTTGTCGATCAGAATACCCTGATACAGGTCGGTATTGACGATTTTTCTAATCTCGTTTTTGTCGTCTATCAGGGTCAGGTCTTTATTGCCCCATTTTTCCCATAATGCTTTCTGCTCTTCCAGCGCTCTGACTTTTTTCTTCGTGAAGGCGGCAAACACGCCACCGTTTTTGAAATCACACTGAATCTGGTATTTTGCAACGCGTTCACGAATAATCTGTGCACCTTCAAACATCATCTCCGCCAATGGTCTGGCCTGTTCTTTTCCGTAGCTGTGCTCAATAACGTCGATGTCACGCGAATAACTGTGCACGATCTGTCCGCCGTTGCGCCCTGATGCACCCCAGCCGACTCTGGCCTGGTCCAGAATGACCACCTTGAAGCCGGCTTCGGCCAGATGCAGACCGGCGCTTAATCCGGTATAGCCTGCACCGATGATGCAGATGTCGGTGCTGACGTCGCCATGCAGGAATGGACGGTCCGGTGTCGGGTTCGCTGAATCAGCGTAATAGGAAGGGGCGTGTGGAATGAAAGACATAAGGGTCCAAAATCAGTTTATAAAAAGTGTGTTGACAGGTGCAGTCGTTTATCCGGGCGCGGCCTGATCCAGACCTGGCAGGGATCGAATCCAGCGGCTGTAAATACTGTGTGCCAGGGCATTGCTTTCCGGGATGCGTTTGCTCAGGGTCGATACTATCGATTCGGACGACTGCACGGACGGCAAATGCAATAAGGCATCTATGTCGGCCTTTTCTTCGGTAGCCCATTGCCTGACCTTGGGCAACTTTACCTCGCAATGAAACTGCATGCCGATATGCTTGCCATCAATAATAAATGCCTGGTTTTTGCAATAGTCATTGCTGGCTATCAGGCGGGCGTTGTGCGGGACTGAAAAAGTTTCGTTATGCCATTGAAACATCTCGATCTGTGTTCGACCGCCAAACCATTCTTTGGCTTCCTCGTCATCTGAAACCCGGATCGTGCTCCAGCCAATTTCCTGTGTCGGGGCCTGTGTGACGGTGCCGCCTAATGCGGTGCTGATCAGTTGCCCACCCAGACAGTGGCCTATCATCGGTATGCCCGTTTCCAGGGCTTCGCGCACCAGCGCTTTTTCCTGGCGCAGAAAGGGAAAATTATCTTCATCGTTCACACTCATGTAACCGCCCAGCATGCAGTACCCCGAATACCCGGCGAGCGTGGCGGGCGGTACATCACCCTTGTGCATCTTGCGGATTTCGTACGGTATTTTCTGTTCGTCCAGAAAATCGGCAAAATAGTCGGGCGTGTCCACAGGGACTTGCTGAATGATCAAAACAGGTTTCATGAGGTGGATATAAAATGACTTTAAGCGTTGAACAGACCGTTATCAATGGCGTACCAATCAGGAAAGTGGCCGGGTCCTAGCGAGATTCCTGCATTCGCTGACGGCAGGCATCACCAAAGGCGGTATACATTTTGACCGAATTGGGATTGTGCGCCGCTTTCCATTCCGGGTGCCACTGCACACCTAGCGTAAACTGGGGGAAGTCGGGTAAGTCTATGACTTCAATCGCGCTATCTTCAGCGCGACCCAGTACACGCACACCTTTGCCCAGAGTTCTGATGGCTTGTCCGTGCAGGGAATTCACGGCAATCGTTTCTTTGTCCAACAGGCGGGCTATCCAGCTGCCCGCTTCGAGTTGCACCTGATGGACGTCGGCATATTGCTGATCGATGGGTTCATCGCTGTCTTCGCGATGATCGCTTTTACTCGGTACGGCGTAAAGTTTTTGATGCAGGTCGCCACCCAGCGCGACGTTGATTTCCTGCATGCCCCGGCAGATTGCAAACACCGGCAGACCCATTTTCAGGGCCGCGTGGATCAGCGGCAGATCAAAAGTGTCGCGTCCTTTATCCTGCTGTTTTTCGGGTGTCAGGTTTTCCTGTCCGTACAGGGTGGGGTCGATGTTGGTACCTGCACCGGTCAGATACACGCCATCGACCATCGACAAATACTGCTCGAGGTCGTCCGTTCCGAAACAGGTTGGTGCGAGCAGCGGGACACAGCCGGCGTGTTCGACAAGTGGGCGGATATATTTGACGGTCATGACCTGATAGTCGTGCCCGCCTCGTTCCTGGGCGCCCATCGACATAAGTACAACGGGCTTACGTTTTGCTTCAATTTGTGAATTTTTTATCAACATACAATACCTTGGTTTAGACGGATTACCGCCATCACTTTCTGATAGTGCTGGTCTCCAGTTACGGGGATCTCGTTTTAATCGGCAACACGTGGTGCGCCATTTATCCCGTGCATACGAAAGAATATGCATCGCCAGCATACTCAAACGGCAATATTCTTACAAACCCAGTTTGGGCAAGTTCAGTTGCTGAAATCTGCACTGAAACGGATCGGCACCGAACAAGGGGCAATGACGGTGAGTTTTGTTGCCATAAATAGCGGTGCAGTCGTCTGATGCTTTCGCAGCGCCGGATCGGATACGGGCAGTGCAGGGGCGTCAGGCACCGGAATATTGTCAATAAAATATTAAAGTCCGATTCGGGTTGGCTCAGGCTTGTTTGCCGGGTTTTCTTGCCAACATG
>CAITOF010000081.1 GCA_903893945.1 uncultured Oxalobacteraceae bacterium | reverse complement strand
TTGCAACAGGATGATCACCACAGCTGAATCTTTTACATATTGGAAGAATATGGCAACCGGTCCCGATTTTTCATTAGGTAAGCTCACCGCCCCTTCGCCGGTTGTGCACGGCAGTGGATTGCCAGGTACATACCACAATATTCCGGCCAATGATGGCGCAATAAATACGTCGATACCGACAAACGACTGGGTAACAGGTACGCCCGACAGCCAGGCAGTTTCGTCCGCAGCCTTACAGGCATTTTTCAGGAGCGGGGAACGACTTCCTTATTTGTATAGCCTGGTCGTGATAAGAAATGGCGTGCTGGTGGGTGAACAGTATTACGCTGGTGCAAAGTCGTCGGATTTGCGCCACATAGCGTCGTGCACCAAGACCGTCGGTAGCTTGTTGATTGGCGTCGCTTTGAGTGAAAACAAAATCAGTGGTACATTGGCCACACTGGGCTCGCTGCTGGCAGATCAGCTTGCGCTAACGCCCCATGTTTTCGCATCAGGCATCACACTTCAGCAACTACTTGATATGAACAGTAACCAGTCTTGGGATGAAAGCACGCAGTTGCCATTGCTGGATGCTGCCCATAGCGCGACTGCGTTCGCTTTGGCACTCCCTCCGGGCGACGCACCAGGCAGTGGGCATTGGAACTACAGTACTGCGTCCGCGCACCTGATTTCACCCATTCTGAAAAATGCCTACGGTATGGATGTGCTGGACATGGCGAAAGCTAAATTGTTCGAGCCGCTTGGCATTGAGCAGTTCACCTGGGGAACCGATCCGAGTGGCGAAATATATGGTTCATTCGGGTTGCAGATCAGAACACGGGATTTGGCAAAGATTGGGTGGATGTCGTTACAGGGCGGCCAGTGGCAGGGTCAAACCGTGGTCCCTTGCGATTGGTTGAAAACAAGCTTTGCCACGAACAGGCTAACGGGTACAGAATTTGCCAACGACGGGGCATTAACAAATATCGGATATGGCAATTTTTGGTGGACCGGAATGCTCGGGGGGCAGGAGGTGATTTTGGCATGGGGGCATGGGGGACAATGTGCCATTTTAGTTCCGGCGCTTCAAATGGTAGTGGCAACACAGGCGGCTTTTTTCGTGCCCCTGGATGACGCTGTTGCGCACGAAGATTCCATCCTTGAACTTGTTGCAGACCTGATAGCGTCGATCACTTGATTATCACGACGTAGCCGGTAGCTGGATTTGAATGACCGGTAACCAGACCATCGACTGTCGCTACACGACACGCAGCGGGTAGTTATTAATTCGCTGACCGGCAGCAAAGGAGTCAAGTCAAATACGCGCCTTCCGGGCGCTTTTTTTGTGGCGGGCAATTCTGGCGCCGCGCCACTCGTCTGATGCCAGTCGACCTTTGTTCCCCTGACCTTGACAGACTCGTCATCATCACCTAGAATCCATAAATCAATGCATATACATCGATGTATATGCATGAAAATGATGCAAGCTACTGATGCATGACGCTGATGCATGACACGGATGCATCATATAAAAATAATATTAATACATGATATTAATCCATGATTTTATTGCAAGCGCACTCTGACGATGTGAAGGAAATCCCATGAATACACCCTGTACCTGTTCCACCTTGCGCCAGCTCAACAGAAAGGTGACCAATATCTACGACCACCATCTGGCAGTGCACGAGATCCGGATTGGGCAGTTTTCTCTGCTGGCAAAAATCGGCAGGGCTGGAATTGTCGGGTTTGCGCCCTTGGCAGAGTTAATGGGCATGGATCGAAGCACACTCAGCCGGACCTTGAAACCTTTGATTCAGTCTGGCTGGATTGAAACCGGTGACGAATCTCTCGATGCATCCTGCGACAAACGTTCCTTTACTGTTCGTCTCACGAAAAATGGCAAACAGAAATATACCCAATCTCGGCCTGAATGGTTAAAGGCTCAACGGCATATTGATGCATTACTGGGCAAACAACAGCATCAACTTCTGGTCCAGGTCCTGGAACAGGCAAACAACCATCTTGAAAGCGAAGGAACAGCGCATGAATAGCATCGTGAAACCGCTCGTGGCGCGTATGCACGCCAATTACGTGTGGGTTATAGTTGGCACTGTTTTTCTGGCCTTGCTGGCGGCTGCCGGTATCCGCGCCACACCCTCAGTCATGATACTTCCGCTGGAGCACGAATTCGGATGGAACCGCACGACGGTTTCGTTTGTCATTTCCATCAATATCGCGCTCTACGGGCTGATTGGTCCATTTTCTGCTGCTGCAATGCAACGGTATGGAATTCGCCCTCTGGTACTGGGCGCCATGGCGCTGTTGTCAACCGGGACTCTGCTCAGCATCTGGATGACGGTGCCGTGGCACATGCTGCTGGCCTGGGGCGTTATCGTGGGTGCTGGTAGTGGCGTGGTCGCCAATACCCTGGCAGCCACGATTGCCGGGCGATGGTTTGAAACGAGGCGCGGCCTTGCGATGGGGATTCTGACAGCCAGTTCGGCGACCGGGCAGATGGTGTTTCTGCCGCTGATGGCCTTTATGGTGGACCACTATGGCTGGCGATCGGTGGCGCTGCTGGTTTCAGGCATCGCGGCCTTGTTGATTCCGCTGGTTGCGGTCTTTTTGCCAGAACGTCCGTCAACGATTGGATTAACGCGCTACGGACAGGCAGATCAGTCTGTAGACGGCCCGGCAAGTACGCAAAATCCATTTTCAATGGCTATCGGCGCATTGAAAAAAGCGGTAAAAATTCGTGATTTCTGGCTGCTTTTTTTCAGTTTTTTTGTCTGCGGAATGAGTACCAACGGTTATATCGGTTCCCATTTTATTGCCATGTGCAATGACTATGGGATACTCGCTGAAGGTGGCGCGGGCATGCTGGCCGCGATGGGCATACTCGATCTGATCGGTACAACCGTTTCAGGCTGGTTATCCGATCGTGTCAACGCACGGGTCCTGTTGTTCTGGTATTACGGGTTGCGCGGCCTCGCGCTGATTTTTCTTCCGCACGCCTTCGGACTCAGTTACTTCGGCCTACCGGTTTTTGCGGCCTTTTATGGTCTTGATTGGGTGGCAACAGTGCCGCCAACGGTAAGACTGGCCAATGACGTATTTGGCAGAGTGGCCGCCCCGGTGGTTTTCGGATGGGTCGTGGTGGGCCATCAATTGGGGGCAGCGACTGCCACGCTGCTGGCCGGATTCATGCGTAACAGTCTGGGTAGCTATACCGCATCGTCACTCCTGATGGGGGGCGCATGTATCATTGCGGCGGTCATGGTGCTGGGTATTCAAGGCGGGCATTTGGGGAAAAAGGCGCTGCCGTTGTCAACCGGATAATCCGGCAGGCTACGCTTGTCCGGTCCTGGGATCGGTTCAGGGCCCCCAAAACCGCCATGCGGTTGCAAGGTCGACTGAAATTATCAAAAAGTAATTTTTAAGGAAGAATTTGAATAATTCAGACTGGCGACCTATTATGGTCAATAGTTAAATAAAAGAAATTGTTTTGCGAATCGATGTTCCATCCCTGGAGATTTCCTGCCGAGGCAATGTATGCGCAAGTGCATTTTTCACCGTTTGATGTTGTCGGGGCTGGTTGCTTCGCTGGCTGCAGCGCCTGGAAAAGTGCTGGCGTCTGATGTTGCTGCGGAAGGATCGCTTGATTCAATGCTCGATTTGCCACTGTCGCAGTTGATGGAAGTGGTCGTCACGGCGCAGAAGCGTCGTGAAAAGGAAAGTGATGTTCCTGCCTCGATCAGTGTTGTCGATGCACAACGGATAGAAGATCAGCATGTTACGCAACTGACCGATCTGCAGGGCGAGCTGCCCTCGGTACAGATTACCAGTTATGGCACCCCCGGCCAGACCACCGTTGCTCTGCGCGGCATTCCGACCATCGGGCCGGGTGCCGTGGTTGGCACGTATATTGACGATATCCCGCTGGGTTCGAGTAATAATTTTAATGACGCCAGCATTTATGTGCTCGACCTGTTGCCCTACGACATTTCGCAAATTGAACTGCTGCGTGGCCCGCAGGGCACGCTGTATGGCGCCGGCACCATGGGTGGCCTGCTAAAATACGTCACCACGGATCCTGATCTGACCAAATTCGGCGGGCGGATCGGTGGCGGAATGGCAACAATTGATGGTGGCAACGGCCTCGGTTCCGATGAACACCTCACCGTTAATGTGCCGCTGATCCCGAATCGCTTGGCGTTACGCGCGTCCTTCAGTAATTATCAGATGCCCGGCTGGATTGATAATTCGCTGACCGGCGACAACGGCATTAACAGTGGGAAGCAGCAGGGCGCACGTGTTGCAGTGCTCTGGAAGCCGGACGATGATCTGAGTCTGAAGCTGGCGCTGATGCGTCAGACGATCGACGAGCGGGATAATTCTCTTGTGCCGCTTGATCCGGTCACGCTGGCGCCGCTGACTGGCGCCAATGTCACTGCGAAACCCGTGGCGGAACCTTTCAAAAAGACAGTTGATGTCTATTCCGTGACGGTGAACTGGGATTTGCACTGGGCTGATTTTATTTCTGCAAGCAGCATTTCGCATAGCAGTACCTACCAGATGGGGGATGAAACACCCGCCTACGGTACGGCATTTCCCCTGTTCGGCAATTACCCGGTCGGGATATCGGCGGCCGAACTTGACCTGGGTCTGAAAAAGATGACGCAGGAATTCCGGCTCGCCTCCAAACAGAACGGTACGCTGGAATGGCTGGCGGGCGCGTTTTACACCAACGAGACCGGTTCGAACAATCAGTTTGCCAGCGCGCAGACCACGAGTGGCGCGCCGATACCGGGTCTGAATCCGCTGTTTAGCGCAGAACTGCCTTCGACCTATCGGGAACTGGCTTTATTTGCCGATCTGACCTACAAGTTCACCAACCGTTTCGACATAACCACGGGTTTTCGGGAAGCGCGCAATTACCAGGAGTTTTCACAGATTATTACTGCCGGTTCGCTGGTGTCATTGGGAACCACCAACGGCTCGTCATCCGAATCGGTGCCCACCTATATGCTCAGCCCGCGTTTTCATCTTTCCGACGACAGCATGATCTACGCCCGTATTGCCAGCGGTTACCGCCCAGGTGGTCCGAATACGGCATTGCCCGGCGTGCCACCTTCAGTGAAATCAGATACGCTGGTCAGCGATGAAATCGGTCTGAAGTCGGTTTTCTTCGATCGGCGCGTTTCGGTGGATCTGGCGGCTTATCAGATTGACTGGAAAGATATCCAGTTGCATGCCGCCACGCCGCAAGGGGTGGGTTACCTGGCTAATGGGGCGACCGCGCAAAGTCGAGGAATTGAACTCACCACGGCCTTAAGCCCGCTCGACAGCTGGTGGCTGGGTTTCAGTACGTCCTATACCGGCGCGTATCTGACCGCCGATGCCCCCGCGGTCAGTGGCAGGAATGGTGATGCGCTGGGCGGCATCCCTCACTGGATCGCCTCGCTCACGTCAACCTACAATCATCCGCTGCCAGACGGGTGGGCCGGAAGAGCGGGTGCCGCTTATGCGTGGACCGGCTACGAAACCATGCAGGTAAGCAGCGCACCGGACAACTACCGGTTACCTGCCGTCGGTATCCTTACCGTCAATGCCGAGGCGTCCAAAGATGCCTGGAGCATTCGCCTGTACGCGAAGAACCTGACCAACAGTCACGTCAACACCTACCTGAATCCTGTCAGCAGCGCGGCCACCGGCAATGTGGTTCAGGTCGATGCGGTCCGGCCCCAACCACGTACGGTTGGCATTGAAGTTGACATGCAGTTCTGAGTGACGGGTATCATCATCGCTGTGTGCGGACAATGGCATGGCGACCCTGTTCGGGGCCGGCTGGACGTTTCACACGCCTCGTTCGCATGACTTTTATGCATGCCAGGGCCGAGCAGAAATCGTTTGTGCCGGACTGCCTTTTTGTTCAGTATCGCGGAAGAGCGTGTTCATCCTGAACCATCCAAACAATCGCGAAGACTTTTTGTAGGTGTCTTACCCGGTTCGTCTCATTAAGGTCTGATCATGAATGGTTTCTTCTGGCGCAGATGTTGTTGCCCATCCGGTGCTGTCAGGTTGCTGCTGGTCATGGGCGTGACAGCCCTGTCCGGTTCCCTGACTGCGCGCGCGAATGACGAGGGGCTTAGTCCCGCGACTTCCACCCATAAAGCGTCGATCGTACTGCTTAACGGTCAATTTCATGCGATGGACAAAGAACGGCATGTCTGGAATGCGGTTGCCATCCAGGGCCAGACCATCGTGGCTGCGGGTTCTGGTGCCGACGTGGCAGGCTGGATCGGCACTGATACACAGGTGGTTGATCTGCACAACAGAATGGCGTTGCCGGGATTTATCGATGCCCATATTCATCCCGTGAATTCGGCGGAAGTGATGGATTTTTGCGATATGAAAGGCGTCAACTACGCCAAGAACGTGCTGATCAAAAGGATTAAATCTTGCAGTGCATCGAAATCTGTCTCTGAAAGTCAATGGCTGCAGGTGATTACGGTCTCCGCGATCGGCGTGCCGCTGACATATCATGATATCGATAAAATATCGGTGCAACAGCCGGTGGTGCTCTGGGGAAGTGACGGACATACGGCCTGGTTAAACAAAAAAGGGTTGGAGGTGTCCGGAATAGACAGGCAGACGCTGGACCCGACCGGAGGACGGTTTGGCCGGCTGAAAAACGGTGATCCGGATGGCGTGCTGTTTGATGATGCGATGCTGGCCATTAAAACTCCGGTGCGCGACCAGGAAAGTGTTGCGGAGTTGACCCGCAAGGCATTACATTCCATGTCCGAAGCTGGCATCACGTCGCTGCAGGATGCGAGCGTCACGCCCAGGGAGATGGCTGTTTACCGTCTGCTGGAACAGCGGGGCCAACTGTTCCAGCGGGTACTGGGCGCCCAGCGCATCGACCCCAGGTATGATGCAGATGCCATCGAGCGGGCCGTCAGGTTGCGTGCGGAGTTTGCGCAGGACGCCTTAATACGAGCGGATGCCGTCAAACTGTTTATTGACGGGATTCTGGAATACCCGAATCAGACGGCTGCCATGATCAAACCTTATCTGGACCGCCATGGTCATGCAACGACCAACTATGGCGCCGATTATTACCAGATTGATGAGTTGAACCGTTTAGTGGTGGAACTTGACAGGCGCGGGTTCATCATTCATGTACACGCCATCGGCGACCGTTCGGTGCGCGATCTGTTGAATGCCATTGAGCTGGCCGAAGACACAAATGGCCCCAGACTCCGGCGTCACCAGATTGCCCATCTGGAGATTGTCGACCCGGCAGATTTGCCGCGCATGGCCAAGCTCGGTGTCCTGGCCAATCTGCAACTGGCCTGGGCTTATCCCGACGTTTGGGCCGTGGATGCGTCCCTTCCGTATCTGGGCAGGCAGCGTCACAAGATGATGTATGCGGCCAATTCAATGAAGCAGGCTGGGGTCCTGCTGGTGGGTGGCAGTGACTGGAATGTGTCGGATTTCGAGCCGCTGGAGGCCATCCAGCAAGGGATGACCAGGACTATTCCGAAAGGGCTGGCGCCGGAAAATATCAGTAAAAAAATGCGTGTGCTGTACAAGGAGCAGATTCTGGATCTGGACACGATGTTGGCCATGTACACGATTAACGCCGCCTTTGCCCTTGGTCTGGATGACCAGGTAGGTTCGCTGGAAATCGGCAAGAAGGCAGACATTATTGTCCTGGACCACGACATTACGAAACTGAAAGCCAGCGAAATTGCTGCGACCAGGGTCGTGCAGACCATCTTTGATGGCCGGTTCGTTGTTGGCAATCCCGAGCCGATTAGCCACTAGGCGACAGTCAATCAATGGACCCTATAATGTCACACGGTAAGCGCCGAATGCGGACTGATGCTGTAAAGCAGAGCATGGTACTGAGTCCTGGACTGGCCAACTATGATGAACTGGTCGCCGGATTCAAATGGGATATACCGGAGCGATTTAACCTTGCCACCGAAATCTGTGACCGGCATGCCATCGCCAACCCTGATGCCGTTGCGGTGATTGAAGATCGCGGCAGCAACCCCAACGCCGTTGGACCAGATTCTGCGATAACCACCTTTGCTGAGTTACGCGTGCTGTCGGCACGAATAGCCGGCGCGTTTGTTTCGTTAGGTCTTGCTGCCGGTGACCGGGTTGCGGTGGTGCTGCCTCAATCGGCACAGGCCCTTGCAATTCATCTGGCCTGTTTCAGACTCGGCCTTATTCTGGTTCCGGTTGCTTCGGTATTTCCTGCAGCAGCGCTCGGCTACCGGTTGATTGACAGCGGCGCACGGATAGTCGTCGCGGACAGTTTAACCATGGCGAAAATCAATGAGATACCGTTTTCGCGAGGCAAGCCGGTCACCGTCGCCATTCAGCCCTGCACAGATGCCGATCATGCGCTTGCTGACCTGCTCGACAGCAGTGTGCCGGTCTATGACGCCATGCTGCTGGATGCAGCGGCTCCGGCGATCATGTTTTACACGTCAGGCACGACTGGCGAGGCGAAGGGCGCGGTGCTGGCCAACCGGTTTTTGTTTGCCCACTGCCCGGGATTTCAGACGGTATTTGATTTGGCGCCGCGCAGCGACGACCTGTTCTGGACGCCTTCCGACTGGGCGTGGTTGGGAGCCCTTGAGGTCGTTTATCCGGCTTTGTATTTTGGACGACCCGTGGTGGCGTCGGCGGCAAGGTTCAACCTGGAATCTGCCTACAGAATCTTGAGCCAGTACCGGATCACCTGCGCTTTTCTCGCGCCCACCGTGTTGCGTCGCATGCGCAGCACGCCTCCGTCCGATACATTGACATTTTCCCTGCGAGTGATTTCAACGGGAGGTGAAGCGTTGGCAAACGAAGTTCAGGAATGGATCTTGCAGCGGTTTGGCGCTTCACTGAACGACAATTTCGGCCTCACCGAAGCAAACCACCTGGCGCAAGGATGCAGTCGATTGTTCCGGACGCCGCAGGGAGCGATCGGACTGCCGGTGGTCGGACGCGATGTGGCTTTCGTTGACGCCGACGGAAATCGACTTGCCGCGCGCCAGATTGGCGAGATGGTGCTCGATGCCGGGGATCCGGTTGTCATGCTTGGGTATTGGAACAAGCCGGAAAAAACCGGTGAAAAGCTGCGCAAGGGCTGGTTCTGGACAGGGGATCTGGGCTACCAGGATGAAAATGGTTTTATCTATTTTCTTTCAAGGAGCGACGATGTGTTCAAAATATCAGGCATGCAGGTGGCAGCCGAGGAAGTTGAAAAAGCGCTGCTGTCACATGACAGTGTCGAGGAAGTCGGCATTTGCCCGGTTCATGACGAGCAGGGCATGCCATCAGTGGCAGCATTTGTGAAATTGCGTCACGGGATCGACGGGTCGCCGTCGTTGTCGGAGCAGTATCGCCAGCTGGTCAGGCAGCGGGTCGCCGCCCATGCCTGTCCACGTCATGTTTTTTATGTACAGCGATTTCCGATGACATCGACCGGAAAAATCCAGCGCAAGGAATTGACCCGGATCTATTCGGAACACCGGCTTGCTGAACTGGATTGACGTGGGTTATTGTCGGAGATTCAGTTCTGACAATATCCAGTCGCTCAACAGATCAACATGCATGTTGGCCTGTGCATGGCGCGGGCGCGCCAGAAAATAGCCGTCCCGGGTTCGAAGCGTCAAATTGATCGGTCGAACCAGTTGCCCGCGTTTAATCAGATCGTCAGTCACATAGCTCCAGCCCAGCGCAATTCCTTCACCGCACAAGGCAGCCTGAATGACCATGGGGTAATGGGTGAACTGGTGGCGGCGCGGTTTCAGCGATTCCGTTACCCCAAACGACTTGAGCCACTGTTTCCAGTCGATGAATGGTTTGACGTCAGTGTCTTCCTTGTAATGGAGCAACTCATACTGTAACAAATCCTGCGGTGCCTGAATCGGCGCTTTTTTTGTGATAAGAGAGGGTGAGCAGACAGGGTAAATGTCTTCATCAAATAATTTCTGAACCTTTAATTCGGGCCAGTTACCGTCACCGTGGCGAATTGCAATATCGGACGAATCCACATTGACATCGGTGAATTTGTCCGACGGGACCACACGAATTTCAATGCCAGGATATCGGGTGCGAAATTTTGCCAGTCGGGGTATCAACCAGAAGTAAGCAAAAGAAACGGTTGTACTTACCGTAATGTGCGGACTGACTTTGCTGACCCTGATCTCATTGACGGTCTTGGCGATATGGCTCAGTCCGTAGGCAACTGATTCATACAGTTTCTGGCCATCCGGACTCAGCACCAGACCCCGGTGCACACGGTTGAACAGGGAGATGCCGAGAGAAGTTTCCAGTGAACGAATCTGTCGGCTGACCGCGCCCTGGGTAATAAATAATTCATCGGCCGCTTTTGTAAAGCTGTTTAACCGTGCCGCAACTTCAAATACGCACAGACTGTTTAACGAGGGCAGTTCAGTTTTAAGGTTACGCATAATTTCTGACTCCGGAAGGAGGTAACGACGCAGACCCACACCCCGGAATCGGGGAGATGACCGCTACAGGTGGTCCGTCAAGCATGAGCAATTGTAATGCAAAAACAGGACATCCTTCACACCTTGCGCTGAGTGATTATTGATAAATTGCTCATCTTCTGTCATGAATGACTTCAGGTAATGCCAATTCGGGCGTTTATATCATTTGAGCCTGGCTGAACTCTGCTCTAGAATCAGTCAAGCCACCACATTCCGGACCACACATCCATGCATTTGATCATTTCACGTTTTCAACACGAGACGAATACCTTTTCTGCGATACCGACTCCGCCGGAATCGTTTGTCAGTTACTGGGGGGAGGCCGCACAGGCCAGCCTGCGCGGATCGGATTGGCCGATGGCTCCCATGATTGAAATGGCCCAACACACTGGCGCCACTTTTTCGACCCCGGTGGCAGCGGAGGCTGATCCGGGGAATCGGGTTGCTGATGTCATGTTTGAACGGGTTGCAGCGGCGCTGCTGACGGATATCGGTCAGGGTTGTGATGGCATTCTGCTGGAATTGCATGGCGCGATGGCGACCGAAAGTGTCGATGATGCCGAAGGTGAACTGCTGGCGCGTCTGCGGGCAGCGGCACCCGGCGCGCTGATTGCGGTCAGCCTGGATCTGCATGCCAATGTTACCCGGAAAATGATCGATAACGTCGATATTCTGGTTGGCTATAAGACCTATCCGCATGTTGATTATCGACAGACGGGCGCGCATGTTGCGGAACTGGCACGCCGTGCATTGGGCGCAGAAATCCAACCGCTGACACGCTGGCGCCAGGTGCCGATTCTGGCGCATACGCTGGCCATGGGCACCGATAACGGTCCGATGAAAGAGGCGATACGATTGGCGCGAGAAGCGGAACAGCACCCGGCGATTCTGGCCGTCTCGGTGTTTGGCGGTTTTCCATTGTCTGATATCTCTGACGCGGGAGTCTCCGTTGTGGTGACGGCCGATGGCAACGCTGACCTGGCACAACAGGTTGCCGACCGGATTGCTGACATGCTGTGGCTGCAACGCAAGGAATTAATCTATAAAAGCCCGCCCACATCGACCTCACTGGCCATGGCGCGCGCGCTGGCGGAAGGCCCGGGTGTTGGCCCGGTGTTGCTGTTTGACCACAGCGACAATGTGTATTCAGGAGGAACGGGTGATTCCATGGATGTGCTGCAGGCCGCCCTGGAAGCGGGACTGGAAGGTATCGTCACCAGTCCTTTCTGCGATCCGGAAGCGGTTGCGGTACTCTGGTCGGCCGGGGCAGGCGCGAAAGTGGAGGTCGAAATCGGTAACAAGGTTGCTTTGCCGTTTGCTTCCCGTAAGCGCAAACCATTGCGCCTGACAGGGAAGGTGCTCTGTCTGCATGACGGTGAGATCGCGATGCCCGACAGCATCTATGGTGCCTATCACCAGTCGCTTGGCCGTACAGTCGTTTTTGACACGGGCAGTGCCAGAATTGTGGTGAGCGAAAAGCGTAACGAACCGTGCGATGTAAAGTTGTTTACCGACCTCGGAATAGATCCCTCCGAAGCCCCCTATTTACTGATCAAAAGCCGGATGCACTGCAAGCCGATATTCTTGCCGATGGCCCGTGGTCTGGTTCAGTGTGATTCGGATCGGGGCGGTCCGACCAGCTCGCAGATTGATCTTTTTCCGATTCAGAAAATGCGCCGGCCCCTGTATCCGCTCGATCGTGATTTTGACTGGACGCCGGTATGAAGCGTGCATCGATGGATCCGGATGGCTGGCTGTCGCGTATTCTGCTTTGCTTTGCGGCGACGGCGGGAATCATGTACGTCAATATCATGCCGGCACTGGTGGATGCGTTGCAGGCCGGATTATCGTTTTCCCAGCAGCAGTCCGGTCGCATAGGCAGTCTGAATACCTATGGCGGTGCATTCGGCGCCTTGCTGATGGCGTTTATGGCAGCAAGATTGCCATGGCGACGTACATTACTGGTGCTGAGTCTGTTACTTGTCGTCATGGACTACAGTTGTCTGCATGTCACCCATGCAGGTACGATGATGCTGTTGCGATTTATTCACGGACTGTTCGGTGGCTCCATGGTCGGCATGGCCTTTTTTATTGTTGCCCGCAACCTTAACCCCAGTCGCACATTCGGCATTCTGATGGTGCTGCAATATGGCTTGTACATGGTAACGATTGAAATTATGCCAGCCCTGGTCCGTAGCAGCGGTATTGGCGCGCTATTTCACTTCCTGATGGTGTTTTCCGGGATCACGTTTCTGTTTATTCTGGCGATGCCCGAGTATCCATTGCGCAGTGTCCCCGTTGCGGGGGCAGATCGCGCCGTTGTCAGGAACCTGCCGACGATGCGCTTGCTGGCAATGATATCGGTGCTGCTTTTTCAGACTGGCAATATGAGTGTCAATGCTTACATTGTGGGACTGGGACAACATGCGGGACTGGACCTTGGTTACATCAGCGATTCATTAAGTATTTCCGGATTGGCGGGTCTGCTGGGCGGCGTTTTTGCCATGTTCATGCCAACGCGCTGGGGTCTGGAAAAGCCCATTGTCGTCAGCATGCTGCTGGCGACCGTGTCTGTTCTGGGCGTGCTGTTTGCAGGAAATCATCTGCTCTGGCTGGTGTCCAATATGGTCAACGGAATGGCGTGGGCACTGGTACTGTCACTGTTGTTTGGCATGTGTGCCTGTTTTGACCTTACCGGTAAAAGTGCGGTATGGTCTGGTTTCATGTCGAAGCTGGGACTGGCAAGTGGGCCGCTGTTGGGCTCATTTGTTCTGGGATCTCAATGGCACTATGCCGGATTGATCGTCATGGGGGCAGCACTGGTGTTTCTGGGATTGCTCGCTTCGCTGGTACCGTCCAGATCGGCAGACAGGGTGGCCAGCCTGGTTGACCCGACTGCCTAATTGATTGTTTTGCGAGGTCGTTATATGAAAATCAAGTGCTTGTCTCTGTTGCTTTTTCGATGTCTGATCATAAGTGTGACGGGATGGTGCGTATGCCAGAACGCCGGCGCCGAACCCACCGGGCAACTGAATATCCTGAACTGGTCGGACTTTATCGCGCCGGATACAGTGGCGAAATTTGAAAAGGAAACCGGCATTCATGTCCGATATGACCTTCTGGACAGTGACGAAACCCTGCAGGCGAAACTGTTAAGTGGCAATTCAAACTACGATATTGTCTACCCGCCGGCCCATTACATGGTTAAACAGATTGATGCCAATGTGTACCTGCCGCTGGATTTGAGCAAAATCCCCAACAGGTCAAACCTGAATCCGAATGTGGTCAGCCGCCTGGGTCCGTTGAGCAATCTGCGGTATGGCATTCCCTACGTCTATGGGACGTTCGGCATGATCATGAATAAAACCAGGGTACAGAACGCGCTGGGGAAGGCGGTTGATCTCGACAGCTGGTCGCTTCTGTTGAACCCCGAGATGGCCAGCAAATTGAAACCGTGCGGCATACTGATTGCGGACGCGCCGATTGATGTGTTCCCGGTGGTGCTGGCGTACATGGGACGTGACCCGAACAGCCAGAAAGCGCGTGATTATGAAGATGCTGCCCTGGTGCTGAAAAAAATCAGGCCGTATATCGCCCAGTTCAATTCGAGTTACCTGAACGATGTCGCTGGCGGTGATGTCTGCCTGGCCGCAGGCTGGTCCGGGGACGCCAGGCAAATTGCCAAGAGGGTGGCCGAATCGAAACAGAAATTTGACATTTATTACTCGGCTCCCAGGAACCAGTCGGGTAACTGGTACACGATGATGGGTATCCCCAATGATGCACCCAACAAGGAAAATGCCTACAAGTGGATCAATTTCCTGTTACGGCCCGACATTGCGGCCGACATCACCAATCATCTTGCTTTTTCAAGCGCGGTTGATATCAGCCCGGCATTGTTAAAGCCGGACATCGTGGGTGACAAATCGGTTTTTCCGGACGAATCCGTCAGTAAAACCTATTTCATTTACGGGCCACGGAGCCTTGAAATTACCCGGCTAATGAACAGGCTGTGGACCCAATTCAAGGCGAACCGCTGATTTGCAGGCCAACCGATTTTTAATGGAGACAAAACAAAATGAAACAGCCGAAAATGTCCAGATTGACAGGTGTCATCGCAGTCGCCTGTGCGCTTATTGAAATGCAGGCGGCCGCACAGCAAACAACCCCCGAATCTGCCAGTGGTGCGATCCCTGCCGTGCAACCGGACAAAGTCAGCAAAGCCCAACTCACCAGCGGCATTGAGACTGTTGTTGTGACGGCGCAGAAGAGAAAAGAAGATCCGAACAAGATCGCATTAAGTGTGTCAGTCGTTTCGGGGCAGGATATCCAGGATCAGCATATCAATGATTTTACCGACCTGACGCGCTCGATTCCGAACATTTCCTTTACACCCAACGGTGGTGCCGGACCCGGACTTGAAAATATCGAGATACGTGGTGTGAGTTCCTACGCCGGTGCGTCCACAGTCGGCATTTACATGGATGATACGTCGGTAACGGTAGGAAATGTTTACAGTATGGGTACGGTCGAGCCCAAGTTTTTTGATATTGATCATGTTGAGGTATTGCGCGGTCCGCAGGGAACTCTGTATGGCGACAGCTCTATGGGAGGGACCATCAAATTCGTTGCGAACCAGCCCGACCTGAAAGCCTATTCAGTGGATACTTTTGCGGATTTTTCCCACACGCAGGGCGCCGGATCGAATACGACCGGATACATCGTGGGTAACATTCCCTTGATCAGGGACGAACTGGCACTGCGTATCGGTGTGCAAGGCAACAGAAATGCAGGATTTATCAGCCAGGTCGATGGCAGCGGTAGCGTGATATCACATGATGTCAATTCGATGGATGATCAGGAAGTCAGGTTGGCACTGAAATGGAAGCCAACCCGGGACATCACGCTATTGCCAACGATTTTTTACCAGGAAGTGAATGGCAATGGCAACAGCGCATTTGATCTCGGTACTTTGCCCGCCTATGAAACAAGTATTATCGTCCGCGAACCCAGCAAGGACAGGGTCCTGATCCCGAATTTCACTGCAAACTATGATATGAATGACGTTACACTGACGTCGGTTTCCAGCTATTTTGAACGCAAATTTGACCGCATACTGGATGGCAAAAATTATGTGACGGGTCCGCTAACCAGCACGAATCCGGCGTCGGGTTGTTATATCTATGTCCCGGAATGCGGTGGAACCATATCGGACGGCATTCTGAATGCTATCCGGAACCTGCCTTCGCCGACCCAGCTGACCAGTCAGGTTGAACAGTTTTCGCAGGAAGTGCGGCTGGCATCGAAGGAGTATGATCCGTCCCGGTCGGCTTGGACCTGGGTCAGTGGACTTTATTATTCGAACCAGCGCACCGGCATTGTGGAAAATGATCCGGTTATCGGGCTGAATGCGACTCTGGCGCAATACGGGATCAGGATCGATGATCTGAATTCACTCGCCAACGGTCTATATTTCCCGGGTAATGCAAGTTTGGGTATTCCTCCCTATACCCCATATCTTAATCCTTTTCCGGATAATAATACCTATTACGGGAATGAGCAGTTGAAAACGCACCAGACAGCCTTATTCGGTGAGACCAATTATTACTTTACACCGACCCTGCATGCAACGCTCGGGTTACGATACCTGGCGGCTGAGAATGGCATTGAGCAGACCAACGGTTTATATACGGCCGGTTTCAATACCAGCGAATATCAGACATTCTCAACGGCTAACAAAACCAGTGCGACCACGCCAAAGCTGGCATTGACCTGGGAAATGGATCCGGCCAATACGGTGTACACCACAGCGGCGAAAGGTTTCCGGCTGGGTGGCGGAAATGAGTATGTGCCGGCCGTACTTTGTGCCAGTGATCTGGCTGTTAACGGTCTGAAACAGGCGCCCCTGACCTATGATCAGGACAGTTTGTGGAGTTACGAAGTGGGGAACAAATCACGCTTTTTTGATAATCGGGTGTCGGTCAATGCGGACATTTTTTACCTGAAATGGAACAATATTCAGCAGTATGTCGGCTTGCCGGACTGTGGCTATGAATATAATACCAATGCGGGCGATGCGACCAGCCGCGGTGCCGAAATTGAAGTGAAATTCAAACCTGTGCCGGTACTGCTACTGGGTGTTGCTGCCGGTTACAACAAGGCCGTGTTTGCAAACAGTGCAGGGCAGGTCAATGGTGTGGCCGGTGCGGTGGAGGGCGCTGCCATTGAAGGGGTTCCAACCTATAACACGCAGTTGACCGGGAAATATAACTTTACCCTGTTTGAGGATAAATCCGGCTTTGTACTCGCGGCAGCACATTGGGTCGGGAGCAGTCACGGGACATTGAATCCAACCGATCCCGATTATTATCGTCCGGCCTATCACACCCTTGATCTCAGCACCGGCATGTCGTTCGACTATGTCGATGTGACGATTTATGCCAAGAACGCGCTGAACAACGACACCGTGATCCAGCATCCGGATATTAACGGCACGACCGAAGGCTATCGCGTCAATCCGCGCACAGTGGGAATGACCATTTCATCCAGATTCTGAGCGCGAACGACAGACAACAGTCGGGTCTGGTGACAGGTGATGCTTCTATTGATGGCCTTATTTTGCATTGAGCCGCCCGGATTGGCGGCCTGATGCAAAACGTGGCTGGGCCATCCGGTGTAACGCTGCGGTTCAGCCGCGATGGGCAATTAACTGATGTTGCACCGCATACTGGACGAGTTCGGTCAGATTTTTCATGCGCATCTTGACCAGGATGCGGGTTTTGTGGGTGCTGACGGTTTTTACACTCAAGAACAGCCCGTCAGCAATTTCAGTCAGGGTCTTACCCTGTACCAATAACTGAAAAATTTCGAATTCCCGGTCCGACAGGGTGGTGTGCGGCAATTTGACATCGACCGGCATCAGATTCATGGCCAGTTGTTCGGCGACTGCGATGCTGATGTACGGACGCCCAGATGCGATGCGATGTATCGCATTGACCAGTTCCAGCCCTGCGCTTTCCTTGGTCAGGTAACCATTGGCCCCAGCCCGAATCGCCCGGACCGCGTACTGTTCCTCTTCATGCATGGTAAGTATCAGGATCGGCAATTTGGGCATCTCTTCCCTGATCTGCCGGATCAGGTCAACACCACTGCGACCCGGCATGGATAAATCCAGCAGGACCATGTCGATGCCGCCGGCGCGTATTTTCTGCAGCGCGTCCAGGCCGTCGACCGCTTCGGCGACGATCTGAATGTTGATCTCGCCTTCCAGAATGCGCTTTAAACCTTCGCGCATGATGGTGTGGTCGTCGGCAATAAGTAGTCGGATCATAGTCCTGGTCGCTTACGTTCAGTTTATATCAGCAGGTTCAGGTCGAATTTCTAGTCTTCACGGCGTAAATGCGGGAACAGGATGACATCACGGATATTCGCCGAATCGGTAACCAGCATCATTAACCGGTCTATGCCAATGCCGCAACCCCCGGTGGGAGGCATGCCGTATTCCAGTGCGCGAATATAATCAGCATCATAATACATGGCCTCCTCGTCGCCCGCTTCTTTGGCATCGACTTGCGCTTTGAATCGCGCCGCCTGATCTTCCGGGTCATTCAGTTCAGAAAAGCCGTTGGCAATTTCCCGACCGGTTATGAAAAGCTCAAAACGCTCGGTGATGCCGGCCTGTTTGTCAGATGCGCGTGCCAGCGGAGACACTTCGATCGGGTAATCAATGATGAAGGTCGGTTCCCATAATTGCGCTTCGGCGGTTTCTTCAAACAGGGCCAATTGCAGCGCCCCCAGACCTGACGTAGAAAACGGTTTGACACCGAACTTGGCCAATTCGCCCGTAATGAATGTGACGTCGTGCAGTTGTTCATGAGTGTAGTGCGGGGCATACTTGTTGATGGCAGCCACAATCGTCAGGCGTTGAAAGGGTTTGCTTAAATCCAGTTCGCGTCCCTGGTACGTGAGGACCGCCGTACCATGGGCATCGACCGCGGCTTTGCGAATCACCTGCTCGGTGAAATCCATCATCCAGCGATAATCCGTGTAGGCCGCGTAAAATTCCATCATGGTAAATTCGGGATTATGACGCGGCGATACCCCTTCATTACGGAAATTGCGGTTCACTTCAAAGACGCGCTCAAAACCACCGACGACCAATCGCTTCAAATAGAGTTCAGGTGCAATGCGCAGAAACATCTGCATGTCCAGGGCATTGTGATGGGTAATAAACGGCTTGGCGGCGGCGCCACCGGGAATGGCATGCAGCATGGGCGTTTCGACTTCCATGAAGCCATTGTCTTCCATGAAACGACGTATTGAGGTCATGGCAGCGGTGCGTGCTTTAAAAGTGCGACGTGTTTCTTCGCTCATGATCAGATCGACGTAACGCTGGCGGTATTTCATTTCCTGATTGGCCAGGCCGTGGAATTTGTCCGGTAATGGGCGCAATGACTTGGCCAGCAAACGCAGATGAGTGACCTTGATGGTCAGTTCGTCCGTTTTGGTCTTGAACAGCACGCCTTCCACACCCAACAGGTCGCCCAGATCATAATGATGGAACGCTTCCATCCCGGCTTCACCTGTTTTGTCTTGCGTAATGTAGAGCTGGATCCGGCCATCGGCATTTTTTCCGGACGCATCCTGAATGGTGGCAAAGGCGGCCTTCTTGCCGGCTTCGCGTTTTAGCATCATACGACCGCCAACAGACACGTTGACCTCCATGGGCTCCAGATTTTCACGACTCAGTGCAGAATATTTTTCCTGCAGCGTGGCGCAATTGTCTTTTGGATGGAAATCATTCGGATAGGCAATACCGTGTTTGCGCAACCCGGCCAGCTTGGCGCGTCGTTCTGCAAAAATAGAATGTTCTTCTACAGCGCTATCCGCGCCAACCGGTTGTTGTTCATTACTCATGTTGATTTTCCATTTTTATAAAAGCCGTGTTATCTGTAAATAGGGCGAATCTGATGCTTTGTTCAGACACCCTGTTTTAATGATGCTGCGATAAACCCGTCCAGATCACCATCCAGTACCGATTTGGTGTTGCCAGTTTCAAAATTGGTGCGCAAATCCTTAATGCGTGACTGATCCAGCACGTAGGAACGAATCTGGTGTCCCCAGCCCACGTCGGTTTTTGAGTCTTCCAGCTTCTGCTGCTCGCTCATGCGGTTACGCAATTCGAGTTCATATAGCTTGGCTTTAAGCATATCCCACGCTTCGGCCTTGTTACGATGCTGACTGCGGTCATTCTGGCACTGCACCACGATGCCGGTCGGGTTGTGGGTCAGACGGACAGCGGAATCGGTTTTGTTAATGTGCTGACCACCCGCGCCAGACGCACGATAGGTATCGATGCGTACATCGGCAGGATTGATCTCTATGTCGATCGAATCATCAACTTCCGGGTACACAAACAGGCTGCAAAACGAGGTATGCCGGCCATTGGCGGAATCAAACGGGGATTTTCGCACCAGACGATGGACACCTGTTTCGGTGCGTAAAAAACCGTAAGCATAATCACCTTCGACTTTTAAGGTCGCGGTTTTAATCCCGGCTACTTCGCCGTCAGACTGTTCCAGCACTTCAACTTTAAATCCCTTGCGTTCACAATAGCGCAGATACTGGCGCAGTATCATGGATGCCCAATCCTGTGCCTCGGTACCGCCAGCGCCGGACTGGATATCAATAAAGCAGTTGTTCGGGTCCATCGGATTGTTGAACATGCGCCGAAATTCCATGCCTTCCACCAATTCGCGCAGGGCGTTTGCATCCGATTCGATGGCTATCAGGGTGTCGTCGTCCTGTTCTTCACGTGCCATCGCAAACAGATCGGTGGCGTCTTTTAAATCGGTATCGATTTTTGTGAGCGTGTGGACGATGGCTTCGAGTGATTTTTTTTCACGCCCCAGGTCCTGGGCTTTTTTGGGATCATTCCAGATGGCGGGGTCTTCTAATTCGCCATTAACCTGTTCAAGTTTCTCTGACTTGATATCGAAGTCAAAGATACCTCCGAAGTTCAGCTTCGCGGGTGGTTAAGTCCGTCAGGAGGGAGGAGATGCTGTTGAGACGTTCTGCTTCCATGATTTCTCTGGTTATTTATAAAACCGCTAATTATACCTGATGGCCTGTTTATTTTGCCCGGAATACCCTTTGATTGCCTGTATTGCCCGTTTCAGTCAAAACGGAATAGGGTCGTGGGGAGATGAAGTTGCATTTTAATAACTGATTGCACTAAATGAATACCGTAATCGCCACACTAGCCTACGGTTAGAAATGGTGTCAAAGTGACGACCGTTGTTCTATTGATAATATCTGACAGTGCACTTTATAAAGGAAGGTTAAATGAAACCCGTGTTTCCGACGCTCACCCTCAATTCGTTCGGTCGCGCCTTTGCTCATCCAGTCGACTCCACCGAATTCATTACTGACCAAAGTGATCCCACCGATCTCGACCATGAGCAAGGCGACTCCGGCCCGATTCAATCGGGACCAGGTAACTCCATCTCGCATGCTGCAGGTAACTATACGTGTACCAAACCTCTCGTAACGGGTAATGCATTTCAGGCGCTTTATGTCGGCTTGGTCTTTGGCATCAAGGAGCTGTACAGGCAATATAACTCAAAAGCAAAAATCAGGGAATTCGTTGCCAACTCAGCGTTGATAGCCGCACAACTGCAACCATTCGCCGGGGAAAATCCACCCGCTTCAGATCAGGCGGTCATCGTGAAACTTATAGATGGCAGACAATTGAAACTGACCCAACAAATGGCTCATGGTAGCGCAACAGGTGTCGTGATCGAACTGGAGGGTGAAAAGCAGCAAAAGATCATCGATGGCACGTCATTTCAAGATATTTATCGTCGACTTGTTGATGACGCCAAAAAAAATAAACATTTATATGTTTCTGATATCTGGCTTTATACAACCAGAAATGGGCGCATTGATCACAGCAAAACGCGCAGTGAAAAGTTGTATACAGATGATTATTGGAGCGTCACCCTGTCCACTGAATTGCTTTCAGAGTTGATGAATGCAGATTCCGCTCAGTGTCAAAGCGTGGACACAGGATCATTTATGCCAACAAGGGAAAATATTGATGGCTATTTGCGGAAATTACGTCGTAGTGGTTTTTTAAGTGACGAGCAGTGCCGAAGTTTATCAAATAATCGCGTTAAATCTTTTATCCATAGCGGAGAATTGGCCATAGCAACAGTATTGACGTTGAGCTGGCAACAGCATGATTTTTTGAGGGATCCGCTCCGTATATTGGGCAAGTTCTATGACCATAATTTGCTTTCGGTGAATTGGGTAATTACAGGGTTAACAAGGGACGATTATTTTCACCTTGGCGACAAAAACGCGGTGATTTTAGAGTCCCTGCTATCTCCAGCGAATTCCAAATTGTCTGTTAAAAATCTTGCGGACTATTTTAAGCTGAATGATGCTGGTAGACGGCAATTTAGACGGCATGTCGAGTTGACGCGTATACAGTCCCTTACCTATTAGCGATCCAACCAGATCGGCGCAGCAGCGATAAGCCCTGAGTTTTTTAAAACGGAATCGGTGATGTGTTGTGTACCAACCAGTCCAGCGCGTTGCCCGTGACCATTGGTGTCAGCCGATTTTTTACGGTGTCGTGGTAGTTGTTTACCCAGTCAATTTCCGACTGCGTTAATCCGACCGGGTTAAGATCATTGTGCAATAGGGTGTCGAAGTCCAACACCGTTTTTGATTCACCCTTACTCTGGTTCTGATCACGGAAAAAATCAGTCACGAAATACGGATAACCAGAATTTCAGGTAATTTGCATTCAGACAGGGCGTTCCTGACGCTCAATACCGTAAAGTCCACACTGTTTTTCAGGTAGAAACGACGGTAAATTGACAAACATAAATCATTTAACAAATGCCAACACCATTTTGAAAGGACCCCATCTATGTCAACATCATCATTATCTGCCAATACCTTTATGCGGGCGTTTAGTAATGACAGCGTCGCCAGGAGCGCCGGGCACTACGAATTTTCAACCTCCCTGAGTACCAAGTTACCCTGGTTACTGCTCGTCATTTATGAGGGACTGGTTGCAGGGCCGAAAGCGTTATACAGATTGTTTAATTCGGCAGACAAAGTCTCTGATTTTATAGAGAATGCGCCATGGATTGCGGAGGAACTGGGAAAAGCTCTTTCCAGCCGCACTAGTGGGTCTGGGCGTCATCCGGTGGAGGTCACATTGCATGATGGCAGCATATTGAAACTGACTCAACAATTCAGCGAACTTTATGACCATGAGACTGTGGTTATCGGAGTGGAAATTGAACTCGGCGGCGTAAAAATGGCCATTGATGGAAGTTCTTTTAAAGTTATTTATGACCGGCTGCTTACAGACGCGGAGAAAAATCGTGAGTTGTATGGTGCTTATAATTTTTGGAAGGATAAACTTGCCAATCGTCTCCTTGCGCAAACCATTGACGGCTTTGTGCCCTGCATCGCAAATACTGCGCCTAACGGCGAACACCCGGGCCTCGGTAAATTGACGCAGACGCCACCACTGGACGAAGGACAAATCCGCGATTGCATCGCGAAATTGATGGACTCCGGTCGATTAACCCAGGAACAGACGCAATTTCTTACGTGCCCGCGTATCGTCAACTTAATCTTGAACGGGACAATGCCCCTGGAACTGGCGCTGAAAGCCCGTGGACATCTCTACACTATTTTTAGTGATCGTGATGGAATATTAGGTACCTATTTTGATCGGCCCGACGAATCGCCTAATAAACTGACTTTTGAAATGGCACTGTCGATCAATTATGAACGATACACAAATCTCAGTCGCGTCACCCAGTATATTGAAGGAGGCTATATCAGTCTCGAAGGCGCGTTGAATCTCACAAAATTGCAAGCCAAATTTCTTGATTCGAATGTTGTATATGAACTAATAACAAATAACTTTATGTCCTTCAGCAGGGCATTAGAAGTGACTCAGGACGAGTACTACCATTTCCAATATGCGACGCATTATAGCGATAAACTTGATCCTACGCAGGCTGTGCAATTAAAGAGAGGTACGTTAAACATCGAAAAATTGCTGGGCTATGGTAGTTGGCCTGAATTGTGAAGGTCGAAACAAAGTTACATTGAAGACTATTATTTAATCAACCAGGCAACAGGTATTTTGAAAGGAAATCATCCATGGCATCACCATCACTGAGTATCAACACATTTAATCGCGCCTTTGCCAGTACTGCTAACGCGCCCCTAGTCGGATCCGGTAAAGCCAACTCGATCTCCCATGCCGCAGGTGACTATGCTTGCCGTAAGCCAAGCCTCAGCGGTAATTTACTTTACGATATTTATCTCGGCATGGTGTTCGGTGTGAAGGAATTGTACAAGCGCTATAATTCAGCAACAAAAGTCGAGGATTTTGTTTCGAATTCAGGATTGATTGCCGCTGCATTACAAAAGTACGCGAGCGATAATGCCTCATTGTCAGACGGCACAGGTGAAAATGCTCCTAAATTCGATAGCGTGACCGTAAAACTTACTGATGGCAGAGAATTGACATTGGCCCAGCATCAAGAATCAGTGAATGGAGAGACCACGGTAACTGTCACTATTGAATTGATGGGTGAAACACGCAAGATTGAGGGCGTGTCATTTAAGGGTATATATGATCGGCTTGTTAGTGATGCCGAAGTGAATAAAGATTTATATGTAACTGCTGTTTGGCTATATTCAACGACCGAGGAAGATGGTCAGGCAGGCCGGCTTTATAATTTCTATGCGGACAATTTTTGGTCTGTCACACTGGCCTCAAAATTGCTTTCAGAGTTAATCAAGGCAGATCCAGTTTTGCCCAACGACCAGGAAGTTAATGAAGCAACAGTTCATGGCGCACCCCTATTCGCATCGACGGCCGATAAGATCAATATCTATTTGGAAAAATTAAAACAAAGCGGCTTTTTGAGCTTTGATCATCAGGTAAGTCTTAGGGATGAACGAATAATTGAAAATATTCGTAGGGGTGAAATAACAATAGCGCAGGTATTGAGGCTGACCGAAGACCAACATTATATGTTGCAGGACAAAGACAACTTATTGGACATTTTCTATACTAGAAATTTGGTTTCGATGAAATCGGTAGTCGAGGATTTTAAAAGTGACGATTATAAGCACTTGTATCAACGAAATGCCATAATTTTGGTGAGCTTGACACTAGCCGCGACTATGGGTTCGGACGTCAAAACACTTGAAGATTATTTGAAACTGAGTGGCCCTGAAAGGGCGGAATTCAGAAAACCATTTGAGCAGGCGATTATACAGGGCATGCAATATCGTCGGTAAATATTGAACCGCCGGCTTGCGCTTGCCCCGCTATTTTTTTAAAACTAGATTGGTAAAGTACTGCGTTCCAGCCAGCCCAGTGCATCACCACTGCACAACGGTGAAAGTCGTTTTCTGACGGTGTCGTGATAACGGTTAACCCATTCTATTTCCGCTTGGGTTAACACCGTTTTGTCAATGCAGCGCGTATCAATCGGGCACAGGGTCAGAGTTTCAAAACGGATGAATTCACCAAATTCAGACTTGTCACCGGGAATATTCAATACCAGGTTTTCGATGCGGATTCCCCATTTTCCGGGACGGTATATGCCAGGCTCAATGGACGTTACCATGCCCGCCTGCATGGCGGTCTGTGGTTCGGGCGGTGTAGACGGGGAAATGCTCTGCGGTCCTTCATGCACATTCAGAAAATAGCCGACACCGTGTCCGGTACCGTGCCCGTAATTCAAGCCCGCCGCCCAAAGTGGTGCGCGTGCCAGTGCGTCGAGCAATGGTGAAAGTGTGCCCACCGGGAACTGGGCTGTTGACAGTGCGATCAGTGCTTTTAGTTCCAGCGAAAAATCCCGCTTCTGTTCCGCATTGGGTTCGCCGATGGCAATAACACGGGTAATGTCTGTCGTACCATTGACGTATTGGCCACCCGAATCGATTAACAATAATCCGTTACCTTCGATAACGGTATTGGATTCGGGCGTGGCATGGTAATGGGGCATGGC
>CAITOF010000080.1 GCA_903893945.1 uncultured Oxalobacteraceae bacterium | reverse complement strand
TGGTTATGCCAGTGGTTATTCCGCCGCCCAGGATACCATGCAGGTGGTATTGACCAATGCCGATTTACTGCACAGCGCAGGCGTCCTGCAGACCGATGCACAGATTATCCAGAATCTGCTGAATCAGCATAAACTGGTTGGTTGAGTCACTGCTGGCACAATCAATCCCCGTCCGGACCAGATTGGATCCGGACGGGGATTTTACTTACCGCACTACAACAGGACGCCTTCCTGTAGACCGATAGAATTGTCTATGATATGGTGCATATCCTTATCGCCTGAATCGTTTTAAACTGCCGACATTATGTCCACCGACGACGCCAAACACACCCCCATGATGCAGCAGTACCTGCGCATCAAAGCAGACTATCCTGATACCTTGGTGTTTTACCGCATGGGCGATTTCTATGAATTGTTTTTTGACGATGCCGAGAAAGCATCGCGCCTCATTGGCATCACACTGACCCAACGTGGTACGTCGGCGGGTTCGCCGATCAAGATGGCAGGCGTACCGTACCATTCGGTGGATACCTATTTGGCCAAATTGATCCGGCTGGGTGAATCCATCGCCATCTGCGAACAGGTCGGCGACCCGGCAACCAGTAAAGGCCCGGTCGAACGCAAGGTCATGCGCGTTATCACGCCAGGAACATTGACAGAATCTGATTTACTGCCTTCCAAGTCCGAACGCCCCCTGCTTGCCATTTCTGTGACTGCACAGCGCAAACAGATACTGCTTGGTTTTGCCTGGTTATCGCTTTCCAGCGGAGCCATGCGCTTGTTGGAAATCAGCACAACTGAAAAAAATATAAACCACCAGTTACTCCAGGAATGCGAGCGCATTGCGGCAGCGGAGACATTATATGCAGACGACCCGGTACAGACCGTTTTATCCGGCATAAATTGCAAAGCAACGCTATTGCCTGCGTGGCATTTCGACCTGACTCACGCCAGGAAAGCCCTTGAAGAACAATTGGGGGTTACCAGCCTGAATGGCTTTGGCGCTGAACAGGCTACAGGGTCAGTTGCTGCTGCCGGCGCTTTGCTGCGCTATCTGCAAACCACGCAACGCAACGATTTGCGGCACATAAATACGTTAATCATGGAAACGGCTGACGAGTTTATTGGTCTGGACGCCGTAACGCGACGCAACCTGGAACTGACTGAAACAATCCGAGGTCAGGAATCGCCAACGCTGTTTTCCCTGCTTGACCATTGCCGCACCAGTATGGGCTCGCGCCTGCTGCGGCACTGGCTGCATCATCCGGGTCGTGACCGGCAAGTTGCCGTTGCGCGTCATCGCTCAATTAGTACGCTGATCGATTCCGACTCGTGCACCCATTTGGTTGCGCCGCTGACCGACATACCCGATATTGAACGTATTACCACCCGTATTGCCCTGTCTTCTGCACGACCCCGCGATCTGGCCGGATTGCGCGCCGGGCTGCAACAGTTGCCCACGTTATGCGGCGCGCTGTCAGGCTGCGCGCCAGCCACACCATTGCTCAGCGAGCTGGTGCACAGACTGGCCACCCCCGACGCCTGCCTGAATCTGCTCACCAGCGCCATCCTGCCTGAACCGGCCAGCATGATTCGTGACGGCGGTGTGATTGCCCCGGGCTATGACGCCGACCTCGATGAATTACGTGGACTGTCAGAAAACGCCGGGCAGTTCCTGCTGGATCTGGAAACTCGCGAACGCGCCGCCACAGGCATCACCAACCTGCGCGTTGAATACAATCGGGTTCACGGTTTTTATATCGAAGTAACCAATGGCCAGACCGACAAAGTCCCCGACCACTATCGTCGACGGCAAACACTAAAAAATGCCGAACGTTATATTACGCCGGAATTAAAGGCATATGAAGACAAAGCCCTGTCGGCCCAGGATCGGGCATTGGCCCGTGAAAAGCACTTGTACGATCAGGTCATGCAGCAGCTCATGCCGTACATTGTTTCACTACAGACCATCGCGCAGGCACTGGCACAGCTGGACTGTCTGGTGGCGCTGGCCGAGCACGCAACACGTAACCAATGGTGTGCGCCGCAACTGGTTGATGAACCGGTTTTACAGATCGAACAGGGGCGGCATCCGGTAGTTGAAAACCAGATTGAACGTTTCATACCTAATGACTGCCAGCTCAACGCCGACAGAAAACTGCTCCTGATAACCGGCCCCAACATGGGCGGCAAATCAACCTATATGCGGCAAGTTGCCCTGATCACCCTGTTGGCCTATGTTGGCAGCCATGTACCTGCCGCCAGCGCTGTCATCGGCCCGATTGACCGCATTTTTACCCGGATTGGAGCGGCCGACGATCTGGCCGGCGGCCGCTCCACTTTTATGGTGGAAATGACTGAATCAGCGGCCATATTGAATGCAGCGACCGCACATTCACTGGTATTGATGGATGAAGTCGGGCGCGGCACCTCCACCTTTGACGGACTTGCGCTCGCGTGGGCTATCGCCCGGCAGTTAATCACCAGCACCAACAGCTTTACCCTGTTTGCAACACATTATTTTGAATTGACGCAGTTACCCGAGACACATCCCACAGCGCACAATGTCCACCTGTCGGCTGTAGAGCACCAGGAATCCATCGTCTTCCTGCATGCCGTACAAAATGGCCCTGCCTCACAAAGTTATGGCCTGCAGGTTGCACAATTGGCGGGGATACCTGCGATCGTGATTCGTGCCGCGCGCAGGCATCTGGCTGAACTGGAGGCGCACTCGATTCAGAGCACGCCACAATTTGATCTGTTCGCCAGCGCGCGGCGCGTCGAGATCGTTGAAGATAAAGCAGACCCATTATTACTGGCGCTGGACGCCATCGATCCCGACACTCTGAGCCCGAGGGACGCCTTGCAGACACTCTATGACCTGAAGAAAATCGTTAAAAACCAGACATAAAAAAACCGCAATGGCTGCGGTTCAGAGTGTCGCGTCAATGAATCACGTGCGTTCGATATTCGCCGTCTGAATCATCATCATCGTCATCATCTTCATGATGTCCATAACTGTCATGAACATGTTCATGTTTAATTTCTTCTTCGGTCGCCGCACGCACCTCTTTAACATGCAGGCTGAACCGCAGGGCAATGCCCGCCAGGGGATGATTACCATCCAGCACCACTTTATCATCAGCGATGTCGGTCACCGTAAAGATCAGTTCCGCTTCGCTTTCGTCGTCATCATCCGGAATACCTTCAAACTGCATACCCACTTCAAGCGGGCTGGGCAGGCGATTGCGCGGTTCCACTTTGACCAGCTGGGGATCGTACTCACCAAAAGCGTCTTCCGGCTCGACCTGAATCTCGACTTGATAACCGATGTCCTTACCGTCTAATGCTTCTTCAATTTTGGGTAATGTATTTTCAAAGCCGCCATGCAGATAAACCATGGGTTCATTGCCTTGCTCAATCACATTGCCTTGCGCATCGGACAGGGTGTATTCGACCGTCACCACCGTATTTTTGCTGATTTTCATACAACTCCTTTCAATGAACCCTGCTTATTTCAGATGAGATTATATAGTCATTTCCTGATATCAACTATAATATCCTCATGAAAAAACTCACTTTACTGAATAACCTGACACCTGCTGAATTTTTACGTGATTACTGGCATAAAAAGCCATTATTGATTCGTCAGGCATTCCCGCAATTCAAGGCACCTATCAAGGCAACGGAGTTGATTGACCTGGCCAAACGCGACGACGTTGAATCACGCCTGATTACGCATGTCAAGAAACAATGGCAACTCCTGAACGGTCCGTTCACCGAGATCCCCGACATTAAAAAGAAAGCCTGGACGTTGCTGGTACAGGGGGTGAATCTGCATCATCCGAAAGCGGATGCCCTGCTACGACAATTCAATTTTTTACCCGATACGCGACTCGACGATTTAATGATCAGTTTGGCCAGCGATGGCGGTGGCGTCGGGCCCCATTTTGACTCCTACGATGTTTTTTTGTTGCAGGCTTATGGTCAGCGCCGCTGGCAGATCAGCGCGCAGACCGATTTGAGTTTAATTGACGGCATGCCACTGAAGATACTGCGCCAGTTCACACCCGAACAGGAATTCATTCTGGAACCGGGTGACATGCTCTACTTGCCACCACATTATGCCCATGACGGCATTGCACTGGGTGAATGCATGACGTATTCAATCGGTTTCCGCGCTCCGACCTACCAGGAACTGGGTGAAGCGTTTCTCCAGTTTATGGCGGATTCGATTGACCTGCCCGGGAGGTATGCCGACCAGGATTTGAAACCCAGTTCGCACCCGGCGGAAATCAGCAAAAGCATGCTGGACACGATAGAACACGAATTTAACAAAGTCGCCTTTACAAAAGACGATATTGCCTTGTTCATCGGCGAATACCTGTCATCACCCAAGCCGTCGGTATTTTTCAATTTGCCGCCCAGCCCGCATACGCCGCCGAAATTCCTGAAACTGGCTGCGCAACGCGGCATCCAACTGGCACTGAAATCGCGTATGCTTTACCGCAACAGAACCATTTTCTTCAATGGCGAGTCGTTCGGCGTCCAGGGCAGCGACCGAACGCTGCTGATTCAACTGGCAAACAACCGCCGGTTGGATGGTGCGTCAATGGCCACTGCATCTCAGGACATGAAGGAAACACTATGCGTCTGGTATGAGGACGGCTGGATAGAGCTCCAGCCCGCTCCAGCCTGAAAAAAAGTCGCAGAGCCGCCTAAAAATGCATTTTATTTCTCAAAAGAAACAAAATTCCAGACTACCTGTGCAACGGCAAAATAAAATGAATTTCCGCGAGGTAATTAATAGTTAGGCTGATTTTGGGCCGATTAATTGATTTTTTTATTGAAAATTGGTTGAAAACAACACCGAATACTGACACTTTCACAAAAAAATCATTATAATAGCTGCCTAGGAAACTTTCGTTAGCTTCAATTTGTCCCAACGAGTTGAAACTAAGGAAAAAGCCTATTGAGCGATAATTACCGGTAATTATTCATCGCATATTTCGATCTGTTTTTTATTGATCTCTATACTGAAAGTTCACAAATGAAAAAATCTCTATTGTTAGTCTCCTTGTTAGCTATCGCTTTAGTTGCTTGCAGCAAAAAAGAAGAAGCCGCTCCTGCACCAGCTGCTGAAGTAGCTGCTCCTGCTGCTGCTCCAGCTCCTGCATCTGCTCCAGCTGCTGACGCTGCTGCTGCATCTGCTCCAGCTGCTGACGCTGCTGCTGCATCTGCTCCTGCCGCTGCTCCAGCTGCTCCAGCAACAACTAAGTAATTCATTACTTTTAAAAAAAACCGACCTTCGGGTCGGTTTTTTTATGCCCATTTTTCTGTTGATCACCTAACCACTGCGGCAACGTCGTTCTCATAAATAAGTTAGAATCGCGCTCTCATTCGTCATTTTTTCGATTGTTCCCCGCAACAGCGCTTACTTTTAACCAACGGTCCCCTGATTACCCATGCGAAAAGGCATTATTCTAGCGAGCTGCTCTTATTTGGC
>CAITOF010000079.1 GCA_903893945.1 uncultured Oxalobacteraceae bacterium | reverse complement strand
GGTAACCGAGTCGGTCAAGCAGTTTGCCGGCGTCCATCAGATCAAGCTGGTATTTCAGGGTCGTATTGCTTCTGGGCGGACCAAATCGACTGACAACGGACGCGGCCGGGATGGACGTGCCAGCGGCGTTGCCGATTTCACTTCCGTTGGTCCACTTTCCTTCCGCATTCAGTTCGCCATCAGGATTGACTATATTTAATTTTTCAATCTGCCATTCATTGGTTGACGGTTCATTCGACGAATTCACATTTTTTGCCCGCAATTCCAGCCTGCCCAGCTTTTTCCCAAACAGCTCGACACTGTCGGCAACCACATCCAGGCCCGGAATACTGCTGTGGATATCCTTGCTCTGTAACAGCTCAACGACATCATTGGCAGCATTTTCCGGAATCGACAGCGACCCCAGACGCGCGGTAACATAACCCAATCCATGGTCAGCATTATTCCAGGTGAGGTAGCCGGTAATCTGCTTGGAATCGATATTGGCCTGCCAGATTCCATTGGGCCGTGACGCGCCGAACACCACCTGGTTCAGTTTTTTGCCCATCACGGTCAGCTCGACCGTGCGCGCCGCAAGTTCATCCGGCAGGAGATATTGGCCCAGATCAGCGTCAAGCCGCGCACTGTCGGCGGGTTTACCTGCTTCCGCCATGGATGACGTGTTCAATTTATCGGGCAACAGTGCAGACAGGTCATCGACATTAAGACTGGCCAGTTCAATATAGGCTGATACACCGGAGTCAGGCTGAGGCGCCGGCACATTCACACCAATGCCACCGCTGATGACCTTCCAGGGTGCCGATTCCAGTGTTTTCTGGCGCAGATATCGTACATTAACCACCTTGCCGAACGAAACCTTCATTTCATCCTGCTGCACGGGTACGCCGTCGGCCGCCTTACCTGTCAGGGATGGCAAACTGACCAGTTCAAAATGCAACGGCAACTGTTCATTCGCCGATTTATTCAGTGGCGCAGGCAGGCGCAAGGTCATTCCCTGCAATGTCGAATCGACCCAGATCTCCGTCTGTCGGCTTTTTACCTGGATGATGGCGGTATACGGCGCGTTTCCGTCTGCGCGTGCCAGCAGCCGTTTCAATTCAGTCTCCGGATAGGCCTTGCGCACGCCATCCAGTGCCAGTTGCCCTTCGGCCCGGATCCGAATAATACCGTCTTTCTGGGTGCCGCCAACCACACCCACCGGACCACCGAGGAAGAGTCCTTTCAGTGCATTCAAACTTAGTCCGTGCTCATTGAAACTGATCCGGCCGTTAACCTGCGAAATCAGCGGCAAATTATGAATCAGGGCCACATCATTGCCATTCAGTTGCACTTCACCTGCCACCTTGGCATCAATCATGTGAAACAGGGGTAGATCCAGTTTAAGCTTCAGTTTGGCCGGTCCGCTGATTTTGGTGTCCTGGGTAAAATTACCTATCCATTCAAGTATCGGACTGACGCTTAAATAATGGATCATATCCTGTGCCGGCCCGGTTGCCAGGCCTTCAATCTCCAGTTTCGCGTCCGCGCTGAGCAAATCAGGGATGCGTGCTTTTACTTTTGCGACCCCAATGCCTTCGGTTTCACCCGAATCAGCATCGATTTCCAGACTTTCCCTGTCAAATATGATTTTTCCCTGGATTTTGCTCAGAACAGGCCAGTACGGGTGCACGTTATCCTTACCAAATTCATCGGGCAGGTAATTGATTTTTCCATCAATAATTTTTCCCGTAATATTAAAAATATTTTGATCCAGCAATCCTTTTTTAACGAACGGAAAGTCCGCCATGTCACCTCTAATACGCACATTGACATCATCCAGTATCCCCTGCTCTATACCTCTGGACAACCAGTGATGCAAATCGTCCTGCATCGTCAACGGCAGGTAGCGATTCAGCTTTTGCACATCAAAATTGGAAACCGACCCGGTTAAATCAAGAAAACCCAGTGCCTTGTCCTGATCCAGCGGGATCAGGTGGGTCCCGGAAAAATGGGCATGCATCTCCTGCTGGACCAGATCAAGCTTGCTGAAATTGACCAGCATCTGATTTTTGTTGTTGAATTCCCAGCCCGCCTGCAAGTCAAGACGGTCAAACTGCATCACAGGCTCCGAAAAATAATCAGGCAACTGCCAGACCAGATTGGTCGAAGCAAGCTGAATAACGCCCTTCCTCTCATTGGCATCAATGGCGCCGGTCAGATTGGTAAAGCCGGGAATGGCCGGCAAGCCATTGTCACCGTTTACAGCAGGTTTGGCGGCCTGTGGCCTCATCGCCAGATTCGAAAAGTTCCCCTTGACCTGGTAATGGTCAAGGGCCGGAAATTTCCCCTGCAAACTGACTGAAAAATTCGATAGTTGCCCGGCAGGTTCAAAATTCTGCAACATCAGTGCATATTCCTTGGGCATCGGGAAGTGTTCAATCAGGTTGGCCAGCACATTCAGGTCCAAAAATTTGGCTGAAAACTGAAGCTGCTCACTGCCGGTTCGACTGGCCGGCATATAGCGCTCGGTCAATGTCGTGGGGGGAAGGCGGAACCCGTTCCTCGTTTCGAAGCTAAAATTGGTCAGCGAAATCTGATGCCCCGAAGAAAACAACCGTTCTGCGGCTGTCGCGGGGTTGTCATGGGCCGCATCCGGCACATTGATTTCCTGGGCAGAAATTCTGCCGGAAACCGTCAGCAGATCCAGTGTCTGCAGATCTTTCCGTAACCATGTTTTGACATTCGAAAGTTTCAAATCGGCTGTAAAATCCACCATTTTCTGCTCATCAAACGTGTACCATGCCCGAACCGATCCAATGCCGCTCTGTATTTCAAATGGATAATCGATATAGCTTTTCCAGTGTGCCAGATCGGTCTTTGAAAAGTCGGCAAACAACTGCCCTTTCCATTCCTTGTAGTTGGACATATTGTCGCTGAACGGCCGATGCGAAAAATCGGCCCTGACGTCGATTGGACCCGCCAGTTCAGCAGGCGGAGTGGCCGTTAATGAAAACCGGTGTTCCCGCCACTGATTCTGCATGACGAAGTTGACATTCGACAAGGTCAGTTCGGGTGCACCGCGCTGCTCGTCTGTCCAATGGATGACTGCACCGTTAATCGTGATCTGGCGCTGTGACAAAATCCAGTTTAAACCCTGCGCATCGCCTTTTTTTCCGGGATCCAGCCACCAGCCAGCAATGAAAATTTTTCCATCGACACTGCGTTTGAGTTCCAATTCGGCCTGATTGATCTGCAGATCATAAAATCGGACCTGGTTAAAAAGTACCGACAGCCATGACACCGTGACTTCCACATTGGGCAGTACCAGCGCATTCCTGCCCTGCTCATCATGAATGGAGACCTGTTTTAACTGCAGATTGGGACGCAAGCCCTGCCAGGAAGCGTAAATCTGGCTGATGCTCACCGAACGCCCCAGCGAGGCGCCGATAACATGTTCGATATCCGCCTTATAATTACCGATTTGGGGTAACAGGACGTAGCGCAGCACCAGGCAGAACAGGCAGAACAGCAGGTAAAACAGGACAATTAACTTTATGCATGCGCCCAGCACATGGTGGCTCAACCGATTGAGCCGGAAATAGGCGCGCTCGAGCAGACGCCACCGATCCGCGTAGGGGTGTTGCGCATGATCGGCCGACGCGGGGGATCGCTGGTCAGATGTCATAGTCCGGAAATTCCAGCACGAACAGCGGCAGCTTTGGGACTGAATTGCTTAAATTGCATAGATTAATTTTTTAAATGATATTTTATGGGTCACGCAATAATCGTCGTAATATCGGTATCTGGCTCCATTCCCGACCCCGTGGACGGGCAATTTATTGAAAAACATCGTCAGAATTCATCCAACAATGAACAAAATTTACCCCTACGCACAGATCCATCGCACCAATACGTCCCGGTTCTTCGCCCGCTGGGTGCAGGCAGGATCACCTGTTGACGACAGGGCATCCGGGCTACCTACACGGCTCGAGCAAATAAAACAATTAGGCGAATTATCCTTGACCCCGGCCACTTTTGCGAACTTTTTACAAAAAGAAATAAATTTGCTACGACAAACCAACACCGCAACGGGCCCCTATTTACCTCGTGCCCTGCGCCGACTGAGAAATCTGGTGGTATGCACCCTGATTGAAAAAGATTTAACAGGTCAGGCTGATTTGAATGAGGTTGTCACGGTCATGAGCGATTTTGCCGATTTTGCCGTGCAAACGGCCCTGGCCGCAGGCAGACAGGAAATGGAGGAACTGTTTGGCACACCGGTTGCCGACAGCGGCGGGGAACCCCAGGAATTAATCGTTTTGGGCATGGGGAAACTGGGCGGTCGGGAATTAAACATATCGTCCGATATCGATCTGATTTTCGTTTACGCTGACGATGGCGACACCAAGGTCAAACCGGGACAGAAAAGCCTGTCAAATCACGAATTTTTCAGCCGACTCGGGAAAAAACTGATTGCGACCCTCGCTGAAATTGGCGAAGACGGGTTTACCTTCCGTGTCGATATGGCATTACGACCGAATGGCGCGTCCGGCCCGCTGGTGGCCAGTTTTGGCATGCTTGAAGAATACCTGATGGTACAAGGTCGCGAATGGGAACGCTATGCCTGGGTGAAGGCGCGGGCAATTACCGGTATCGCGTCTCAGGTCACGACACTCGAAAAAATCGTTCACCCGTTCGTTTTCCGCCGTTATCTTGATTTTTCGGTCATTGATTCACTGCGTGCCATGCACAGCCAGATCCGTGCCGAAGTCTTGCGTCAGGAAACGCGTCATCCGGAACGTGCCGATAATGTCAAGTTGGGACGAGGCGGGATTCGGGAGATCGAGTTCCTGGCGCAGGTATTTCAGCTGATACGAGGTGGCCGCGAACCGCTGTTAAGAAACCGGTCGACAAGGGAAACGCTGGCTGTGTTAGGCAAACTGGCCATTTTGAACCCGTCTGTGATTGGCCAACTCCAGTCTGCCTACGTGTTCCTGCGCAATTGCGAACACCGCCTCCAGTATCTGGATGATGCACAGACCCACAGCCTGCCCGCCAATCCGGATGATGCCCAGCTGATTGCCCAGATGATGGGGTTTCCCGACTACACCTCGTTTTACGCTGAACTGACCGTTCATCGACAGTTTGTTGCCCATCAGTTTGACACGATTTTCGGTGCGAGGGAATCGGAGTTGCCGGACGCAACGGTTAATTTTTCCGATACCGAAAATCAGGAAATCATGCTGCCCATGCTCACTAAAATGGACTTTCAGGCACCGTCCGACGCGGCGCAGATCATTAGCCGCAGTTTCCATGCACCGCGGCTCAAATCACTGTCGGAAGCGACAAAAAATAAGTGCATGATGTTACTCAATCGCGCTTTGCACATGATTACGTCCCTGCCGGATCTGCACTGTGACACCTTGCAGCGCATGATGGATCTGCTCGAAGCAATCGTACGCCGGCCCTCGTATCTTTCATTGTTGATCGAATACCCGCAATCGCTTGAACGTTTGATACGGATGATGCATTCAAGCGGCTGGGCGGCACGTTATCTGGTGCTGCACCCAATTTTACTGGATGAATTGCTTGACACCGTCACCTTGCATCAGGCGCCCGACTGGGAGGCGTTTTCTGATGAACTGAACCAGCAGTTGCAACGCCATGACGGCGACACCGAACGCCAGCTGGACACTCTGCGCGAAATCCATCACACCCAGCTGTTCCGCTTGCTGGCCCAGGATCTGGAAGGCATGCTGACGGTAGAGCATCTGGCGGACCAGCTTTCAAAACTGGCTGACATCGTGGTTGAAGCCACTGTCAATTCGGCCTGGAAAACCATCCATCAGCGCCATCGCGACATACCGCTGTTCTCGGTCGTCGCCTATGGCAAACTGGGTGGCAAGGAACTGAGCTATGCATCGGATCTGGATGTGGTGTTCATCTATGACGACGATGACCAGGAAGCACCCGGCAATTATGCCAAACTGGCACAGCGATTCATCACCTGGATGACCACCTTAACCCCCGCCGGCGTTTTGTTTGATATTGATATCGCGCTGCGGCCAGATGGTGCCAGCGGTTTGATGGTATCGTCAATCCAGGCGTTTGAGCGATATCAGTCAGAATCGGCCTGGGCATGGGAGCACCAGGCCTTGACCCGAGCCCGCTGCTGTACAGGACCCCTGTCACTGATACAGAAATTCGACGAGTTACGCCTGCGAATTTTAAGTCAGCAACGCGAACCGGAAAAATTAAAACAGGACGTGCTGCTCATGCGCAGGAAGATGAGTGACGCCAATCCGGTTGAACCGGACAAATTTGACCTCAAGCACAGTCCGGGCGGTATGATCGATATTGAATTCATGGTGCAGTATCTGGTACTTCGTTACGCACACGCCCATCCTGAGCTGTGTGCAAACTACGGCAATATCGCCCTGCTCATTACCTGCGGCGATCTGGGCCTGATTCCCTGTGCCACGGCCCGACAGGTCGCCGATATTTATCGCCATTGGCGCAAATTGCAGCATATGAGCCGCCTGCAGGGTATCGATCAGGCCCGAATCGACAGGACCAACGCCGTGGTTGAAGCCGCTGCGGCCCAGCAGTTATGGGAGCTGCTGTTCCGCCCGACTGTCTGATACCGGCATTTATTGGCTATTTACCAATCATCTGGCGTCTGGCAGCAAGTTGGATTAGCATGGCGACACCTTGCGGTATTTTCTTACTAATAACATTGACAACATTTTATTCATGCCACGATTTTATCTCCCCGAGACACTGCACATTGGAGCAGTTATTTCACTGCCGGAAGCGGTTGTGCACCATTGTCAGGTGTTGCGATTGACGCCGGGCGATACCGTGGTCCTGTTCAACGGCCAGGGGGGCTCCTGGGTCGCCAGCCTGTGCAACGTCGAGAAAAAGAAGATTAATGCGGAAATAAAGATGTTCAATGGCGACGAGGTCGAATTACCTTACGCGGTCACCCTTGCCCAGGCCTTGCCGGAAGCCAGCAAAATGGACTGGATCATTGAAAAAGCGGTAGAATTGGGCGCTGCCGGCATCCAGCCCCTGGCCACACAACGCTGCGTAACCCGCTTATCCGGCGATCGTGCTGAAAAACGGCGCGCCCATTGGCAGTCGGTAATCGCAGCGGCCAGTGAACAATGCGGTCGGAACCGGTTAGCCCACCTCGGGCCGGTTTCCGATTTCAGGCATTGGATAAATCAGCAGGATATGCATCGGCGACTCGTTTTAAGCCCGGTTGCCGATCATACACTGGCAGAATGGGCCCGACACCATCCGCCACAGGCAATTACCCTCATTATTGGCCCCGAAGGTGGCCTGTCGGAGCAGGAATTTCAACTCGCTATTGGTCAGGGAGCGATTCCCCTGTCCATGGGTCCGCGGATTTTACGAACCGAGACAGCCGGGTTAAACGCAATGGCCACCCTGAATTCGCATTGGGGCGACCTCTGAAGGCCGTTCTCACCGAGTTCCTGACCGGAATTACCCCGGACCAACGCCGGACTTGACCAAAATCTGCGCAAAAACTCACCATAAATCCGCAAGAAATGGGGCAAAACCCCTTATAATCAAAGACTTTGCATCCATTTCGACCAATTTTAAAAACTAACAAACACGAATGAAGGTATTTCGCGGAATTTCCCAGGCCGTCTCGTCCAGTCCCTGTGCATTAACCATAGGCAACTTCGATGGCGTTCACCTTGGCCATCAGACCTTGCTGGCAAAGGTGCGCCACGCCGCCGATCGCTTTGGCCTGGCCGCCTCGGTCATGACCTTTGAACCACACCCCCGGGAATTCTTCGCACAGAAGCTGGGCGATTTAAGCAAGGCACCGACCCGTATTTCGAATTTACGCGACAATATGAATGCCATGGCCGACGCCGGCATGGACAACATTATCGTTGAACATTTCAATGCGACCTTTGCCAGCCAGTCGCCGGATGATTTTATTCAGAAGACGCTGGTGAAAGGATTGAATGTCAAATGGCTGATGGTGGGTGAGGATTTCTGCTTTGGTGCCAAGCGGGCCGGCAATGTCGAGTTGCTCAAACAGGCAGGTGTGCAGTGCGGATTTACCGTTGAAACCCTCCCGTTAATCACCAATAACGGCACACGCATTTCGTCGTCCGCAGTGCGTGACGCACTGGCACAGGGTGATTTCAGAACCAGCCAGGCATTGATTGGTCACCCCTACACCATTTCCGGGCGGGTTATTTATGGTCAGCAACTGGGCCGCACCCTCGGCTTTCCGACCTTGAATATGCGCATCGCGCACCAGCGTCCTGCCGTGACCGGCATTTTTGTCGTCCAGGTGCATGGCCTGTCCGACCAGCCGCTGCCCGCGGTCGCCTCATTGGGCGTCAGGCCGACGGTTGAAAATGCCGGACGGGTTCTGCTCGAAACCCATGTTTTTAACTACCACCAGTCCTGTTACGGAAAACTGGTGACCATTGAATTTTTACAGAAAATTCGTGATGAACAGAAATTTTCCGACCTGGCCAGTATGACCGCCGCCATAGAACAGGATGCCACCCGGGCACGGGACTACTTCAGTCAGCACGGTGTGGCAGCGACTCCGTTGCGAACCCACGCGGCGACGGATCGAATTTGACGACCTGTAAAAGCAGAATAACACCCTATATCAACACGCCTTAAGATGACGAGAAAAGTTTAAGAGAGCACCATGTCCAAAGAAAAACCGAGCAAATCGAATTACCCCGTCAACATGACTGAAACCGCCTTCCCGATGCGCGGCGATCTGGCAAAACGCGAACCGCAATGGGTTAAAGAATGGCAGGACAAGAAAATCTATCAACGCATCCGTAACGCATCCAGGGGTCGCCCGACGTTCATCCTGCATGATGGCCCGCCGTACGCGAATGGGGAAATCCACCTCGGGCACGCTGTCAACAAAATACTTAAAGACATGATCATCAAAGCCCGGACGCTGGACGGGTTTGATGCACCCTATGTGCCCGGCTGGGACTGCCATGGCATGCCGATCGAGATCCAGATCGAGAAGCAGTTCGGCAAACATCTGCCGATCGCCGAAGTACAGACCAAGGCGCGTGCCTATGCCGAGACACAGATCGAAAAACAGAAAATCGATTTCAAACGACTCGGTGTGCTGGGTGAATGGGATAACCCCTATAAAACCATGGCATTCGGCAACGAGGCAGACGAAATTCGCGCCCTGGGCACGATACTGGAAAAAGGGTATGTATATCGCGGCCTGAAACCGGTTAACTGGTGTTTTGACTGCGGGTCGGCATTGGCCGAAGCGGAAGTCGAATATCAGGACAAACGCGATCCCTCGATCGACGTCGGTTTTCCCTTTTTGCAGCACGACAGAATCGCGGCGGCATTTGGCCTGGATCATCTGCCCACTGAACACGGCTACTGCGTCATCTGGACGACCACACCCTGGACCATACCGTCCAACCAGGCGTTGAACATGCATCCGGAAATTACGTACGCGCTGGTCCAGACGGTGCGCGACGGTGTTCCGACCTTATTGATTCTGGCCAGGGAACTGGTCGAAAGCTCGCTGAAAAATTACGGGCTGGAAGGTCAGATCCTGGCCACCTGTGCGGGTTCAGCCCTGTCGCTGATTGAATTCAGGCATCCCCTTGCGGCCATGGATGAAGGTTATGACCGTGTGTCCCCGGTTTATCTGGGCGACTATGTGTCAATCGAAACCGGAACCGGTATCGTCCATTCGGCGCCCGCCTACGGTATCGAAGATTACCAGTCGTGCAAAGCCCATGGCATGAAAGACGAAGATATCATCAGCCCGGTCATGGGCGATGGAAAGTATGCCTCGTGGTTGCCATTTTTCGGCGGGATGACTATCTGGGAAGCCTCAAAACCGATCTGTGACAAGTTGAAGGAAGCCGGCACATTATTCAAACTGGTGATGTTCGAACACAGTTACATGCACTGCTGGCGTCACAAGACACCGATTGTGTATCGGGCCACCTCCCAATGGTTCGCGCGCATGGATATCACACCCAAAGACGGCGGACCCACCTTGCGCGAAACCGCACTGGCCGGCATTGAAGCCACCACGTTTTTTCCGGGCTGGGGAAAAGCGCGACTGGAAGGCATGATTGCCCATCGTCCGGACTGGACCCTGTCGCGTCAGCGACAATGGGGTGTACCCATGGCGTTCTTCCTTCACAAGGAAACCGGACAACTTCATCCACGCACCACAGAACTGCTGGAAATCATTGCAAAACGCGTCGAAACGGAAGGTATCGAAGTCTGGCAATCGATACAACCGGCGGATTTATTGGGCGACGAGGCACCGATGTATGTCAAGAACAAGGACACGCTCGACGTATGGTTTGATTCCGGCTGCACACACCAGACGGTATTGCGTGGCTCGCACCCGGCCCCGTTCCCGGCCGACCTGTATCTGGAAGGGTCCGACCAGCACCGCGGCTGGTTCCATTCCGCATTGCTGACTTCCAGCATGCTGAACGGCTGTGCGCCGTACAAAGCCCTGCTGACCCACGGCTTCGTGGTCGATGGCGAGGGTCGCAAAATGTCCAAGTCGCTCGGTAACGGTGTCGATCCGCAAACCATTTTCAACACGCTGGGCGCGGACATTCTGCGTTTGTGGGTCGCGTCGTCGGATTACTCCGGCGAAGTGACCATTTCAGATGAAATCCTGAAACGTGTCACCGAAGCGTACCGGCGTATACGGAATACGTTACGATTTTTACTGGCCAACACGTCCGACTTTAACGCAGACAACGACCTGGTGGCCGTGTCTGACATGCTGGAAATCGATCGCTATGCCCTCGCGAATATGGCTGCACTGCAAAACGATGTACTGGTCCATTACCGGCAATTTGAATTCCATCCAGTGATCGCCCGACTGCAGAGTTTCTGCTCGGAAGATCTGGGTGGATTTTATCTGGATATTTTAAAAGATCGTCTTTATACCAGTGGCACCCAATCACCGGCGCGGCGCTCAGCACAGAGCGCGTTATGGCATATTGCCCAGGCACTGATCCGCCTGATGGCGCCGACGTTGTCGTTTACCGCTGAAGAAGCATGGAAATTCTTCGCCAGCGACAAGGACTATGTGCAAAGCGACGAGACCATTTTTACACAGCAATTTTACAGTCTGCCCGAGGTCGCGGATGCATCCCCGCTACTGGCCAAATATGCCGAATTGCGGACGGTACGTCTGGATGTCACCAAACAGCTCGAAGAAGCCCGGGTGGCCGGCAGTATTGGAGCGTCACTGCAGGCCGAAATCCGCATTCGCGCACACGGTGCCAGGTTCGAGCTCCTGAAAAGTTTCGGTGACGATCTGAAATTCATTTTCATTACCTCCGCTGCACAGGTCGAAAGGGTGAATTCAGTTGAAGACGAAGGCGTGACAGTGGCGGCATCAACCCATGCCAAATGCGAACGTTGCTGGCATTACTGTGCAGAGGTCGGCAGCATCCCGGCGCACCCGGGATTATGTCAGCGCTGTTTCACCAACCTGTTTGAACAGACATAATGGCAGCGTCTAAAAACGTTGCATGAATCAATTTTATTAACGACAATAGTAACCACCCTATGGCCACGAAAAAGAAATCCGCCGGCACCGCTAGCATGACCCCATGGCTCGGCATTTCCGCCATCGTCATTTTGCTGGACCAGCTGTCCAAAATAACGATAAGCAAATTATTTACCTATGGTGAGTCGATGCCCGTGACAGGTTTTTTTAACCTGGTACTGGCGCATAACCCGGGCGCGGCATTCAGTTTTCTGGCAAAAGAATCCGGCTGGCAGCGACACCTGTTTACTGCTATTGGCATCGGCGCCGCGCTGTATATCATTTATCTGATCAAAAACAACAGCAGCCAGCGATTATTCTGCTGGGCACTGGCGCTGATCCTGGGTGGTGCCCTCGGCAACGTGATCGACCGGATCCTGTATGGACATGTGATTGATTTTCTGGATTTCTACTATTTGCAGACACACTTTGCCGCATTCAATCTGGCTGACAGCGCGATTTGCCTCGGTGCCGGACTGTTTATACTGGATGAATTACGCCGGGTTAAAAACAAATAATCTGTTGAGGACGCCATGACGACCATCGTAAGCAATCCACTCAAAGGCAAGCACATCGTATTGGGCTTAACCGGCGGGATAGCGTGCTATAAAGCCGCCGAACTGTGCCGAAGCCTGATCAGGCAGGAAGCCACTGTTCAGGTTGTGATGACCGACAGTGCCTGCCAATTCATGACACCCGTCACCATGCAGGCGTTGTCCGGCAATACCGTGTATGCAAACCAGTGGGATGCACGCATCCACAACAATATGGCGCACATCGAACTGAGTCGCGCCGCCCACGCGATATTGATTGCGCCCTGCTCAACCGATTTCATCGCCAAACTGGCGCACGGTCACTGTGATGACCTGCTGTCGGCTTTGTGTGTGGCGCGGCCAGCACAGGTGCCGTTATTGATTGCCCCGGCGATGAATGTGGAAATGTGGCAGAAACCCGCCACGCAACGCAATATTCGACAACTGATTGACGATAACGTCCGGATTCTGGGTCCCGGCGAAGGCGATCAGGCCTGTGGCGAGGTGGGCCTGGGACGCATGCTGGAACCGGATCAACTGATTGCCGAAATGCTTGCCGCATTCACACCGAAATCACTGGCCGGAAAACGGGTATTGATAACCGCAGGACCGACCTTCGAACCGATAGACCCGGTGCGCGGCCTGACCAATTTGTCCTCGGGGAAAATGGGCTACGCCATTGCCCAGGCTGCTTATGAGGCCGGTGCCGACGTGCAGCTGATTTCCGGCCCCACTGCATTAAACACACCGTATGGCTGCATCCGGCATCAGGTTCAGACCGCCCAACAGATGCACGACGCGGTTTTTGACCGTATTTCAAAGCAGGATATTTTTATTTCCGTTGCCGCGGTGGCCGACTGGCGTATCACCAATGTCAGCAAACAGAAACTGAAAAAAAATACCGGCGACGACTTTCCCAAGCTGACTTTTGAACAGAACCCTGACATTCTTGCTGAAGTGGCGGCGCTGTCCAGACCCCCCTATTGCGTCGGCTTTGCTGCTGAATCCGAAAATCTGATCAAGTACAGCACCATCAAGCGACTGAAAAAAAACATCCCGTTATTGGTTGGCAACATCGCCCAGAACACGTTTGGCCTGAACCAGAATGAGATCGTGCTATTTGATGACAAAGGCCACCATTCCCTGCCGCTGGCCGACAAGACCAATCTGGCCCGACAGCTCATTATCGAAATATCACATCGTATCTAACCCGCGTGACACCTTCACAACCATGAAAAAAATCGCCGTCAAAATTCTCGATTCACGCATGAAAGATCAGTTACCGGCCTACGCGACGCCCGGCAGCGCAGGTCTGGATTTGCGCGCCTGCATCGACAGTCCCATCACGATCCAAGCCGGACAGACGGTACTTGTTCCTACCGGTCTGGCGATACATCTGGCGGACCCCGGTTACGCGGCCATCATACTGCCACGCAGCGGCATGGGTCACAAAAACGGCATTGTGCTGGGTAACCTGGTCGGACTGATAGACTCCGATTACCAGGGCCAGTTAATGGTGTCAACCTGGAATCGGGGTCAAAGTGCGTTTACCTTGCAACCGATGGAGCGCCTGGCGCAGTTAATCATCGTGCCGATTCTGCAGGTCGGCTTTGACATCGTTGATGAATTTTCAGAAAGCGAACGGGGTGAAGGTGGTTTTGGCAGTACCGGAAAACATTGATCTGAAATTAATAAGTTCTCATTTTTAAAAATAGTTCCGCTTTTTTGTTGGCATTTTGTGTTTAGCAACTATAATCAAAATCAGATATATCCAGATTTCTCTGATTGTTTAAACAACTTATTCCTGCCCAAAACCCTGAAATAGGAAGTAATTATGATTAAGACAAACAAAATCATGTCAATAAAGTCAGGTCGCGCGATTTTTAAGAGTGTGCTGTGTCTGGCAGCGTTCTCAGTCAGTTCACTGAGCCTGGCGGATGACGCCGGCAGCGGCGCGGCCGATGGCTCAGGCAGTGCATTTTCCAAAATCGGCCAGAATTTTCAGGTCAGTGGTTTTTTGACGGTTACCGGCGGCAATATCATTGGCGGTGGGTACGGCAACAACTATGCGGGCCCGACCCAGTTAATTGGCGTTAATTGCCCCTGCTATACCGCCGACTGGTCGAATGGCGGCGTCTATAATAATGATTTTTCGTTAAAGCCTGAATCACGCGCCGGCCTGCAGATTCAGTATAATTTTAGTCCCCAGTTCAATTTTGTCGGCCAGGCGGTCGTGCGCGGCACCGATGGTACCCCCAATGTCAACTGGGCCTATTTCAACTACAAGCTGGATGACCACTGGGAAGTGCACGTGGGTCGGCAGCGTATCCCCCTGTATTACTATTCCCCCTTTCAGGATGCCGGCTTTGCCTACCCCTGGGTAAATGTCCCGCCTGAACTGTATGGCTGGGACGCGACCAACTATAACGGCGCCAGCCTGCGCTACACCAACAGTTTTGGTAATACCAATCTGACTACCAGCGTGTTTGGTGGTGAAGAGAAAGTGGCACAATCGGCCTACTATGCACTCAGCTATAGCGGCGATAATGACGTCCATTGGGACAACATTGTCGGCGCCGATGCTGAAATAAATAATGGTCCTCTGACGGTACGCGCGGTGTATCTGCAGGCCAAGGCGACCAACACCGACGACAGTCTGGCCATATACAGTGTCGCCAATCTGAAAGCCTATGGCATGGCCGTCAACCTCGACTTTGATTCCTGGTTTTTACTCTCAGAAGTCACCCAGCTGGAACGCGATTACACGACGGCGCCAATTTATTCATATACTGCGCCGGCCTCCACCATCGGCGTGGGCTGGCGTCTGGGTAAATGGACACCTTTTGTGAATTACGCCTTGTATACCCAGCACAATACGCCGAATTTACCGGCCTACGCCGCTGCGGATTACAAGCGCCTGTCCGGCACACTGCGCTATGACATCGATTCCAACAGCGATGTGAAACTGCAACTGGACAGAAATTTTGACACGACGCAAAACTGGGGCGGTAGTGTGAATGTATTCAGAATCAGTTACGACCGTGTGTTTTAATGAGGATCGTGATGAAAACACTATCTATTAAACATCTGGCCGGTGGTCTGGTCTGTCTGGCGCTGTCGCAATACGGCTTTGCCCAGGTGGTGGTGGTTGCCGGAGCAAAAAGCGACGTCCCAACTTTGTCCAAGGAACAGGTGGCGGGATTGTATGTGGGCAGCTCGTTTACGCTCCCCAATGGGGGGAGCGCCACCTTACTGGACCAGTCGGAATCGAGTGATGCGCGCAAGCAGTTTTACGCCAAGGTGACTGACAAATCGCCCTCGCAAATCAAGTCCACCTGGTCCCGACTGACGTTCTCTGGCAAAGGGACGCCGCCCAAAGAGGTGGCGAGTTCAGCGGACGTAAAGAAAGCCGTGGCGGCCAGTCCGAACACCATAGGCTATATTGAAAAGAGTGCCGTCGACAGCAGCGTCAAAGTCCTGTTTACCACAGATTAAACCAGCAACTTAAGCTATCTTCCCGAAAGGTAGATCTATGAATTTGAGTATCAAGCAACGCATCTGGTCCTTACCCGCCACAGCCACGGTCATTTTCAGTATTGGCCTTGCTGTGAGCGTCTATTTTTCCACGATTGCCATCTCCTCGATCAAGACAACAGAAGCCGTTGATTATCCGTTACTCGATCAATCCAAATCACTGATCGCCGACATCAACGGGTTGGTCAAAGCACTGCAGGAAGCAGTCAGCGAAGGGGACAAGAAACGCCTCGACTCCATTGAAGTCAGCGCCAAGGCGATACGCGAGAACATCAAGGCACTGGGCCAGATCAGCGGGCAACTGGACAATTCGGACCGTATTGCAAAAGAATTCGAGTCCTACTACTCGCCTGCCCTCGGTGTGGCAAAAATAATGATGGAAGTTGAACAGGGCGACCCGATGCCCCTCATCGGCAAAATGCAGTCGAACCTGAATACACTCCAGGCAGATTTGACCAAATTGCAGGATGTCGCCAAAAAACAGTTCAAGACCGGCGTTGAGAAAAGCGGAAACAGTGTCAATAACGTTTTGTACACCACCGTATTTGTTTCCGTGATGGTCGTACTGATACTCGGAGTCGTCTCCTGGGTGGTGGTACACGGCATCTGGCAGCAACTCGGCGGCGAACCCGAATACACACGTGATATTGCCTCTGCGGTAGCGGCCGGCGATCTGTCGATGGATATTCAAACCGATGCCAGTGACAAAAACAGTCTGCTGGTGGCACTGAAAGAAATGAAAGGCAAACTGGAACTGATGGTGTCAGACATCAAATTATCTGCCGACACCATTAAGACCGCCAGCGCTGAAATTTCATCCGGCAACGCTGATCTGTCATCGCGGACCGAATCCCAGGCCAACAGTCTGCAGGAAACATCCAGTTCCATGGCGTCGCTCAGTGATACCGTCAAACAGAACGCGGACAATGCGAAACAGGCCAACCACCTTGCCGACATTGCCTCAGGCGTCGCTGTCAAAGGTGGTGAAGTGGTCAACCAGGTGATCGGCACCATGTCGGAAATAAATGGTTCGTCGAAAAAAATTGTCGACATCATTACGGTTATTGATGGCATAGCTTTCCAGACCAATATTCTGGCCCTGAATGCCGCCGTCGAGGCAGCCCGCGCGGGTGAACAGGGTCGTGGTTTTGCGGTGGTCGCTTCCGAGGTCCGTAATCTGGCCCAACGCAGCGCTGCGGCTGCAAAAGAAATCAAAACGCTGATCAGCGACTCGGTGGACAAGGTCACCCAGGGTTCACAACTGGTGGATCAGGCCGGACAGACCATGGGAGAAATTGTTGATTCGGTTAAACGGGTCAGCGACATCATGAAAGAAATATCGGCCGCCAGTCAGGATCAGAGTGCCGGTATTCAGGAGATAGGCCGGGCCATTGAACACATGGATGAAATGACCCAGCAGAATTCCGCCATGGTCGAAGAGGCTGCGTCTGCGGCAGCATCAATGAATAATGAGGCAGAAAAATTAACCGAATCACTGGATGTATTCAAGTTGTCCAGCTCGGGTATGAGCACCGCCCGGCGCGCCCACGTGCCGAACCAGATGCTGAAAATTACCGACGACAGCTATTGATTCGATCCGGCGGGCAAAAAATTCAACGCTAAAAATAAAACCGGCAAACGCCGGTTTTATTTTGTCTGCTCTTTTCCTGCGCCAGACGCACTACTCCGTTTCGACCGCTTCCTGAGTCGCGGAAGGACGTGGATCACTTTCAGAAAAATCGAGTTTGATCTGGTCATGCTCATCCAGATCGACCACCACTTTTCCGCCCGTCACCAGCTTGCCGAACAGCAGTTCATCGGCCAGCGCTTTTCTGATCATGTCCTGGATCAGCCTTGCCATCGGGCGTGCACCCATTAATGGATCAAAGCCTTTCTTGCCGAGGAATTTCCGCAGCTTTTCAGTGAAAATTGCATCCACTTTTTTCTCATGCAGCTGTTCTTCCAGTTGCATCAGGAATTTATCCACAACCCGCAGAATAATTTCTTCGCTTAATGCGCCAAAACTGATGATGGCATCGAGTCGATTACGGAATTCAGGTGTAAACATGCGCTTGATATCCGCCATTTCATCGCCCGCTTCTTTATTATCGGTAAAACCAATTGACCGCTTCTGCAAACTCTCAGCCCCGGCATTGGTTGTCATGATAATGATGACATTACGGAAATCTGCCTTGCGACCATTGTTATCCGTTAATGTTCCATGATCCATCACCTGCAGCAGGATATTAAATACATCCGGGTGTGCTTTTTCAATTTCATCGAGCAGCAGCACCGTATGCGGCTTCTTGGTAATCGCTTCAGTCAGCAAGCCGCCCTGATCAAATCCGACATAACCCGGCGGCGCGCCAATCAGGCGACTGACGGCGTGCCGTTCCATGTATTCCGACATATCAAACCGGATCAGTTCGATACCCAGCGTGAACGCCAGCTGTTTTGCCATTTCCGTTTTACCGACACCGGTTGGACCCGAGAACAGGAACGATCCGATCGGTTTATCTAATTTACCCAGACCGGCACGCGCCATTTTAATCGCTGACGACAACGCATCGATAGCCGGATCCTGACCGAATACCACGTTTTTCAGGTCACGCTCTATGGTCTGCAGCTTACTGCGGTCATCCTGATTGACCGTTTGCGGCGGAATGCGCGCGATTTTGGAAATGATCTCTTCGATTTCAAATTTGCCGATGGTTTTTTTCTGTTTCGATTTGGGCAAAACACGCTGCGCAGCACCCGCCTCGTCAATGACATCAATCGCTTTATCCGGCAGGTGACGGTCATTGATGAAACGGGCAGACAACTCCGCAGCCGATGTCAGCGCAGAGGTTGAATATTTGACGTTGTGATGCTCTTCAAATCGGGTTTTCAAGCCACGCAGAATCTGTATGGTCTGCTCTATCGTCGGTTCGATAACGTCAATTTTCTGGAAGCGGCGCGATAAGGCATGATCTTTTTCAAACACACCCCGGTACTCCGTGTAGGTGGTGGCGCCTATGCATTTCAACTGTCCCGACGACAACGCGGGTTTCAACAGATTGGACGCATCCAGGGTGCCCCCTGACGCTGACCCTGCCCCGATAATGGTGTGAATTTCGTCAATAAACAGAATGCCATGGGGCGCATCCTTTAACTGTTTCAATACCGCTTTCAAGCGCAACTCGAAATCACCCCGGTATTTTGTACCGGCCAGCAGCGCGCCCATGTCCAGCGAATACACTACCGCATTTTCCAGTATGTCAGGGACATCACCCATGGTAATCCGCAAGGCAAGGCCTTCGGCAATCGCCGTTTTACCGACACCCGCCTCGCCGACCAGCAGGGGATTATTTTTACGACGACGGCACAAGATCTGGACAACCCGTTCGACTTCATCATCACGACCGACCAGCGGATCAATCTTTCCTTCCGCGGCGGCCTTGTTCAAATTGAGGGTAAACTGGTCCAGCGCACTTTCTTTCTGCTGCACTTCGCCTGGCGACTCCTCGGCACTGTCCGATGATTTCTGGGGATCAGCCGGATGGTCTTTTCTGACGCCGTGCGATATGAAATTAACCACATCGAGGCGGGTGACCCCCTGTTGATGGAGGTAATAAACGGCGTGCGAATCTTTTTCGCCAAAAATGGCCACCAGTACGTTGGCGCCATTCACTTCCTTTTTACCGTTTGAGGCGGATTGCACATGCATGATTGCGCGCTGAATAACGCGCTGGAAGCCCAGGGTTGGCTGGGTATCAACCTCACCGGTTCCGGCAACGGTCGGTGTATTGTCGCTGACGAAATTGCTCAGCGTTTTGCGCAAATCCTCAATGTTCACGGCACAGGCACGCATGACGTCGGCAGCCGAAGGATTGTCCAGCAGCGCGAGCAACAAATGCTCCACCGTAATGAACTCATACCTCGCCTGGCGCGCCTCAACAAATGCCATATGCAAACTTACTTCCAGTTCTTGCGCAATCATACTTCCTCCATCACACATTGCAGGGGGTGCCCTGCTTGTCTGGCATATGCCAATACCGAATCAACTTTTGTAGCAGCAATATCTTTTGGGAAAACCCCGCATACGCCTTTACCTTCGCGATGTACCTTAAGCATAATTTGCATCGCCGTTTCACGATCCTTATTAAAAAACTCCTGAATGACAATCACCACAAATTCCATGGGGGTATAGTCATCATTGAGCAACATCACCTGGTATAAAGACGGCGGTTTGACCTTCTGCGCCTTTCTTTCTATCACTGTACTAGTTTCGTGCTTATTTGCCATAAATAAATTTAACAGATTCTAATTATTTTTAAAGCTCCGAATAACAGTGTAATTCAAAATTTAGGCAATGCGATGTGTTCTTGAGAGATGGAGATAAATTGCTGAAGATCAATAGGTCATTCCATTATTTAACCAACTTTCGCAACTAATATTGCATAAATGTAACAAATTGCTGAGTGTTGTAAATTATCACCAATATTTATCAAAAATTCCGGATTCAACCTGTTTTCAGTAGGGATTTTCAATCAAATTATCATGCCCATATGAAAATTCTTGACAATCTTAATAAATCCCTCAAAAATGAAATTGTTAATGAGATATTTACTTCGCGTTAACATTGAGGGGGCAGGTTTAGGGGGATTTGGCTTTATGCTGATTTTCTGGCGGCTCGTGTTTTTTGATATTTTCTGAAAGATGTATTATGGCAACAGGCACAGTTAAATGGTTTAATGACTCAAAAGGCTTTGGCTTTATCACTCCAGACGACGGTGGCGAGGACTTGTTCGCCCACTTCTCAGCTATCCAGATGAATGGATTTAAAACGCTTAAAGAAGGTCAAAAAGTACAATTCGAAGTTACCCAAGGGCCAAAAGGTAAGCAAGCTTCCAATATCCAGGCACCTAATTAATTTTAGTGCTGCCCTTAAAAACTCCGCTTGCGGAGTTTTTTTTATGGGCGAGCGCCTGATTGGCCGAAAAAAAGTATAAAAAAAGACCGACATCTGTCGGTCTTTTTCGTCTTGGCAGCGCCTTTTACATATTTTCTATCATCGCATTGCCGAAACCGGAGCACGACAATTGTGTGGCGCCCTCCATCAGGCGGGCGAAATCATAGGTGACCGTTTTCTGTGCAATTGATTTGCTCATGGCGCTGATGATCAGGTCAGCCGCTTCAAACCATCCCATGTGACGCAGCATCATCTCCGCAGACAATATCAATGAACCCGGATTGACATAATCTTTGCCGGCATATTTCGGCGCGGTGCCGTGCGTGGCCTCAAACATGGCGATCGAATCGGACAGATTGGCACCCGGGGCAATACCGATACCACCCACCTGGGCTGCGAGCGCGTCGGAGATATAATCACCGTTCAGATTCAGTGTTGCAATGACGCTATATTCGGCAGGTCGGAGCAGAATCTGCTGTAAAAACGCATCCGCGATGGAATCTTTTACGATGATGTCCTTGCCGGTTTTTGGATTCTTGAATTTGCACCACGGTCCGCCATCGATCAGCTGGGCGCCAAATTCCTTTTGCGCCAGACTATAAGCCCAGTCACGGAAACCGCCCTCGGTGAATTTCATGATGTTGCCTTTATGGACGATCGTCACCGATGGTTTGTCGTTATCAATGGCGTATTGAATTGCTTTGCGTACCAGTCGCTCGGTTCCCTCACGAGAAACGGGTTTGACACCAATACCGGACGTTTCGGGGAAACGGATTTTTTTGACGCCCATTTCCTTGACTAAAAAGTCGATCAGCTTCCTGACCTGGGGCGTACCTTCCTGGAATTCGATACCGGCATAGATATCTTCGGAATTTTCACGGAAAATAACCATATCGGTTTTTTCCGGTTCGCGAACCGGTGACGGTACACCGGTAAAATAACGCACAGGACGCAAACAGACGTACAGATCGAGTTCCTGGCGCAAGGCGACGTTCAGCGAGCGAATGCCACCGCCGACCGGCGTTGTCAGGGGACCTTTAATCGACACCACATAATCTTTCAGCGCACTCATTGTTTCTGCAGGCAACCAGACATCCGGACCATATACCGTGGTCGATTTTTCACCTGCATAAATTTCCATCCAGCTAATCTTGCGCTTGCCGCCGTAGGCTTTTTTTACTGCCGCATCGACAACATTGATCATGACTGGACTGATGTCAACGCCGGTTCCATCGCCCTCGATGTAGGGAATGACAGGATTATCTGGGACATTAAGGGAATAATCGGCATTGACGGTAATTTTTTGACCGTCGGCAGGTATTTTAATGTGTTGATACATTATTTTCTCCAAGGTGAGGAAAAAGGCGTTAGCCCGTGCTGGTTAAGTCTATCTTATTGTATACATTGAGTCGCAAAATGCACGATTTTGTTATGATCAATGCTACTCTGTAATCCGTCTTGCAGGAGAAATTGCTTTTTTAAACAACTCTTATATAAGACATAAGATAAGTATTTCACATTATGCACCAGAATTTTACGACATGCCATCACTTTGCGACACGGGCCCCATGAAACTGATTTTATTTAACAAACCGTATCTGGTGATGAGCCAATTTTCAAGTCATGAATCACGGCCTACACTGTCCGAATTCATTCCGGTTCCCGGTATTTATCCGGCAGGACGGCTGGATGCAGACAGCGAGGGTCTGATGTTACTCACCGATGACGGCCAACTTCAGCACCAGATAAGCCATCCGGATCACAAGGAAGCAAAAACCTATCTGGTGCAGGTGGAAGGCATACCGGAGCCGGCGCAACTGCAGCGACTCCAGGAACCGCTCAATCTCGGTGACTTTACGACACAGCCCTGTCAGGTCCGGCGGATTCAGGAACCTGACTGGCTGTGGTCACGCAACCCGCCGATCCGGACCCGGTCCGCCATACCCACCAGTTGGCTGGCCATCACCCTGAAAGAAGGAAAAAACCGGCAGGTACGACGAATGACGGCAGCGGTGGGACTTCCGACCCTGCGGTTGATTCGCAGCGTTATCGGCCCCTATTCCCTGCACAGCCATCCCCTGTTGCCGGGCGAATGGATGGAACTGATCGCGAACAACTAAATACAATCTACCCCTAGCATCTGTGGCCAAGCCCATGTATGCTGACCACTTTTATCGAACCCCGAACGACTATGCCAATTTTCCTGATCCGCTCACTACGGCGTACTGCCTGCCTGACCTTACTCGCCTTGTCGCTGCCATTAACCGCTGCGTATGCCCAACAGACCTTGCCGGTCAAAAAATTTGCTGCCGGAGTTTATCTGATACAGGCTGAAATGGCATCCACCGAAGCACAGCGCGAACTGGGATTGATGAACCGGAAAGAATTGGGTACCAACGACGGCATGATGTTTATATTTGATCGACCCTATGCCTATTGCATGTGGATGAAAAACACCCTGCTCCCGCTCTCGGTGGCGTTCCTCGATAGTGATGGTGTGATTCTGAATGTTGAAGAAATGCTGCCGCAAACTGAAACCAATCATTGCGCAGTCAAGCCCGCACTGTACGCGCTGGAAATGAATGCCGGATGGTTTAAACACAAAAATATTAAACCGGGTACCAAGATTACGATGATGAAATAAGTCATTTGCCGCATCCGGTCAGCGGGTCAAACACCCGCAATAAAAAACCACATGCATAACCGGTTCAGGTTACTCATGTGGATTTTTACTGTGAGGACTTATTGTTTGGCTTAGTGTTTGGCTTAGTGTTTGACTTATCGCTCGAGCTTATCGCTGAACCTTGTCGACAGCGCCTGCTGCGGAGTCATTGTCGTATTTGCGGGACTGGCCAGATCAGGCCAGGCACCGCTCCATGCTGCAGATCCCTCGCCCAGTTTTTGGCGTGGTTGCTTTGTGGCGCTGCAGGGTGGTTGCGCGCAACCGAACTTAAGACCGAATTTAAGACCGAACTTAAGGCTTAGCCAGTGCTGACTTAAGCCAGTGCTTTAATAGCGGCAGATAAACGGCTTTTATGACGGGCCGCTTTATTTTTGTGGATAATTTTTTTGTCTGCAATGCTGTCAATAGTCGAAACCGACGTTTGAAATATGGATGCAGCAGCAGCTTTGTCACCCGCCAGAATTGCTTTACGAACTGCCTTGATAGCCGTGCGCAATGTTGAGCGTTGGCTTGAATTGTGGGCGTTCTGTTTAACTGCCTGACGAGCACGTTTGCGGGCTTGTGCGGTATTTGCCATGAAATTTCCTAAACTAATTATTTAAATCTGTTGAATTGTCTCAGCACCTTGCGTAGACAGGTAAATTTTGTACAGCTCTCTATTGTAATGGATTTGTTATTGATTTACAAGAAATTGTCATTTGAACCCACGCCCGAAGGCGAAAAACGTAATCAATTAATAACAAAATGCGCATAAAACGGCACGCGATCACGCTGGCCGCGCTTAAATCTGTTGCTTCCTTACTAAAAAATAGCCTGCCCCGCTATAATGCGGCTGCATGAACCTGCTTAAAACCCTAGCGACAATCAGCGGCATGACCATGCTGTCCCGTATTACCGGCATGCTGCGCGACATGCTGATTGCCCATGCCTTTGGCGCCAACGCCTATTCAGATGCCTACAACATCGCGTTTCGAATTCCCAATTTATTGCGCCGCATCTTTGCCGAAGGTGCTTTTTCCCAGGCGTTTGTCCCGATACTGTCCGAATACCATGACAAGAAAGGCGTAACGGCCACCCAATCGCTGGTCGACTCGGTCGCAACCCTGCTAACCTGGTTACTGGTCCTGACCAGTCTGGCGGGCATGGCTGCGGCCCCGCTGCTGGTGTATGCCCTGGCCAGTGGTTTTGTGAATGACCCGGAAAAATATAATGTAACGGTCGTCATGACGCGCATCATGTTTCCCTACATCGGCTTCATATCGCTGGTTGCCCTGGCCGGTGGCATTCTGAATACCTGGCGGGAATTCAAAATTCCTGCATTTACACCCGTGTTATTCAATCTCGCCTCGATTTTTGGTTCGGTTGTGCTGGTCAGGTATTTTAATCCGCCGATTTATGCCCTGGCGGTGGCCGTTGTGCTGGGGGGATTTCTACAGTTGGCGATTCAGTTTCCTTACCTGATCCGGATCGGCATGTTGCCGCGAATTTCCATGAATCCGCTTCGGGCTCTGGACGAACCTGGGGTTAAACGTGTGCTTCGCAACATGGCACCGGCAATTTTTGCTGTCTCTGCGTCTCAGATCAGCATACTCATCAACACCAACATTGCGTCGCATCTGGTGACTGGCAGTGTGTCGTGGCTGGCTTATGCGGACCGTTTAATGGAATTTCCCACTGCGCTGCTGGGTGTGGCACTGGGCACGATTTTATTGCCGAGCTTGTCCCGTGCACACTCGATGGAGGATCATGAAGAATACTCGGCTTTGCTTGACTGGGGATTACGCCTGACCTTTCTGCTGGCTTTGCCGGCGGCCGTCGGACTGGCCACATTGTCAGTTCCGATTACCGCCGTGTTATTTCACAACGGCCTGTTCGATGCCAATGCCGTGGTACAGACCAGTCGCGCGTTGATTGCGTATGGTGTCGGCCTGATCGGCCTGATTCTGGTCAAGATTCTGGCGCCCGGATTTTATGCCAAACAGAACATCAAGACACCGGTAAAAATTGCCCTGGGTGTGCTGGTCGCCACCCAGATCATGAACCTGATTTTCATTCCTTCGCTGGCTCATGCAGGACTCGCGCTGTCAGTCGGACTGGGTGCGTGCCTGAACGCCAGCATATTATTTTTTGCCCTGAAACGGCATGGCATTTACCTGCCCAGACCAGGCTGGCTGTCATTTTTTGCCAAGCAACTGGTTGCCCTGCTGCTCATGGCCTGCCTTGCGCTGTATCTGAGCAGCCATTTTGACTGGATCGCGTTGCAGGCACATGTTTTTTACCGGGTATTTTATCTCGCGGCTATACTGGTTGCCTGTGCCCTGATTTACTTTATCAGCCTGTATGGCATGGGATTTCGCTATGCTGATTTTAGAAGAACCTCAAACTGGGAGAACTGACAATGAACAAGACCCAACCTGCCAAATTCATCCATTATTTCTTTGCTTTATGCTGTCTATCCGCACTGTGTCAGTCCGTCGTGCCGGCCTGTTATGCACAGGAGTCCGCTTTTCGTACTGAACTGAAACGCACCGATTTAAGCGCGAATCAGGACATGGAGGTGATTACCTCGATAGTCGAATTCAAGCCGGGCGATTTTGTCGGAAAACATTTTCACCACGGTATTGAAGCCGGCTATGTGCTGCAGGGCGCGCTGGTCCAGGAACCGGGTAAAGAACCGCATATGCTTGCAACCGGTACGCCCATACTGAATCAGCGGGACGCCGCGCACGCCGGGTTCACCGTGGTTGGCAACCAGAACCTCAAGATCTATACGGTTCACATTGTCGACAAAAACAAGCCGTTGTATGACTACGTAAAATAAGTCGCCATGCTTCTGACTGCCAACCAGTTTGCGGGCTTTTTGGCCGCGGCACTGTTGATCACGCTTTCGCCCGGTCCGGACAACCTGATGGTACTCTCGATGGGTATCTCACGCGGACGAAAACAGGGTATGGTGTTCGGACTGGGATGTGCGTTGGGCTGCCTGTCGCATACCCTGCTGGCCACACTGGGCGTCAGTGCCCTGATTGCGGCCTCCCCTGCTGCATTTGCCGTTTTAAAAATTGCCGGTGGCCTGTACCTGATCTATCTGGGTGTGGGCGCGCTGCGTTCGCACGGCATTGCCGGCCAGAATAAATGGACGGTAGCCGCACTGCCGGGCGAATCGCTATTCCGATTATTTACCAAAGGTTTGATTGCCAACAGTATTAATCCAAAAGTCGTTTTATTTTTTCTGTCGTTCCTGCCACAATTTGTCCTTCAGCAAAATCGATTTATCGCCTGGCAAACCGCCCAGCTGGGTTTGCTGTTCACCACCCAGGCGGTGATTTTATTTTGTCTGCTGGGTTATTTTTCCGGTGTGGTGGGAAACTGGCTGAACCGTCGACCGTCAGCAGGTCTGTGGCTGGATCGTCTGGCTGGTAGCATTTTTGTTGCACTGGGGTTACGGTTAATATTTACGCATTGACACGTTGGCGGATGACGTGAGGGAGCATCAACATGAAAGTTGCCGTTGTTTTATCTGGCTGCGGAGTATTTGACGGTTCGGAAATACACGAAAGCGTCATCACCCTGTTGGCGTTATCGTGTGCCGGGGTCAGTTACCAGTGCATGGCACCGAATATCCATCAGGCCCATGTGGTGAATCATCTGACCGGGCAGATCGCTGACGGTGAATCACGCAATGTGCTGGTTGAATCGGCGCGAATCGCGCGTGGCGACATCATTGACATTGCCACAGCCAACTGCCACGACTATGCCGCCGTGTTCTTTCCCGGCGGATTTGGAGCGGCAAAGAACCTTTCCGACTTTGCGTTTAACGGTAATGCCTGTCAGGTCCAGCCGGACGTACTCAACTTTGCCAAAGCGATGGCAGCCGCCAATAAACCTGCCTGCTACATCTGCATTGCTCCCACCCTGGTTCCGCGCATTTATGGCCACGCACAACTGACAATAGGCAATGATCAGACCACGGCCCAGGCCATCGAAGATATGGGCGGTGAACATATCGATTGCCCGGTGCAGGAATTTGTCATCGACAAAAACCACAAACTCGTCACTACACCGGCTTACATGCTGGCCCAGAACATCGCTGAAGCCGCTGCCGGGATCGAGGCTGCGGTCGGGGCCACGCTAGCCATGATCGAACCTGGCTGATCAGGTGACCGCATCGCGCTGATGAACTGGGCCCTCACAACCGCCAGGTCAAGAGTTGCAATCAACCATCTTTTACGAGACTATAGGCCGATCGCCTGTTTGTGAGCGCCCTTATATGCTGCCATGCCCGATGCACAAAAGAAAATTGCCGATGAAGTATTCACAGAACGCAGCCACGGCAAAGCAGCAGGAAATTCCAAATAATGGTGGGCAAATAAACTAAAACCAGTTCTGTCAAATGCTGTAATTCTGAATGGATATCATGAAAATCAAATTTTTAACTGTTTGTGTCGGTCTGCTTATCGCCATGGCGACTCCCTTGTCACAGGCGCAGGTCGGCATCTCCATTGGCTTTAACACGTGTGGCTACCCGTACTACTACCAGGGCTGTCCTGCTTATGCACCACCGGTTGCCGTTTATCTGGGTGGCGGTCGATGGGGAGGCGGCGGTCGTGACTTTCACGGCGGTCGCGGGGGACGTGGTGGTGGCGGACGTCATCGCTGATTTTGATGGTTGTCGTGTTTCAGGGGCACTTTGACCACCATTAACGCGCCAACCATATCGGTTTGAAAATCGGCCTGAACTATTTTGTCACCGTTTTCAGGCATGATGACCCACACACCGAATTGCTCCACCTTTGGCTCAACACCGTTTGTCTTTATAGACGGTTCATTTCAGACGGGATGTGCCTGACTGATTGCCATACCATTTTCCAGCATTGCAAAAATCGCATGCAGTCATCGTCCCTCCAGTGCTTTGAATTTGTCTTTGTCGATATAATTCAAAAAACCGGACATGGAATTATTGACTTCTTTATTGGACATCAAATCCTGCATCGCCAGCCTGCCAACAATTTCAAAAGCGCTCTGAAACGCCTGCGGGCCGCCTTCCTTGGCGGCCTGTTTAACCTGCTCAACGCAATCGACAGTTAGTAGTCTTGTGAAAAGCACAGCCATCATTTTATTCAAATCAGTTTGATCCTGGGCAGTCACATTGGAAAATTTTTTCATTTCCGGATGGGCCGCGATACCCATAAAAACATATTCGACAAATTGCTTCCTTTCCTTGCCGGACAGGGAATCTGTCATGCAATTGCCCAAGGCGTCAGAAGTCGCTGTGGCACATGCCAATTTTGTGATGCTTACGCATGCGATTATCAACATTAAAATAAATGATCTGAATTTCATTGAGTTTTCCTGGTAAATTTGCTGGATGCCATGAAGAATCTTTATCGTTAAACACAAGTTTAGGACTGCAATCGTATTTATACGCCAATCAACAAGCATAGGTGTTAATTTAATGCTGGGCCCGACATTCAAAAGTTTACATCGTGAAATGACGTCTCTTTTTGTTATTGGAGCATTGCATGCTGTGACCGTAAGAACGTGTTTGCTATGTCATAGGCCTGTCCTTTGATCTGATATTTTTTCACTATCTCTTCACCCAATGCATTCCCAGCCGCTTCGAGCGTGGCACAATCCTGCATTTTCGGAAGATCTGAAATTTTCTTTTCTATTTCCTGAGCAGCGCTTTTACCAAATTCGTAGTGCGCCAGCTGATGCGCACGCAAGGCATCCAGAAAAATAGTAAATTTTTCCTGCTGATCGGTGCTCGCATTGACCAGTTTCGGCAGCACGATAGTGGAATTCAAGGTCGTGTAGATGTTGTTGATCCAACAGGTATCTCCATGTTTTCCCTGCGACCATTGAAAATGCCATTTAACATCCCATAAGGTCATGCCGTAGGCAATTTCATGGTTATAGTGAATTTTTGACGCCGTTTGCAAGGCGGTCTCCAAAGACTGCTGCGGAATGGCCGTGACGGTATAAAAGGAATATTCTGGCGGGTCATAGTCCGTGGACCAGTTTTTTATCGTAAAAAACAGACAGGTCGTGCCCAGTATGAAAGACACCACCAAATAATTCCTGAATTTCGCCGGCTCTTCATAGCGGTACACCGGTGTAGTGAACCGACGTGATACCTTGCCTGTTATCAAGCTGGCCGCGATACCAATATAAAAAAAAATGCCAAACGCGAGTAACGGATGAAACATGAATATTTTTAATAGATCAGTCACGTCAGCTCTCATTTCTCGGGTATTTTATTTGGCCAATGATACTGGAGTTCAATATACACGTAATGCACAGATTATTGTCAACTTGGCTGCAATAGTGTCGATAACAGCCATTCGACAAACTTCCAGGAACGCTCGTTTTGTGTCCTGAAGCGACGGTCGACGTTCTACTTTGCAGTCATTCAAATCCACGATCCTATGATTCGTCATTCCCGCGCAGGCGGGAATCCGATATGTATTGACCTGTCAAACTACCTGTCGTTTTTTCTTCAATTAACGTCCTTGTAAAGGCAATGCACTTACAGCAAACCAGGCGGCGAAACGACGGTTGATCAGTCTGATATACGC
>CAITOF010000078.1 GCA_903893945.1 uncultured Oxalobacteraceae bacterium | reverse complement strand
CCAAGATTGGCGCGAGCGATTTCGCGTTTCGTATCGCCAGACAATTTTCCATTCCGGTCGTTGAACCCCGACCGGCACTGGTGCCGTTGACGTTCGACGCGGCGCACTGGCAACCCTTTGTTCCTCTGGCGGGCATCTCTCTGGAAGTCGATATAGAGACAGGGGAAAAAAAGCAGCGTGGCTGTTTTCGTGAAGACCTGCTGTTCACCCATCGGGGCTTGTCCGGTCCTGCGGTTCTGCAGATTTCCAGTTACTGGCAGGAAGGCAAAGAAATTCGCATTAATCTGTTACCCGACGTTGAACTGGCGGATAGATTGATTCAGGAAAAATCAGCCAGCCGCAAAAATCTTGCGAATGTCCTGGCCGGTTATCTGCCGCACAGGCTGGCTGAAGAATGGCTGAAGCGGGGCCAGTACCCCGCTGAAATGCGCGTTGCCGATATTCAGGATAAGACTTTGCGCGCGTTGGGCGATTCGATCAATCACTGGACCATCACGCCCAACGGGACGGAGGGTTACAAGAAAGCCGAAGTGACCCGGGGTGGCATAGATACCAAGGCACTTTCACAACAAACAATGATGGTCAAAGAGGTGCCCAATCTTTATTTTGTCGGCGAAGCGACCGATGTCACCGGCTGGCTCGGGGGCTACAATTTTCAATGGGCGTGGGCCTCAGGTTTTGTTGCCGGACAGTCATTATGACGCTGAAAAAATGGCAATAATAGCAAAATTCTGTGCAATTTTTGATGAAAAATCGTGCAAATTTCTTCCCATGCAATGCCAAGTCTGCTAGAATCGCGGTCTTCCCATAATTTTTTGGTTTAAGCTTACATGACCACTATACGCCTAAAAGAAAACGAACCGTTCGAAGTCGCAATGCGTCGCTTCAAGCGCACCATTGAAAAAACCGGTCTATTGACTGAACTGCGTGCTCGCGAGTTCTATGAAAAGCCAACTGCAGAACGTAAACGCAAATTGGCCGCTGCGGTCAAGCGTCATTACAAACGTATTCGTAGTCAGCAATTGCCTAAAAAAATGTATTGAGATGTACCGGTTGTCCTGTTTGAATGCAAACTTAGTTGACTCAACAAGATTGCTGTCATAATGGCCCAGTGCAACAGAGCAGATTTAAAGCAGTTCCTGAATTTGTAACGCAGTCACCCACGAAGTCATCCTGTGTATGGCTTCCAAGTTTGGCAAACATGCCCGCTCCGGTTCAACCGCGGCGGGCTTTGTCATTTCATACCCACCAACCAGATCCGAATTAAATGGAGAAATTCATGAGCCTGAAAGAACAGATAACCAACGATATGAAAAACGCCATGCGTGCCAAAGAGGCAGAAAAGCTTGGCACGATCCGGTTGCTGACCGCAGCGATGAAGCAGAAAGAGGTTGATGAGCGGGTTGAGCTGACCGACACGATGGTGTTGGCCATCATTGAAAAAATGATCAAGCAACGCAAAGATTCGATCTCCCAGTTTGAGGCGGGTGGTCGCCAGGATCTGGCCGACAAAGAAAAAGCTGAACTGGTTGTGCTGTCTGCCTATATGCCAGCCGCTTTATCTGACGCGGAAATTGCGGCTGAAGTGGCCGCAGCGGTAGCGGAAGTCAGGCCGGCCGGCGCCCAGGATATGGGCAAGGTCATGGCCGTTGTTAAAGCCAGACTGGCCGGACGTGCCGACATGACGGCGGTATCCGGTCTGGTAAAAGCCGCCATTGCCAAACAGTAAGCTCAAACCATTGTGATTCCACAATCCTTTATTGCCGATTTAATCGCCCGCGTTGACATTGTCGACGTGGTCGGTCGTTATGTGCAACTCAAAAAAGGTGGGGCGAATTACATGGGCCTGTGCCCCTTCCATAACGAGAAATCGCCCAGTTTTACGGTCAGTCCGACCAAGCAGTTCTATCACTGCTTCGGATGTGGAGCCCACGGCAACGCGATTGGCTTTTTGATGAACTATTCCGGGCTGGGCTACGTGGATGCCATCAAAGAATTGGCCCAGAGTAATGGTATGGTCGTGCCGGACGAAGATCAGTTGCCGCCGATGCAGCGTGCGCAACAGCAGGCCAGAAGTCTGGCGCTGAGTGAAGCAATGACCCGCGCCTGTGATTATTACCGACGTCAACTGCGTGCTGCGCCTGCCGCGATTGCTTATCTGCAGGGGCGAGGCTTAAGTGGTGAAATTGCCGCCCGGTTTGGACTGGGTTATGCGCCGGACGGGTGGGACAATTTGCGCACTGAATTTTCGGATTACGACAATTCGGCCTTGACCGAATCGGGTTTGGTCATCGATAAAGACGCTGAAGACGGTGGCAAGCATAAGCGCTACGACCGGTTTCGTGACCGGGTCATGTTTCCGATTAAGAATACCAAAGGGCAGGTCATCGGTTTTGGTGGCCGTGTGATGGGATCGGGTGAACCTAAATACCTGAATTCACCGGAAACCCCGCTGTTCCAGAAGGGGCACGAACTGTATGGGCTTTTTGAAGCACGAAACGCCATACGTGAAGCAGGTTATGTGCTGGTCACAGAGGGCTATATGGATGTGGTTGCCCTGGCGCAAATGGGCTTTGCCCAGGCCGTCGCGACGTTGGGAACAGCCTGTACGCCCATGCATGTACAGAAATTGTTGCGACAGACGGATCAGGTTGTATTCAGTTTTGATGGCGACTCGGCTGGCCGGCGGGCGGCGCGTCGCGCACTTGATGCCTGCATGCCGTTAGTCAACGACACCAAAACGATTAAATTCCTGTTTCTGCCGGCAGAACACGACCCGGACAGTTATGTGCGTGAATTCGGTGCGGAGGCATTTCAGCAAGCGATCCACGACGCGATGCCGCTGTCACAATTTCTGATCAATCTTGTCAGTCAGGACAACGATTTAACCACGTCAGAGGGACGAGCCCATACCCAATTTGAGGCCAAAGCGGCATTGCAATCCATGGAGCCGTCCAGTTTGCGGCTGCAGATAGTCCGCAGTCTGGCGCAACTGACCCACACGACGCCGATGGAAATTGAAACCATGTTCGAATTGAAGCAGCCAGCCGCACGCGCAAAAGCGGCACCGGCCCGGGTAAAACGCAATGCGCCGATGGGACTGGAACGACAGATCATGAGACTGATTCTGGCCCAGCCATCGCTGGCCGGACTGATGGACGAGGTGGCCCTGTCGGCGGCGCTGTCCCTGGTGCCAGAGGGTGCGGACATGTTGAAACAGTTGGTCAATGCCGCCAATTCCATGGGCGGCCAGGCCCAATTTGCCTCATTGGCGCAGCATTTGCAGAGTATCAATGCCGATTTTGATGAACTGATCATGGAAATAGCGAGTCAGAACGAAAGTGATGGCGAATTGCATAAAGAGGAACTGGTCGGCGCTATCCGGACTATCCGGATTCAGCACATAAAAGCCGAACAGACCAGATTGGCCAATGCCGGATTGAAGAGTGAATCCGATAAGTTGCAATATTACGAATTAAAAAAGCAGTTAGATGACTTAATCAGGCAAAATAATGATGAAATTTCCCTGCGTTAGCCCCATATGTTACTAGAGAAAACCGTCTGCAGATGCTATACTTGCCGGCTAATGTTTTGAAGCGCGCGGTGTTCTATTGTAATAAAACAATAATTTCTTTTTTACAATTTAATTAAACAGTGGCTGTTGAATTAATTGAAAAATGGAACAAATAGAGTGGACAACTGCAGCACAAGGTAGCGTTTTGAAATCAGTCTTTATCGGTCTCTTAACGCGTGGCTCTTTTAAAGCGGTTTGCAAAAACAGGTTTTTAACCTTTGATTTGAATTCATTAACTAAACCAACTAAAGCAACTAAAGCAACTAAAGCAACTAAAGCATGCAGGGCATGCAGGAATCTGCAACTGTCCCCATCGCTTCCAAAGCAGAAAAGATTTAAATAAAATCCAGTGCAACACTAAAAAAAGCTGCTAATCTGAAATTAGGATCTGCCTTAAACATGACAACAACTAAACGCCCAACAAAACCTGCAGGTAAGTCCGTAGCTAAAACTGTAACCCGGTCCGCACCCAAGCCTGTCGCCAAGCCGACAGCCAGGACAGCGGCTAAAATTGCAACCAGACCTGCAACGAAAATTGCGAGTAAATCGACAGCAAAGCCTGCAACCAGATCGCCGGTAAAAACGGCGGCCAAGCCTGCATCGAAACTTGCAGCGAAGGTAACGACAAGGGGCGGTGCAAAAGTGGCGGCTCCCAAGATGACAGCGAAGCAGGCTGCGGCGCAAAAGATGACCAAGGCAGGTCCGGCAGGTAAATCTGCAACAACCGCGGCAACCAAGGCAGGAACTAAAGTGGTGAGTAAAACAGTCATTGCAAAATCAAAACCTGAAACCAGAAAAGCGGTGAAGGACGTTGCCAGGGGCCCGGCAAAAAACGTTGCCAAGGCAGCCAAGCCGCTACCTGTTTCATCGGCAAAAAAAGACCCAGGAGCAGGCAAAGCACCTGTGAAGGCGTCGACCGGTCGGGCATCGTCAGGCAAACCGGATGAAACTGGCAAGAGTGCAAACAAGGTACGTAATGAAGTCAGGCAGCCGGTGTCCAAACCGGCCGCGCCTGCCACCAGGTCAGGTTCCAGGCAGGGCACATCAGCAGCTGCTCCTGTCACCACGCATGCACCAGTGAAAGAAGCCGTGTTGAAAAGTGATGCAAAAACCGTGGCGGCAGCGGCCAAAGTATCCGGCAAGGCTGACAAAACGCAGGAAACGGCCGAGGTCCGTTCCAGTTCAACGGCACCTGTTGTGAATCAAACGACGGATGCGGCTCTGTTAGCATCGATTGATACCTCCGGATACATTCTGCCCGGTGTCAAAGTGCCCGGCCGCCGTGGTCGGAAACCTAAAGAATACCAGCCTGAAAATGAGGAAATGGCAGCATTGAATGCGGTCGAGCGCGCTGAACTGAAAGCCATTGACAAAGCCAAGGCTAAAGACCGCAAGGCGAAGGAAAAAGCGTTATTGAAAGACGCGTTTTCTGCCGATACCGAAGCATCCGAAGAAGAACTGGAACGACGTCGCCAGAAGTTGAAGGCCCTGATCAAAATGGGTAAGGATCGTGGCTACCTGACCTACGCTGAAATCAACGATCATTTGCCGGAAAATATTGTCGACCCGGAAGCCATTGAAGGCATAATCGGCACCTTTAACGATATGGGCATTGCCGTCTACGAGCAGGCCCCCGACGCAGAAACCTTGCTCCTGTCCGACAATGTGGTACAGGTCGCCAGTGATGATGATGATGCGGAAGCCGCTGCCGAAGCGGCGCTGTCAACGGTGGATTCTGATTTTGGCCGTACTACCGATCCGGTGCGCATGTACATGCGTGAAATGGGTTCGGTTGAACTGTTGACACGTGAAGGCGAAATTGTCATCGCCAAAAAAATCGAAGAAGGCCTGAAAGACATGATACAGGCGATTTCCGCCTGTCCGACCACGATTGCGGAAATTCTGCTGGCTGCAGATCGTATCGCCAATGACGAAATCAAGATCGATGAAATCGTCGATGGTCTGGTCGATCTGAACGCCGACGACGCACCTGCCGTGATGGTCGCTGCCAGTATCACTGACGACGATGACGAAGACGACGAGGACGAGGACGAAGACGACGACGAAGAAGAAGGTGCGACCGCCGCCGGTGCAGCCGGCTATTCGGCAGAACAGCTGGAGCAGTTGAAGCGTGATGCCCTGGCCAAGTTTGAAACCATCGCGACGCAATTTGAAAAAATGCACAAGTCGTACGAGAAGGATGGTTACAACTCCAAAACGTATGTTAAAGCACAGGAAATCATCTCGCACGAACTGCTTGGTATGCGCTTTACCGCCAAGGTTGTCGAAAAATTATGCGACACGCTGCGCGGCCAGGTCGACGAAGTGCGGCATGTGGAAAAACAGATTATGGATGTGGTGGTGAATCGTTGTGGCATGCCACGCGCTCATTTCATTAAAGTCTTTCCAGGGAATGAAGTGAATCTGTCGTGGGTGGAATCGGAAGTCAATGCAGGACATTCCTACAGCGCCATTTTGGGCAGAAATGTACCTTCCGTCCAGCAATTGCAGCAGAAACTGATTGATCTGCAATCGCGCGTGGTCTTGCCACTGCCGGACCTGCGCAACATCAATAAAAAAATGTCTGCTGGGGAAATGAAAGCACGGCGTGCCAAACGTGAAATGACCGAAGCCAATTTGCGTCTGGTGATATCCATCGCCAAAAAATATACCAACCGTGGCCTGCAATTTCTGGACCTGATTCAGGAAGGTAATATAGGGCTGATGAAAGCCGTCGATAAATTTGAATATCGTCGCGGTTATAAATTTTCAACCTATGCAACCTGGTGGATCCGCCAGGCCATCACCCGGTCGATTGCCGATCAGGCGCGTACCATCCGTATTCCTGTGCACATGATTGAAACGATCAACAAGATGAATCGGATCTCCCGCCAGATATTGCAGGAAACAGGAGTGGAACCGGATCCGGCAACTTTGGCCATCAAAATGGAAATGCCGGAAGATAAAATCCGCAAGATCATGAAAATTGCCAAAGAACCGATTTCGATGGAAACACCGATCGGTGATGACGATGATTCGCACCTGGGTGATTTTATTGAAGACAACAACACACTGGCACCGGCGGACGCTGCCTTGCACGCCTCCATGCGCAATG
>CAITOF010000077.1 GCA_903893945.1 uncultured Oxalobacteraceae bacterium | reverse complement strand
TATCCACAGCAGTATTCCGGGCCTGGATGTGGTTGCCGACAGTGTCGAGCTGTTTGGGAAAAAGCTGGGCAGGCTGGAACTGCGGGCAAAGAATGTGAATTCATCGAATGAACCGTCAACCAATGAATGGCAGATTGAAAAATTAAATATAGTCAATCCAGATGGCGAACTGAATGCGGAAGGAAAGTGGACCAACGGAAGTGAAATCGGCAACGCCGCTGGCACGTCTATCCCGGCCGCGCCCGTTGTCAGTCGATTTGGTCCGCCCAGAAGCAATACGACCCTGAAATACCAGCTTGATCTGATGGACGCCGGCAAACTGCTTGACCGACTCGGTTACCCGCGCCTGATTTTGGGTGGAAAAGGGAAGCTGACAGGGGAAATCAGCTGGGCCGGGTCACCGTATTCGCTTGATATTCCCAGCCTGTCGGGTCGTATCCAGCTGGACCTGCTAGCCGGCCAGTTTTTAAAAGTGGAGCCCGGTGCCGCAAAATTGCTCGCCGTATTAAACCTGCAGGCGCTGCCACGACGATTGATGCTTGATTTCCGGGATGTGTTCTCTGACGGGTTTGCTTTTGACGGGATCAATGGAAGTGCCGAGATTGATAGGGGAGTGGCCAAAACCGATAATCTGAAAATGCGCAGTGTTTCGGCGACGGTGCTTCTGAGCGGTACTGCCGATATTGCCGGTGAAACCCAGAATCTTCATGTCGTGGTTGTACCGGAAGTCAATGCAGGGGCGGCGTCGGTTGTTTACGGACTGGCGGTCAATCCTGTGATAGGACTGGGCACCTTTTTGGCACAGTTATTTCTGAGAGAACCATTGATGAAAGCATTTACCTTTGAATACCAGGTAACCGGACCGTGGAAAGAACCGAATGTCGTTAAGCTGTAGAATAGGGTGACAGTGGTTTTTTGAGAATCAGCGGAGATAATGAGATGATGCCAATTGCAGCGATTCAGATGACCTCGGGACCGGCATTGGAAGGGAATATCCATACGGCACGCCATTTAATCCAGGAAGCGGTTGACGCGGGTGCGAAGCTGGTGCTATTGCCCGAATACTGGCCTTTGATGGGAATGCACGAACAGGACAAGACGCGTCTGGCAAACAGCCCGGAAGCGCCACAGATGACGTCGTTCATGTCAGATCAGGCACGCCGGCACGGCATTTATCTGATCGGCGGTTCGATTCCGCTGGTATCCCCCGAATCAGACAAGGTATTTAACAGTACGCTGGTTTTTGATCCCCACGGCGACCAGATAGCGCGTTACGATAAAATCCATCTGTTCGGCTTTACGAAAGGTGAGGAATCGTATGAGGAGTCGAGGAGCATACTGCCGGGCCGTGAACCGGTCAGCTTTGACCTGAAAGCGGATACGGCGACATTTAAAGTGGGCTTGTCAATATGTTATGATTTACGCTTCCCGGAACTGTATCGTTCATTCGGTGCAACCGACCTGCTCGTCGTGCCCGCCGCGTTTACCTATACAACCGGTTCGGTGCACTGGGAAATTCTGCTGCGGGCCCGCGCGATTGAAAACCAGTGCTACGTCCTTGCGTCAGGTCAGGTGGGACATCACCCCAATGGCCGGCATACCTGGGGACACAGCATGCTGATAGATCCCTGGGGCAGGATTGTTGCCGTTTTGCCTGACAGCGAAGGCGTGGTGGTCGGCAACATTGAACCGCGCCTGATGGACGAGGTCAGACGCAACCTGCCGGCCCTGCACCACCGTGTTTTTACCTGAATATTAAACTGTCATCCACACTAGAGCACACCATGAATTCTTCAAACCTGACTACCGCACGCGCCATTCTACTGACGCCTTTTGGGCTGGACGACGTGGCCCTGACCAGCACATTAGCGGGAATGTTCACGCATAAGGTCGATTATGCCGATCTGTATTTTCAGTTTACCAAGAGCGAAAGCTGGAGTCTGGAAGAGGGCATAGTCAAAACCGGCAGCTTTAATATTGATCAGGGTGTGGGCATTCGTGCTGTGTCCGGTGATAAAACGGCGTTCGCTTATTCCGACGATATTTCGCTGACTGCATTGAAAGAGGCCGCTGCGGCCACACGGACCATTGCACGATACGGGCAGGGGAAAATCAAGGTGGGCGCCAACATGTACCCGCACATGGCCAAAGCACTGTATGTCCCGGAAGATCCGATCAACTCACTGGACTCGTCTGCCAAAGTGCAGTTGCTAGGCAGGGTGGAAAAACTGGCACGCGCCAAAGACCCGCGAATAAAGCAGGTGATGGCAGGGTTGGCCAGCGAATACGACGTGGTGCTGGTGGCGCGCAGTGACGGTGTGATCGCCGGCGATGTCCGACCGCTGGTGCGTTTATCCGTGACTGTCATTGCTGAACAGAATGGCCGGCGCGAAATGGGATCGTCCGGGGGCGGTGGTCGTTACAGCTATGCTTATTTTACTGACGACATCATCGAAAAATATGTCGACGAAGCAGTGGCCGGTGCGCTCATTAATCTGGAGTCCCGACCAGCCCCCGCCGGCCCGATGACGGTCGTGCTGGGACCGGGCTGGCCAGGCGTGCTGCTGCACGAGGCTATTGGCCACGGACTCGAAGGTGATTTCAATCGCAAGAAATCGAGCGCTTTTTCCGGTCGCCTGGGACAGAAAGTGGCGGCAGCCGGCGTGACGGTGGTGGACGACGGAACACTGGTAAATCGGCGTGGTTCACTGAGCATGGATGATGAGGGTAACTCGACACAATGCACCACGCTGATTGAAAACGGAATTTTACGGGGTTATTTGCAGGATACGCTCAATGCACGGCTGATGAAAATGCCGATTACCGGAAATGCCCGACGTGAATCGTTTGCCCATTTGCCGATGCCGCGTATGACCAACACCTACATGCTGGGTGGTGACAAAGATCCGCGCGAGATTATCGCGTCGGTCAAAAACGGCTTGTATGCGGTGAATTTTGGGGGTGGACAGGTTGACATCACCAACGGAAAATTTGTTTTTTCGGCCAGTGAGGCGTACATGATCGAAGACGGCAGAGTGACCTATCCGGTAAAAGGTGCCACGCTGATCGGAAATGGCCCTGACGTGTTAAACCGGGTCAGCATGATAGGAAACGACATGCGCCTTGATTCGGGTGTCGGCGTGTGCGGCAAGGAAGGTCAGAGTGTGCCGGTGGGTGTTGGTCAGCCAACGCTGCGCCTGGATGGCATCACCGTGGGGGGAACTGCCTAGAGGCTGTCTGGCAACAGGCAGTCCCTGACTGAAAGTGGTTGCCGATAAAAAAACGCCAGGCGTGATGCCTGGCGTTTTTTTTCTGCCGTTACTGACCGGTTATGCCGCCAATAATTGACGCAGCACAAAGGGCAATATGCCGCCGTGCTTGTAATAATCCACTTCAATCGGTGTATCGATACGCAGCAGCACGGTTACTTCCTGTTTCGACCCGTTTTCACGATGAATGACCAGAGTTGCGTTCTGCTGTGGTTTTATCTCGCCATCGAGACCCTTCAGATCAAACGTTTCCTTGCCAGTAATACCCAGAGTCTGAACGCTGTCGTCGCCGATAAACTGCAACGGCAGGACTCCCATGCCCACCAGATTGGAGCGATGGATACGTTCGAACGAGCGCACGATGACCGCTTTCACGCCCAGAAGCTGGGTTCCTTTCGCAGCCCAGTCACGAGACGATCCTGTGCCGTATTCTTCACCGCCAAAGATCATGGTTGGAACACCGTCGGCGACGTATTTCATGGCAGCATCGTAAATGGCCAGCTGTTCACCGCTTGGCTGGTGTATGGTGATGCCACCTTCGACCTGCCCGCCATCTGCTTTGGCCGGGATCATTTTGTTCTTGATGCGGACATTGGCAAACGTGCCGCGCATCATGATTTCATGGTTGCCGCGGCGCGATCCGTAGGAATTGAAATCCGACTTGATCACTTTGTTGGCGATCAGCCATTTACCCGCCGGGCTGGCTTCGGTAATCGAACCTGCCGGAGAAATATGGTCTGTGGTAATCGAGTCGCCAAAGACGCCCAGTGCGCGCGCACCGGTGATGCTGGTGGCAGCCGCTTTAGGCTGCATTTCAAAATCATTGAAGAAGGGCGGTTCCGCGATGTAGGTGGAATGGGGCCAGTTGTAGACATCACCGGCCGCCACACCCTTGATGTTTTCCCATAATTTGCCCGGAGCACCCTTGACATCCGCATAGTTATTCTTGAAGGTAGCCGAATTCATGGCATATTTCATCAGCTTGTTGATTTCAGCACTGGTCGGCCAGATGTCACCGAGAAATATATCTTTGCCTTTAACACGGCCAACCGGTTCAGTCATCAGATCACGAGTGATATTGCCGGCAATGGCATAGGCCACCACCAGGGGGGGCGAGGCCAGGAAATTGGAACGAATATTGCCGTGGATGCGTGCTTCAAAATTGCGATTGCCCGACAGGATGGCGGAGGCCACGATATCATTTTTGGTAATGGCGTCATTCATGGCTGGCGTCAGATCACCCGCATTGCCGATGCAGGTGGTGCACCCATAGGCAGCGACACCGAAGCCGAGCTTTTCCAGATAGGGTAACAGGCCGGCTGCCTCCAGATATTTGGTCACCACGCGCGAGCCGGGCGCGAGCGAGGTCTTGATGTGCGGGGACACTTTTAATCCCGCTTCGACGGCCTTTTTGGCCAACAGGCCTGCCGCCAGCAAGACACTGGGATTGGACGTGTTGGTGCAGGACGTGATTGCAGCAATCAGGATGTCGCCATTTTTTACTTTCACGCCGTCTGAGGTTTCATAGACAGCATCCAGATCATCGGCGTTCTTGTTGAAACCGTTTTCGGAAACCGGCTTGGAAAACAGGTCGCGGAAGGTGGCTTTGACATGGCCAATTTCAATCCGGTCCTGCGGACGTTTCGGGCCGGCGAGCGACGGTGCCACGGTCGACAAATCGAGCGAGACTTCCTTGGTGTAGTCAATGTCACCCTGTTTCGGAATGCCGAACAGTTGCTGCGCCTTGAAATACGATTCAAACGCATCGATTTCCGCCTTGGTGCGACCGGTACCCTTGAAATAATCGATGGTGGCCTCGTCAACCGGGAAGAAGCCCATGGTGGCACCGTATTCAGGTGCCATGTTGGCGATGGTGGCGCGATCTGTGAGCGTCAATGTACTGGTGCCTGAGCCGAAAAATTCAACAAACTTGCCCACCACCTTGTGCTTGCGCAACAATTCAGTGATGGTGAGCACCAGATCGGTTGCGGTTACCCCTTCGCGCAATTTGCCGGTCAGATTGACGCCAACCACATCGGGAGTTAAAAAATAAACCGGTTGTCCCAGCATGCCGGCTTCGGCTTCAATACCACCAACGCCCCAGCCGACCACGCCGATGCCGTTAATCATGGTGGTGTGTGAATCAGTGCCAACCAGGGTATCCGGATAATAAATGTGACCTTTGG
>CAITOF010000076.1 GCA_903893945.1 uncultured Oxalobacteraceae bacterium | reverse complement strand
GCGCGGACTGGGATGGTATATGGTGATGTATCTGGCCGGCTTGCAGTCGATTCCGGTTGAAATGCAGGAAGCCGCGATTCTGGATGGGGCAAACCGCTGGCAGCGCTTCTGGAAAATTACGGTCCCCATGCTGTTTCCGACAATTATGGTGTGCACGATAATGTCGGTATTGGCGGCACTGAAGGCGTATCAGGAAGTGGATGTGCTGACGCAGGGAGGACCGATGAATTCGACCTTCACGGCGCTTTATTATGCTTATGATCAGGGTTTGAAGCACCTTAAATTGCCGCGCGGTCTGGCGGCCAGTCTGGTGGTGTCGCTGTTCTGCATTGGCATAGCGCTGCTGTGCCTGCGTTATTTAAAACCGAAACACCGTTGAGATGATGACTTATTTTTCTGCCATGAAGCTGCCCAAAGTGGCCACGATTGGTCAGTATCTGATTCTGTGTGCGCTGGCGGCGCTGTGCATTTTTCCATTCTGGTGGACGCTGGTGACAGCGATTTCAACGGAAGGAAATATTTTTGCATTTCCCCCTACTTTCTGGCCCAAGGCACCGTCGCTGGATAATTTCATTGAAGTTTTTCGCTCAATCCCGATGTGGCTGTTCTACAGAAATTCATTGATCATTACCATTTCCACCGTGTTCTGGAAGTTGCTGGTGTGTTCGCTTGCGGCCTATCCGCTGGCAAGGATGAAATTTAAGGGCAGTAAACTGGTTTTTGGCCTGATCATCGCGACCATGGTGTTACCGTCAGAAGTCAACTTTTTAACCAACTTCATTACACTGACCAAGCTGAGTCTGGTCAATACCTATACCGGAGTCATTCTTCCCAACGTCGTAAATGCGGTCTCCATTCTGTTATTGAAACAGGCTTTCGAAGAGGTACCACAGGATCTGATCGATGCAGCCAGAGTGGATGGTGCAACGGAATGGATTATTTTCTGGAAGATCGTATTGCCACTGATAATGCCCTGGTTGGCCACGGTGGGAATCCTGTCGGCGGTAGAGGCCTGGAATGAATACATCTGGCCATCTATCGTATTAAGCAAACCGGAATCGTTTCCATTGGCAGCGGGTGTCCTTTATCTGCGGGGCGCTTATGGCAGCAGTACACGGGTAATAGCTGCCGGAACGATATTGACCATTGTGCCGATCCTGGTGGCTTTCCTTTTCACGCAGCGGTTTTTCATGCGTGGCATGGATGGTGCGGTCAAGTAAATCCAGCCAGGCAGGTGAAAGTGACCCGTCACTGACAGGCAGGCAAATTTTTCAGGGATCCGAAACATGTCGCAGGTAACACTTACCAATATAGTTAAACGATTTGACGATGGCACAGAAGTCATTCATGGCATTGACCTGGACATCCGCGATGGTGAATTTGTCGTGTTTGTAGGGCCATCTGGCTGTGGCAAGTCGACGCTGCTGCGTATGATTGCGGGACTGGAAACCATTACAGGCGGTGAGCTGATGATAGCCGGGAGACGTGCCAATGATGTGCCACCGGCCCAACGCGGACTTGCCATGGTATTCCAGTCCTACGCCTTATATCCGCATATGTCTGTGTATGAAAACATGGCGTTTGGCCTGAATTTGGCGGGAATGAAAAAGGCAGACATTGAAACTGCAGTGCAACATGCCGCCGGTATTTTGCAGATTGGTCATTTGCTCAGGCGCAAACCCAAGGATTTGTCGGGCGGCCAGCGTCAGCGGGTTGCAATTGGCCGAGCCATAGTCCGGCAACCTGAGGTTTTTTTGTTCGATGAGCCGCTATCCAACCTGGACGCCAGCTTGCGTGTTCAAATGCGATTGGAGCTCAGTCGACTGCACCAGCATTTAAAAGCCACCATGATTTATGTTACGCATGACCAGGTTGAAGCAATGACACTGGGTGAGCGCATCGTCGTTTTCAATGGTGGACATATTGAGCAGGTCGGTAGTCCGCTGGATTTGTATAATCATCCGGCAAACCTGTTTGTGGCGGGATTTTTAGGTGCTCCAAAAATGAATTTTCTGCCCGCGCAAGTCGTCGAAATCAATAAAAATGATCTCGTTATAAGACTGCCTGATGGCGCATTGATTCAGTTGCGCGCGGATACGGATAGCATTGCAGTAAATGACCCGTTGACGTTGGGAATTCGTGCCGAACACATTGTTTTGTGCTCCGGTGCAGAACAGGAAGTCAATCAGGTCAGCGTCACCGTGACACTGGTTGAACACCTGGGTGATTCCAGTATCGCTTACGCGCGTATTGGCACTGCGGCTGAAATGGTGACCATCAGACAATCGGCGGAGCATGCAACATTAAAATCAGGTGACATTAACAAGGTGATTTTTCCGGCAAAACATTGCCACTTATTTGACGCGCATGGTCGCGCCATGTAGCGGGTCAGTGATTAACGAAAACAGGATATTGAGCGGATGGAATTGAATCTTCAAAAACAAATTGGCCAGTTATTCATGGTCGGATTTGATGCTACAGAAGTTGATGCGCACATTGCCCGAATGATTCAGCAATACCACGTTGGTGGCGTCATATTGTTCCGCCGCAACGTGGAATCACCTCAACAGGTGGCGCGGTTGTGCCGTGACCTGCAGGAGCTGAATGCCAAAGTGAGCGAGATTCCGCTGCTTATCGCCATTGACCAGGAAGGTGGCATGGTGATGCGTGTCGAACAGGGCGTAACTGCCATCCCTTCAGCAATGGCATTTCAGGAGGCGGGTTCGGAGCGTGACTGCGAGCAGCTGATGCGCGTCAGTGGTGAAGAAATGCGCGCGATCGGCATTAATATGATACTCGCGCCGGTGCTGGATGTGAATAATAATCCACTGAATCCGGTAATTGGTGTGCGCGCGTTTGGCGAAGATGCGGAGACCGTCATTCAATTTGGCATGGCGGCGCTTCATGGATTACAAAATTCCGGGGTGGTTGCTACGGCAAAGCATTTTCCCGGTCATGGCGATACGCTCACCGATTCCCATTTCACCATGCCCGTCGTCGGCCATGATATGGCGCGTTTGAACAGTGTGGAATTGCGACCGTTCAAAGCGGCTATCGCAGAAGGGGTGCCCGCCATCATGACCGCACACGTGGTGTTTCCGGCGATCGAACATGCCCCTGATTTGCCGGCGACCCTGTCTCAACGGGTGTTGACCGGACTGTTGCGTAACGAGTTGGGATTTAAAGGGGTGATCGTTACAGATTGTCTGGAAATGGCTGCCATTTCGGATGGAGTGGGTGTCGCCCAGGGGGCGGTTGCAACCCTGCAGGCTGGGAGTGACCTGGTGCTCATTTCTCATCTTGAAGATCGCCAGGCCAGTGCAGTGGAGCGTGTTGTGTCGGCCGTGGCATCGGGTGAGATTTCCGCGCAGCGCATGGAACAGGCATTGCAACGCATACTTGAACTCAAACAGACCCGTGCTGTGGCAAATTGGCGAAATGCACCGCTGCTACCCGTCGGGCTAATGAAACCGGAGGCTTTGGATTTGTCGCGCCGTGTGCATAAAGCGTCGTTGCGGGTGATGGGTGATTTTCATCCTTTGCGGCCCACCTTGCCGATCCATTTGATTACGGTTGAGTTGCTGACACGAACCGAGGTGGATGAAACTGTGGCGGACGAGGAACACCGGCAGTCAATGCTGGCTGCCATGGTAAAGGCAGGGCTGGAGGTCAGCGAATACAGGCTGCCGTTTAATGCGACGCATGAGGAACTGACCGCGGCCCTGCGTTTTACTGCACGTGCCGAGCAGATCGTCATCCAATCGTATAACGCCGTTTTATCGGCAGCGCAGCAGAAATTATTGGCTGCTTTGCCGCATGATAAGTTGTGGCTGGTGGCAGGTCGATTGCCCTATGACCTTGATCTTGTCCCGGATGCCCGGGCCCGCCTGGCCAATTTCAGTTGCCGTCCTGACGCCCTGTTGCCGGTGGTTGAAATGCTAACGGGTCAGACGACGAACCGTCAGCACTGACCGCAGCGATTTTAGTCATTTGGCGAGTTGTTGAATCTGGGTTGAAATCGGCGGCATTACTTGCCAGCCATCGCCGGTAAATGACTATGGCGCGGTCAGCGCCGATAAATCGGTCAGAGCTGGAATCGAGCGAAAAGCAGGGCTTTACATGGCTGATCACGTTCAAGTCCTGTTGCAGTATGATTTTGTTCATGAGTTGCAAAAGCAATCCATATAGATAGCTTGCAATCGGCAACTTGACTTTATGGCAGGTGCGCAAATAGAAGCGCGTCGTATTCTCGTTTACCGGAACGAATGCAATGAAGTTTTTGAGATGGTCTGAAATGTTCAGTAACCACTGTGCCGGATAACGCAGTTGCAAACTGGGCGGGCGCTGGTGGCTTAATTTCTGCAACTCACTGATAGGCTGGTGCGGTTCGTTGCTGTCGACGCGATTAAACACCCATGAATTGAGTCCGTTATGCACCGATTCGATGTAGGGCCCATCGACAAAGCTCTTGCCTCCGGAGCCTATGGTTGATTTGTGCACAAATGGCAGATGTGCCGCATCGAGCTGGTTTTCGATCGCTCGTGAATAGTTGACCCTGGCATCAATCGCCATATCGGCGATCTGAAATCCGTCTGCAATTTCGCTAAAGTAAGCGGGCGCGCCGGTCGATGGCTTTTCACCGACCCATGCCCAGATAAATCCGGCAGATTCAATGCATTCAAATCGCACGCAGTTCATGCCTGCCGGTATCTTGCCCAGCGTGCCGTTGGCCGGAATGTGCTGGCAGTCGCCGGAAGCGGAAAATTCAAACCCATGAAAAGGACAAACCAGATTTCCGTTCGAGACAGATCCCTGGCTTAGTGATGCCCCTAGATGCGGGCATCGGTCCGGAAACATTTGCGGACTTCCATGCTTGTCACGCCAAAAGACAAAATCCGAGCCAAACCGCTGAAATTTGAGGGGTTTGCGTTTAAGTTCACGCGAAAGCAATACAGGGTGCCAGATGTTTTGAGGTATTTTCATTGCTGCTGCCAATGGTGATCATTCATTTTGCCGGTATCCACAGGTTCGTATCCCGCCAGGACTGAAACTCGAAATCATTATAGGGGATCAGCGCTTTTGGTGTCTTGATGTAAATGAAATCAGGCATGCAAGTCGACCTGAAAAATGACAGATTGAAACCTGGTACGGCTAAAAAGCGCATGGTCCGTGGCTTCTATGTCGTGGAAGCGCCGGCAGTGAGCGGATTGCAGTGATTAACCAGTCCAGCCGCCGGGACTCACCAAAAAAGTGCGCCATTTGACTGAATTCACCCCAAATTGGTGCGCTTATCGACGTTTTAGTCCGGTGTTTTGGGGAAATCGGCTGGCACTAATCGTGCTATTAATCCTGTACTGAGGGACGCACGATAGTCAGACTGTTTTCGTTTGCGCTTCTTGAGCAAGGTTACTAGGGTTCCGGTCAGCGTTAGCGTTGGCGTCAGGTCCGAGAGCAACCGGTACTGTCGATGGCATTCGGTGTCGCCGGCAGGACTACACGGAGGGATAAAAGCCCGGGAGGATTCACAGCACATGTGATCGCTCGTCCCTCGATTTTATCCACTTCCTGGGACTTATAGTATGTCTTCGTCATCGTCGCTTCCCGCCGAATCTGATCCCGCTACCCATTTATGGTCCGAAGCATTGCCCGGTGGATCGCACTGGTCGTATCAGATCAGACGTGGCACGACTTTGCGTGTCACCGATCTTGAGGGTGGCGCCAATTTTTCTGTGCTGATGTATAACTCTGCCGAGTGCCTCGAACGGTTAAACGTTCCTGACACGCTCAAAGCACAACATACCGCGCACCTGACGCGTGGCAATGTGCTGTACTCGGATATGGGCCGGATTCTTGCCTCGATTGTGCAGGATACCGTCGGCTGGCATGATCCGCTCTGCGGTGTGGCGGATGCTGAACTGATGCAATCGAAATACGGTCAGCATCGCTATCAGGACTACCGCAATGACATGTACAGAAATGGCAAAGATAGCCTGTTGATTGAACTTGGAAAGTGGGGACTTGGTCTGCGTGACCTGATGCCGGGTGTCAATTTTTTCAGCAAGGTTGTGGTCAATCCGGGAGGGAGCCTGCAATTTGTCCCAGGACATTCCAGGGCCGGGGATTATGTCGACCTGCGTTTCGAGATGGATACGCTGCTTGCCGTATCCAGTGCGCCGCACCCGCTGGATACCTCGCCGATTTATAGCCCGAAACAGATTGCCTTGTGCGCGTGGACCACGGGTACTGCGCCGCAAAGTGATGCCTGTCGCCTGCACTGCCCCGAAAATCAGCGTGGCTTTGCCAATACTGAACAGTACTGCCGCTAAGGGACTCACCATGGAAAAACTGATTGAAAGTCGTCTGGATGAAGCAAGTGCCTCTTATACCCACGTGCAGCTTGCCGGCGAGCCGTGGATGCATATTATTAAACGTAACCAGATATTCCGGATTACCGATCTGGAGGGTAATCAGGCCGTTGACACACTGTTTTATCATGCCACCAATATTGATGAGCGATATAGCGCCACCGACACGGTGCAGCGCCAGGGTAATCTGTATCTGTCGGCCGGGACGGTACTGTATTCGAATTATGGTCGTCCGATGCTGACCATAATTGCAGATACCTGCGGTCAGCATGATACGGTGGGCGGCGCGTGTTCGGCCGAAAGCAACACAGTGCGCTATGCACACGAAAAAAAATTCATGCATAGCTGCCGCGACAGCTTTTTGCACGCTCTCGCCAAGGCGAATAATGGCATGACCAAACGCGATCTGGTACCGAACATCAATTTTTTCATGAATGTTCCCGTAACGTCGCAGGGTGGCTTGCGCTTTGAAGACGGCGTTTCAGGCAAAGGGAAATATGTGGAGATGCGTGCCGAAATGGATGTGCTGGTGCTCATCTCGAACTGCCCGCAACTCAATAATCCGTGCAATGCCTATAACCCGACACCGGTGCGCCTGACAGTGTGGGATGCCCTGGAACTGATCCATGTTTAAGCGGATCCTGGTTGCCAACCGCGGCGAAATCGCCTGCCGGATCATCCGGACGGCACGTGCCATGCATATCGGCACGGTTGCGGTGTATTCAGAAAGTGATGTTGAATCACTGCATGTCAGGCAGTCTGATCTGGCTGTGTGTATTGGTCCGGGACCGGCCGCACTAAGCTATCTGTCCGCCGATGCGATTCTGGCTGCAGCCAGAGCTGCCGGCGCCGATGCAATCCATCCCGGTTATGGTTTCATGAGCGAGAATGCGGATTTTGCCGAGCGCTGTGCGTCACAAGGGATGGTTTTTATTGGTCCGACGCCTGCTCACATGCGTGATTTTGGACTCAAGCACACTGCACGCGAACTGGCGCAGCGCGCAGGGGTGCCGCTCCTGCCGGGTACCGGGCTACTGACCGGCGTCGCTGATGCGCTGGAGCAGGCCCGCCGCATCGGTTATCCGCTGATGCTGAAAAGTACTGCCGGTGGCGGCGGTATTGGTATGCGCCTGTGCTGGACTGCGTCTGAACTGGAGGACTCATTTGCATCCGTGCAGAAACTGTCTGCCAATAATTTCAAAAACAGTGGTGTGTATATCGAAAAATATGTCCAGGCGGCGCGGCATATTGAAGTCCAGATTTTTGGCGATGGGCGTGGGAACGTGGTTTCTCTCGGTGAACGTGATTGTTCGGTACAGCGCCGTAATCAGAAGGTCATTGAAGAAACGCCTGCGCCGAATTTGACAGATGCAACACGGCACGCGCTGGCTGCCACTGCGGTACGGTTGGCCGGGATGGCGGGCTACCTGTCGGCAGGCACGGTGGAATTTGTGTTTGACGCACAAACCCGGGAATTCTATTTTCTGGAAGTCAATACAAGGCTGCAGGTAGAACACGGCGTGACAGAACAGGTGTATGGGATTGATCTGGTTGAATGGATGATACGTGCTGCGGCCCATGAGCTCAGATTGCCTGAGCAGGCCGCGCTGGTTCCAAAGGGACATGCCATGCAGTTGCGGGTTTATGCCGAGGATCCGGGCAAGGAATTTCAGCCATCGTCGGGCATGTTGACTGCAGTGGAATTTGACCCGGCGGTCCGTGTCGATACCTGGATTGAGGCGGGTGTGACAGTCAGCCCGTTTTATGATCCGTTGCTGGCAAAACTGATAGTCAGTGGCCCGGACCGGGCCAGTTCGATTTCTGCACTGAATTCCGCGTTAGCACATACCCGGATCGACGGCGTCGAAACCAATCTGGCTTACCTTGCACAAATTCTGGCACAACCCATTTTCATGCAGGGACATCAGACCACGCAGATGCTGTCGGGCATGACATACCTGGCTGCCACGATCGATGTTCTTGAAGGCGGCATACAGAGTACCATTCAGGATTATCCGGGCAGGCTGGGCTTGTGGTCAGTCGGCATACCGCCATCGGGTCCGATGGATGCACTGGCGCACCGGGTTGCGAATCATTTGCTGGGCAATTCAGAAACGGCAGCGACGCTCGAAATGGCATTACAGGGCGCCACGCTGCGTTTCAATGTTGATTGCACGATCGCGCTGACCGGTGCGGATATGTCGGCTACCGTCAGCGGTCCGGCTGGCACACGCACTATCGATAACTGGAGCACACATGGCATTGCGCGCGGTGAAACGCTGCGCTGCAGGCATGCCGGGCAGACCGGTGTTCGCGCCTACATGGCGGTGGTCGGCGGCTTCGATTCGGCACTGTATCTGGG